>CBFFZW010000049.1:0-29316 GCA_965646445.1 uncultured Christensenellales bacterium | reverse complement strand
TCTTGCCATGGTCAACGTGGCCGATCGTGCCAATGTTTACGTGGGGCTTTTTGCGCTCGTAACGCTCCTTAGCCATGGGAAAATTCCCTCCTCAATCAATTTCATATCCGGCCCGCCCGGAGCCTCAAAGCGTCCGGGAGGGCGAAAGTCATGCCATTCGCCGCGGGGCGTCAGGCTCAGTTGTTCTCCTTGGCGCGCTGGCCGATGATCTTTTCCGCCACGGACTTGGGCACTTCCTCGTAGTGGTCGAACTGCATGGTGAACATGCCGCGGCCCTGGGTACGGGAACGCAGGTCGGTGGTGTAGCCGAACATCTCGGACAGGGGCACATACGCGTGAATGATCTGATCCGCGCCGCGGGCCTCCATGCCGTCCACACGGCCGCGACGGCTGGACACGTTGCCCATCACGTCGCCCATGTACTGCTCGGGCACAATGATTTCTACCTTCATCATGGGCTCCATCAGGCAGGGATCAGCCTTCTTCAGGGCCTCCTTGAAGGCCATGGAAGCAGCGATCTTGTACGCCATTTCGGAGGAGTCCACGTCATGGTAGGAGCCGTCCACCACAGCGGCCTTGAAGGCCACAACCTCGAAGCCCGCCAGGCCGCCGGCCTTGGCCGCCTCCTGGATGCCCTGGTCGATGGGGGCGATGAATTCCTTGGGAATCACGCCGCCGACGATGCGGGACTCGAACTCGTAGGGCTTGCCCTCCTCCTGGGGATCCAGCTCGATCCAGCAGTGACCGTACTGGCCATGGCCGCCGGTCTGACGGATGAAGCGGCCCTCGGCGCGGGCATGTTTGCGGATGGTCTCCTTGTAGGTAACCTGGGGCTTGCCCACGGTGGCCTCCACCTTGAACTCACGCAGCAGACGATCGACGATGATCTCCAGATGGAGCTCGCCCATGCCGGCGATGATGGTCTGACCGGTCTCCTGGTTAGTGTAGGTCTTGAAGGTGGGGTCTTCCTCAGCCAGACGCAGCAGGGCCATGGTCATCTTGTCCTGACCGGCCTTGGTCTTGGGCTCAATGGCGACCTCGATCACGGGATCGGGGAACTCCATGGACTCCAGGATGATCTGATTGGCTTCATCGCACAGGGTATCGCCGGTGGTGGTGTCCTTCAGACCCACAGCGCCGCCGATTTCGCCGGTGTAGATGGTATCCACCTCTTCGCGATGGTTGGCGTGCATCATCATGATGCGGCTCATGCGCTCGCGCTTCTGCTTGGTGGAGTTCATCACATAGCTGCCAGCGCTCAGGGTTCCGGAGTACACGCGGAAGAAGGCCAGCTTGCCCACGAAGGGATCCACCATGATCTTGAAGGCCAGGGCAGAGAAGGGCTCGCTGTCGGAAGGATGGCGCTCCATTTCCTTCTCGGGATCCTTGGGATCGGTGCCCTTGATGGCGGGGATATCGAGGGGAGAGGGCATGTACTCCACCACGTTATCCAGCAGGGGCTGCACGCCCTTGTTGCGATAGGAGGTGCCGCAGCACACGGGGTTCATCTGGCAGGCAATGGTGGCCTTGCGGATGGCGCTCTTGATCTCGTCCTCGGTGAGCTCCTCGCCCTCGAAGAACTTCTCCATCAGCGCTTCGTCCGTCTCGGCAACCTTCTCGACCAGCTCGGCGTGATACTGCTCCGCCAGCTCCATCATGTCAGCCGGGATGTCCTCGTCGCGCACGTCCTTGCCCAGGTCATCATAGTAGACCTCGGCGCGCATCCGCACCAGGTCGATGATGCCGCGGAAGGTATCTTCCTTGCCGATGGGCAGCTGGATCGGCACGGCGTTGGCGTGGAGGCGATCCTTCATCATCGCCACAACGCGGTAGAAGTCCGCGCCGGTGATGTCCATCTTGTTGACGTAAGCCATGCGCGGAACCTTGTAGGTTTCGGCCTGCTTCCACACGGTCTCGGACTGGGGCTCGACGCCGCCCTTGGCGCAGAAGACGGACACAGCGCCGTCCAGCACGCGCAGGGAACGCTCCACCTCCACGGTGAAGTCCACATGACCAGGGGTGTCAATGATGTTGATACGATAGGTCTTGTCCCGGTTCTCGGGCTGACGGGGGTCATGCCAGACGCAGGTGGTGGCGGCGGAGGTGATGGTGATGCCGCGCTCCTGCTCCTGGGCCATCCAGTCCATGGTGGCGGAACCCTCATGGGTCTCACCGATGCGGTGAGTTCTGCCGGTGTAATACAGAATACGCTCGGTGGTCGTGGTCTTGCCGGCGTCAATATGCGCCATGATACCGATGTTGCGTACTCGATCAAGGGGATGGCTGCGGGCCATTGGCATTTGCTCCTTTCAGCTGATACAGCGTCAAATTACGGCGGACAGATACGGCGACCGTATCTTACCAGCGGTAATGAGCGAAAGCCTTGTTGGCCTCGGCCATACGGTGCATTTCTTCCTTGCGCTTGACGGAAGCGCCGGTGTTGTTGGCGGCGTCCATCAGCTCGGCAGCCAGGCGCTCGGCCATGGTCTTCTCGCCGCGCTTGCGGGAGAACTCCACCAGCCAACGCAGCGCCAGGGTCTGGCGGCGCTCAGGGCGAATTTCGAGGGGCACCTGGTAGGTGGCGCCGCCAACGCGGCGGGCCTTGCACTCCAGGGAAGGAGCCACGTTGTTCAGCGCGGCCTGGAACACCTCGTTGGCGTCCTTGCCGGTCTTCTCAGCGATGGTCTCAAAGGCGGTATAGCAGACGTCCTGCGCGACACCGCGCTTGCCATCCAGCATGATCTGGTTAATCAGCTTGGTCACCACCGTGGTCCCATGTACGGGATCCGGCAGCACCTCGCGCTTGGGTACAAAACCGCGACGGGGCATAGTATTCCCTCCTACTAAATTCCAAATGTTCTCTGCGACGTGGGGCAACGCGCCATGGCGTCCTCATCCTCTCCCAACGGGCGCAAGTCAGCATCAAGCGTCCCGGTCTCGTTCAAGACCGAAAATGGCGCCATGCGTGTGGAAACAGCGCCGCTCACCCGGTTCCAAGGGCAAGCGCCTGTCCCCACGGCATTCAGGCCGCCGTGTCAGGCTGCGGTGGATGGAACGTCCCGGCGTATCGCCTTACTTCTTCGGGCGCTTGGCGCCGTACAGGGAACGGGCCTGCATACGCTTGGCGACGCCGGCGGTATCCAGCGCGCCGCGGATGATGTGGTAACGCACACCAGGCAGGTCGCGCACACGACCGCCGCGGATCAGCACAACGCTGTGCTCCTGCAGGTTGTGGCCGATGCCGGGGATGTAGCAGGTACCCTCAATGGAGTTGGTCAGACGGATACGGGCGATCTTACGCAGGGCGGAGTTGGGCTTCTTGGGCGTCGTGGTCTTGACGCTCAGGCAAACACCGCGCTTCTGCGGGCAGCCCTGCAGAATGGGCGCAGTGGACTTGTTGGCAACCTTCTCGCGACCCTTACGAATCAACTGGTTGATCGTGGGCATGGAAGCACCTCCTGAAATTATATCCAAAAATTTCCGCAACCCTCGGAAACTTATTGGCGTTGGTGATGTTACCCGTTGATGCCGGCAGCGGCGCAGGAAACCTGCAGCCCCAGGGCATGTCCGAGCTCCTTCATGGACGCAACCCGCACCACGGGCGCCCCGGCGGCCTCCGCCGCGCGAACCACCTGCTGGTACAGATATGTATCCGCGTCGTTGGCCACATACACCCTTCGGACGGTACCGGCCTTCAGCCCGCGGAGCACCTGGCGGGTGCCGACTACCTTCGAGGCCGCGTTCACCAAGCTATCCACACTGATTCCTCCCATCCTTCCGCGCGTGGGCGCACCCCAAAAAGGGCACACCTCGCCGCTGTATGCGTCAACCCGATTATCATACCATGGTTTATGCCTGTTGTCAACGGATTTCCGGTGATTTTCTGTGTCCTGTGACAGGTTTATCAAGCACATGGGACGAACCTGCAAGCACAACGGCGCATTCGCGCTTCGCCCGCTGCCGGTCAGCAAAAAATCAGCTCATACGGCGGAAGGCGATCCGTCCGCCAGGGGATGTCCAGCGCCTTCAGCACAGCGGGGACATCCTTCCGCAGCAGCGGCATGTCCAGCTTGAAGGAACTGGCCAGCACGATGACGCCGCCCCTTCGGCGGACGCGAAGGCACTCCGCCATGACCTGGGGCAGGCATTCCCGCAGATGAAACAGGGCATTGCAGATCATCACGGTGTCAAAGGAGCCGTCAGGGAAGGTCATGGCTGCCGCATCCATCTGCCGGAAGGCGATGCCAGGCGTGGTGAGGATGGCGTGCTGGAGCCGGCAGGCGTCAAGGTCGATGCAATCCACCCGGGCGGCGGTACGCGATGCCGCAATGGAGAAATCCCCGCTGCCGCAGGCGACCTCCAGCACTTCCCGCCCGTCAATCAGGCCGCTCAGATGGCGGGCCAGGCGATCAAGCTGGGTCATGGGCATCTCCCCGGGCCGTCAGCAGGGATTGCAGATGAAGCACAACCTCCCGCAGGCGCAGTCCGTCGCAGGGCACGGTCAGGTGCGCCCATTGCGCGTAAAGGGGACAGCGCTCGTTGTACAGATCCCGCAGCGTCCAGCCGGGCTTGATGGTGACGCCCCGGGCATGCAGGTCGCCCAGACGCTCCTCAATCTGCTCGTAGGAAAGGTGCAGGTACACCACCGTGCCCAGCTGACGCAGGTGCTCCATGGCCTCCCGGCCGTACACCACGCTGCCGCCGGTGGCAATGACGCTGTTTTCCGCCTGAAGGCCGGCGTTGACGCTGTTTTCCAGTTCGCGGAAGCCACCGTCGCCCAGTTCGTCCAGCAGCACGGAGAGCCGCTTGCCCGCCTGCCGCTGGATCACCAGGTCAGAGTCGATGAAATCCATGGCCATGGCCTTGGCCAGCACCACGCCCACGGTGGATTTACCGCAGCCGGGCATACCGATGAGCACGATGTTCCCCATGCTGAATCCTCCTGTCTTATTACAAAAAGGAGCCTCCCCAGGGGGGAGACTCCCATATCCTCCTGCATCCACGCGATTTGGTCTAACGCCATCACGCGGACGTAACGCCAGCCGAAGGCGCTCGACCGTGGCGCGGAGCGGGAGTCCAGAGGGGCATTGCCCCTCTGGCAGGGTGCAGGGACAGCGCCCCTGCTTAGAAGTCGTAGTTTTCCCGAACCTCGATGCCCTTGTAGCGCTTCAGGCCGGTACCGGCGGGGATCAGCTTGCCCAGGATCACGTTCTCCTTCAGGCCGATCAGCGGGTCGATGGTGCCCTTGATGGCGGCCTCGGTCAGCACGCGGGTCGTCTCCTGGAAGGAGGCGGCGGACATGAAGCTCTCCGTGGCCAGGGAGGCCTTGGTGATGCCCAGCAGAATGCGCTTGGCAATGGCGGGACGGCCGCCGTTCATGATGGTCTCCCGGTTCACTTCCTCGAAGTGGAAGATGTTCACCAGGGAGCCGGGCAGCAGGTTGGTATCGCCGCTGTCCTCCACGCGAACCTTGCGCAGCATCTGCCGCACAATGATTTCGATGTGCTTGTCGGCCACGGCCACACCCTGGAGGCGGTAAACGGACAGGACTTCCTTCAGCAGGTACTCCTGCACGGCCTTCACGCCCAGGATGCGCAGCAGATCGTGAGGATTGATGGAGCCCTCGATCAGCTCGTCGCCGGCTTCCACATGGTCGCCCTCCTGCACCTTCAGGCGGCTGCCGTAGGTGATCTGGTAGGCCTTCTGCTCGCGGCTGTCCTCCTCGGAGGTGATGACCAGCTCGCGCTTCTTCTTGGTCTCCTGGATGGACACCACGCCGCTGATCTCCGAAAGGGTGGCTTCGCGCTTGGGCTTGCGGGCCTCGAAAAGCTCCTCCACGCGGGGAAGACCCTGGGTGATGTCGTCGCCGGAAGCAATACCGCCGGTATGGAAGGTACGCATGGTCAGCTGGGTGCCGGGCTCACCGATGGCCTGGGCCGCGATGATGCCAACCGCCTCGCCGACGTCCACCTTGCCGCCATGAGCCATGTTCTGACCATAGCAGCGGGCGCACACGCCATGCTCGGTACGGCAGGTCAGCACGCTGCGCACGGAAGCCTTTGTCACGCCCCGGGAGGCGATCAGCTTCGCCTTGGCATGGTCGATGGCCTCGTTCAGGTGCGCCAGCACCTCGCCCGTGACGGGGTCAAGGATGTCCTCGGCGGCAGTGCGGCCGCGGAGACGGTCCTCAATGGATTCAATGGACTGCTTGCCGCTCATCAGCTCCTGCACGGTAATGCCGCGCACCTTCTCGCCCCGCGCCTCGAAGCAATCCTCCTCGCGGACGATGACCTCCTGGCTGACGTCCACCAGGCGGCGGGTCAGGTAACCGGAGTCGGCGGTACGAAGCGCCGTATCGGACAGGGACTTACGGGAGCCGTGGGAGGACAAGAAGAACTCCAGCACGGACAGACCCTCACGGAAATTGGCGCGAATGGGCAGTTCGACGGTCTTGCCGGAGGGAGAGGCCATCAGGCCGCGCATGCCGGCCAGCTGGGACACCTGGGCGGAAGAACCGCGGGCGCCGGAGTCGGTCATCATGCGGATGGGATTGAACTTATCCAGGTTGGGCAGAATCTGGTCGCGGAGGTTGTGGGTGCAGCTGTTCCACAGGTCGATGACGCGCTTGTAGCGCTCGTCCTCGGAGAGCAGGCCGCGCCGGTACAGGTCGTTGACCTTGCGCACCTTCTCGTCCGTCTCCGCCAGCATGGTCTGCTTGCAGGGAGGCGTCTTGATGTCGGCCACGGACACGGTGACGGCGCCCACGGTGGAGTACTTGTAGCCCAAGGCTTTGATGGCGTCCAGCACCAGCGCGGTGCGGTGCTCGCCCTGGCTGCGGAAGCACATGTCCACAATGTTGGACAGCTGCTTCTTGCCCACCAGCTCGTTGACCTCCAGCTCGAACATATCGTCGAGGCACTCGCGCTTCTTGAAGCCCAGGTTCTGCGGCAGGGCGTCGTTGAAGATCAGGCGACCCAGGGTGGTGTCGATCAGGCGGCGGTCGGTTTCGCCGTTGAAGGAGCGCTCGATGCGCACCTTGATGGGGCTCTGCAGGGTGATCTGACCCAGAGCGTAGGCCATCTGCGCCTCGTCGGGATCACGGAAGATGCGGCCCGCGCCCTTGCCGTTCTCATTTTCGATGGTCAGGTAATAGCAGCCGATAACCATGTCCTGAGAGGGGCTGATAACGGGCTTACCGTCCTGGGGCTTGAGGATGTTGTTATGGGCCAGCATCAGAAAGCGGGCCTCGGCCTGGGCCTCCATGGACAGCGGCACGTGGACGGCCATCTGGTCGCCGTCAAAGTCGGCGTTGAAGGCGGTGCAGGCCAGGGGATGCAGCTTGATGGCCTTGCCCTCCACCAGGATGGGCTCGAAGGCCTGGATGCCCAGGCGATGCAGTGTGGGCGCGCGGTTCAGCAGCACCGGATGATCCTTGATGACCTCCTCCAGGATGTCCCAGACCTCGGGGCGAACCTTTTCCACCGCCCGCTTGGCGGACTTGACGTTGTGGGCGATTTTCAGGCTGACCAGCCGCTCCATGACGAAGGGCTTGAACAGCTCGAGGGCCATGAACTTGGGCAGGCCGCACTGGTGCAGCTTCAATTCGGGGCCCACAACGATAACGCTGCGGCCGGAGTAGTCCACGCGCTTGCCCAGCAGGTTCTGGCGGAAGCGCCCCTGCTTGCCGCGCAGCAGATCGGACAGAGACTTGAGAGCACGGTTGCCGGGGCCCGTTACGGGGCGGCCGCGGCGGCCGTTGTCAATCAGCGCGTCCACAGACTCCTGCAGCATGCGCTTCTCGTTGCGCACGATGATGTCCGGCGCGCCCAGCTCCAGCAGGCGCTTGAGGCGGTTGTTGCGGTTGATGACCCGGCGATATAGGTCGTTCAGGTCGGAGGTGGCGAAGCGGCCGCCGTCCAGCTGCACCATGGGGCGCAGATCCGGGGGGATGACGGGCACCACGTCCAGGATCATCCACTCGGGCTTGTTATGGCTGGCGCGGAAGGACTCGACGACCTCCAGGCGCTTCACCGCCCGGGCGCGCTTCTGTCCCTCGGTATCGCGGTCGCGCTCCTTCTCCACCAGCTCGGCGATTTCCGCCTTCAGCTGCTGGGAAAGCTGATCCAGGTCAAGCTCCCGCAGCATTTCCCGCACGGCCTCGGCGCCCATCATGGCCCGGAAGGAGCCGCGACCGCACTTGCTCTCCACCTCGCGGTAGCGGGCGTCGGAAATCAGCTCATATTTCTTCAGGCCGGTTTCGTCGCTGCCGGGATCCAGCACGATGAAGTTGGCAAAATACAGCACCTTTTCCAGGCTGCGGGGGCTGATGTCCAGCAGCATGCCCATGCGGCTGGGAATGCCCTTGAAGTACCAGATATGGCTCACCGGCGCGGCCAGCTCGATATGGCCCATGCGCTCGCGGCGAACCTTGGCGCGGGTGACCTGCACGCCGCACTTGTCGCAAATCTTGTCCTTATCCTTGAACTTGATGCGCTTGTACTTGCCGCAGTTGCACTCCCAGTCCTTGGTGGGGCCGAAGATGCGCTCGCAGTACAGGCCGTCCCGCTCAGGCTTGAGGGTACGGTAGTTGATCGTTTCAGGCTTGGTGACCTCGCCATGGGACCAGGCTCGGATCTGCTCTGGAGAGGCCATGCCAATCTGAATGGCGTCAAGGTTGGTCAGTTCAAACAAAAGGGTCCACGCTCCCTTCGCTACCAGTCAATAAAGCGGTTCAGGCGGCCTGCTTATTCAAGGGGGTCCAAATCCAAATCGCCCATGTTGAAGTCATCCAGCTCCTCGTCGTCGCCGCCCAGGGAGAAGTCGTCCCGGGAGAACTCGGCCTCGATCATATCGTCGGCGTCGTCCAGGTCGGCATCGGCGTCCATCTCAGGCGCGTCGGCACAGGTATCCTCTTCCTCCTCGCGGGCGGGAGCGGAATCGCCGGACATCATATCCTCGGGATCAAGCTCGGGAATGATGATCTCGTTCTTGTTGGCGTCCAGCACCTTGATGTCCAGGCACAGGGCCTGCAGCTCCTTGATGAGCACCTTGAAGGACTCCGGCACGCCGGGAGCGGGGATGTTCTGTCCCTTGATGATGGCCTCGTAGGTCTTCACACGGCCCACCGTGTCGTCGGACTTCACCGTGAGGATTTCCTGCAGGGTGTTGGCCGCGCCGTAAGCCTCCAGGGCCCAGACCTCCATCTCGCCGAAGCGCTGTCCGCCGAACTGGGCCTTGCCGCCCAGGGGCTGCTGGGTCACCAGGGAGTAGGGGCCGGTGGAGCGGGCGTGCATCTTGTCGTCCACCAGGTGGTGGAGCTTGAGGAAGTACATGATGCCCACAGTGACGGGGTTCTCAAAGTAGTCGCCGGTACGGCCGTCGCGCACCCGCAGCTTGCCGTCCACGAACAGGCGGCGGCCCTCCTCGTCCAGGTCGAGGCGGAGGGGCTTGCCGTTGTGGAAGTGATACTCGGTCATGTGCGGATCGGTCAGATCCTCGGGGGCGGCCATGGTGTCCGCGGCCTTTTCCAGGCACTCGCGGATCTCCTCGTAGGTCGCGCCGTCGAAAACGGGGGTGGCGATGTGCCAGCCCAGGGCGCGGCAAGCCAGGCCCAGGTGCATTTCCAACACCTGACCGATGTTCATGCGGGAGGGAACGCCCAAGGGGTTCAGCACAATTTGCAGGGGCGTGCCGTCGGGCAGGAAGGGCATGTCCTCCTCGCGCATCACGCGGGACACGACGCCCTTGTTGCCATGGCGGCCGGCCATCTTGTCGCCCACGGAGATCTTGCGCTTCTGGGCCAGGTAGACGCGCACCATCTGGTTGACGCCGGGGGCCAGCTCGTCCTTGTTTTCGCGGGTGAAGATCTTGACATCCACCACCACGCCGCCCTCGCCATGGGGCACGCGCAGGGAGGTATCGCGGACTTCGCGGGCTTTCTCACCGAAGATGGCGCGGAGCAGCCGCTCCTCCGCCGTCAGTTCGGTCTCGCCCTTGGGGGTCACCTTGCCCACCAGGATGTCGCCGGCCTTGACCTCGGCGCCGATGCGGATGATGCCGCCCTCGTCAAGGTCTTTGATGGCGTCGTCGCTGATGTTGGGGATGTCCCGGGTGATTTCCTCCGGGCCCAGCTTCGTCTCGCGGGCCTCGCACTCAAACTCCTCCAGGTGGATGGAGGTGTAAATGTCCTCCTTCACCAGCTTCTCGGAGAGAAGAACGGCGTCCTCGTAGTTGTAGCCTTCCCAGGTCATAAAGCCCACCAGGGCGTTGCGGCCCAGGCCGATTTCGCCCTTCTCCGTGGAGGGGCCGTCCGCCAGCAGGTCGCCCTTCTCAATCTTCTGGCCCGCGGAAACCACGGGACGCTGGTTGATGCAGGTGCTCTGGTTGGAGCGGGTGAACTTCGTCAGGCGATAGCGATGGCGCTCGCCGTACTCGTCCTTGATGATGATTTCGTCGCCGCTGACCTTGTCCACCACGCCGGACTCCTTGGCCAGGATGACCACGCCGGAGTCATGGGCGGCCTTGAACTCCATGCCGGTGCCCACCAGGGGCGCTTCCGGCACCAGCAGCGGCACGGCCTGACGCTGCATGTTGGAGCCCATCAGAGCGCGGGTGGCGTCGTCGTTCTCCAGGAAGGGAACCATGGCCGTGGCCACGGACACCACCTGCCGGGGGCTGACGTCGATGAAGTCCACCTGGGACACGGGCACCTGGATGATCTCCGCCTTGTCACGCACGGTGATGCGATCCTGCACGAAGGAGCCGTCCTCGTTGAGGGGCTCGTTGGCCGGGGCGACGCGGTAGAAGTCCTCCTCGTCGGCGGTCATGTACACGATGTCGTTGGTGACGCGGTTGGTGGCCTTGTCCACCCGGCGGTAGGGGGCCTCGATGAAGCCGTATTCGTTGATGCGGGCATAGCTGGCCAGGGAGCCGATCAGGCCGATGTTGGGGCCTTCAGGCGTCTCGATGGGGCAGATGCGCGCGTAGTGGCTGTAATGCACGTCGCGAACCTCGAAGGAGGCGCGGTCGCGGTTCAGACCGCCGGGGCCCAGGGCGGACAGGCGGCGCTTGTGGGTCAGTTCGGCCAGGGGGTTGGGCTGATCCATGAACTGGGACAGCTGGGAGGAGCCGAAGAACTCCTTGATGGCCGCGCTGACGGGGCGGATGTTGATGAGGTCGCCGGGCTTGACATCGACGCTGTCCTGGATGGACATGCGCTCGCGCACCACGCGCTCCAGGCGGTTGAGACCGATGCGGATCTGGTTCTGCAGAAGCTCGCCCACGGAACGCAGACGGCGGTTGCCCAGATGGTCGATGTCATCGGTGAAGCCGATGCCGTAGTTCAGGCCCAGCAGGTAGGAGATGGAAGCCACAATGTCGTCGGCCAGGATGTGCTTGGGCACCAGCTGGCTCACGTTCTCCCGCACGGCTTCCATCAGCTGGTCGGGCTCAACGGACTCGATGATCGTTTTGAGGGTGGGCAGGTGAACCATTTCCAGGATGCCGGCGTCCTTGGGGTCGAAGGGCAGGTAATCCTTGGCGTCCACAAAGTTGTTGCCGATGACCTTGCGGACGGCGCCCTCGCAGTCCACCAGCACAGCGTTGACGCCGGCGTTTTGAATCTCGCGGGCAACGTCCAGGGCAATGGTCTCGCCCTTCTGCACCATGACCTCGCCCGTCTGCGGATTCACGATGTCCTCGGCGGCGATCTGGCCGTTGATGCGGGTGGCGATGGAGAGCTTCTTATTGAACTTATAGCGGCCCACGCGCATCAGGTCATAGCGCTTGGGGTCGAAGAAAAGGCTGTTGAACATGTTGGTGGCGCTTTCGGCGCTGGCGGGCTCGCCAGGCTTCTGACGCTTGTAGATCTCAATCAGGCCTTCCTCGCGGGACTTGGCGTTGTCGCCCTTCTGGATGGTGGTCATCAACCGCTCATCCTCGCCCATCAGCTCCATGATTTCCGCATCGGTGCCATAGCCCAGGGCGCGCAGAATAACGGTGATGGGCAGCTTGCGGGCGCGGTCGATGCGCACCCAGAGCACGTCGTTGGAGTCCGTCTCGTATTCCAGCCAGGCGCCGCGGTTGGGAATGATCTGGGAGGAATACAGCGGCTTGCCAGCCTTGTCCAGCTGGCAGTCAAAGTATACGCCGGGAGAGCGAACCAGCTGGGAGACGATGACGCGCTCCGCGCCGTTGATGATGAAGGTGCCGTGGTCGGTCATAAGGGGGAAGTCGCCCATGAAGACGTCGGATTCCTTAATTTCGCCGGTTTCACGGTTCTTCAGGCGGACAAAAACCTTCAGCGGGGCCGCGTAGGTCATGTCCCGCTCGCGGCAGCGCTCCACCGTGTTTTTCGGCTCATCCAGGGAGTAATCTACAAATTCAAGCACCAGATTGCCGTTGTAATCGGTAATCGGTGATACGTCAGCCAGTACTTCACGAAGGTCAGTGTCAAGAAAACGCTGATAAGAATTCTTCTGCACCTCGATCAGATCGGGCATGTTCAGAACCTCATCAATACGCGAGAAACTCATGCGCTTGCGCAGCTTGCCCATGTCTACCTCGTGCACCATAGTAAGCCATCACCCCTTGTCATCGTCCGACCAGCATTCCGCTGCATGGCTGTAAAATTTCCCGCTTGCATTTTGTACGCTATGCGTGTACAATAGTCATTGCACGGGAAAAAGTCAACAGCATACAAAGATACTGATGCAATTTTAGATTATATCATGGGTGTGCCAAGGTGTCAAGTACTCCGGCTTCTTTTCTTTTGTTTGAAAGGGGAGCCTTTTTTCTTTTGGTTGCAACCCCCGCGCGTTGTGCTATACTGGGCTTGACGCGGATGAAGGCCGGATTTTGCGGCCTTCAGTTGAAGCGATACACCCGCGCCTGAGGGCGGAATGGAGCGGCCTATGTTTGAAGTTTTTGAGTCCATGACCCATCAGTACAACCGAACGTCCTATGAGCAGCTGAAGGAATTCATCTACCGCGGGCAGGAAGCGATGTTCGACCGGGGCGACGCACGGCGCGGCCAGGTGCGGACGCTGGAGGAGCTGCGGCAATACAACGCGGAGATGCGGGCGGCCTTCGTGGAGGCCATCGGCGGGCGGATGACCGATAACACGCCCCTGAATCCGCGCGTGACGAAGCGGACGGACATGGGAGATTACACCATCGAGGCGGTGATCTTCAACGCCCGCCCGCGCACCTACGTCACGGCGTCCCTGTACATCCCCAAGGGGATTCCGCTGCCGGGTCCGGCGGTACTGTTCCTGTGCGGGCACGCGCCCTCGGGGCGGATGGACGAGGACTACCAGCGGGTGTGCTGGACGCTGGTGAAGGCGGGATTGATCGTGCTGGCGGTGGATCCCCTGGGGCAGGGGGAGCGGTCGAACTTCTACGACCCTGCCGCCGGGGAATTCCTGATCCAGCGCACCTCCCCGGATCATGACGCCTGCGGCGTACCGGGTCTGGCCACGGGGCGGATGCTGCAGCAGTATTTCCTCCTGGACGAAATGCGGGCGGTGGATTACATGCTGACCCGGCCGGAGATCGACCCGAAGCGCATCGGCCTCACGGGCAATTCCGGCGGCGGCACGCAGACCATGGCGATGATGGCCATGGATGAGCGGATCACCGCGGCGGCCCCGGGCACCTTCGTCACCAGCCGCAGGGAATACATGCGCCTGGGGCAAGCCCAGGATGCCGAGCAGATCTGGCCCGGCATCGCGGCCAAGGGCTTCGACCATGCCGAACCGCTGATGCTCTTCGCCCCGCGTCCGGCGCTGATCCTGGCCGTGCAGTGCGATTTCTTCCCCATCGAGGGCACGCTGGAAACCTATCATGCGGCAAAGAAAGCCTACGCGCTGTATGGCAGGGAGGACGACCTCCGCCTGACCATCGACAACGCCACCCACTCCTACACCCCGACCCTGGCCGTCAGGGCGGCGGAATTCTTCACCGAGGTGCTGACGGGCCGCAAGGTCACGGTGGACAACAGCGCCTTCGCCCCCCTGCCGGAGGAAATGCTGCGGGCGACGAAAACCGGGCAGATCAAGGGCGAAATGGAGGACGCCCGGTTCGTCCCCCAGGAGATCGCGGCCTATGCCGCCCAGCTGCGGGCGGCGCGGCTGGCCCTGCCGGAGGATGTCAGGACGGCCCGGGCCCGGGAATGGCTGACGGCGCGGGTGATGTCCGGCCGCGAGCCGGTTCCGTTCAACGCCCGGGTCTTCCCCCGGTCGGCCTGTGTGCAGACGGGGGGCTACATAGGCATCAGCGTCAGCTGGTGGACGCAGAAGCGGCTGTTCGCCTTCGGCAATATCATCAAGCTGGAAAAGGACGAGGGGACGCCCGATATGCCCACGGTGCTGGCCGTCTGGGAGGACGGCACGAAAAAAATCGGCGCTCACGAGGCGTGGATCCGCGCCCAGTGTGAGGCCGGTCATCAGGTGCTGGTGCTGGATGTGCCGGGGGTGGGCGCCATCGAGCAGCGGAACATGACCCTGGGAGAGAGCTACAAGGGGCCCTACGGAACGCTGTATACGCTGTGCGGCAACCTGCTGTACATGGGCGACAGCATGGCGGCCATGCGCGTGTGGGATGTGCTGCGGGCCATCGAGATGCTTGGCGAGGTCTTCCATGTGGCAGAAAAGGACGTGACCCTTTACTGCGAGGGCGGCGACGGCGTGTACGGCGTCATGGCGGCCTTCCTGAACCGGCGGGTGAACGTCCGCTATGGCGAAGGCCTGCTGGACAGCGTGGAGCGCCAATATATCCGGCAGGAGGCCTTCCGCTACGACAACAGCCTGCCCCTGCTGATTCCCGGCATGCTGGCCTACTTCGATTACGAGGAGCTCAGGCGGTAAGAGCGGCCTTCCGCGCATCGAAGAACGGGGCATCCTGTCGAAGGATGGGGATTGCCGCCGGTTCTATATAAAGAGGAAGTCTTTTTTTCACAGCGACGCGTCGGCGGCGGTGGCGTTGTCCCACAGCTGGGCCACCTCCAGGCCATCGTAGTAGTGCAGCGCGATCTCAATGCCGGTCTTGCCGTCCATGGCCAGGGCATAGGCGCCCCATTGCGGCATACCCACGCCGTGGCCGTAGCCCTTGCCGGCCATGGTGACGGTCTGGCCGTCAAAATCCAGTTCGGTGAGCAGTGTGGAGCGCATGACGGTGCTGCCCAGCTCCAGCCGAAGCTGCGCCGCGTTGATGTCCACGCCGTCCACCGTCAGGGTGACGGCCCGACCGCTGGGGCCCTTTTCCGTGATGGCGACCTCGGTCATGGTTTCCAGCTTGGCCCCGGCGCGGCGGCAGGCCGCCAGGAAATCCTTGCGGGAGAAGGCGGCCTTCCACGCCTTGGCGGAGGCCGGGGCAGCGTCGCTTTCCAGCCCGGGGCCGACCTTGGTGTAGGCAGGCTCGGCTTCCTGCCAATCCAGCCCTTCCCTGGCCAGGGCGGTCATGCCGCCGGCATGGGCGTGGAACCAGGTGTAGGGCAGATTGCCCGCGGGCGTCACCAGCACCTGCCCGGCGGTTTCCCGCACGGCCTGCCGGACGCGGTCGTTGATCCGGCTGCGGTTGTAGGCCTGGGCTTCGGCGATGTCCGTGGATATGTCCGCGCCCTCATAGCGGCTCTTTCTCTCCGACACAAAGCGCATCACGAAGGTCCGGGCCAAGATGGCCTGGGCCTTCAGGGCCTCCAGGGGCCAGTCGTTGGGGATTTCCCCAGCCACCACACCCATGACGTAGGTTTCCGCGTCCATCTCCCGGACGGTGTTTTCCTCCGCCACATAGACGGACAGAAGCGGACGGCCGCCCTCGTCCAGCGTCAGGTGCGGGGGCAGGGTCGGCAGGGTGCGAAGCTGCGGGTCGGGGGCGGCTTCAGGGGCGGCGCAGCCACCCAGGAGCAGGCAAAAAATCAGAAAAAAGCAAAAACGTTTCATGGTCTACCTCCCCTGTTCAGCATGCCCCGGAAGCGTGAAAAAATTGCCGCCGGCAAGGGGGAAAATCGGGAGAAATGACGTGCGAACGTACATTTGTGTTCCCCTTGCGGTTCTTTTCTTTTTATGGTAAAATGATCGTTGGCGGCAAAACATCCGTCCCGTTACACCACAACCTAAGGAGTTTTCTGCATGACGCAAAGCTATAACGCCGACAGCATCCAGGTGCTGGAAGGGCTTGAGGCCGTTCGGATGCGGCCGGGCATGTACATCGGCACCACCTCCTCCCGGGGCCTCCATCACCTGCTGTGGGAGATTGTTGACAACGCCATTGACGAGGCCAGCAACGGCTTCGCGGATGAAGTCCGGGTCACGCTGCACCAGGACGGCTCCGCCTCCGTGTTCGACAACGGGCGCGGTCTGCCGGTGGACGAGCATCCCACCCTGCACGTCTCCGGCGTGGAGGTCATCTACACCAAGCTCCATGCCGGCGGCAAGTTCAACAACGAAAATTACAGCTACTCCGGCGGTCTCCACGGCGTGGGCGCCTCGGTGGTCAACGCCCTGTCCCGGTGGGTCAGCATCGACGTCTACCGGGATTGGAGTCACTACCGCATCGGCTTTGAGAGCCGCGTGGAGAACGGCAAGGTGCTGGCCGGCGTGCCCACCGGGCCCCTTGAAAGGGTCGGCAACACCCGCAAGAAGGGCACCCTGGTGCGCTTCCTGCCCGATGATACCATCTTTGAGGACGTGCGCTTCAACGGCGATCAGGTGGCCCGCCGTCTGCAGGAGCTGGCCTATCTGAACCGGGGCCTGATGATTACCTTCACCGACGAGCGCGTAAAGGATCCGGCCCTGCGGGAGAAGACCTTCCACTACGAGGGCGGCATCAGCGACTTCGTGCGCTACCTCAATGCCGACAAGACCACCCTCCACGACGAGCCCATCTACATGGAAGGCCAGCGGGACGCCATCATCTGCCGCGCCGCCATCCAGTACACCGACGGCTACACGGAGAGCATGTTCTCCTACGTCAACAACATTCCCACGGGCGAGGGCGGAAGCCATGAGACCGGCTTCAAGGCCGCCTTCACCAAGGCCATGAACGACTACGCCCGCAAAATCGGCGCGCTGAAGGAGAAGGACAACAACCTGTCCGGCGAGGACTTCCGCGAGGGCCTGACCTGCGTGCTCATCGCCATGGTGAAAAATCCGCAGTTCGAGGGCCAGACCAAGGGCCGCCTGGGCAACAGCGAGGTTCGCCCCGCGGTGGAGGCCATCATCGCGGAGAAGCTGGCCGACTGGCTGGACAACCTGAAAAATCAGGACATCGCCACGCAGATTGTGCAGAAGGCCATCCGGGCCGCTCAGGTTCGGGAAGCCGCCCGCAAGACCCGCGACAACGCCCGCAAGGCCAATCAGCTGGAGGCCGCGCCCCTGGTGGGCAAGCTGTCCGCCTGCCGGGGCCGCAAGGCCGAGGACAACGAGCTGTTCATCGTCGAGGGCGATTCCGCCGGCGGCAGCGCCAAGCAGGGGCGCGACAGTCGCTTCCAGGCCATCCTGCCCCTGCGCGGCAAGCCCCTCAATGCCGAGAAGAAGCGCCTGGATCAGGTGCTGGCCAACGAGGAATTCCGCAGCCTCATCACCGCCCTGGGCACCTCCATTGACGACGGCTTCAACCTGCAGAACCTCAAGTACCACAAGATCATCATCCTCTCCGACGCCGACCAGGACGGCGCCCACATCCGCGCCATCCTGCTGACCTTCTTCTACCGCTACATGAAGGAGCTGGTGGCCGCCGGGCATGTGTACATCGGCATGCCGCCCCTGTACAAGGTGCAAAAGGGCAGCAACGTCTGGTACGCCTATGATGACAAGGAGCTGAGCAAGTTCACCAAGCTGGCGGGCAAGGGCTACAGCCTTCAGCGCTACAAAGGCCTGGGCGAGATGAACCCCGAGCAGCTGTGGGCCACCACCATGGACCCCGCCCAGCGCAAGCTGATGCAGGTCACCATCGAGGACGCCGCCCAGGCTGACCGGCTCATCACCATCCTCATGGGCGATAAGGTGGAGCCCCGCCGGGACTACATCACCGAGCACGCCGACTTCAACCGGGAGGACAATTTCGAGCTGCCCCCGGAATCCACCCAGCATGAAGGAAGGAGCTGATACCCATGGCGAGAAAACACACCAGCGATGAACGCCCCATCGCCAAGGACGATCCTTCCCGGATCATGCTCACCTCCGTGGAGGACGTGATGCACCAGTCCATGATTCCCTACGCGGAGCACGTCATCCTGGAGCGCGCCCTGCCCCGGGTGGAGGACGGCCTGAAGCCCGTGCAGCGGCGCATCCTCTACACCATGATGGAGCTGGGCACCACCCCGGACAAGCCCCACCGCAAGTGCGCCCGCATCGTGGGCGACTGCCTGGGTAAATTCCACCCCCACGGCGATACCAGCGTCTATGACGCGCTGGTGCGCATGGCCCAGGACTTCTCCATGCGCGGGCCCATGGTGGACGGCCACGGCAACTTCGGCTCCATTGATGGCGACAGCGCCGCCGCCATGCGTTACACCGAGGCCCGCATGACGCCCCTGGCCCTCCTGATGCTCCGGGACATCGAGAAGGACACCGTGCCCTTCCGCCTGAACTTCGATGACACCCTCAAGGAGCCGGACATGCTGCCCGCCCGCTTCCCCAACCTGCTGGTGAACGGCGCCAGCGGCATCGCCGTGGGGCTGGCCACCAACATTCCGCCCCACAACCTGGGCGAGGCCATCCGCGCCACCATCGCCCAGATTGAGAACCCCGACATCACCCTGGACGAGCTGATGCGCATCATCCCCGGGCCGGACTTTCCCACCGGCGGCGTGCTGGTGCAAAACGAGGAGATCCGTCGGGGCTATGAGACCGGCCGCGGCAAGCTGGCGCTCCGGGCCAAGGTTCACATCGAGGACGGCCTCTCCGGGCGCAAGCTCATCGTCATCACCGAGATTCCCTATCAGGTCAACAAGGCGGCCATGCTGGAAAAGATCCTCAAGCTGTCCGAGGAAAAGAAGGCCGCTCTGGGCTGCATTTACGACATCCGGGACGAGTCCGGCCGGGACGGCATGCGGGCCGTGGTCGAGCTCAAGCGGGACGCGGACGTTAACCGCGTACTGCAATACCTGTACAAATATTCCGACCTGCAGGTGACCTTCGGCGTCAACATGGTGGCCATCGCTCAGGGCAAGCCCGTCCAAATGGGTCTGAAGACCATGATCGGCCATTTCATCCGCCACCAAAGGGACGTGGTGACCCGCCGCACCGAATACGACCTGAAGCAGGCCAAGGCCCGGGCGCACATTTTGCAGGGCCTGATGATCGCCGTGGACAACCTGGACGAGGTCATCACCCTGATCCGCTCCAGCAAGAACCCCAAGGAAGCCAAGGGCAAGCTGATGGAGCGCTTCCAGCTCACCGACGTGCAGGCCCAGGCGATCCTCGATATGCGCCTTCAGCGGCTGACCAACCTGGAAATCATCGCCCTGCGCAAGGAATACGAGGAGGTGCTCCGGCTGATCGACAAGCTGGAGGGCATCCTGGGCAGCGAAAAGAAGCTGATGGCCGTCATCCGCAAGGAATTGGAGGACATCGCGGCGGAGTACAACGATGAGCGCCGCACGGTGCTGGAAGCCCCCGACGCCTCCCCCGCGGAGCCCATCGACGACGCGCCCGTGCCGGAGGAAGCCGTGGTGGCCTACACCTACGGCGGTCAGCTCAAGCGCATGTATCCCGCCGTCTACCGCAAGAATCCCCTGCCCTCTCCCGAGGAGGACGGCAAGGAAGCCGCGCAGTATCTTTTCCAGACCAAAACGGACGAGACGCTGCTGATCTTCACCAACCACGGCAACTGCTATCCGCTGTCCGTGGGCGCGCTGAACGAGTGCAAGCCCAAGGATCGCGGCCAGCTGCTCTCCGGCGTGCTGCCCGGGCTGGAGGACGGCGAGGCCCCGCTGCACATCACCTGCCGCAGGCTCACCGACCTGCCCAAGGCGCCCGATTACCTGTTCATCACCCGGCAGGGCATGGTGAAGCGCACCGCCGCCCAGGACTACGATGTGCGCAGCAGGAAGTTCGCCGCCGTCAACATCAAGGCCGGGGACGAGCTGATGGCCGTCATGCCCGCCGATACCCGGGACGATCTGCTGATGCTCAGCCGCGGCGGCATGTGCATCCGCTTCGCCTTAGATACCGTGCCCACCCAGGGGCGCATTTCCGCCGGGGTGAAGGCCATGCAGCTGGAGCCCCAGGATGAGGTGATCTGGTGCGCCCAGCTGCCGGAGGACGGCGAGGTGGTGCTGTTCTCCGAGCGCGGCTACGGCAAGCGCATCCCCGCCATGGACTTTGAGCGGCAGAACCGCAACGGCAAGGGCGTCAAATCCTTCTACTTCAATAAGAACGGCAGCAACGGACGGTACATCGCGGGCGTTTACCTGGCCGGGAAGTCCCCCTGCACGCTGCTGATCCGTCAGGCGCAGAGCCCCGTCACCCGCATCGCCAAGGACGAGGTGATGGCCCAGGGCAAGACCGACCGCGGCATGCCCTACGTCATGGCCATCCTCGATGATGTGGTGACCGGCATCCTGGCGGAGGAAACGGTGGAAGGCTGACGGCCGCGACCTTCCCGCCGGCCCTCCAACCGTAATCGTGTCGCCCGGCCGCGGGGACGCGCATCATCCGGGATGATGCCCCCCTCGACAAAGCGGCGCAGTCCCTTCGACAATATCTTGTCATCACCGAAAAAACGTGCTATGATGGTATCATCAGGAGGTGCCGCCATGAATCGCAATGAAACCTTCTCAGCCCTGTCCGTTCATACCCTGGCCATTCATCTGGCCTGGGCCAGTCTGGAACTCATCGTCTCCGACGTGGAGGACATCCAGCTGATGATCTCCGGCGAGGATACCTTCGTCAGCGAATTGAAGCTGGCCCTCACCGACGGCTGCCTGGCCGTGGAGCAGCCCTCCTACGGGCTGTCCATCAAGCTGAAGAACGAAAGATGGATGCAGGTGCTCGTGCGCCTGCCCCGCAGCTGGAAGGGCGGCGTGACGGCGGGCACCGTCAGCGGCACCCTCAGCTCACGGGGGCTCACCGGCACGGACATCGCCCTGAGCACCGTATCCGGCAGCCTTCACACCGAGGGCCTCACCGGCATCAACCTGGCGCTGCACACCGTTTCCGGCGCCATGCTGGCCAACGACCTGGCGGGCGACGCCCTGACGCTTCGCACGGTGTCCGGCGGGATCAAGCTCTCCGGCTGCGGCTTTGGCAGCTACCGTGTCAGCGGCGTCAGCAGCGACATCGACATCAGCATGGTCAGCCCCTTCGATACCATCGAAGGCAGCACCGTGTCCGGCAATATCCGCCTGACCGCCCCCATTGCCCAGGCCGACGCCTCCCTACGGGCCGTCAGCGGGCGGCTGTATACCGAGGGCGTTTCCATTGTTCCCGACGCGCCGAGGGTTGCCCTGAGCAGCGTATCGGCCAATGTACGACTTATTTCCAGCCTGTAAGCAGGCGGAACGATTTGAAGGAGGACGAACAACCATGGCAAGACAGAATTTCGGCTTCGGCGGCGGCGCCAACATGCAGCAGCTGATGCGGCAGGCTCAAAAGATGCAGCAGCAGATGGCCGAGGCCCAGGAAAAGCTGGACGCTGCGGAATACGAGGCGGCCAGCGGCGGCGGCATGGTGCAGGTGAAGGTGAGCGGCAAGCGCGAGGTCACCAGCATCGTCATCGACCCGCAGGTGGTGGATCCTGACGATATCGAAATGCTGCAGGATCTGATCCTGGCAGCGGTCAACGAGGCCCTCCGCAAGGGCGAGGAAGCCCGGGAGAACACCATGGGCAAGATGGTTCCCGGCGGCATGGGCGGGATGTTCTGATCGTGGACAAGCAGATTGAGCCCATCGCGCGGATGGCGGCGGAGCTTTCTCACCTGCCGGGCGTTGGGCACAAAACGGCCCAGCGGCTGGCCTACCACATCGTCAGCATGCCCCTGGAAGACGTTCACGCTCTGGCCACAGCCATCTGGCAGGGGCGCAAGGCCATCCGCTACTGCGAGGTCTGCGGCAACTATGCCGCCCAGGAACAGTGCGGCGTCTGCGCCTCCCCCGACCGCCACAACGGCCAGATCTGCGTCGTGCGCGACCCGCGGGATGTGGCCGCCATGGAGCGCATGAACGACTATCACGGCCTGTACCATGTGCTGCACGGCACCCTCAGCCCCATGGACGGCGTGGGCCCGGACGACATCCGCATCAAGGAACTGGTCGCCCGCCTGTCCACCGAGCAGGTGGATGAGGTGATCCTCGCCACCAACCCGGACATCGAGGGTGAGGCCACGGCCACCTACATCGCCCGGCTACTCAAGCCCCTGGGCGTCCGGGTGACGCGGATCGCCCATGGCGTCCCTGTGGGCTCCGACCTGGAATACGCCGACGAGGTGACGCTCTCCAAGGCGCTGGAAGGCCGCAGGGAAATGTAAGCCGACCTCACCGCCACGCACAACAGACACCTTAAAGGAGCGCTGCAAATGAAGAAATGTTTTCTGCTGCTCATGGTGATGGTTTTGATGACCGGCTGCCTGGCCCATGCCGAAACCGACGCCGCGTACGGCGCATGGATGATGGAAGCGGCAGACATTGAAGTGACGGTCGATGGCGAAACCGTTGCCCTGAACCCCACCCTCTTGCTCCGCCTGGGCATGACGGAAAACTTGTCCAATGCCTACTTAACGGTCGAAATTTGCCGGGATGACGAGGTTCTTGCGGGGTTCTGGGCAGAAGAGGAAAACGGCGGGAAGGCAAGGTACGCCCTTTCGGCCAGCGAGACCTGCGGGCTTGTTGACCCAGGGTATTATCTTCATTTCATGTTCATCATGCCGTTCCTTGCGGAGGATTACGACACGGAAGACGTGATCCAGCTTTCCTATGCCCTGAACATGGCCAACGCCCTCTTCGGGGACAAGGAGCAGCTTGCCCAGCTGCTGCAGGCCCTCGGCACTGTTGAAACGACCGATGACGGAGCTTATCGCTGCAGCGCTGATATTGATGGCGTCGCTGTTTCCGCCACGCTGGCGCTTCGCTGGGAACCCACGGCGGATAAGCCCTTCGACCTGTCCCAACTGCGCGAGGTGCCATTCACCGCGCGTACCGGCATCATGGCCACCGAGGGCTTCATGGAGGCCGAGGAGCAAATGTCCATGGCTTTGATGCTCGACCCGTCCGTTCTCAAGCTCATCACCGTCCTGATGCCCATGATGGGTGCGGAGTGACGGCGGCTTTCAGCCTTTTTTCGACATCTGCGGCACGCTCGACCATGGAGCGTGCCTTTTTGCCAAGGAGGACAGCATGGACTTTACGCTTTACCTTCCCTACATCACCCTGGGGGCGCTGCTCCTGGCCGTTGTGCTGCTGGCGGCGGTGCTGATTCGCCAGAGCCGCCATGCCCGGGCGGAGAAGCGCCGTCAGCAGCTGTTGATGGACGGCCTGGCCCAGGTGGACGGCGGCCTTCAGCAGGACGGCGCCCGGTGGCATGGCGAGACCATGACCGCCATCCGCGACAGCAGTCAGCAGGTGAGCGGCGCGGTGGCTGCCCTGGGGCAGAGCCAGTCCGCCCTGCTGGAAGGCCTTCAGCGTCAGCAGTCCGCCGCGGCCCGGAATCAGCAGGAGGCCCTCCATCAAAGCCTCAGCCGCCTGGACGCGCAGATGGAGCAGCTGCGCCAATCCACCCAGCAAAGCCTGTCCGCCCTCCGCCAGGACAACGAGCGGCAGCTGACGGAAATGCGCCGCACCGTGGACGAAAAGCTGACCCAATCCCTTGACAAGCGGCTGAACGACAGCTTTGCCCAGGTAAGCCAGCGGCTGGAGCAGGTCTACAAGGGGCTGGGCGAGATGCAGACCCTGGCCAGCGGCGTGGGCGATCTGAAAAAGGTTCTCGCCGGGGTGAAGACCCGGGGCAGCTGGGGCGAGATGCAGCTTGGCGCGCTGCTGAGCCAGCTGCTGGCCCCCGGCCAGTATGAGGAAAACGCCCAGGTGATCCCCGGCTCCTCCGAGCGGGTGGAGTTCGCCCTGCGGCTCCCGGGCCGGGAGGACGGCTGCGTGTACCTGCCCATCGACAGCAAGTTTCCCCAGGAGGATTACCTGCGGCTGACCGAGGCCAGCCAGGCCGCCGACCGCGAGGCCGTGGCCGAGGCCCGCAAGGCCCTGTCCACCCGCATCAAGGCCGAGGCCAAGCGCATCAGCGGCAAGTATGTCGCGCCGCCCCACACCACGGACTTCGCGGTGATGTTCCTGCCCGTGGAGGGCCTGTACGCCGAGGTCACGCAGACCCCCGGCCTGGTGGAAACCCTGCAGCAGGATTACCGCGTGGTGCCCGCCGGGCCCAGCACCTTCTCCGCCCTGCTCAACGCCCTGCAAATGGGCTTCCGCACCCTGGCCATCGAGCAGCGCACGGGAGAGGTCTGGCAGCTGCTGGCCGCGGTGAAGAAGGACTTCGGCCTCTTCGCGGAGACCCTCGAGAAGACCCGCCAGCGCATCCGTCAGGCCGGCGAATCCATCGACACGGCCTTCACCCGCACCCGCTCCATCCAGCGGAAGTTAGGGGCGGTGGAGCTTCTTGACGGGGAGGACGCCGGGGATTCAGGAGAGGCGCCATGATCCTGCACACCGGCCTGCGCACGGACATCCCGGCCTTCTACACCCCCTGGTTCCTGCGCAGGCTGGAGGAAGGCTATGTGCTGGTGCGCAGCCCCTACGCCCCCGCCGCCGTCACCCGGTACAGCCTTTCGCCGGAGGTGGTGGATCTCATCGGCTTCTGCACCAAGAACCCCCGGCCCATGCTGTCTCACCTTGACGCATTGATGCCCTATGGTCAGCACTGGTTCGTGACCATCACGCCCTACGGCCGGGACATGGAGCCCCATGTGCCGCCCAAGGATCAGGTCATGGCGGACTTTCTCGCCCTGTCGAAGGCCCTGGGGCCGGATCGGGTGGCCTGGCGCTATGACCCGATTCTGCTGACGGCGAAGTACACCCTGCCCTGGCATCTGGAGCAGTTTGCCGCCATGGCCCACGCTCTGCGGGGCGCCACGGATACCTGCGTCATCAGCTTCATTGACCTGTACAGGAAGGTCAGGCGCAACGCTCCTGAGCTGCGGGCCGTCAGCCGGGAGGATCGCGCCGCCCTGGGACGGGAAATGGCCGCCATCGCCCGGAGCAGCGGCATGACCCTGAAGGCCTGCGCCGAGGGCGACGACCTGGCCCCCTACGGCGTGGACTGCTCCGGCTGCATGACCGAGGCCGTCTATGAACGAGCCTTTCGGGGACGCCTGCGCTTTCCCAGGCTGACCCGCGGCCGCGGCGCCTGCGCCTGCCGCCTCAGCTGCGACATCGGCGCGTACAATACCTGCGACCACCTGTGCCGCTACTGCTACGCCAACGAAAGCCCCGCCCTCGTCCGCCGCGCCATGGCTGAGCACGACCCCTATTCGCCCCTGCTCACAGGCCGCCTTCAGCCGGGGGATCAGGTGCATGAGGCCCGCCAAGCCTCCTGGCGGGACGGGCAGCTTCGCCTGGATGACCTGCTGTAACAAAGGTACACAAGAAAGACAATCCAAGGGCCAAAAATGATTGACATGCCTGTGCGGATATGCTATGCTTAACAGGCATTCGGCACACAAGGAGCCGGATCGGATGGGAGATACGACGGATGTTCGCTACGCTCGCGCTACTGGTTGTAAGGGGCCTACTGATTAGCCTCGTTCTTGTACTGCTGGTAATGTGCAAGAACGTGTCTAAAAGTTTTGCCCTGCATGGCCATGTGTGCTGAAGAGCCATCAGCGGAGCCGCTTCCCTTTTGAAGAACGCCGCTGAACCCTTTCGCGATCACGTCCTCAAGCCTGCGGTCTAACTTTTAGACGGCAGGCTTTTTTACATCCCGGCGGGACCTCTCCCGCCAGCACACCAATTACACAGGAGGGAACAGCATCATGGAGATGACCGGCGCCAAAATCGTGATGGAATGCCTGATCGAGCAGGGAGTTGACACCATATTCGGTTATCCCGGCGGCACCATCCTCAACGTCTATGACGAGTTGTACAATTATGCTGGCCGCGTCCAGCACATCCTCACCGCCCACGAGCAGGGCGCCTGCCACGCCGCCGACGGCTATGCCCGTTCCACCGGCAAGGTGGGCGTATGCTTCGCCACCTCCGGCCCCGGGGCCACCAACCTGGTCACCGGCATCGCCACCGCCTACATGGACTCATCCCCCATCGTGTGCATCACCTGCAACGTGGGCGGCAACCTGCTGGGCAAGGATTCCTTCCAGGAGGTGGACATCACCGGCGTGACCATGCCCATCACCAAATGCAACTTCCTGGTGCGTTCGGTGGACGAGCTGGCGGACACCATCCGCGAGGCCTTCGCCATCGCCCGCAGCGGACGGCCCGGCCCCGTGCTCATCGACATCCTGAAAAACGCCACGGCGGAAACGGCGGACTTCGAGCCCCTGCCCCGCTCCACCCACGGCACCCATGGCCGTCTGGCCGCGCTGATGGCCCGCTCCTCCCAGGACTTCAAGGTTCCCGAGCCTGACCACCAGGACATCGACCGACTGGTGGAGATGCTCAGCGAGGCGAAAAAGCCCCTGCTGATCTGCGGCGGCGGCGTGGTTCGCGCCCGGGCTCACGAGGAATTTGAGGCCTTTGCCAATCGCGTCGACGCGCCGGTGGCCATCACCGTCATGGGCGCGGGCGGCTTCCGCGGGCGGAACCAGCTGACCACCGGCATGATCGGCATGCACGGCTCCCAGGCCTCCAACATGGCCGTGGACGCCTGCGACCTGCTCATCGCTGTGGGCTGCCGCTTCTCCGACCGCGTGGCCCTCAAGCCCGCCACCTTCGCCCAGAACGCCAAAATCGTTCAGATCGACATCGACCGCAGCGAGATCAACAAGAACGTCCAGACGGATCACCACATCATCGGCGACGCCAAGCGCGTGCTGGAGCTGCTCCTGGAGCGCGTACAGCCCATGGAGCACGCCGAATGGAAGCAATACGTCTTCTCCTACAAGACCGAAACCGAGTATGAGGAAGCCGACGACCGCCTTACCCCCGGCCAGGTGCTTTCCTCCATCGCCCGCATCTGCCCCCAGGATACCATCGTCGCCACGGACGTGGGCCAGCATCAGATGTGGGCCATCCAGCACTTCCACTTCGATTATCCCGGTCAGCTGCTGACCTCCGGCGGCTTCGGCACCATGGGCTTCGGCCTGGGCGCGGCCATCGGTGCGCAGGCGGCCCATCCGGACAAGACGGTTCTGCATATCACCGGCGACGGCTCCTTCCGCATGAACTGCAACGAGCTGGCCACGGAGCAGGCCTATGGGCTGCCCATCATCAACGTGCTGTTCAACAACGGCACCCTGGGCATGGTGCGCCAGTGGCAGACCCTGATTTACAAGGAGCACTACTCGCAGACGACCCTGGACCGCGCGCCTGATTTCGTGAAGCTGGCGGAAGCCTACGGGCTTTCCGGCCGCCGCGTGCAGACCGTGGCGGAGCTGGAAGCCGCCCTGAACGAGGCCCTGACCTGCGGCCACGGCTACGTCATCGACTGCGTCATCGACATTGACGAGAAGGTTCGCCCGATGGTGGGCGGCGGAAGCCACATCACCGAATTCATGCTCAACTGAGGCGGATGACGACCCGCTTCCCAACGACGCGATAGAGAAGGAGAAGACCGTCATGAACGAATCAAGCCGCCAAACCCTGGCCGTGCTGGTGGACAATGAATCCGGCGTCCTGTCCCGGGTGGTGCGCCTGTTCTCCGGCAAGGGCTACAACATTGAGTCCCTGGCCGTCGGCACCACGGACGATCCCAAGGTTTCCCGCATCACCATCGAGATTCTCGCCACCGACAGCCAGACCCGGCTGATTTCCAGCCAGCTGCGCAAGCTGTTCTGCGTGCATTCCGTCAAGATCCTCAACCCCGGCCACGCCATCCGCCGGGAGCTGGTGCTGATTAAGGTCATGGCCTCCTCCAGCGAGAGCCGCAACGAGATCATTCAGATCGCCAACATCTTCCGCGCCAGCATCATTGACGTCTCGGTATCCTCCCTGACCCTTGCCGTCATCGGTGACGAAAGCAAGGCTGAAGCCATCCAAAACCTCCTGCGGGAGTTTGGAATTCTCGAGCTGGTGCGCACCGGCATGGTCGCGCTGGAGCGGGGTCAATTTACCATCGACGAGCAAACCAAAGTGAAAGGGGAATATGACTATGGCAAAAATGTACTATGAGAAGGATTGTGACCTGAACAAGCTCACCGGCAAGACGGTGGCGGTGGTGGGCTACGGCTCCCAGGGCCACGCCCACGCGCTGAACCTGCGGGATTCCGGCGTGGATGTCATCATCGGCCTGCGCAAGGGCGGCAAGAGCTGGCCCGTGGCCGAGAAGGACGGCTTTGAGGTGATGACCGTGCCGGAAGCCACCAAGCGCGCCGACATCATCATGATCCTCATCAACGACGAGAAGCAGGCGGACATGTACCGCCAGGACATCGAGCCCAACCTGACCGAGGGCAAGGCCATCGCCTTCGCCCACGGCTTCAACATCCGCTACAAGCAGATCGTGCCCCCCGCCGGGGTGGACGTGTTCATGGCCGCGCCCAAGGGCCCGGGCCACACCGTGCGCTCCCAGTATGTGGCGGGCAAGGGCGTGCCCTGCCTGGTCGCCGTGGAGCAGGACGCCACCGGCCACTGCTATGACATCGCCCTGGCTTACATCGCTGGCATCGGCGGCGCCCGCGCGGGCATCATGGAGACCACCATGCACGACGAGACCGAGACCGATCTCTTCGGCGAGCAGGCCGTGCTGTGCGGCGGCGTGGTCGATCTGATGCGCTGCGGCTTCGAGACCCTGGTGGAAGCCGGCTACGAGCCCGAAAACGCCTATTTCGAGTGCATCCACGAGATGAAGCTCATCATCGACCTCATCAACAAGGGCGGCGTGGCGGCCATGAACTACTCCATCTCCGACACCGCTGAATATGGCGAGTACGTTTCCGGCCCCCGCGTCCTGCCCTACGAGCAGACCAAGGCCAACATGAAGGCGGTTCTCCAGGACATCCAGGACGGCACCTTCGCCGGCAAGTGGATCGCCGAGAACAAGAACGGCCGCTGCTTCTTCAACTCCAAGCGCGAGCAGCTGGCCAAGCACCCCATGGAGATCATCGGCCGTCAGCTCCGCGAGCAGATGCTGTGGAAGAACGACGCCAACCTGGACAACGCTTCTAATTAACGGAAGAGGACGCGAGGGGCGCTGCCCCTCGAC
>CBFFZW010000048.1:0-29634 GCA_965646445.1 uncultured Christensenellales bacterium | reverse complement strand
TGTTGCTTCTCAATAATAACAGATTGGCTCTCAAGTCTCTTCTCTTTTTCCCTTTTGTCCAACTTGTATTGTAGTACTACATCTTTTTTGATGAGGCAAAGCGGCGCGCTCTTGCATTCTGCGGTGGGGTTATGGTAAAATAACAAAGTTATCGGAGTGGCGCGTCTTTTTTCGGGAAGACGCCAAGGAGGGTATACCATGCGTATTTTTCTGGACGCCATGGGCGGGGACAACGCGCCCCAGGCGCCTGTATCCGGCGCGATCGAAGCGCTGCGCCGTTTTCCTGAGCTGGAGATTACCCTGGCCGGGCCCCTCGCGCAGGTGGAGCCCCTGGTCAAGGACTGCGACGACGTTCGCGCCCGTCTGACGCTGCTGGACGCCCCCGAGGTCATCACCAATCACGAAAGCCCCGTCATGGCCGTCCGGGCCAAGAAGCAGTCCGCCATCGTGCTGGGCATGCTGCAGGTACGGGAGCGTCAGGCAGACGGCTTCGTCTCGGCGGGCTCCACCGGGGCGGTGCTGGCGGGCGGCATGTTCCGCCTGGGGCGGATTCCCGGGGTGGAGCGCCCCGCGCTGGCGCCCCTGATGCCCAACGGCAAGGGCCATTTTCTGCTGATCGACTGCGGCGCCAACGTGGACTGCAAGCCGGAATACCTGCAGGTCTTCGGCGTCATGGGCGACGCCTACATGAAGGGCGTCATGGGCCTGAAGGAGCCCCGCGTGGGCCTGATTAACATCGGCGCGGAGGCCGAAAAAGGCAACGCGCTGGTCAAGGCGGTCTATCCGCTGATGGAGCAGGCCCCCTACCGCTTCGTGGGCAACGTGGAGGCCCGGGACATCACCGGCGACGTGGCGGACGTGCTGGTGGCGGACGGCTTCACGGGCAACGTGGTGCTGAAGTTCATGGAGGGCGTCGCGGGGACGATGCTGGGCATCATCAAGCGTGAAATGCTGGGCGACTTCCGCAGCAAGTTAGGCGCGCTGATGGCGAAGCCCGCCTTCCGCCGCGTGAAGAAGGTCATGGACTATACCGAGGTCGGCGGCGCGCCGCTCCTGGGCGTCCAGGGGGCGGTGGTGAAGGCCCACGGCTCCAGCAACGGCCACGCCATCGCCTGCGCCATCGCCCAGTGCGTCAAGATGATCGACGGCCATGTGGTGGAAATCATTGAGCAGGGCGTCGCGTCCATGGCGGACGGAGCCCAGTAATCCTTGGCTTCATCCCGCGCCGGCGGGTTGAGCATACATCGTGAAAGACAGAGGAGGAGTCAGTATGATTTTTGATACCGTTAAGGCGATGATCGCCAAGCAGCTGAAGGCGGACGAGGCGTCCATCACCCGGGAGTCCCGCCTCATCGAGGATCTGAAGGCGGATTCCGCCAACGTGATGGTCATGGTCATGGATCTGGAGGACAAGTACGGCATCATGGTGGAGGACGACCAGATTATGAAGCTGCGCACCGTGGGCGACGTGGTGGATTATATCGAAGCCCATCAGTAAGCCCAACCGCTCATCCAGGAGGGGATTGCATCCCTCCTGGATGAGCGTATCGACAAAGTGGCTTACACCACTTTGTCGAGGGGGGCTTCGCCCCGCTTCATTGCACTCACTCACTGGTCGAACGGCGTTGCCGTTCTCCCGGTCGTTCGTTCGTGTTAAGGAAACGATCTCTAACGAGATCGAATCCCCGCCCGACCGGCAAAGCCGGTCGATACGAATGCAGTCGGAGGGCCCTCCGACACCTCCCGGGACTTTGTTGATGGTACGATCCAGGCGGGCATCGCATCCCTCCTGGATTTCCCTTTTGCGAGAACAAAACCGCTCAGATTGACCAGAGAATACGCCGCGAAACGTGCTTTCTGTTCAGTCCGCGCCCGACATAACGGAGGCATCCATGCAGGCATTGATGAATGCTTTAGGCTATCAGTTCAAGAACCAGGCGCTGCTTCGTCAGGCGCTGACGCATCCTTCCATGGGCCGCAACGACAATCAGCGGCTGGAGTTTCTGGGGGACGCGGTGCTGCAGTATATCATGTCCGACGCGCTGTACGCCAGCCACCCGGACTGCCAGGAGGGCCAGCTGACCCATCTGCGGGCGCTGCTGGTGTGCGAGGCCGCGCTGAGCCAGGTAGCCGCGGGGCTTGGCATCGGCAAAGCCATGCTGATGGACAAGGGCGAGGAGCTCACCGGCGGCCGGGAAAAGCCCAGCGTGCTGTGCGACGCCATGGAGGCGGTGCTGGCCGCCATCTACCTGGACGGCGGCATGGAGGAGGCGCGGAAGCTGGTGCTTCGCTGCTGGCCCAAGCCGGAGGATGTCCACCGCCCCATGCAGGACAGCAAGGGCGCCCTGCAGGAATATCTCCAGCAGGACGGCGGAACCACCCCCGTCTACGAGACCATCGGTCAGTCCGGCCCGCCCCACGACCGGCAGTTTGAGGCTGCCGTCTCCCGGGATGGCCGGGAGCTGGGCCGTGGCAGCGGCCGCACCAAAAAGCAGGCGGAGCAGGCCGCTGCGCTGGACGCCCTCAGACGCCTGGGACAGGCCGAGAGGGCGTAAATCCTAATAAAAAGCATCGGAAGAACAACCTTCCGATGCTTTTATACTTTTGCGGATACCGAAATATTCTTACTCCTCGTCCGCCTTCAGCGCTTCGATCGTCTGCCATACGCCGTCCATGGCCTCCAGGACAGCCTTGAAGGCGCGATACTTTTTCTGATAATACGAATGCCTGGCCGCGTCCGGGTAATAGACCCGCTTCACCTGGGCCCATCTGGCCACGCCCTCCTCCATGGTCGAAAACACGCCCACGGCGATGGCCGCGTTCAGCGCCACGCCCATGGTGCCCAGCTCCGTCGCCTGGGAGACTTCAATTTTCGCGCCCAGGACATCCGCGAACATCTGCATCCACACCGCCGAACGGGTGGCCCCGCCCGCCACGCGGATGCTTTGGGGCATCGGCGTATGACGCAGCAGCCGCTCGATGTGCAGCAGGTGGCAGAACACCACGCCCTCATACACCGCGCGGAGCATATGGGCCGTCGTGTGCGTTCCGCTCAGCCCCACAAACATGGCCTTTGCGTCCATGTGTACGTTGGAGCCGAACAGATAGGGGAAAAACAGCAGGGTATCCCGGTAGTCCGTGCTTTCCACCAGCTGGCCGCAGCGCTGATAGACATCCTCATCCCGCCGCATAAAGGTGTCGATGAACCATTCCTGATTGGAGGCCGATGTGGCGCTGCCCTCCAGGATGTTGTAGCAATCCGGCACCGCGTAAAGCAGCTGCATGAAAATGTCCGGGTCCTCCACCAGCTGGCGGCTCAGAAAGCTGTTGATGCCCCAGGAGCCCACCACAATGCCCATCTGCCCCGGCTCCACCATGCCTGCCGAGACCACCGACGCGCACACGTCGAACTGTCCGCCCACCACGGGCGTACCCTCCGCCAGGCCCGTGAGCGCCGCTGCCCCGGCGGTGACATGGCCGCCGACGGCGCTGCTGTCAATGGGCGCGGGGAGCTTGTCCAGGTGCCGTTCAATCCCCAAAAGGCGGAAAACCTCCGGGGAATACCGGCGCTCGGCCAAATCCATGCAGGATATGCCGGAGCCCTCGGAAAGCTCGGTATGGAACTCCCCGGTGAGCAGGTAGCGCACATAATCCTTGGCCGTGACGATGTAGGCCGCGCGCTCCAGCGCGTCCGGGTCATGATCCTGAAACCAGGCGATGAGCGCGCTGGTGTTGCCCGCCCACAGCGCCTGACGGGTGTAGGCGTACACCTGCTGAAACACGCCGTTTTGATGCCATCGGCGGATATATTCCTTGGCCCGCAGATCGCTGCTCATGACGCCGTTGACCACCGGCTCGCCCTGGGCGTCAAACAGGAACGCGCCGTTTCCCTGGCCGGTTACGCCGATGCCCAGCACGTCCGTGCCATTCACGCCCGCCTGCTTCAATGCCTGACGGATGCAGCGATAGATTTTCTGCTCCGCATCCTTGAGATCCCGCTCCATCCAGCCGGCCCGCGGCTGCAAGGTCACCAGCTTTTCGCCATAGGAAGCCAGCTCCCGGCTTTCCAGGTCGAACACCGACGCCTTCACCATGGTGCCGCCCATGTCGATCCCCATCAGGGTTTTCATGCCTCCACCGCCTTTCGTTCGCTTGACAGAAGAATCAGGCTCACCGCATCAGCATGCCGCCGGTGGCGTCCAGGGTCGCGCCGGTCATGTAATCCGACTGACTGGAAGCCAGGAACAGCACGATCCGGGCCACCTCCTCCGCGGTGGCGATGCGCCGCAGCGGAATGCGCTCCAGGTACTTCTGCTTCCGCTCCGGGTCCTTCAGCGTTTCAGCGATCATGGGCGTCTCCATGATGCCGGGAGCCACGGCGTTGACGTTGATGCCATAGGGCGCCGCTTCCCGCGCCAGGGAGATGGTGAAGCCCACCAGTCCGGCCTTGGAGGCCGCGTAATGGGCGTGGCCGGAGGTCGAGCCGCCAAAGGCGGCCTGGGAAACCAGGTTGACGATCTTGCCCTTGACGCCATGCTCCAGGCAATGGTTCAGCATCCTTTTGCACAGCAGGAAGGGGCCGATGAGGTTGATGTCCAGCGTCCTGCGGAAGGCCTCCGCCGTCATCTCCTTCACATATGCCGTGGGCCAGATGCCCGCGTTGTTGACGACGATGTCCACCCTGCCCAAGCACCGCAGCGCCTCGTCAAACAGCCGCCCGACCTGCTCCTCATTGGATACATCGGTACGCAGGTAGCAGGCCCGGGCAGGATACTGCGCGTTGATGCTTTCCAGCCAGCCCTCGAACTTCTCCTGAGGCTGGATGTCCGCCACCATGACGCTGCAGCCCTCCGCCATCAGCTTTTCAGCGATGGCCGCGCCCAGACCGCCCGCGCCGGTGACGATGGCCGCCTTGCCGCTGATCTGATAATCCATACCGCTCCCCCTCTCAGCGCTCCACGCCCTGAAGCAGCGCGTTTTCCCGGCAGTCCTTCCCGTTGAGCAGATAGTGGGAGGCCTGCTTGTCGAAGAACACCTTCCGCATTTCCGTCAGCAGCAAAACCGGCGAATAGCTGAACGCGTCCCGGGTGCCGCCGGCCAGATGGGGCGCGATGGTCACGTTGTCCAGCGTCACGAGCTTGTAATCCTTGCCCGGGGGCTCCTGCTCAAACACATCCAGGGCCGCCCCGGCAATCCGGCAGTTCCGCAGGGCGTCGCACAGCGCGTCCTCATCCACCAGGCCGGAGCGGGCCGTGTTGATGAGGTAGGCGGTGGGCTTCATCAGGGCCAACATGTCCGCGTTAATCAGGTGCACCGTGTCCTTGGTCATGCGGGAATGGAGGGTGACAAAATCCGATACCCGCATCAGCTCCTCCAGGGACACCAGGGGAACGTCGCACTGCTCCTGCCGGACGAAAGGATCATAGGCAATCACGTTCATGTCGAAGGCCTTGAGCCGCTTGGCGACCTTCCGGCCGATATTGCCGTAGCCCACGATGCCTGCCGTCTTGTCGCAAAGGTCGGGGACAAAGGCGGCGTTGGTGTAGTCGCGCACCCAGTTGCCCTGCTTGAGCTCCATGTGCGCCTTGGCGATGTTGCGGCATTCGCTGATGAGCATTCCCACCGTGAAATCCGCCACAGCGTTGGCGTTGCGACCCGGCGTGTTGAAGACCAGAATGCCCTTGCTCGTGGCATAGGCCACATTCACATTCTCCACGCCGCCCCGGAGTACGCCGATGGCCTTCAGATGAGGGCAGGCGTCGATGACGCGCCTGGTCATGGGGCAGAACTGGGTGATGATAACATCCGCGTCCGCGATGGCGTCGATCATCTCCTGGGAGGGCTCGTAGGCCTCGCTGCCGCCCTGCTCCACCAGCAGGTTGATATGCTGCAATTCCTCGTAGCTTTCCAGGTTCCAGTCCACCGTTCTGGCTTCCACGCCCGTCCCCGCCAGCTTTTCAAAGCCCTTTTGAATATCGCTGCTGGGAATCAGCAAATCCCCGATACCGACAATCCTCATGATTTCACTTTCTTTCTGTATGTATTTCGGTTCGTTCAGCCCCTGTGAAGCCACACGGGGGAACCCGCTCGCGTGAAGGCTCGGGGCGTGGGCGCGGGCTCCACCCGCTGCCAGGTGGTGTAGAACGCGCCGGTCTTGCCCGCGCTGGCATAGTCCTCCAGACGGATGGTTCCGCCGCTTCGGGTCTCCACGTCCAGTGTGACCCATCGGCCCTGGCCATCCCCCGGTACGGGCCGGGCGTTGCGCAGCGCCTCCTGGGACATCACGGTATCCGGCAGCGGCCTGTGATGGTTCGTTTCCATGTCGTACGCCATGAGCAGCGGGCCGTAATACACGGCGGTTCTGCCGGCATACTGTCCCTCTCCCGCCCAGAAATGCACGCTCATATCCAGGTCAAGGCCAACGGTGTCTCCGTTTGTCCACTGCCTTTCCAGCGGATAATACCGGCCAGGCGCCACGTCCGTTTGCCCCTCGCCGTTGACGGTCAGCCTTGTCGTCTCCGACCAGCAGGGGATCCTCAGCAAAAGCCGGAAGGTTTCAGGCCGCGCAAGCCCCTCCGCCGTCGCCCGAACCTGCCCGGAAGCAGGGTAATTCCCCTGGATCCGCAGGGTGATCTCCTGGCCCGCGGGCGTCCTTGTCCGCAGGGTACAGAGGCCGTAGTAGTTCAGGTACAGCGCCTCGTCATCGGTCATGGAGGCCCAGCGAACCACCTCGCCCAGGCCCCTGAGCGCGTTGGCCTGGCAGCAGTTCATGTCCGGCGCGGCGGCATTGTAGTTGAAGGGCAGGTGTACCTGGGACTTCACCCGATACCCCTCCATGGGATTGTCGTAGGACACCTCCCGCAGGTCGCCCATCAGCGCGCCCAGGGCCGCGTTGTAATAGGTCAGCTCCATCTCGTCCGCCACATAGGAATTCCTGCTGTAACGCAGGTATTCCACACTGTAAGCGATCCAGCCGATGTGGCAGCAGGTTTCGATGGCGCCGGATTCGTAGGGCGAGCCCACCATGATCTCACGGCTGGTGATGGCGCCCGTGTTGTGGCGCTCCAGCTTCACCACGCTCCACCATACACGCTCCAAGGCGCTGTAGTACCGCGCCCGCCCCGTAATCTCGTACAGCGTGCCCAGCAGCAGGATGACGTGAAGGATTTCCCAGCGGTTCAGCCTGAACTGGAAGCACTCCTTGCCCGCCTCGATTTCAGCCAGCCAATCGCCGTTGGCGGGCCATTCCTTTTCCAGGACGCGCAGAGCCTCGGTCAGGTATTTTTCCTCGCCGGTTTCCTGATACAGCAGGGCGTAGACGTGCCCCAGGGAGGTCGCCACCGTTTCAAAGCCGCCGGTATACGGCCTGTTTCGGAAATGCTGAAGGCATACCTCCGCGCCCTCCAGCGCCATCCGCCGCGCCAATTCGCAGCCGGTGGCCCTGCTCCATTGGAGCAGGCCGTAGATCGCCAGATACTGCCCCCATACATCCCAGTTGATGTCCTTGCCGAAACCGTCGCCGCCCAGGCGGTCATTCCTTTCGTGGGAACCCAGGTAGCCGTCGTCCCCCCGGGCCCTGGCGACGGCCCGCACAAGCCCGTCGCCCGCCATCAGGATTTCATCCCGCCCAAAGGCGGTATAGCACAGCGCCAGCCCCGTCAGGTGCATGCCCCAGAAAGCGGCCGCCTCCACCGGCGCGCCTTCCACGGGCGTCGGCGCACCGGCGTCGGCATGGTTGCAGCGGAGCACCGCGTTGATGAGCTCCGGGTTGTCCGCCAGCGCCCGGAATCCCCAGTTTTCCAGGAAACCGTTGCCCTTGACGCCCACATAGCCCTCCGGCGCCAGATGGGTAACGCGGCTTTCCGGGTACTTCTTTTCCACGCTTTTCCCCTCCGAAAATTCCTGATTACAGCGGCACAACCACCTGGTCGATGCCCCAGACCGTCACCTCTTCCACCACGGCCCGGTCAGGCAGCTGGCAGATGAACAGCGCGGTTTTGGCAATGTCCTCGGTGCCCAGCTTGCAGGTGGATGCGTCCAGTCCCGCCGCGCTCTGGAAGCGGGTGGCCGCCTGGGCCGGAATCAGGCAGGTGACGCGCACGCCGTCGTTCTGCAGCTCGGTATACAGGCCCTTGGAGAAATTCAGCACGCCCGCCTTGGCCGCCGCGTATACGCTCCACTCCGGCCAGCATTCCTTGGCGCACACCGAGGACACGTTGATGATGGTGCCGCTCTTCTGCGTTACCATCACCGGCGCGAAGACGTTCGCGCCATAGATGACGCTGTTCAGGTTGAGCAGGATGGCCCGGTCGATCTCATCCTTGGTCTGCTCCGTCACGTTCTTGATGGCGATGCCGCCGCCGGCGTTGTTGATGAGCACGTCCAGACGGCCGTATTTCTCCATGATATAGGCCTTGGCCCGCTGCCAGGCGGCAAAATCCGTCACGTCCATGCAGAGGGTGTCGCAGCCGATCTCCCCGGTCACAGCCTGCAGCTCCGCTTCCCTGCGCGCCGCGATCACAACCGTCGCCCCCGCCTTCGTGAAGCTCTCCGCCATGGCCTTTCCGTATCCGCTGGTACCTCCGGTAATAAGAACAATCTTCCCTTCCATCTGTGTGTTCTCCCTTCTTATTGTTCATTTTGTATGCCAAGCTGATGTCGCCCGGTCAACTGGCTGAGTTTTCAAAACATATCGCTAACGATACATTTTTAGAAACACCAGCCATCTGTTTGCATCATAGCACAAAACAAAATCATTTTCAATATATATTTCGTCATTTCTTATCATTTTTTTGATTTCTGTAAATATCTGATCTTATATTGACTTGTTTTCAGCCCGCAGTGATGCCCGGTCACAGCCGGATGCCTGCTATGCTCAGGAGACGCCCCGCCACCCCTTCCCCGCAAGGCAATCAACGTCCACATGCCTCATGAAGCGGCTTCGCTCCGACTTTTGCCGCCCCGGAATCCGTTGCTGCCGCGCCTCATCGCTGATGGCAAATCTGCACAGAATGGACACATATGAACCCATCAGGCTGAATCACATCACTATTTTTGCACACTTTTCGGAAACTATTGACTATTTTGCAAACTTCGACTATTATATGATTGAGCATAGAAACGGATTTCCATACCCTTCATCATGGCGGATGAAGACTTCAGGACAAAGCGTAAAGGATGAGCAAGCATGAAAGCCAAGAGACTTTCTCAGATCTATTCCTATGTATCCCAGGTGGGCATCTGCTCATACGAGGAACTGAGCGCCTACTTCAATGTATCCCCCAGCACCATCCGGCGGGATATTGAGGAATTGGTAACCACCAAGGCGCTGATTAAAAAGCGCGGCGGGGTGATGGCCGCGGGCGCCGCCGAAAACGACCTTGCCTGCGGCGCGCCGCCCGCTCCCTTTGTCCCCCCCACCTTCAGCGAAGCCGAAAACAAGCTGGCCATCGCCCGGAAGGCCAGCCAGTTTGTGCAGGATAACGACATCATCTTCCTGGGCTCCGGCACAACGGTGGCCCATATGCTGCCCTTCCTGACGAACAAGCAGGGGCTGTATATCATCACCAACAACCTCCTCGTCCTCAACGAGGTGAAAAACTACTCCATCAAGGCCATGGCCGTGGGCGGCAACGTCAACATCGACACCATGTCGATCGTCGGCATCCAGTCCATTCATCAGCTGCGGACGCTCAACGCCAACAAGGCCTTCCTGGGCTGCAACGGCATCACCTCCAACTGCAGCGTCACCAACGTGTCCGAGCTGGAGGCCGACATCAAGAAGGAAGCCATGTCCATCAGCGGCGAATGCTTCCTTCTGGCCGAAAGCCAGAAGTTCGGCAAAATGTCGCTGTACACCTTCGCCAACCTGGAGCAGTTCAGCACCACCATCACCGACAGCACGCCCGCCAAGGAATTCTTCGATATTTTCCAGCGGATCGACCGTCATCTCATCATTACCCAGGGCTTACCCCCAGCCGCGGACCGCGCGGCAGGCATCAGGCTGAAAAGCCCACAGCAGGAGGACATACGCCATGACAAACCGCTGCTTCCCTCACGCTGAAAGCCATGTAACGGACATGGCCCTGGAAGGCCATGTGGCCCGGCTCATTCAGGGCCACATCCCGGCATGGCCGCTGACGGCGCTCCGGCGCAATCCCAACCTGATCCCCCCGGTGCGCCTGGCCGCCACCACGGACAAGGGCCTGCCGGACAGCGGCTGCACCGGGCTGATGGCCTGCCAGAACGAGTATTTCGGCAAGCACCTCACCGGCATGGCCCACCTCTACCTGACGACGAAGGACGCCGCCCTCAAAGCCGCCGGGGACGACCTGGTGGAGCAGCTCAATCAGGCCCAGGGCAAAGACGGCTACCTGGGCGTTGAACGTCGGGCCCTGCGCCTGGGCGCGCAAAACGGCAACTGGGACATCTGGGGACACTATCACATTATCTACGGCCTGCTGCAGTGGTACAAGGCCACAGGCAGCGTCCGCGCGCTGCGGATGGCAGTTTCGGCGGCGGATTACTGCGTGCGCGCCTTCGATCAGGCGCCCACCTACGCGGTGGGTTCGGAATTTGCCAACTACGCCATCTGCCACGCCTATGCCGTGCTGTACCAGGAAACCGGCGACCCCAAATACCTGGCGGAGGCCAAGCGGATCATATTCGAGGACTGGCCCAAACACGGCAACTGGCTCAACGACGCCATCGCCGGGAAGGACTTCTACCAGTCCGACGAGCCCCGCTGGGAAACCCTGCATTCCGTGATGGCCCTGGGCAGCCTCTACGAGATCACCGGCGATACGCTTTACCGGGACATGCTGGGGACGATCTGGCACAGCATCCTGAAGACGGACCGGCACAATTCCGGCGCCTTCGCCACCTATGAAAAAGCTGTGGGCCAGCCCTATGACAACAACGGCATCGAAACCTGCTCCTGTGTGGCCTGGGCCGCGCTGACCACGGAATACCTCCGGCTGACAGGCGACGCCCTGGCCGCGGACGAATTGGAGCTGACCTATTTCAATACCCTGTTGGGCGCGCTGATGGATAACCTGCGCGACGTTACCTACAACACGCCCATGGACGGCACGCGCATTTCCACCCAGGAAGACCTGGACTGGGCCTACAACAGCGGCGTGCCCGATTTCAACTGCTGTCAGGCCAACGCCTGCCGCGCCCTGGGCTGTCTGTCCCAATGGGCGGCGCTGACGGACGAAACGTCGCTGTCCGTCAACTATTACGGCCCCTGCGCCATCCGTACCAGGACGCCCGGCGGACAGGAGATCGTGCTGACCGTCCAAAGCGACTACCCCCGCCGCGGAAGCATTCGGATCACCCTGTCCGGCATGGAGCGCCCGGAGGCGTTCGACCTCAGGCTGCGCATTCCCGCCTGGTCGCGGAAGAATGCCGTCGCCGTCAATGGCGTCCCCCGGGCAGGCATTGTCCCCGGAACGTACCTGAACGTCCCCGGCCCCTGGAAAAACGGCGATACCATTTGTCTGGAACTGGAGCTTTCCGTGCATTATTGGGTGGGCGAGTCCCGCGTGGAGGGAAAGACCTCCGTCTATTACGGCCCCATCCTCCTTGCCCTGGACAGCCGCTTCAACGGGCCGGACGCCTCCTCGGCCTGGCTGACGGCGGAGGCGCTGAGCAGCCTGCAGGTCAGGGACGGAACCGACAGCGGCTGCTGGCTGCTGGCCGCCCTGACGGCGGAGGACGGCGTCCCCGTGACCCTCATCGACTTCGCCAGCGCCGGAAAAAGCAAGGCTGTCTATCAGTCCTGGCTGAACGTCCGCCACGGGCTTTCCGTCATCCCCCGCGTCAGCAGCGGTACGCCGGTATGGCTTAACGGCCTGAAGCCCTGACCGGCGAAGGTCACCGGGGATCGGAGGGATTGAGCATCAAACGATACATCGCGGTCGTTGTCCTTGGCTGCCTGCTTCTCGGCGTCCCCGCCGCCTGCGCGGAGGACGAAGCGGGCCGCACCCTCCCCGCCAGCACCGTCACGGATATGCGCCTGCAGGGCTATGTCGCCCGAAAAGTCGAGGGCCTTCTTCAGAACTGGGCGCTGACCGCCCTGGAACGCAACCCCAATCTGATCGGAGCGGTGGCCCTGGCCGCCACCGGGAAGGGGCTGGAGGACAGCCCCTATACCGGCCTCATCGCTGACCAGAACGAGTATTTGGGCAAGCACCTCACCGGTCTTTCGTCCCTGTACCGCCTGGCCCCCAGCGACGCGCTGAAGGCCGCCGGCGACGCGCTGGTGGAGCAGCTGGACGCGGCCCAGGGCGATGACGGCTATCTGGGCATCCGCCGGCAGACCGCCCGCTTGGGCGCGGGCACCTGGGATCTGTGGGGGCATTATCACGCCATCTGTGGGCTGCTCCAATGGTACAGGGCCACCGGCAGCACCCTGAGCCGCGATATGGCCATAGACGCCGCGGATTACTGCGTCATCCATTTCGCCCAGGCGCCCACCTACGCCATCGGCTCCGAATTTGCCAACTACGCCATCTGCCACGCCTATGCGCTGCTGTATCAGGAAACGGGCGATGAAAAATACCTGAACGAAGCCCGCCGGATCATCCTCCAGGATTGGCCCCGGCACGGCAACTGGCTGAACAACGCGCTGGCAGGCAAGGATTTTTATGAATCCGACGAACCCCGCTGGGAAAGCCTCCACGCCGTCCTGGCCCTGGGAGCAATGGCCGACATCACCCGGGACAAAACCTGGGAGCAGGCGTTGGAGCAGATCTGGTGGAGCATCGTCAAAACCGACAGGCACAACACCGGGGCCTTTGCCTCCTATGAGAAAGCCGTTGGACACCCCTATGACAACAACGGTCTGGAAACCTGCGCCTGCGTGGCCTGGAGCGCGCTGACCACCGAGTACCTTCGGCACACCCGCGATGCCTACGCCGCGGATGAATTGGAACTGACCTACTACAACACGCTCCTGGGCGCGCTGACGGATACCCTGCGGGAGGTCACCTATGCCACGCCCATGAACGGCTACCGCGTCTGCGCCCAGGAAGACCTGGACTGGGCCTACAACAGCGGCGTGCCCGATTTCAACTGTTGCCAGGCCAATGCCTGCCGCGCCCTGGGCGATCTGTCTCAGTGGGCCGCCATGACGGACGAGCAGTCGATTTACCTGAACTACTACGGCCCCTGCGCCGTCACCTGCCTTACCCCCGGCGGCCAGCGCGTCACCCTGCGCATCGACAGCTGCTATCCGGTGCAGGGCGACATCCGCATCACGGTGGAAGGCCTTGAAAGGCCGGAGGCGTTCGCCCTTCAGCTGCGCATTCCTTCCTGGTCACGGGAGCACAGCGTATCCTTTGCCGGCGAAACGGACACCGCCATGGCGTCCGGGTTCTATCACCCCATCCATGCCGTGTGGGATAACGGCAGCACGGTGGAGCTTCGCCTGGACATGACCGTTCACTATTGGAAGGGCGAAAGCCTTTTCGGCACCAAGGCGTCCGTGTATTACGGCCCCATCCTGCTGGCGCTGGACGCCCGCTATACGGATCGCAGCATCTACGCCGTCACCATCCCCATGGAGGCCGCCGCTGCCGCATCGGTCACGGACGGGGAGGACGAGGGCTGCCTGCTACTGTTCCATACCGTCGACCGCAAGGGCGAGCCGGTTACGCTCATCGACTTCGCCAGCGCCGGACAGCGGCGATCCGCCTATGTTTCCTGGCTCTATGTGGACGGCGGTCTGCAGGCGCTTCCCTTTGACCGTGACGGCCCGCCCGTATGGCAAAACGGCCTGCCCTGAGCCCATCGGATACGCGAAAAGCCCCGGCGCATTGCAAAAGCCGGGGCTTTGACCATCAGCAGCGTCATGACAAGCGCCGGAGGGAATCCTGATCCCTCCGGCGCTTTGCTGCTGTCCGATTATACCCTGCCATCGGCGCCCAGCAGCAGGAGCTTCTCCTTCACCTTCGCCTTCAGAGCGTCCACCGCGGCCGCCTCCGCCGTCAGCGTCCACAGGGAGAGGTTCTGCTGACTGTTGAGGAAATCCCGCATGGCGGAGTAGTAGGCCTCCAGGATGTCGGAGAAAATGTTGACCTTGCTGATGCCGCGCCTGACCGCTTCCCGCATCTGGTCATCGGGCGTGCCGGAGCCGCCGTGCATGACCAGCGGCACAGCGGAAACCTCGTCCAGCTGGCTGAGCAGCTCAAATTCCAGATGAGGCGTGCACTTGTACACCCCGTGGGAGGTGCCCACGGAAACCGCCAGGCAGTCCACCTGGGTCTCCTGGATGAAGCGCTTCATCTCATCCGCGCTGGTCAGCACACTGTCATGTCCGCCGTCGCCATGGGCGATGGCCTCAGAGCGCCCCACAATGCCGTCGCCCACATGGCCCAACTCCGCCTCCACCGATACGCCGAAGGCATGGGCGTAATCCGTCACCCGCTTGGTGGCGGCAATGTTTTCCTCCAATGGCAGGGAGGAGCCGTCGTACATCACCGAGCTGTATCCCTGGGCGATGGCCTTCTTGATGAGCTCAAAGTCCATCGCGTGATCCAGATGGATGCACACCGGCACGGACGCCGCCAGCGCGATGCTGTGCATGTCCACGGACATGTGGTCGAACTGCTCCTCCGTCATGTCGCCGCTCAGGCCCATCAGGATCACGGGCGCGCGCAGCTCCTCCGCCACATCTACCACCGCCCGCGCCATCTTGTAGCTGCTCACGTCAAACGCCGGCACCGCATAGCGCTTTTCCCGCGCGTCCTTGAGAATTTCCTTGATTGTCACCAACGCCATACCATCATTCCTTTCCTGTCTGCGCAGCTTATTCCTTCACAAAACGAATCACGTTCCAGCTGAAGGCGGGGAGCTTCACCGTGGCCGTTTCCCCGTCGATCTCGTCGCCGTCCACGCGCGTGGGAATCACGTTATCCGGCAGCTCCTCCGTGTTGACGGCCTTGGCGTCCCGGTGATGGAGCAGAATGTGCTGCTCGATCCGCAGCCCGCCGAAGCCATGGAGGTCGATGGTCATCACCGTATCCTCCTCCTGATCGCGGTTGACGCAGAAGACCGTAACGCTCCCGTCGTCGCCCAGCGTCGCCGCGGCATCGATGGTCGGCACGCCCTCGAACTTGCGGCAGTCGTAAACCGGGCTGTCCACCACCGCCGTCAGCGACGTGCCCCGGCCATAGGTGGAAGCATGGAGCATGGGCCAATAGGTGGTCTGCGCCCAGCAGCCGCCTCCGCTGCGGGTCATGATGGGCGCGATCACATTCACCAGCTGAGCCAGGCAGGCGATTTTCACCCTGTCCGCGTGGCGCAGGAAGGTCATCAGGATGGAGCCGCACAGCAGCGCGTCCTCAAAGGTATACACATCCTCCAGCAGCGGGAGCGCCCTCCCCCACTTATCGCGCTTCCACACCTCCTGATCCTGCTGATGGGAATGATACCACACATTCCACTCGTCAAAGGACAGGTTGATTTTCTTCTTCGAGCGCTTCTTGCCCTGGATGGCGTCGCACATGGCGGCGACGCTGCCGATAAACTGCTCCATGTCCATGGTTTTGGCCAGGAAGGAGGGCGTATCGTTGGCGGCATTGCCATAATACTGGTGCAGGGACACATAATCAATGGCTTCGTAGCACTCGTCCAGCATGGTCAGCTCCCACTGACCAAAGGTGGGCATCTCCTTGTTGGAGGAGCCGCAGGCCACCAGCTCGATGGAGGGATCAACCCAGCGCATCATTTTGGCCGACTCCGCGGCGATACGACCGTACTCATAGGCTGTCTTGTGGCCCATCTGCCAGGGGCCGTCCATCTCGTTGCCCAGGCACCATAGCTTGATGTCCAAGGGCTCCTTCCGGCCGTTGGCAATGCGCATATCGGAGAATTTGCTTCCGCCGGGATGGTTGGCATATTCCACGATGTCCCGAGCACTTTCCGGTCCCCGCGTACCCAGGTTGATGGAGTACATGGGCGTCGTACCCGCCTTGCCGCACCAATCGCAGAATTCGTGCATCCCCACCTCGTTCGTTTCCGTGGTAAACCATGCCAGATCCAGCCGTGAAGGCCGCTTCGGGCCGACCGAATCCTCCCAGTTGAAGCCGGACACGAAGTTGCCGCCCGGATAGCGGATCACCGTCGTATGCAGGTCGCGCACCATCTTCAGCACGTCCCGCCGGAACCCCTGCTCATCCGCCGTGGGGTGCCCCGGCTCGTAAATGCCGCCATAGACGGCGCGCCCCAGGTGCTCCACAAAGGAGCCGTAGATTCTTGGATCAATCCGACCGATTTGGTAGGCCCGATCCAGCGTCATTTTCGCCTTTTTCATACCGTCATTCACCTTTCCGTGAGCATCCCCTTGAAAAGCCTCCAAAATAGCAGGGGGGCTGACGCCCCCTCAGACCATCAACAAAGTCCCGGGAGGTGTCGGAGGGCCCGCAGGCCCTCTGACTGTCCATCGAAAATCGGCGGCATGTACGGCGATTTTCGCGCGATTCCGTTAGGAATCGCTTCCCTACGCGAACGAACGACCGGGAGAACAGCATCGCCGTTCGACCAGTGAGTGAGTGCAAAACTCGACAAAGTGGCGTAAGCCACTTTGTCGACGGCCTGAGGGGGACTGACGCCCCCCTGCGCGAGGCTCAGACAAGCCCCGTCATCACCCCATACGGTGATTATTCAAGGCCGTAGGTGGTCTTGAACACGTTCATGGCTTCCTCATGAATCTGCGCAAAGGCTTCGTTCTGCATTTCCACATAGTCCAGCGGATCAATCAGGTGGCCATAGATCGCGCCCACATAATGGGTGGTGCCGTTGTAGTCGGTGTTGTACAGCACCGTGTTGTTGAAGGTGGAGAAGCCCAGGGCCACCTGCTCGGCGGTGGGCACGGGGTTCACGCGGCTGTTGAACAGGGCCAGGTAGTCCTCATAGGTTCCCCAGTACTCCTGCGCGGGGAAGCTCTTGGCCAGGGCCTCGTTCAGGGCGGGATCGTTCACCGCGGGCAGCTCCAGGGGAGAGCCGAAGGCATACGCGCCGAAGATGTAGTTCTCCATGGCGGTGCCATCCGCCTTGTTGGCGGCCACGGCGTCAGCGTAGAGCACATCGCTGGCATACACCTTGCCGTCAGCGTCGGTGCACACACGGGCGTAGAGGTTTTCTTCCAGCCGCCAGAGCCAGCCCTCCAGGCCCCAGACCATGAACTTCATCGCGTCATAGGCTTCCTGAGGATAGTCGGTGTTGGCGCCCACGAAGTAGTAGTTGCCGGAGCTGCGCTGTCCGCCGCCCTCCGCCACAGGCAGATAGTAGGGAATGTAGCGCACGCCGAAGGACGCGGTGAAGTCGGGATTGAGCATGGTGGGCCAATTGTCGAAGAAGTGCATGTAGGTCGTGATGCGGCCGGAATGACCGATCCAGGCGTTATCCGGCACAAACTGCGCATAGAGCTCCGTGCCGTTCCAGGTGTAATCGCCGTCGTCGATCAGCTCCACCGTGTAGTTGTACACGTCGGAAACATAGGTCATGTCGATCTTTTCGCCGTCCCAGCCCCAGGTGCCGGCGGCATTGGGATTGTAGGCCGCCTCGAACATTTCAGCCGCCCAGAAGGAGCCGGTGAGGGAGAAATAGCCGTTCTCGGGATCGCTGGCGATGGTGAAGAGCTTCTCCATGTCCTCCAGCGTCCAGCTGGCGCGGTCGGGCAGCTCCACGTTCAGGCGCTCAAACTGAGTCAGGTCGAAGAACAGCAGGGTATCGTTGGTGCTGCCGGGGATGGCGAACACGCGATCCGTGCCGTACCGGCCGCCCTTGGCCATAGCGGGGAACAGCTTGGCGTAGTCGGGATCCTCAGCGGCGTAATCGGTGATGTCCAGCATCACCTTGTTGGACGTGTTCAACTCCGCGGCGGTGAACGCGGCGGCGATGTCGATCTTCGTGCCGCCAGCAATCAGCTCCTGCAGGCCGGTGTTGTAATCGCCGGGAACCGCGATCACATTGATGACCACGTTGGGGTTGCGGCGCATATATTCCTCAGCCATCAGGCTGGCAATGTATGCGCGATTGGAGTTGTAGCTCTCAACAAAGTTGAGGGTGATGGTCTCCGCGCCGTCCGCGGCTTCGGCCAGGGCCGACACCATGGACAGGGCCATCATTGCAGCGAGAACCAGGGCCAGTACCTTTTTCATGGGAAAACCTCCTTCTATTGATTTGTCGCTTATACGACAAATTTCGACTTGACGGTTCACCGCGCTCCCCGGCGCGGCTTCCCGGACGCTGAACCGGCCGCGTCATTCGCCCGTAATGCCTACGCTGTCAACGCTCTTGACGAATTTCCGCTGGACGAAGATGTACATCAGCAGCAGCGGCGCCAGGGTCAGCATCGTGGCGGCGCGATCCTTCGCGATGCCCTGGGTATTCACCAGCAGGGCGTCCTTGCCATACATGCTGTTGTACGCCTGAAGCCGCAGCATCACCGTGGTCAGGCTGCCGCCGGTGTTGGCATAGCCGATGTAGGTGGATACGGTGTAGATGTCGTTCCAGTACCATACGATGGTCAGCACCGCCACAACCACGATGCCGGGCGTCACCATGGGCATGACGATGGAGAGGAACGTCCGCAGATGACCGGCGCCGTCGATCTCCGCCGCCTCCAGCAGCGAGCGATGCACCTGCCGGTGGAACATGTAGAAGATCAGCACGCACAGGCTGCAGTTGATCCCCTGGCCCAGCGCCGCCGTGATGACGAAGGGCTTGATGGTTCCGTCCGACAGGCCCAGCTGCTGGAACAGCAGGTAGTTCGCCAGCGCGGTGATCTGGCTGGGCAGCAGGTAGGAAAGCAGCAGCACGCCCATCCAGAACTTCCGCAGGGGAAACCGATACCGGGCGAAGCTGTACCCCGCCGCCGCGCTGACCATCGTCTGCAATACCGCCGGAAGCACCGTGATGCCCAGCGTCACCGGCAGCACCTTCCAGTACCGCATGTAGGAAGCCACAAACTCATAGTGCTCCAGCGTGAGGTAGGAAGGGATCCACTGGCTGGTAACATCCACCAGATCCTCCATGGGCTGAAGGCTCATGGAAAGCATGGACAAAAGCGGCTGCACAAACACAAAGGCGATGGCGCTCAGCAGCAGATACCGAATGGCCATGGCAATCAGGCCCTTGCGCTCGCCGTTGCCTCGCAGGCGAAACCAGACGGACGCCAGCGCCTCCTTGGGCTGCTTTTTCCTTTTGGCTTTGGCTGCCTTCACGGCTTACACCCCCTTTCCATCGTGCTTCTGCGCGCGCTGGGTCATGATGGTATCCCGCGTCTGCTCATACCTGACGTTTTTCTTGTCACCCCTGGGCTTCAGGATCAGGAAGGCCACCAGCAGCAGCAGAATCACCACCAGCGCATACAGCCAGGCCATGGCCATGGAGACCGCGTACCCGCTGGCCGCCTCCGACACCGCCTCGGTAATGAACCGGATCGGCTCGTTATCGTTGCTGGAAAGGAAGACAATGGAATAGATTGCGTTGAGCAGGATAAACGGCTGAATGTTGGGGATGGTGATCTTCCAGAACGTCTCCCAGGGGGATGCGCCGTCGATCCTGGCCGCCTCGTACTGGGTTGTCGATACCTTCTGCAATCCCGCCAGATACAGCAGAATCTGGATGCCGCTGTACCAGAGAACCCGCAGCAGGGAGCTGAACACATCGTTGAACACGTTGAAGACCTGCTCCGGCAGCTCTCCCAGCACGTTGGCGAAGGCCTCAACGGAGTAGATCGACACCTGACTGGTCTGGATGTTGGTCATCACCGGGCCTGTGGCGACGATGACCGGCAGGAAGAACAGCGCGCGGAACAGCGTACGGCCCCTGAACTTATCGTTGAGGAGGATGGCGATGATGAGGGAAAAGGCGATCATCATGGGCACCTGCAGGATGATGGAGCCCGCATAGGCCTGAAGAGAAAACAGGTAATTCGACTTGTTCTTGAAAATGAAGGCGTAATTGTCCAGGAAGTGCGGCAGGGCCTCCAGCTTGATGCCGTTATCCAGGGTGAACTTGGAAAAGGAAAACTGCAGGGAATTGAAAATGGCATAGAAGAAGAATACGCAGGTTCCGATCAGCCATGGAAGCAGGAACAGATAGCCGTATTTCCATTCCCGCAGCTGCCGCCGGGTGAGGCCGCCCCGGCGCGGGAGGAGCCCTTCCCTTTTACTCATTGCCGCTCACCACCTTGTACGAGAGTCCCTCCAGGGTGATGCCGTCCAGGCTTTGAACCGTCTCGCCGTCATTGAGATACACGACCGTGCCGTTGCTCCATTGGACGCGAGTGATCTTCCCCACCCGATCATGGGCAACGATGGACGCGCCGCCAAATTGCCGATAGACAGGCTCCAGCTCCTGATACCAATCCAGGATCATATCCCGGTACTGCCCGTACTGGGTCGAAAACAGGTCGTTGGAGTTGGTGTTGAGCAGGCGGATGGGATTCTCCCACGTCAGCACGAAGGACGGGAAGGCGCCCTGCTCGATGAGCCGGAGGAAGAACCGCTTGTCATTGGCCTGGAAGTTCGTATACTCGGCGGTATAATGCAGCTTTCCCGACAGGGCGATGGCCAGGAAGGGCACGCTGTCCGTGGTCAGCACAAAGTCCGAATCCTCCACCGGCATATCGTAGAGCATATCGGCGTACTGCCACAGGTAGGCGTTGGCGTTGTTCAGATACAGCCCCAGCCCGCCGCTGTCCTGGCAGATCTGCTCATAAATCGCCATCATCCGGCTGGTATCGTGGTAGGTCTTTTCCGACTTGAAGTCGCTCAGGAAGGACGTGATCCCCGTCAGGGCCATCGACCGCCAGCCCGCCTCCACCAGCTGTTCCGTCACCCGCTGCGAAAAGGTCTGACTGTACACGGGCGAAAGGTAATTGATGTAGGGGTATACCTTTTTGTAGGTGGGATAGCGGTAGCTGGTGCCGGTGGCCTTCTGGTAGGTCGCGTTCTTCAGATCAAGGTTTTCTTCCAGGTTCAGCCGCATGAAGTCCGCCTCGGGAATCACCCGAATGCCAAGCTCCGCCGCGTTGTCCCGCAGCCGCTCCATGGCCCCCCTGCCGCCCAGCTCAGCGGCCGGGCTATACCGGCGCACCGGCAATCCTCCCGTCAGACCGTCCTCCTGCCAGCCGCGCAGCACCGCCACCAGATTTTCCGCGCCGCTCTCCCGCAGCTCCCTGAGCATTTCCCAGGTCTGGTCAAAGTCCGTCATGGGCACCGCCCTGCGGCCAAACAGGTCGTTTTCCTTTTCCAGGCCAACAAAGTCCAGCTGCATCAGGAAGGGCTTGCTCATATCCGCGCTGGCGAAGGCGCCCTGCCGCTCCAGATAATCGCGGTACACGCCGGCCATGCCCGCGTAGTTCGCTTCCCCGCCATCCAGCACATAATAGTGCAGCAGGATGTCGAAATCCCGGCGGGAGGCCGTGGCCTGGTAGATGGCGGAGGTGTAGGTCTCCTGATCCTCATTGATGACCGTGGGCTGAGAGTAAATGTTCCGATAAACAAACTGCGCGCCGATCCAGTCAAACTGGGTGATGACGCCGTTGGGATAGGCCTTGATCTGGGCGGAGCAGTCGCCCTCCTCAATCACGCCCAGGAAGCCGATGCCCTTCGCCGTATGCGCCATGCCGAAGACGGGCATGAGGACGTTTTCCGTGCTCTTTGTCCAGCGGTTGAAGGTCGTCACCTGAATTCCCACGTTTTCGCCGTACACCTGCCGGGTATAGGCGTTGGAAAAGGCGCCGTTGTTGTTCCGCAGGCGGATGAGCGCCCCCTGCCCGTCGGGAATGAGCATATAGCCCTCATCCTGCCCCTGGAAGGAATGTCCCAGGAAGGGGAACAGCTGGATGGTGTTGACCTTGTAGACCTCATCGTTGCCCTCGATCAGCTTTTCCCGAGGAACGAAGACGTGCAGTCCCGCCTCGTCCAGCGTCACGCTGACCTCGCAGCTGATTTCCGGCTGCGTCCATGTCAGCTGGGCGATGAAGCCGTCCTCCCGATAGGTGTAGCGCAGCTCATGCTCCGTGTTCAGCAGATCCGCCTGGATCAGGGAGTGGTTGGCGTTCTCGCTGTATTCCAGCACGATGCCGGACTGATAGAAGCCCTTCCACTTCGCGTTGTCCTTCATGTCCTGGGGATTCTGCACGGCGGAATACAGCCTTTGGCCGTTTTCCTTGCTTTCCACGATGATGGCCATGATGTCTTCCCGCAGGTACAGGGCCAGCCGACTATTCTCCGCCGCCAGATGATATTCCGGCGGGAGGGCGGAGGCCGCCGCGTCGCCGCTGTCCTGGGCGAAGGCCGCGCCGCAGAGGCAAAGGATCGCCATCACCCCCAGCAGCAGACGCTTAAATGGTTTTAGCAACGCGATACACCACCTCTCCGCAAATCGCCCGGATAAAGTCGTACAGCTGGTTCAGCAGCACAATCACGATAAAGGCGACCGCCACTGTGACCAGAATGGTAAAGATCGACCAGATGATGACGCTCACCGTTTTCTTCAGCGAAAAATCATTCAGGAACATGAGCATCAGCACGAACAGCACGCCCGTCCAGGCATAGGCGACGAAATGGAGCAGCGTGATCACGAACGCCTCGTTGTTCGTCAGCACATTGGAGAGCGCCGTGGCGATGGGGCACAGGAGAATGATCGGCAGCAGCGCGTAGGAGAAGCCGATGTAAAGCTCGCGCAGCTTCGCCTCGCCTTCCCGGACGGTACACACCAGGTAGAAGCAGATGACCACCAGGCCGAACACCAGCGTCACCAGCTCCGCGTCCAGGAGCAGCTCATAGGTTCCGTCCCGCACGGTCCTGAACAGGAAGCCCGACCAATACTTCCGGGCCACATAGACCACAAAGAACAGCAGCAGCACCACCGTTGCCGAAAGAACGCTCCCCCGCCGCTCCCTTTTGATGCCGTAGCTGGTATCCGCCGGGTTGCGCAGAATGTGGAACGAATAGCCAAGCTGACGCAGCAGCGGGATGCGCCCGACACAGCCCACGGCATGCACCACCGGCCGGAAGATCCCCGTCCTCCGCTGGATGAGCCGCAGCGCGCTGACGCCTGCCAGCGCCAGGATGATCCCGATCAGCCAAGCGCCCAAATGCTGATGCAGCCAGTCGGCGCGCACCTCCCAGAAGGCGTCGGAGTAGCCCTCCTTATCGTCGCCGACGCGGAAGTAAGCCATGGCGGCTTCGTAATCCTCCTCCCGGTAGAGGGCTTCCGCCAGACCGATGCTGGCGTAGGAGAACAGGCTGTTCATCCGCTGGACATCCGCCCACAGCGCCTTGGATTCCAGGTACTTGCCATCCTGGAACAAGGTATAGGCCTGATGCACCATGTCGGCAAATTCCGTGGGTGCCAGCACCTGGATGTTACCCTGCGTTCTGTCCAGCACATAAAGGCGATGGCCGGCATCCACCGCCAGGCCCGCGATGGACTTGTACAGCCCCTTGCGGATGTCGGTATACATCTTGGCCGAGGTCAGGAACAGCAGCCTGCCGTCGGAGGTCATTTCCATGATTTCGCCATCGCCGTTGGCCACGAATACGAACCCATCCCCGGAGACGGTCACATACAGCGGCTCGCTGATGACGTACTCCGGGTGAAGGGTGTTGCTGCCCGATACGTTCAGCCGCCGGAGCGTATTGCCTGAGCGCTGCAGCACTGACACCGCGTAAATCAGGCCCTTGGGGTCGATGCAGATGTTGTCGATGGCCACCGGGATGCGGCCCAGCACGCTGGCGTCAAACTGCTCCCCGCTGTAAAGAAGCATTTTCAGCATCGTCGATACGGCGACGGTGGTGGTGTTCGCACCGAAGTAGCCCAGAAATTCCCCCTCGGCGGTGATCTTGATGATGCCGTTGGAATTGCCGGAGGACACGATGTACATCGTCCCGCGCTTGTCCACGGCGATCTTGTTGGGCTTGAAGTACGCCTTGGGGCCAAACATCGGATGCTCGGGCTTCTGATAGGTGCGGACGACCTCGCCCGCCTGGTCGAAGACCACCACGCCCTTGCGCTCGTCCGCCACATAGACGTTCAGCGCCTCGTCCACGAAGACGCCTGAAGGGGTGTGCAGCGTCTGCTTGCCGCCGATGGTTCTGACCAGGCGGCCCTCCGTCGTCACCACCAGGATGCGCTCGTTGCCCGTGTCCGCGATATACAGGTTGCCGTCCGGCCCCAGAAACAGGTCGTTGGGCTTCTTCACCGTCTCGCCGTCAAAATTCATCAGGGAGCTAACCGGCTCGTACGCGGTCTGCGTCTCCACCAGCTCCCGATCCGCGCCGATGGTCAGCGTGTAATACGGAACCCCCGCCGACGCCCAGGCGCAGGGAAGAAGAACCAAGAGAAGGCAAATGGCCATGCCCCGCTTGATGATGCTCATCCGACTTCACCCTCTCTCGTCACTTCATCCCGCTGTGCGCCATGGTATTCATCACGTTGGACTGGAGAAACACAAACAGCACCAGGTTGGGAACGAACATAATCAGCGTTGACGCGGCGCTGACGCCCGCGCCCTGCACGGTGCCGGTGGGCAGGGTCTGCAGGTAGAAGGCCAGCGTCTGCAGGCTCTCGTCCACCACATACAGCGAGGAGGTGACGGTGTTGTTCCACACATTCTGGAAGGCGAGCATCGCCATGGTCGCCACGGCGGGGCGGATCAGCGGCAGAACGATCCGTCGGTAGATGGTCATGGTGTTGGCGCCCTCGATCTGCGCCGCCTCGATCAGCTCATTGGGCACCTGGTCGATGAACTGCTTGACCAGAAACATGCCCACCGGCGAGGCCAAGAGCGGCAGAATATGGGCCCAGTAGGTGTCGATGATCTTCAAGTTGGAGATGACCAGGTAGGAGGGAATCGTCACCGCGGTGCCGACAAACATCAGCGCCAGGTTGTTGGTTTCAAAGATGATCCTTGAGCCCCAGAAGCGGATCTTGCTGAGGGCGAAGGCGCACAGCGTGCCCACCGCCAGCGTCAGCAGCATCACAATCAGCGTAACGAACAGGGTGTTGAACACATACCGCGCCAGCGGCACGGCGGAGGAGGCCGTGGTCTGGAACAGGCGGCGGAAGTTGTCCAGCGTCGGCTGCTCCACAAAAAACCGGGGCGGATACGCGAACAGCTCGTCAAAGGGCTTCAGCGCGTTGTTGATGATAAACAGGATCGGCGCGCCCATAAAAACGGATAACGGAACAATATAGGCATAGATCGGAAGCTGATTCCAGTGGAATCTGCTCGGGTTTACTTTCGTGCCCTTCGCCGCCATGGCCATCCCTCCCCCTTGCTCAATCTTCCCTGAAGAGCTTGTTCGCCAGCAGATAGAACGAATAGATCATCATCAGCAGCACCACCGAGGCCGCGGCGGCATAGCCCATCTCGTAGCGGATCAGGCCGTAATCGTCGATGTGGTTGGCGACCATCTGGGCCGCGTACTGCGGCGTGGGATTGCTGCCGGTCAGCGCCACGCCGATGCCGCCGGCCTGGAAGGCGCCCACCACCGTCATCACCGCGCTGAAAAGCATCTGCGGCTTCATGGAGGGGATGGTGATGTACATCGCCTCCTGGAAGCGGTTGCGGATGCCGTCGATGGCCGCAGCCTCATACAGGTCGGGGTTGACGTTGAGCAGGCCCGCTAGCATCGTCAGAAAGCCCAGGCCCATGTTGCTCCAAAGCGCGACAATGACGACAATGGGCAGGATGTACGTCGGATCGCTCAGCCAGACGATGGGTTCCGTGATGAGCCCCATCTGCATCAGGGCGGCGTTGAGCACACCCCGCTCCTCCCCCAGGAAAATCGTGCGCCAGATGACGCTCATGGCCACGCCGCTGGTCATGGAGGGCGAGTAGATCACCAGGGCGAAAAAGGTGCGCGGCCCCTTGGGCAGCTGGCTCAGCGACCAGGCCAGAAAGAAGGACAGCACATAGCCGACGGGCCCTACAATCAGCGAGTAAACGATGGTGTTGGGCAGCACATACTGCATGAACACCGTGTCCTGCGTGAAGAGGTTGATGTAATTGACAAAGCCGATGAAGGAGGGCGCCTGCACTGCGTTATAATTGGTAAAGGAGAGGCCCACCGCCATGACTGTCGGCGCCGCGATGAAGATCAGAAACAGCAGCGCGTAGGGCAATATCAGCAGATAGGGTGTGTACTTTCTCGTTCTCATCGCTTACTCCCCGCTCTTTCCGCCCGCGTGGTACTCCGCGATCATCTGTTCAATGAGCGACGGATCCGGCGCGATATATTCCCGGATCAGCACGCCATCCTTCATATAGCCGAATTCCTCCAGCTTGCGCTCGGTCTCCCGGTCGATGACCTTGGCCGCCTTGTCCAGCGCCCGGCGGGCGTCCTTGCCCCCCACCACCACGGAGATGAAGGCGTTGGACAGCTCCCGCTCCACCATGTACGTCCCCAGGCACCAGGGTGCGTCGCTCATCCATGCCATCTGCTGCAGAACGACCTGCTTGTGGGCGTACTTGATGGGCAGCCGCTCAAAGGCCTCCATGTTGGCCGAGGCCCACAGGGTATCCTCCCCATACATGGTGAAAAGCTGGTTGGCGTAGGTGCTTTGGGTTTCGGCGGATGTCCACCACTTGACAAACGTCCACGCCTCCTGGGGCATGTCCGTGTCCGCCATGATGCCCAGCGCCTGCAGATTGCCGGTATTCCACCGGGACACCTGGCCGTCCTCCGTTTCCATGCCAGGAATCAGGGCCACATTCCACAGGCCGTTCAGTTCGGGAGCGGCCCGGTTGAGCTGATTGTAGAAAACGATGTCCCCGATACCGATGGGCAACGTACCATCCCGGAATCGCTGATAGAAGCCCGCGCCGGCCTCCACCGGCAGGCTGTGGATGGTGAACAGCTCCGTCAGTTCGCGGAAGCCCGTCAGCGAAGCCTCCGAGGTCAGCGTTGTGTTCAGCACCGAGTCGCCATAGATGGAGCCCCCGCACTGATAAATCAGCGGCAGCGTCCCGGAGAAGGTCTTCATGCCGCTCATACCGGCGGTGGGATGATAGAAATTCATCCCCCGGGCCTGCAGAATCGGCAGGATTTCCTTCAGCTCCGCGATGGTGTCGGGCGCCTCCAGTCCCAGGGATTCAAAAATGTCCGTCCGATAGAAAAGGAACCAGGTGTTGATCCGCTGCGGCAGGGCATAAACACCGCCATCGTACATATAAGGGATGAACAGATCGCTGTTGAAGCGCTCCGCCACAGCCGGGAAGTCCTCAAACTGGGTCAGATCATACAGCGCGCCGCGGATGTCCAGGTAGGAGGGCGTCAGCGGAATCAGGGACAGAGCCACGTCCGGGGCCGTACCCGCGGCGTTCGACAGCACCAGCTTGCTTTCGCTGGGCATCAGGGCCAGATCCACCACGATGCCCGTCTGAGGCGTGAATTCCGTGTCGATCAGGTTTTGCAGCGCCTCCACCAGCGAACGGCTCTCCGCCATCCACACCTGGAGATGCCCCTCCTGCCGTCCCTCGCTGGCCGAATAGCCGTTGCCGGTGAAGGAATGGAAAAACCGACCCGCGTCCATCACCAGGGATTCCAGGGCGTTGGGCTTCTCCGGCAGGCGAGATTGAGCCTGGTAGAAGTACAGCTGGTCAATGTCCAGCCCGTTGTTGGAAAGCTCCAGCAGCAGCTGGGCCAGGTACTTCGTCGCGCCGCTGGAGCCGGTCGCCAGCTCGTCGATGCGCCTGGGCAGCTCGCCGGGCTCCTTGGCCAGGCTGCGCAGCTTGTTCACGCACAGCGTCAGGTAGGAGAAAGCCGTGTCCGCGCATTCCGGCTCCAGGCCGCGGACATAGGCTAGCATGTCCTCGCAGCGATCCGCCCAGCCGTTGAGCATGTCCGCCAGATCGGGGATGCTGCTCAGAATATCGTAATTGCGGTACTGATCGGTGGTGACGCCGCCGGAAAGGCGGATCACCTCCTGGGACAGGGCGTTCATTTCGCCGGACATGTCCTCGATCATCCGAAACAGGGGCACGAGCTTTTCCACATTGAGCCGCAGGGAAAGGGTGTGCTCCCCCTCTGTCAGGTAGAAGGTTTGACCTTCCTCCCCGGCCTGCGCGGTCATACGGGCAAAGGAATCACTATAATGGAAGGAAAGCTCCCGGGCGGTCTGGGAAGGCAGCGCGCCGTCAATCAGAAGATCCACATAAATGGGGAAATCCTTACGGCTGGTCTGGCGGTAGAACGCGCCGAAATAGTACCAGCCCGCCTTCTCCACCGTAAATCTGTACGTCACCATATCGCCCGCCTCATAGAAGGAAGCAGCGGAAAGATGGTTCATCAGCTGCCGCTCCGCGCTGCAGGGCGTCAGCACCGAATTCGATTCGCCCGCCGCGCGGATGCGGGAACGATTGCGGGCATAGATGGCCTCGCCCTCCATGAGGATCAGCGCGTCCCCTGCCGCGCTGCCGCCCTCATAGGCCGGCGTCTCCTCCGGCACCCGCAGGGAAATGGCGCGAACGTCCATCTGCCCATCCAAAACGCTCATCGTCAGCACATGCTCGCCCGCCGTCAGCTCAAACAGGAAGGGCGCCAGGGTATAATGCGCCGAATCGCTCAGGCCCGCCTGCTGCCACACATCCGCGGCGTAAGGGATCACGGTCAGCTGGTTGCCGTAGCGATCCTCGGGGAAAGCGCCGTCATCCAGCCACAGGGAATCGAACTGCACACTGCGCATCTCCGCAAAGCAATAGCGTCCGTCCAGCTGAATCGCAAGCTCGGTGGGCAGAATGGCGTCGCTGGTGTTTTTATAGGTCAACCACAGCTCATACTGCCCGTCCTCCGGCACGGTCAAGGCCGCCGTATAGGTATTTCCCACCGTCATGGAAAGCGCGGTCGGCATCGTCACCGCGTCACCCTGATACACCGGCGCCGTATAGCCCGCCCGGACATCCATATAGGTCAATGGCTTGTCGGCTGCGGCCGTCTCGGAAAGCGGGGCGTCCTCTGCCATGCCCAACGCGAAGACGCCGCACAGCATCGTCAGCAGCAGCCACAAAGCCCTCCCCTTACCGCGTATCATCATCCGATCATCCTCCTCGCCCGCACGCATGCCTATCGGCCAAATCAGGCCTTCGGCACCGGCGCGGGCCAGCCTTTTTGCTTTTGCTTGGGATTATGTCCTGCCATCGGATCATACTTCCTGCTGAAAACCAAGATCATCACTTGCTGTCGCATATCAGGATTTGGAATGAAAACGCACGAATTTTTCATTTTCATTCCATAAATCATCATTTTTTTAAGTTTCGTTAGTATTATACATTCTAATTTTCCATCTGTCAACCATTTAGATCATTTTATAGCTATTTTTCATCATTCCGATGAGCTGCCCTGAAAATTCTTCCTTGATCCGCGCCTTCATCAAATCAAAATTTACGCATTAGCGTATCAAACGCTGGCAAAATACTGGGCATACTACAAAAGATGGACGGAAAAGGAAGAAAAAACCACGGCCACCCGCGCCATCCGCACCGATGCCCAACATCGCGGCCTTCATCATGTGCCGGAGGCGTTCTTGTGTAGGTTTGTCAAACAAAATGGACAGAGAAGGAGGAGAGGAGGTCAGAGGGAGAAGCCCAGTTGAGGGGGCGCATAGGAC
>CBFFZW010000047.1:0-31111 GCA_965646445.1 uncultured Christensenellales bacterium | reverse complement strand
GAGTGGGAATAATGCAAGAAGCCGCAAAAAGCCCGTAAACACGCGCTTTTCCGGGCTGTGAAGCTCTAAACGGCAACGATTTGGCAACGAAACTGCATTATTGCAAAGTAAAGAGCTAACTGATTTCAGACGAAGTCAGTTAGCTCTTTTTCTGTCCACTTATTTATCTGTATTGGAGGGATCCCGGAATGATTCATTTTGCGGTTCGTGCGCCGCCTCAGACTGTCGCCTCTTGCGCCGCTCGGTGAAGGAATCCGACAGGGGATAATGATAGCGCCACTGGTCGTACTCTTCTTTGGTGATTTCGCCGGTGCGATATTTAGCCGACATAGTGTACCAGGATTCAAACAGGCTGCAAATTTCGTAGGCTTTGTCGGATTTGTGGACGTTTGGCTGGAGACAGGGAAGGCCATTTTCCTCCTCAATGGTCAGGCCGTAAATATCCTCCAAGGCAAACAGCGTATGGGCAACGCCGATCAGATTGTCGATGTTGGGTACATTCAGCGCATGGGGAGAGACATCAAGCGCTTGCGCCAATGCTTCCGTCATATCCGCTTTGGGCGTTCTTGCACCGGTCTCGTACTGCGCCATGCGCACGTCGGCAGATTTCTCCGGGAATCCCATCAAGCCACCAAGATATTTCTGCGTCATGCCGCGCAGGTTGCGCAAAAAACGGATTCGCTCACCAATGGCCATCGCAAAGTCAACTCCTAATTCCTGTGATTACACCAAGAATAACATATATGCTTAGTATAGTCAACGGCAATTAAATAAAATTGTTAAAGTATTTTGGAGAAGTGCTTGACATTAACGAAAATGCTTAGTATACTAATCGCGATTTAACGAATATGTTAAACTGCATATTATCCAGAAAGGATGTGGAACCATGTCGGAAAACCCCTTCATGAAGGTATCGGATGTAGCAAAGGAGCTGGATATCTCCCAGTCCTACGCCTACAAGATCGTTCAGCGGTTAAACGCTGAACTCAAGGAACTTGGACTCTTCACTGTGGCAGGTCGCGTGAACCGCAAGTACTTCTATGAGCGGTTCTACTATGGTGGCAAGAAGGAGGAATCGTAATGGCCGTTTATAAGGAAGACAAGACAAACACATGGCGGGTTGTATACCGCTATGTGGACTGGACCGGGGAAAAGAAGCAGACGCAGAAGCGTGGCTTCAAAACCCGCCGCGAAGCCGTTGCATGGGAGCATGAACAGCTCAACAGAGCACGGGCCGATTTGGAAATGACTTTCGCCAGCTTCGTGGGGCAGTATGAGCAGGACGTCAAGCCCCGGCTCAAGGAGAACACATGGGAGATGAAAAACAACATCATCCGTTCCAAAATCTTGCCCTACTTCGGCAAGTTGAAGATGTGCAACATCACCGCCCAGCAGATCAGGACATGGCAGAATGAACTGATCAACTATCGGGATGAAGATGGACAACCTTATTCCCCGGTCTATCTGAAAACGATCCACAATCAGATCAGCGCCATTTTCAATCATGCGGTACGGTATTACAACCTGAAGGCCAACCCCTGTGTGAAGGCTGGCAGCATGGGAAAGAAGAAAAACCGGGAGATGCTTTTCTGGACGAAGGATGAGTATCTGAAATTTGCCGATGTGATGATGGACAAGCCCATGCTGTACTATGCCTTTGAAATGCTGTACTGGTGCGGTATCCGTGAGGGCGAAATGTTGGCGCTGACGCCTGCAGACTTCAACTTTGAGAAGGGTACGGTGACGATCAACAAATCTTATCAGCGCATCAAGGGTAAAGATAAGATCACTTCGCCCAAGACGGAGAAGAGTAACCGAACCATCACTATGCCGCAGTTTCTGGTGGAGGAAATCAAGGAATACATCGGCATGATCTACGGGATCGAACCCGATCAGCGCATCTTCATCATCAGCAAGAGCGCACTGCAGCAAGCGATGAAGAGTGGCTCTGAGAAAGTCGGTGTCAAGCGGATTCGCATCCACGACTTGCGACACAGCGCAATCTCGCTGCTGATCGATATGGGATTCTCTGCGACAGCCATTGCAGATCGTATGGGACATGAGAGTATCGATATCACCTACAACTATGCGCATCTGTTCCCGTCCCGGCAGACGGAAATGGCCGATAAGCTCAATATGGAAAGGAGTGCCTGACGTGTCTGCCAAGAATGTTGACCGCTATAATCGTTGGCGGAGCAAGACAATTGCTTTCCGGGTCACGCCGGAAGAGAACGATCAGATTGATACCTTCGTAAGACTGACAGGGACTACAAAGCAGGACTACATCACTCAGCGGCTCCTGCAGCGGGATATTGTGGTGCAGGGGAATCCAAGGGTATTCAAGGCGCTACGCAATCAGCTGGCATCGGTATATACGGAACTACAGCGCATGGAACGTTGCGGCGACTTAACCCCAGAGTTCGTCGAGATGCTCCATTTCATGACCACCATCTTGGATGGCTTGAAGGAGGACAGCAATGCCTGAAAATAAGAAAACGACCGCCCCGATTCCGGTTGTTGGCGCAGCCGGGGAGCAGTCGAATGGTCACGAAACCATGGATATTATACCAAAAGAATCCGCAGAGCGCAACCTGCGAAATGGTAGCCTCGCAACGGTTTCCATGATGGAGCTGTATGATACAGCATACCCGCCCAAGGCGGTGCTGATCGACAATCTGCTGTACGCTGGCACCTATCTCTTCGTTGGCGCACCGAAGATCGGTAAGTCGTTCTTCATGGCGCAGCTCAGTTACCACATCGCCGCAGGAGCAAACCTGTGGAAATATCCTGTTCATCAGGGCGAGGTACTCTACCTCGCCCTGGAGGATGACTTCTCCCGGATTCAGAAGCGGCTGTACAAAATGTTTGGTACAGAGGACACAGAGCATCTGCATTTTGCAACACAGTCCATGTCCCTGAACGGCGGCCTGTGTCAGCAGCTGGAAGAGTTCATCACTAAACATCCCAACACTCAGCTCATTATCGTGGACACATTGCAGAAGGTGCGCGAGGCTGCCAATGACAAATTCAGCTATGCCAACGATTATGAGATCGTTGCGAAACTGAAAGCGTTCAGTGACAAGCATAACCTGTGCCTGCTGGTAGTTCATCACACCCGGAAGATGGAGGCAGATGACAGCTTTGAAATGATCTCCGGTACGAATGGTCTGCTGGGTGCTGCGGATGGGGCGTTCATCCTGCAAAAGAAAAAGCGCACCGATGCGGTCGCTACATTGAGCATCGTAGGGCGCGACCAGCAGGATCAGGAGTTGCAGCTGAAATTTGATCAAGAACACTGCCTTTGGCGGCTAATCAAAGCTGAGACGGATGTGTGGAAAGCACCGCCCGATCCTATTCTGACCGCTGTTGCAAAGATGGTGACGCCGTTGATGCCCGAATGGAGCGGCAAGCCCTCGGAACTGATGGAGCAACTTTCCGGTATTGATATGTTGCCGCATCACCTGTCCAAGCATCTCAATGCCAACACGGACCGGCTATTCAATGACCACGGCATCACTTACAAAAACACCCGTACACACACCGGCAGAGTGATTACCCTTACCCTGAATCAACTGCCTGCGTGACGCTACGTGACGCTCGTGACGCTGATTTACACCACAGCATGGTATCTATTTTAGCGTCACGAGCGTCACCAGCGACACGGAAGGAGGCTACAATGAAGAAAATATGCATCCCTGAGAACCTGTTTTATGATCTGGTGCTGTATCATCTGTGCGATATGGATGGGCCATCAGAACGAATACAGAAGGGACTGAATGACAAGATGGAAGCAATCTTGCGTCACGAACACTACACCCAATACAAGACCGCGCCGGATGAAAAGGCTCGCGAAGAAGCGCGGAAAAAGTATCTGGAACGGGCAGGAATTCTGGAGGATTTCCGCTGGTAAACCACCTCTGTTGGCTGCGTGAAACAGGAGCGTGTCACGCTCCTGTTATGAGCGGCGAGGGAAAACCTACAGGGCCTTTTCGAGCCCGCGATTTTGAAGGGAGAACTTTCATGGAACACAATATTCATTATGTACGCATCGGTGATTACGAATATCCTGCCATCGACTTCAACCGCGACAGACGACCCATCGGTCATTGGGGAATGCTGCGCATGCACTATCTAAAAATCTATCGTCCAATCTTGTACTCCAATCTGGTTGTGAACGGCAAGCTTCACGATCATCTTGCGACATTGAACGAACAAGCCCGTGAACGTCTGGATACGATCATTCGTCAAATGCAGGAAGCTGAAGGGGTGACCGAGGATGCAAAGATGACGGAGCCGATGGAATGGGTGCGCAAAATGAACAGCATCCGAAACCGTGCCGAAGAAATCATTCTGGTTGAAATGATCTATACCTGATAACGCAAACGCCGTCCGGGGCAGCAGCCTCGGACGGTATTTTTTTGTGCTCGCAGTTGCTGCAAGCAGGGCATATGGCTATCCATAATGCAATCATGCTCGTTGGGGAGCCCCAAACCCTGAACAAACTTTTCAAGTTTGGCTGCTTATTAAGGTAGAAGGACTATTTTGTTCATTTATGAAGTACACATTTCCGTGCGCTCTGGTGATAGCTACATATAGCTTATTTCTTGTTGAAGCTGGCAGTTCCGATAGTTTTCCAACTGCATGCTTTTTTGCCGTATTCTTGTTAAAAAGCACGCACACATCGCCATAGCAATCTTCACCCTTGGTTTCGCCCCAATTTTTGTGACCACTACCATAATGGTGTCCGTTTTGATAATGCAATTTAATAATCTGGAGATCTGCAAGAATACGCGAACATTCTGCCGCTTCCGAAATAAACGAGATCTCCGTATTATCTGTGTCTGTTCTGTTGGACGCAATGCTTATGCCAAGCATATCATTTATGAAACGGCATACATTCTGACTACATCGATAGCTGGAAACTAAAGTTGTTCTGTCACAAGCGATGCCTTTGCTTGTATAGCGTGCGATGTATGTATTTTGATTGTCAAAAAGATTGCTATTTACTTTTCCATCACGGCTGGTATCGAACGTATGCTGAAAAAAATCTCCAACGAACAACATATTGATATTAGCAGACATCAATTGTTCCAGAAATGCAAAATCACGTCCTGCGATGTCTTGAACCTCATCAATAATGAACTCATCGAAATATTTTTCAAGACGTGCTTTTATCTGTGGAATAGCATGTGCTTTTTCAAGGAAGAGAGAAAGCCGGTTGCTATAAAAATAGCCATCTTTCGATAAATAATACTTTCGTTCTGACTGCTTTGCAAATTGATTAGGATTGCTTTCGTATATAATTCCCTTTGCTCTTATTCTATCTGCAAGAAAAGGTTTATAGCAAAAACTGTACAGAAACGAAAAATACTTCATGACCGTAACGTTCTCAGGCCACTCACCATTGAACTTAGCACTTATTTTTTGTAGTAGATTGTTATAGTTTCCGATGGTATAGGTAACGATCAACGTTCGTTTTGTTGCGGAGAGATTGTTGATTATATGCGTTGTTTTTCCAGCACCCGCAACTGCAAGCATCAACTTCTTATCCACTCAATCGCCTCCCGAATATACGTCGGAACGATGATGGTTTCCTCTTGTTCCAATAATGTATAGGCAGATTCAGTCTTGTTTTTTAGCATGTGATCTTTTGCGTTGTTACCAAACAATTTATCACACAAAGAACCATTCTCGTGATATAGAACGACTTCAAAGGTATTCAATGTTTCGTCCTGACAATGAAATACTTTGACATTCTGAACGTTGGCAAAAGCAGAATACTTATTAGTGATATTAACCGGAATATTTCCATCATTATCTGTAACAACGGCAACTTTTGCTCCTGTGAGACGGGCAATATCAAGGTATCTGATAAAACTAAGTCCCCTGATGTCTATTATGTGAACACCATCATTTTCAGGTTTGCAATGCGCAATCGTCTCATAAAACCGTTCGAATAACATGTACTCAGACGGCCCTTCTACAAGAATGATCTTGTTTGATAGCGCATATTCAATGATACCTGCTGGTGGTGTTTTCATAAAATACTGTGCAGTATCGTCGGATAAGTCATCCAGAGTAGTCGGTCGATTCTCTCCTTCTGCATGAAGAATGAACAAATTTTTCAATTCTAAGCGTGTGCTGATTAAACTATTATGGGTTGTAACGAAAATCTGACCATTTTGAGTATTGGCAACACGCTGTAACATTTCACGCAGATTCACATGACTCAAATGATTCTCTGGTTCCTCAATCAGGATTACATCAACATCTGCACCGGCATGTTCAAGAGCAAAATCCGTCTTGATGAAAACCTGTTTTCCTGTTCCTTTGCTTTCAAGGCTGATCTGATCCTCATAGATCATGAGGTCATTTTCAAAAGTCTGACTTGATCCATTACGCAGACCAAACGAATAGTTCTTTGCAGTAGGAATACGCTCATTTAGGGTTTGCATGTTTTCTGCACAAAACTGCGTTTTCATTTGGCGGTACTTGCTTTTGTGAGTTGCACGCTCTTTTACATCTGCTTCTGTGTACTGAAGGTACATACGACGAACAAAATCCGTAGTCGCATGCTCTGTGTTCATAGATGTGCTATCAATCAAAACACTACGCAGCTTTTTCTTATAGCCTGTATAACCTTCGTCTGCAAATGTTGAGAATCGAATGGAATAATAATCGTACGGGAAGTAATCACTCTGTGCTTGCAAGGAGTGTGTAATTTCTGTCCTGTAATCTGTGTTTGCTTCACATACCAAGCGAATGCCATCACATGCCCGCTGTTCCGTATTGTTATTCCCATTCATTGTGTGATCATTACACCCGGAAACATACAATTCGACAATCAGTTTGGGAAGATTCTCAAAAGTACGCTCACCTTGCAAAAAGCCATGTACAGCATTGATGTTTAGTAGTCTATCAAGCCCAATGCTTTCGACTTTTTTGATACTTCCGCTGGAAACAAGATCAATAGCTTCTAAAATGCTGCTTTTCCCAACCTCATTATCACCGACCAAAACATTGATTCTCGGCTTGGGTTCAAGCGTATAGTCCCGAAACCGCTTGAAGTTGATCATTCGAATCTTCTCAATAGTCAGAGACATCGTTGCACCACCTATCTGTTCTTTTGATCGTATAGTGACATTGGGAAAAGCATTTATTACAGCCTCTTCATCAGCTCCATAAACTCCGACACCCGATAAGCGCCCTCAAAGCCAGTATCGTTTTCATCGAAAACCATGTAATAGCGATACTTGCTGCCTGCCAGTTGCGCCCACTTACGGCCAAGGCGCAGTTTTGCCTTGCTGTCGCTGTTATCGCGGTCATCGCCCTTGGTTTCTACAAGGATGATGTTGCCCTTCTCCGTTGCGACGATGAAATCAGGATAATGATTGATGAAGCCGTTCAGCACAAAGCTGCTCGGATTGCGTTCAATCACCCTGTGCCACCAACGCACATTGGAAAGCCCTGCAAGAGCACTGATGACTTTGTGTTCGAAGTCGTTGACATCAGCTTCGTCGGTGTAGAGAGATTTGCTGATGGGGAACATCGTAACCGTGGGCGAAATCACCTTCGGGAACTTATAGCTCGGCTCAACGATGATTTCATTCGTCTCAATACGCTGGAAGAAGCGCTTTTCACGATAATCTTCCAGCAGGCTCATGATCTTCTGACGAATCTGTGCAGCATACGCCGGGAGCGAACCTTCCATGCGGGAAAGCTCTTCGCTGGACATCTGATCCACGATCCGCTGAATGTACTTGCGAATATCGCTTGCACTCAGGAAATCCATGCGGTTCATGAGCTGATAAATCTTATCGATGCACAGTTCCTTGCGGCGTTCCGGCGGATAAGTGAGAACGATGGTCTTGAATTCCCGTGCCTCACGCTCAGAAAGCGCAATTTGCTTGGGACGCGCATCATTTTTGACATCAACCGCTACGATATCGCCCTGCGACATACCGAAGGTAATCTGCGTGTCCTTATCGGCCAGCGTAAAGCCATCGGCAAGAGATTCACGGCTGACTTTTGCATGATCATGCTCAAATAGGAGGGACGCACCGATATCTTCAAAGAACATGGGCAGTTCCAGCGTCAATGCATCTTCGTATTCGCTTTGCATCTCGTAATGCTTGCGCATGTCGCTACCTCCCATCAACGGAATTCCCATGTTTTCCGCCTGTTCTGTTTCTGCTTCAAATGCTGCGCCCTGCCGCTCAGCTTCCTGCGCCATCTGCGCAATGGAATCAGGCTTACCACTGGCAGCTTGGGTCTGTCCAGCTTGCAAACGTTCCTTCACATGAGCTGTATCAAAGCCGACAAATTCTTCTGTATCCGTTTCCGGCTCTTCGGGCTTGTATCGTCAATCGTCTGCTGCACGGGATCAGGCTGCGGAACAACTTCCGGCAGATCAGAACCAATGCGGTATTCCTTTTCAGAGAAACCGGCGCGGTTCAGACCTTTGACCACGTTTTCAACCGTCGTGCGGAAATCAACAGAAGAAGTCAGCACATACGCCATGTTCAAAAGAGACTGCGAATGCTTACGCGCATACGGAAGCCGCAGCACGCGGCCAACAATCTGTTCCACGTCCACGCGGGAGGTACGGTTCGCCAATGTCGCCAGAATGTAGGCAAAAGAGCAGTCCCAACCTTCTTTCAGCGCGTTCACGGTAATGATATAGCGAATAGGACAATCCGCCGCCAGCAGATTGACGCCTTTCAGTTCGTTAATCTCCGAAGTCTTAATCGCAATCTGCTCTTGCGGAATGCCAATCTCAATCAGTTCGGCTTTCAGCTTTTCAAAGGTTGCAGCGTTTTCTTTTCCCTTGGGCTGTGCCTGAAACAGAACAATGGGGCGGATGTATGTGCCGTTTTGATCCTTTTCTGTCTTGGACTGCGCTTCAATGCTGCCACGCAGCTGGATTGCATCAATCAGCACGTCATCCTTGGTCTGTCGGTTGTAGATAATCACCGGCAGCTTGACCATGTTCTCTTTCTTCAGTTCGCGGGCATCCACAATGGAAATAATGTTGCTGTTCTCCTTCGGAGTGGCCGTCAAATCCAACACAAAGGACGGATTCAGGTTTTTCAGCATTTCTATGCTCAGTTCACTCTGTGCATTGTGGCTTTCGTCCACAATCACCACCGGCGACATCTGATTAAGTACCTGAATCAGCGCGGTTTCGTCTACATCGGGAATCAGTGCGTCACGGTCCGTAAAGTGCGGCACAAACTGCGCCAGGTTGCCGTTCTCCTGATATACCTTGCGGCCATCTTTCTTCTTGATACGCAGCGAATCGTAGCTCAGCACAAAGATGGACAGGTTTTCCTGCACGCTGGCCGGAGAAAGAGACTGACCGTTCAATGCCTGTGCACCGTCGTACACTTCTACACGGGAAGAGAAATCGAAATTGATTTGCTGACGATAGGGATGTTCAGGATTGCGCAAATCCCGCAGCGTCTGTTCCAGAATGGCATTAGAAGGAACCAGCCACACAACAGCTTTGGTTTTCATCATGCCCATTCCGCCGAAAATGTGGCGCAAGGCCGCACAAGCCAGCAGCGTCTTGCCGCCGCCTGTGGGAACCTTGAAACAGACATGCGGCACGCCGGGAAGCACGTCATTATACGGCGGAAGCCCGGAAAATCCCACAGCAATACCAAGCTGCTCCCAATGCTTGTTGTAGGCAGCATTCAAACTCTGCGTGCTGTTCAGGAGAGACATGTACGCGTCCAATTCACGCAGAACGCGCTTCTGATAGTTGTTTAATTCCATCTTTGCAGCTTCCCTTTCTTACAGCAATGCAATGTCGCGCGGTATCTTCTTGAAGGAAATGTGGAACTTTTCCATTTCCTCTGCGCTGAGCGTGTTGACGTCTGCGTAGATCAAGTAGCTCTCTGCGGGCGTCCTGATGGTGCGCAGAAACGACTTGTTCAGCGTCGTGAGCTGATCCGGCTCATAGTAGAAATAATACGCATGATGATCATGCACGCCCAGCAGGTGTTTTTCGTCAGCAGACGGTTCAGGCATGGACTGACGCGTTTCGGTATAATACACATACTCGCGGATTTTGGATTCTTCCACATTGGGATTGAGCAGTCCATCCACCAGCAGCGGTTCGCCCAGCTCATAGTAGCTGAATCCGCCGCCCGTACCGGGAACAGCTTTCTTATCCTCGCTATAGCCGGAAATAACACGCTTGACGCGCTCTGCGGTGATGGTGTCTGCGTAATCCATCATTTCCACCAGAATGAACTTGCGATGGCCACCGTCCTGCTTGTTCATGTTGAGAACAGCATGGGCGGTGGTGCCAGAACCGGCAAAAGAATCGAGGATGATACTGTCGGGATCAGTAGCGATTTGCATAATACGTTCAATCAAACGCACGGGCTTGGGGTAATCAAAAATAACTTTCCCCATGATTCCTGCTAATTGCTTATTTCCTTCTTGGGTATGACCTACTTCCTCGTGATTCCACCATGTCCAAGGTACCATACCCGGCATTTCTGCCAAAAAGCGCTTCACAGATGGAGCACCGTCTCCGTTATTACCATATACCATTCGTTCGTCTTTTGTAAATTGATTGAAGCCCTCTTTAGTAACACGCCAGCAACGACCTTCAGGCGGGGTAACAATCCTGCCCGATGGCAAAGTAATTTCGTACATCTGGTTCGGTCGATAACCGGGCGCAGTAAAGTTATCCGCTTTCCAAGGCCCACGCGGATCGTTGTCAGGATTAGAAAACTGTTTCGTTTGAGCGTCTGTCAGAGGGAGCATATGTCTTCTTGCCTTAAACAGATCTGGATCATGTGCATAACATAGCAAGTATTCATGAGCATCACTTATCGCCATGCGTGCATCTGGAGAATAGCGCTTCTGCCAAACAAAAGTTGCAACATGATTGTTTTGGCCAAAGATTTCATTGCAGAGCAATTTGAGGTTAGCTATTTCAGTTTCATCAATACTAATAAATATCGCACCGTCTTCAGCCAACAGCTTGTGCAGCAGCTTCAAGCGCGGATACATCATGCACAGCCACTTATCGTGGCGACTCAGATCTTCGCCCTCTTTGCCAACCACTTCACCCAGCCATTTGCGGATTTTCGGGTCATTTACGTTGTCGTTATAAACCCAACCCTCATTGCCAGTGTTGTACGGAGGATCAATGTAGATGCACTTCACCCTTCCTTCGTATTTAGGCAGCAATGCTTTCAGCGCATCCAGATTATCGCCGTGGATAATCATGTTTCCGCCGTCGTCCTGTCCTTCGGGAGCAAAGGTATATTTCTTTTCCAGCGTGCGGAATGGTACATCCAGATGGTGATTGACCACCTTGTCTTTTCCGATCCAGTTAAGCGTCGGCATTGTTCTTGTCTCCTTCGCCAAGGTCTTTAAGGGCTTCAACAGTCGCTTTTTTCGATAAATACTGGAGAGTAGCATTCAGATTATCGACAAATTGTTCATCGGTTGCATTCTGAAAAGATACCCAACCCGGTTTCCAAGGCGAATTAAAGCTTGCAACCACGATATCCTTCTGATTCAAACGTTCGATGAGTTCTGCTGCCTTTTCCCGGTCAATTTTGCGGCCCCGCCTGTAGTCATTCAGAATCTTTTTTATCTCTTCAATGTCATGCTTATTATCAGCAATCTTCCGTGCTTTATCTGCTGCTTCGAAAGTATTCATTTATTCGTCCTCCTCGAAACACTCTTTTACTTCATCGTTGTTTCTGCGAACATTCTGATTATCAATCGCTGCGGAAATTCTCCTCAGTTCACGCGTGCCATCTTTTAGTTGTTTCATCAGATCATCATGCTCAGTATTGCAACTAAAGAATGTCATGTAGTTTTCCAAATCCACATAGATATCACTGCTGTACGTTTCGCCATTCGACTGATAAGTAATCACGCCTGTTACTGGAACCATATTCGGATTTCCGCGAAGCTCATTACCACCGATATACAAGTCATAATGCTGCCCAACACCGATAATGCACTTTTTGTCTTTTTGCTTGTATAGCATTGAACAAATATTCTCATTGGGCAAGCTATTGATAAACTCTTGCGTCAATTGAATATTGACATTCTGAGCAGTCATTTTTCCATGATTGATAAACCGAATAATATACCAAGTACGGCGTTCATAGACGAATTCCACTTCAATGTTCGCACGGTTTTCTTCTTCGTATTGTTTCTTCATTTCTGCCAGTTGATCTCGTGAAGCTTTCGCAGACTGATGATTGAAATAGCAGATGAAGCATGTCGCAACTACGTAAACAAATGTAATCCAAAACATTGCCCAGTCAGCATTCATTCTTAAATCCTCCTTGTAACTACAGTAGAATTTGCTTTTAGATTAAATATCGTGTTCCTCGACCTGCGCCTTCCTGATGAATGCTGCCCTGTGCAAGCATACGTTTCAGGAGCCTATTAGCCGTTGCCTGGCTGACCTGTAGCAGGCTTTGTGCTTCCGGACGGGTAATGGAGCCATGCTCGTGGATGTAGGCAATGATCCGTTCTTCAGGTGTAACGCTTTCGCTGATAACAGCCTTCTGTGCATTGCGATTGGGCAGAATCACCTTGAAAGCATTGCTGGTAACAACCAGCTGCGGCTTGCGGACGCAATCCTTGTAGGCTTTCATGATTTTAGGAATACCCGTACCGTAGGCTTCGATCAGCTTCAAACGATAGAAAACCGCTGCCAGCTTGGGATTACGGCATACGGACATACCCAGCATAATGTCATCAACCTCCAGCCCGCCAGCCAGTCCGCCGATGGAAACAAACTCGATTCGATCTTCATAGATGCTGACAAGGGTGCTGGCGCTGAAAGAATAGTCCCGGTGTACGATGGAGTTCATCAGCGCTTCACGCAGTGCCTCTTCCGGATAATCTCGCGTATCTGTGCGATACAGGCCGGAAAAGGTGGCATGTGTTTGATTCCTGATGTCGAGATATGCATAGAGGTCTTCCATCTGTTGGAACAATGAGCCGCTGAACTCGCGCCTGTCCTGGAAGGTTTCCTGATCTTTTCCGGCAAACGTAGCTGCTTTTACGATGCTTGGGCACTGGTCAGACAGCAGCAAGCCCACATTGGAATAAACCTTGTCAGATGTAATCATGCCAAGGGTCTGCATTTTCTTTTCGTCAAAAGTTACGCCGCACTTTTGGAACATCCCAGCTGCGGTGTTGAAAGTGAGCTGCTGATTCAATGCGCGCATATCTTCAAAAACATCGCCATCCGTTTCCTTAATCATGCGGCGGATTGCGGTTTCGGTGGCAGGATCAGTAGAAGAACCATTACGCACATAAACGCCAGTAGGTTTGAGTCCCTTGCTGGCAAGATAGTACGGACGCTCCGTTCCTTTCTGCACGGTCACTTCCAGAATGCTTTTATCGTCCACCCGCTGCAGCGCATAACGAACAAACATGGTTACATCAGGCTTGATGGAATCGCGTACCATGTTGTTCAGCCGCAGCAGGGCTTCGTCGGTATTGGGAATACCAACAACCGTTTCGTCATCCTGCACGCCAATATAAATCACTCCGCCGTGGGAATTGGCGAAAGCGATCACTTCTTTGCAAATATCTGGAATCAATTCGGATTTCAGTTCAAGGGTATCGCTTTCTGTGAAGTTCATAAGAGCACCTCCTGCTTCTTGTCATCATTATAATTACTCTTGTCATTCTTGTCAAATTCTAATCTTCATGTGACAACAAGCGTATTTGAAGTTATATAAAAATTAGTCAAGTATGATTTGGCCAATCATACTTGACTAATTTGCGATTTTGCTATTTCGATCTAATGTGTTGTTGAAATACAGGCTGTTTTCGAGTATAATACAGATAGTCTGAATGAAGTTGCTACCGCTCTTGCTGATAACCCGGCAACTCAGCGGCAACGGTACATCAGATAGCCTCTGCTTTGAGGATAATGCAAGCAGGCCAAATAATCTGAAACATATTTCCTATACAAAACTGTTAAGGTTGATCTTAGCAGCAGAGAGTGGGAATAACCTCCCACCCCAAAACACGCCCACCGTCAAAAACGTTGAGCCAGGAAGCATTCAGCAAGCCTTAATAACTTCCATTATGTATTGATATTCAGTGAAACACCTGGTATAATAAAGCATCCTTGCAAAACACACAGTTCGCCAGCTGTGAGCCTCCCAGCACGTTTTGCAAGGATTTTCTTTGTGTCTGTGTGCATCAATCCTGTCAGCGGATGCAAAATCAGGGCTTTGGAGCCGCGATGAATGTTTGGCTTGGTATATTATTTCCGCACGGACAAGGCAGGCGCCGCTGGAAGGCCGTTACGCGGCGTCAATGCCGCCGGTCGGTCTGATGCTGAGGCGTGAGCAGCATCAGATGGCACCCATGAATGGGCACCTCCACGCTGAGCTGAAGCTCCCCGTGCTGGGTGCTGACGAATTCGGTATACAGGCGCGGTGTGGCCATGTGACGCAGGTACTGCAGCTCGTCCTCGCTCAGGCTGCGATGGCCGCCCATCTGCTTCCAATAATCATAAGCACTGCCGCACTGACGATCCAGAGCGTAGTGGGTGATCTTGTAGGAGCCGGATATGCCGCGCAGGGCGATTTCATACTGCCGCGTGGGCCGATCCTCGAAAAGGCTGTACAGATCGTCCTCGTATTCGCTGGAAAAGTCGGTGTTTTTTTGCGCAACCTGATCCAGGTAGACCAGGTTGTACAGCAGGATCTGATAAGCGTCGTTCCGGCTGGTGATGATGGCGCCGTCCGTCTGGGCGATGATGGTCTGATCTAACTTGCTCAGGAAGTGCAGCGCCCAGAAGCTGGGCTTGGGGATACCATTGGTATTGACGAGGCCCAGGCCGCCGTGAAAAGGCATCAGGGGGGCCTTCAATTCCTCCTGAAGGTCGGATATGCACCAGTAGGTCAGGGCGCTGACGGCGCGGCAGCATTTCAGCGCCGTATGAATGACGTAGGGGGCCATGAAGGCTGTATCGCGGATGCGGAAACGGGGTTTGGCGGAGATGTTCCATTCGGAAATGATGTGCTCGATGTGATCGAATCCCAGACGACCGGCGGTCTCGTGGTGAGCGGCGATCAGCTTTTCTTCCAGATCGGGGGAAATGGACGCGGAGGTGGACATCTTCGGGAAAATGTCGGAGCCGCGGTGGGAGTAATGGGAGGAAAGATCGGCGTACAGATGATAGGAAAGGAAATCACAGGGGAGCTGGCGCTCCCGGCACATCAGGAGGAACTGCTCCAGCCAGGGGGTGGTGGCATAATGGATATGGGTGATGGCGGGGCCGCCCACGCGGATGCTGGGACACACCGCCTTCACAGCCCGGCAGCTGATCTCGTAGAGCTGAAAATAGTCTGACATGCCGCCGGAGAAAAACACGTCGTGATAATCCGGCTCGTTCCAGACCTCAACATACCACTGCGCCACCTCATGCACGCCGTAGCGGTCGCAGCAGTGATACAGAAGGGCCTGAACCATCTCGCCCCAGGCCTGCCAATCCTGAGGCGGAGTGATGTTGGCCCGGTAGAAAAACAGCGTGCTGGTACCCGACGCCAGCTCGCTGGGCATGAAGCTCAGCTCCAGAAAAGGCCTGACGCCCAGGGCGTGGAGGAAGTCAAAGATTTTGTCAACGTACAGCCAGTTGTAAACCACCGAACCGTCCGCATGGCGGTTATAGATCATCATATCGTCACAAAAGATGCCATGGAAGCGCAGATAGCGGTACCCATGCGCCTTGACCGCGGCGGCAACCTGCTGCTGAACCTCCTGCCGCAGCAGATCGGCGGCGCGGCCCAGAGAACCGATTTTGGCCCAGACGGGCGGCAGCTCCCCATGGTGGTCGCGAATGTCGGCATCCACCAACACGCGCTCGCGCAGCGTTGGCATGATTCCCTGGGCAGGCTGATTAGCCTGGGCCAGGGAGTAAATATAGGACAGGTCGGCTTCGCTGTCCACCGCCTCATACAGCAGGGCGTTTTCATTCCCCAGGGTGAATTGGGCGACGCCGTCACCGCTTTCGCCGCCCTTTTCCTGGTAATGCTTGCGATAGTCGCCCGGCGTGATGCCGTAGCGGCTCTGAAAGGCCATGGAATAGCTTTTCGCGGTGGAGAAGCCATGGTTCAGGGCGATGTTCAGGATGGAATCCTTGGTGTTGCACAGGGCCTTGGTGGACTTGTGCAGCCGCACGTTGCACAGATGGTCGCGGAAGGTGATGCCGGTGACCTCCTTGAAAATATGGGAGAGATGAAAGTAGGAAATATGCTCCTGCTCGGCAATGTCCTTCAGGGACAGGTTTTCGGTATAGTGATGGTTGATGTAGTCCACGATCCGGTTGATCTGGCGGATGGAGCGCTCCTGCTCGCTGGTGCGCAGCGGCAGCTCGGTGAAGTAATTCTGCCGGATCAGGATGGCCAGCACATGGAAGAACTGCGCGGCAATCTGATAGCGATAGCCCAGGGGACGCTTGTTGTATTGCCAGACAATGTCCACCAGCAGGCGGTACAGCTGCTGAAAAAGCTCCCTGTTCTCTTTTTGATCCTCCAGAAATTTGGCGCGCTGAAAGTGGCATTTGTTCAGATCGGGCAGCAGGGAAAAGAACTCCGAATCGAACTGAACGGCGATGAGCAGGTTGTCATCGGCGGTGCTGTTGACGGCGTGGAGCTCGTTGCCGGAGAGAAAGATCATTTCGTTTTCCCCAAAAAATAGCTTTCGCCCTCCGCGTGGACGGAAACAGAGCCCTTGACGACGCTGATAAGCTCCGGCTGCGGATGCCAGTGGAGCTTGTAGGTTCGCAGGCGCTGAACAAGAACTTTGACGGGGATGGGGCTTTCAAAGAAGACCTGCTCAAAATTCTGCTTCAACATGCTGTCAGGTTCGCTCCTTCCAAAATCGTCAGCTTGTGGGGAGGGAAAGTCGTTACCGCCATTATAGCGCATCCTGCGGGACAGGACAAGCCTGTTCGCAAATTTGAGAACATGGCCCCGGGATGGGGCCTTTTTTGCTGTACCGCGGGTTGCCGTGGGACTAAACATGCTGAATATGGCAAGAAAAGTATAGTTTTATATAGGGATTTGTTAGATTGATTCGTCATGTTTTGCTGATAGGGAGACGAGCGACCTGGGCCAAGGGCGAAAAACAGCGCAAATTGTTGGACTGATTTCCGCAAAAGGATCCCTTTGAAAGCCATCGGCACAATTGTATAATACAGCTATCAATCGCCCAAAAGAAACATGCCTCAGGGCGAGAAACCGGTCACTGACCTTTACGCTGCAGAGTGAGGCGTGGGCCGGCAACCCAGCGTCCGAGTAAGAAAGGAGAATCACGATGACCAAGAAAATCATTTCCCTGCTGCTGGCGCTTTTGATGCTTCTGTCCTGCACGGCGGCGTTGGCTGAAGGGATCACGCCCGTGATCCTGGAGGTGGAGGGCGGCCGCATCATGGGCTTCAAGATGGGCGATGTGAATGTCTTCAAGGGCATTCCCTATGCCGAGGCCGAGCGCTTCGAGATGCCGCAGCCCACTTCCTGGAGCGACATCCGCGCTTGCCTGAATTACAGCGAGGTTTGCCCCCAGGGCCAGTATTCCAACAACGCCAACGACTTCTGCTCCGTCTCCAACTACTTTGTGGAGGATCGTGAGGAGAACACCTTCCTGACCGTGAACGTCTGGACGAAGGACACCAATCCAATGGGCATTTTGCAATACTCTAACCAATCCCTCCGGCAGGCAAAATGCCGGAAGAAGCCATTAAGGAGGTACCCGTGTATGAAAAAGGTATTCTGTTTCCTTCTCTCCGCAGCGCTCCTTCTGGGGATGCTGTGCGCCCCGGCCATGGCGGAGGACGATAAGATTGTCATCGGCCTGTCCCTGAACCTTCAGGACGAAATCAACGTGAAGTTCCAGGAAATCTATGAGCAGCTGATTGCCGAGAACTACCCGAACGTGGAGCTGGTGGTCACCAACGCCCTGGGCGATACCTCACGCCAGCTCAGCGACGTGGAAAGCCTGATTATGCAGGACTGCGACGTTATCATCCTGCGCGCCATCGACGCTGATTCCGGCGTTGTGTGCGCCGAGGCCATCAAGAACGCCAACATTTACCTGGTGCTGCACGATACCAACGTGAACACCGACATCTGGGATGTCCGCGTGATGGGCGACCAGGGTGACCATGGCAAAGCCATCGGCAAGGCCATCAAGGAATATCTGGACGCTGACGAATCCCGTGTGGTGAACATGGGCTACATCCACGGCGGCACCACCGTCACCGTGATGCGCCGCGAGACCGGCATCTACGACGTGTGCGGCGACTATGTGGAAAACGGCCGCCTGAACACACTGATTACCGGCAACGCCGCCTGGTCCGCGGACAAGGCCATGGCCTTGGCGGAGGACTGGCTGAATACCTACCCTGAGCTCAACTGCATCGCCGCCGCCTCCGACGAGATGGCCATCGGCGTGATCCAGGCCCTGGAGGGCGCGGGTGTGAACCTGGACGAGTTCCTGGTTTTCGGCGTGGACGGCACCGAAGCCGGTCAGCAGTACATCCGCTCCGGCGAGCTGGACGCGACCTCCTATCAGGACATTCCCGTGGCGGTGGCCAAGATTCTTGAGGTGTGCGTGGGCCTGGTGAATGGTCAGACCTTCGACAAGGAGATCAACCCCAACAACTACTATCCCATGAGCATCGACAACATCGACGCGCTGCTTGGAATCACCGCCGAGTAAGGACGATACGCAAGGCTATTGCAAGTGATCCGCGCTAATCAGGACGGGCTAAGCGGCTCCAATTGATCGGCGCGGATTGCTTTGTAAAGGGGGAACAGTATAACGATGGCCAATGTGCAACCCATTCTCTCCGTGAATCAGGTGTGCAAGAATTTCCCGGGTGTTAAAGCGCTGCAGAACGTTGATTTTTACGTCAATCCGGGGGAGATTCACGCGCTGATCGGCGAAAACGGCGCGGGCAAATCAACGCTGATGAAAATCATTCTTGGCTCCTACACCATGACCAGCGGCTCCATGACCTTCAAGGGCAAGCCCTACGCGCCCGCTTCCCCGCACGACGCGCTGCTGCGGGGCGTCTCCATGATTCATCAGGAGATCAGCCTGGTGCCGACCTTCACGGTCTCCGACAATATCTGGATCGGCCGGGAGGATCAGTTCTCCAGGTGCAGGGGCGTATACAACCGCCGGAAGCAGCGGGAGGCGACCCAGGCCATCCTGTCGCAGCTGGGCCTGAGGATCGACCCGGATGTCGAGGTATCCAGGCTGTCCGTGGCGGAGATGCAGATGGTGGAGATCGCCCGGGCGGTATCCTATGATTCCGATGTGGTGATTATGGACGAGCCCACCTCCGCCCTGATCAACGCCGAGATCGACAAGCTCTACGAGATCATCACCGATATGAAGCGCAGGGGCAAGAGCGTCATCTTCATTTCTCACAAGTTAGAGGAAATCTTCCGCATCTGCGACAGCGTCACCGTCTTCCGGGATGGACAATTCATCGCCCGCCATCCCATCACGGATATTACCCAAAGCCAGCTTGTCGCGCTGATGGTGGGCCGCGAAATGCAGGATGTGTATCCCAAGGAGCAGGTGCCCATCGGTGAGACGATCCTGCGGGTAAAGGATCTGAACCAGCCCGGCCGCTTTGCCCATGTGAGCTTCGAGGTCCGCAAGGGGGAGATCCTGGGCTTCGCGGGTCTGGTGGGGGCCGGGCGAACCGAGATCATGCAGGCCATCTTCGGCATCGACCCGAAGGAAAGCGGCCAGATTTTCCTCCACGGCAGGGAGGTGCACAACCGCAATGCCACCGAGGCCATCAGGAACAAGTTCGCGCTGGTGACGGAGGATCGGCTGCGCAGGGGCGCCATCCATCTGCTGTCCGTCCAGAGCAACGCCACCATCGCCTATTTGCGCACGGTGACAAAGCATGGCTTCATCGACAAGAAGCGGGAGGGAAGGGATGCCGGGGAAATCGTGCGGAAGCTGGCGGTGAAAACCCCGTCCCTGAGCACGGAAATGACGCTCCTGTCCGGCGGCAACCAGCAGAAGATCATCATTGGCAAGTGGCTGCTGACCGAGCCTGATGTCCTGATCCTGGATGAACTCACCCGCGGGATCGACGTGGGCGCGAAGGCGGAAATTTACAAGCTGATCGGCCAGCTGGCGACCCAGGGGAAGGCGATTATCATGGTTTCGTCGGAGCTGCCGGAGTTGATGGGCATCAGCGACCGCATCTGCGTGGTCAAGGGCGGCGAAATCGTGGCGGAGTACGACCGCGCGGACTTCAGTCAGGAAAAAATCATGATGAGCGCCTTTGGCGTCAAGTGAAACGGAGGATAAAAGCATGACCAATACAGCTCAGAAAAAGTCCGGCAGCGTGGACAGGATCGTTCTGTTTTTCCTGAACAACAAGGCGCTGCTGCTGATGATTCTCATCGCCGTCATTGCGGCTGTGACCACTGGCGGACGCTTTGTCCGCATGAGCAACATTGACAACGTGACCCGGCAGGTGGCGGTGCTGGCCATCGTCGGCATCGGCTATACCGTCGTGGCCTCGGGCGGCCTGCTGGATCTGTCGGTGGGCGAGGCCATCAGCCTGTGCGTGGTGACCTACGGCACGCTCAACGGCATGATGCCCCTGCCCCTGGCGATACTGTGCACCGTGCTGCTGGGCGGCCTGACGGGCCTGCTCAACGGCTTCATGGTGCGCCGCTTCAGGCTGCCGGCCTTCGTGCTGACGCTGGCCACGGGTCAGATTTTCAAGGGCATCGCGCACATCATTACCAACGGCGCGTCCATTCTGCAGCGGGATGAGACGGTCAAGTTCTTCGGCCAGGGCCGCCTGTTCGGCTTCATCCCGGTGCCCTTTGTCATTGCGGTGCTGATGATGTGCCTGGTGGCCGTGCTGCTGAACAAGACGCTCTTTGGCCGTCATCTGCTGGCGGCCGGCGGCAACGCGGAGGCCGCCAATGTTTCCGGCATCCGCGTGGACTTCATCAAGATCGGCGCCCACTGCATCGCCGGCGCGATTTACGGCGTGGCGTCCGTGGTGCTGGTGGGCCGCGTGGCCAACGCCATCCCCACCGCCGGCGACGGCTACATGATGGACGCCATCTCCGCCGTGGTCATCGGCGGTACCCCCATGCACGGCGGTAAGGCGAAGGTCATCGGCACTCTGTTCGGCGTGCTGCTCATCGGCATCATGAACAACATGCTGAACCTGCTGCGGGTGGATACCTTCTATCAGTGGATTTTCAAGGGATGTATCCTGATCGCGGCGATTCTGCTGGACGGCGTGACCAACGCGGTGATGGCGCGGCAGCGGGCGAACATGTCTTTGAAGTAAGGAGGGCGGGCTGAATGCTACGGGAGAAACCCTTCTGCCTCAACGACGAGGCCGTCGCGTGGGTTGAGGGGACACTGGCGGGCATGACCCTGGAAGAAAAGGTCGGGCAGCTGTTCTGCGTTATTTTCCGACAGGGGACGGAGGCGGAGATCGCCTCCATCACCAGCGTTCTGACGCCGGGCGGCGCCATGTACCGCACCCTGCCCACGCGCACGGCGGTGGCGCTGTCCAACAGGCTGCGCGAAAAAATGAAAATTCCGCTGCTCATCGCGGCCAACCTTGAAAAGGGCGGCAACGGCATCGTGGAGGAAGGCACCCTGCTGGGAGCGCCGCTGGAAATTGCTGCCACGGACGATCCTGCCATGGCCGCGCGGCTGGGGACGGTCTGCGGCCGCGAGGGCAGCGCCGTGGGCGCCAACTGGGCCTTTGCGCCCATTGTGGATATTGATACCAATTTCCGCAATCCCATCACCAATACCAGAACCTTCGGCTCCTCGGCGGAGCGTGTGCGGGAAATGGGCGCGGCCTATGTCCGTGCCATTCAGCGGCTGGGCGTGGCGGCCTGCGTCAAGCATTTCCCCGGGGATGGGCAGGATGAGCGGGATCAGCATCTGGTGACCAGCATCAACAGCCTGAGCTGTGAGGAGTGGGACGCCACCTACGGACAGGTCTATCAGCGCTGCATCGACGAGGGCGCGCTGACCTGCATGGTGGGCCATATCATGCAGCCCGCGTATTCGCGCAGGTATTGCCCGGATATCCTGGACAGCGACATCCTTCCCGCCACGCTGTCCAGGGAGATTGTGACGGAGCTGCTGCGGGGTAAGCTGCGCTTCAACGGCCTGATCGTCACCGACGCCACGACCATGGCGGGCTTCACCACGGCCATGTCCCGCCGTCAGGCTGTGCCCGCGGCCATTGCGGCAGGCTGCGATATGTTCCTGTTCTGCAGAAAAATGGAAGAGGATTACGGCTACATGCTGGAGGGCGTCCGCGGCGGAATCATCACGCCGGAACGGCTGGATGAGGCCGTCACGCGCATTCTGGCGACCAAAGCGGCCCTGGGACTGCACTTGGGCCAGCCCGCCCTGGATGTGGACGCGGCTATCCGCGTGGTGGGCTGCGAGGAGCACCGCGCCTGGGCCCGGGCGTGCGCGGACGACGCCATTACCCTGGTCAAGGAGGAAAAGGGCGTGCTTCCGCTGACGGCGGAGCGCTACCCGCGAATCCTGTGCTATCCCATTGAGACGGACGGCGGATACAGCCAGTACCGGGTGGTTTCCGGCGCCTGTCAGAAGGTGTTTGACGCCCTGGAGAAGCGGGGGATGCGGATCGATCTGTTTGAGCCGCCCCAGGGAGCCGAGGGCCGCACCCCGCCGGCATCTGAGATCATCGGTCAATATGACCTGATCCTCTATGTCGCCAATATGGCAACGAAGAGCAATCAGACCACCGTCCGCATCGAATGGGCCCAGCCCATGGGCGCCAATTGCATGCACTATCTTCATGATGTGCCCACCATTTTCGTTTCGCTGGAAAATCCCTATCATCTGCTGGATGTCCCAAGGGTGAAAACCTACATCAATACCTACAATTCCAGCGACGCGGTGATCGAGCGGCTGGTGGCCAAGCTGACGGGAGAATCGGCCTTCAGGGGGATCAATCCTGTGGATCCGTTCTGCGGGAAATGGGACGCGCATCTGTAATGGCAATGAAAAAACATCTTCTGGGGACAGGAGCAGGCGGCCGCGCGGCCCGTGCGCCTGTTCCCTTGGTCGAAAACAGAGAAATGCGAAAAAGCGCGCCGGACAGGGACGACGCGCGGGAATGAACAGGAGGATGAAGGCAATGGCATACGCGGGCGTTATTTTTGATCTGGACGGCGTCATCTGCACGACGGATCATTATCACTATCTGGCATGGAAGACCCTGGCGGATCGTCTGGGGATTCCCTTCAGCGAGGAGGAGAACAATCAGCTGAGGGGAATCAGCCGATTGGAAAGCCTGAACATCCTGCTGAGGAAGTCGAACGACGTGTACACGGAGGCGCAGCGGCTGGCGCTGGCGGATGAAAAGAACCGATACTATCAGAAGCTGCTCGTCGGCATGTCGGCAGCGGAGCTTTCCGCTGAGGTCAAGGCGACGCTGGATCAGCTTCGGTCACGGGGGCTGAAGCTGGCCATCGGTTCCTCCAGCCGGAACGCGCCGATCATTCTGAAACGGCTGGGCCTCGCGGACTATTTCGACGCTGTGGCAGACGGCAACGGCATCAGCCGCTCCAAGCCGGACCCGGAGGTGTTTCTGAAGGCCGCGGATATGCTTTTGCTGTCCCCGGCGCAATGCCTGGTGGTGGAGGATGCCCATGCCGGCGTACAGGCCGCGGCGGCGGGAGGGTTCGCCTGCGCCGCGATGGGCGACGCCCGGGACGATACGCGGGCACGGTATCATCTGACCTGCTTTGTGGATTTGCTGACTTGCGTTGACTAAGGCAGGCGCGGACGTCACAAAAAAGCGGGGGCCGCCGTACAGAGCCCCCGCTTTTTTGGAATGGGCGGTTATTTTCTCGTGACCAAATAGGTACCGTACTGCACGAAAATATGCAGGCGGCTCTCGTCCGGCAGCTCCTTCTGCCCGCGAACCGTGCCGTAGATGGTGACGATCATGCCGGGCTGAAGCTGATCCTGGGCGTAGCCATAGAACGTGAGGTACAGAGGCGTTTTTTCGTGCCGGGAGCCCTTGGGCGGGTTGTAGGCGCACAGGATGCCCAGGCCTTCCTCGGTGTAGACCACTTCGTTGATGCGGACGCTGATTTTCACCCGTTCCCCCAGATAGGCGGAGGGGTCGGCAGCCAGCTCGCTGATCTTACGCTTGGTCAGGTGGGCCTCAAAGGCGTCGGTGCCGTCCTTGAACGTCTCGTATTCCGTGTAAAAGAAGATGGGAATCACGCAGATATCCTTGCCCTCCGCGCTGGCGGCGACGTACAGCTGATGCACCTGATCGTCCATGATTTCATAGGTGTGGGTGAAGCCGCCGCTGTCGTCCGCCGTCAGCGTGATCGTGTTGCGGTCGTCCAGGCGAAGCACGATTTCCGCGCCGGGTTCGCTGATGCCGGCAATGGTATGGTCGCCGGCGAGGGCGTCCGTTTCCGGCTTGGCGGTGATGGTCAGCGGGGTTCGGTGCGCGCTGGCGTTGACGGTGAAGGCTTCCACGCGATCCGTGTGCTTGCCGTGCGTGATGGTGAAAACGACTTCGTGATCTCCCGGTACGGTGAGCGGCAGCGATACGCTGAAGGCGCCCTTGCCGTCCACCGTGCAGGGAATGTCCGCATGATCCAGGGTGACGGCGAGCCTGGCCCCCTGGGTGACGGCGCCGCTGACCGTCAAATCCCCCAGATCGACCTGCGTGGGAAAGGCCTCGTTCAGCGCAAAGTCAGGCATGGTGGGAAGGAGCTTGACGCCGAATGTCAGGCTTTTGAAGGGCGAGTAGCCGCGGATGAGGTTGTTCTCCCGGGCCGAGCGCAGCTTGCTCCGCCCGGCCATGCGCTCGCGGACGGCGTAGGTCAGCACATATTCCTGGCCGTTGATGTAGCGGATGTGCATTTTCCCGGATTCATGAACGGCGGGCGGGATGGTGGTGAAGCTGCACTCCATGTACGCCGTGCCGCCGCTGCCGGCATACTTCGCGGAGAAGGTATCGTAGGCGGCGAGGAGCTTGCCGTCGTTGGCCTGCTTGAGGAGATCCCTGCGCTCCCCGGTGGACAGGTGGCGCAGGTGCCATACACTTCGGCTGGTTTCGTTCACAAAGCGTTCCATGCGGATGCAGGCATCCTCCGGGAAACCGGGGTTATAGGCTTCCCACAGCAGGGTTTCTTCGGCAAAACGGGCGCGAACCTCCTCCTCCGTGTCACCCCGCCGAAGCAGCAGCGCCATATGCTCGTCCAGGTTGCCGCTGTGGACGATGGTCCACGTCGAGGTTTGGCGGAAGTAGCCCGTCATCTCATCCAGGGCAGGGAAAGCAATGTAGTTATTCGCCACATCCATGTCCAGCTCCGCAAAGGAGCTCACAGGGCAAAGGAGCAGCATCAGCAGGATGCACAGAAAACGCTTCATAGGGGCTCCTCCTCATCGACGGGGTTGCAAGGGCCTGGCTCCATTATATCCAATGACGGCCAAACATTCAAGGGAGAGGATGCCGGAGGTGCGGCTGAACCGCCTCCACGGCCAGATCGCACACATCCGGCTGCGGGCAGGGCAGGATGTCGAGGAGGGTGCGGCCGGGCTCTCCGCCGCGCGTTCTCATGCGGGCATCCAGCGAGCGGCAGTAACGATGCCGGCTTTCGCGGGCGTTGATGGGCTTCATATACCTGTGCAGCGTCCGCTGAAAGACGGGCCACACGGCTTCCTCGGGGAGAACCTTTGTCCGCACAACGATGAGGAAAACGTATTTCGCTTCCGATACCCGATCCTCCATTTCGATGGATGTCCAGCGCCATTTGCAGTAATCCCGGATGGGCTGATCCAGAGCTTGCATCAGCGCGGCCTCGCATTCCCGCGCGTTCATGGACGCTCCATTCCTTGAAGGATTCTGGCCGAGTTCACCTTCCGGGGCCGCTTGACGGGCTTATCAAGGCTTACGGTGTCCGGTATTTGGACTTCATCAGGGATGGCGATCCAACAGTCATCCTGCTTTCTCACCGACAGGCGAACGGGCGGTCGGATGCCCGAGGCTATCAGCTTTTCCGACAGCTCTGAGGATGTCAGCGAACCGCTGGCGGGCACCGGCAGGCCGTTTTCGCCCTGGGCCTTGCGCAGGCATACCACGGGATCTGTGGGGTGAAAGGCTATGTCGATGCTGTCGCCCAATTCCGAGCGAAGGGCGGTGTTCAGGTTGAAGGCTTTTTCACGGGGGAAGCTGATGGCGTAGCGTTTCGCGGGCGATGGCGTAAACCAGATGAATTCCTCGATGGCGTATTGTTTCATGAGGGTGATCCTCCCTTTGTGTCGATTTTGATACCGTAAGCGCGCTGATAGGATGGATACCCGGAAAACGCCAGGCTGAAACATGCCGCGAAAGCAGGCCGCCATGAAATTGAAGACAAATGCTTTTCCAGCAAATTCTTATAGAAGCATCATGGTTTGCGAAGTCGCATCAAGGCATGAAAATCATCAAAATTTGCCTGATTTTTTGAATTCTGTTCGTATAGTAATTGTACATTTGTTTCATTCTGCGTTAAACTGGTGCTATCACCAAATGGAGGAGGTAGCAACATGGATGACATCGCAGCCATTCTGCTGTCCCTTGGCATCGGCAAACGATACAAGGGACACGCTTTTCTGTGCTACGGTGTGCGGCTGGCTTTGGAGGACGATACTCGCCTGTACAGTGTCAGGCGGGAGCTGTTCGCGCCCATCGCGGAGGCTTTCGGCACCAATGGTCAGGCCGTTGAACGGAATTTGCGGACGGTGATTGCTCACGGATGGCTGACCAACCGCGCGGGCATGGAGGCGCTGGCTGGGTATCCCATGGCCCAGCCGCCTTCCGCCAAGGAATTCATGGATATTCTGGTGGCCCATCTGCAGCGGCAAAGCCTCCGGGCCGGAACCTTCAGCGGTCCAGGCGCGATGGCGCCTTCGATGCGGCAAACCGGCACAATGGAACAGCAGAGAATGTTCCGCTGAAAATTTGCTTGTCCGCTCTTGATGAAAATCCCAGGGCATGGTATCATGAAAGGCGGACAATGAAAAAGCGAATGGAGGCGCGAAGATGCTCAAGGAGCTGTGGATGCTGTATCGGTCCTTCTTCACCATCGGCGCATTGACCTTCGGGGGCGGCTATGCCATGCTGCCCATGCTGGAGCGGGAGGTTGTGGAGAAGCACCGCTGGGCCACGCAGGAGGAAATCCTCAATTATTTTGCCATCGGCCAGTGTACGCCTGGCGTCATCGCCGTCAATACGGCCACCTTTGTGGGCTATAAGCAGCGCAAAGTGGCGGGCGGTATCGCCGCGACCCTGGGGGTGATCTCGCCGTCCCTGGTGATTATCGTGGTGATCGCCATGCTGCTGCAGAACTTTATGGACATTGCCTGGGTGCAGCACGCCTTCGCGGGCATTCGCGTGGCGGTGTGCGCGCTGATTGCCTCCAGCGTGTGGAAGCTGGCGAAGAGCAACATCAAAACCTGGTGGCACGGGCTGCTGGCGGCTGCCGCCCTGATCGTGGTGCTGGTGGGCATTTCCCCGGTGTGGGCCGTGGCGGTGTGCGCGGTGCTGGGCATTGTGCTTGGAAAGAGGGTGAAAGCGTGATGGAGCTGCTGACGCTGGTGGCGGAGTTCTTCAAAACGGGCCTTTTCGCCGTGGGCGGGGGTCTGGCCACGCTGCCCTTCCTGACCCAGATGCAGAAGACCTACGGCTGGTTCACCCCGGAGGAGCTGGCGAACATGATCGCCGTGTCCGAATCCACCCCCGGGCCCATCGGCGTGAACATGGCCACCTATGTGGGCTATGCCCACGGCGGGGTGCTATCCGCCGTGCTGGCGACGCTGAGCCTGGTGCTGCCGTCCATTATCGTGATCTGTATTATTGCCCGGATGCTGGAAAAGTTCCAGCAGAACCGCATGGTGCAGGACGCCTTTGCCTTCATCCGCCCGGCGGTGACGGGCCTGATCGCCGCCGCGGGCTGGTCGGTGTTTGAAATCGCCCTTTTCCATGGCGGGAGCGCGTCCGTCAGCACCATCAACTGGCTGGCGGTGGCTATCTTCGCGGTGGTGTTCGCCGGTACGCAGTGGAAGCCGCTGAAGAAGCTGCACCCGGTGGTGTTCATCCTGCTGGGGGCGGTTCTGGGCGTTGTGTTCAGCATGTAAAAGGCGCATGGAAACGGTTTCACCTGCCCGCAAATGGTTGATATAGGTAAGGAAGCACCGTCCGCCCCGCCGCTGTTTGAAAACAGACACGAAGAAAGGAATGAAAGCCGCCGTATGCGTCACGCTGTTGTATGTTTATCCTGTGGGCCTGACCCGGCGGCCCATGAGAAGCTGGAGGGCCGGGCATGAGCGAGCGCGTCCTTCATATCCTGACGGATTCCTTCTGGAACATCCTGCTCCCCGGCCTGACCATGACCATTCCGCTGACGGTCATCGCCTTCAGCTTTGCCATGGTCATCGCCATTTTCACGGCGCTGGTTCAGTTCGCCAACGTGAAGGTGCTCAAGCAGCTGGCCCGGGTCTATGTATGGGTCATCCGCGGTACGCCGCTGCTGGTGCAGCTCTACGTTGTGTTCTACGGACTGCCCAGCGTGGGCATCATGCTTGATCCTTTCCCGGCGGCTGTGATCGTGTTTTCCATTAACGAGGGCGCCTATTGCGCGGAAACCATGCGTGCGGCCTTCGAGGCCGTACCTGTGGGCCAGATTGAGGCCGGCTACTGCGTGGGTATGAGTTATCTGAAGATTATCCGGCGGATTGTTCTGCCCCAGGCGCTGCGCACGGCCTTTCCGCCGCTATCCAATTCCCTCATTGCCATGGTCAAGGATACCTCCCTGGCCGCGAACATCACGGTGATGGAGATGTTCATGGCGACCCAGCGCATCGTGGCCCGTACCTATGAGCCCTTGGCGCTGTATATGGAGGTCGGTCTGATCTACCTGCTGTTCTCCACGATGCTGGCGTGGGTGCAGCGCGTGGGGGAGAAAAGGCTCAGCGCGCTGGGCGCGAGGAAGGAGGGCTGACCATGCTGACAGCGAAAGGCGTGCGGAAGACCTACGGTCAGCTGGAGGTGCTTCGGAGCGTTGATCTCCATGTGGCCCGGGGGGAGGTCGTGGCTGTCCTGGGGCCCAGCGGCTCGGGCAAGACCACCCTGCTGCGGTGTCTGAACTTTCTTGAGACGGCGGAGGAGGGCAGGCTGACCTTTGACGGCGAGACCTTCGATCTCTCCGCCATTAGCCGCAGGGATGTTGCGCGGATCCGGAGAAAGACGGCCTTTGTCTTTCAGAATTACAACCTGTTCAGCAACAAGACCGCCCTTCAAAATGTTACCGAAGGGCTGATCGTGGCCCGGAAAATGCCCCGCCAGGAGGCGGAGCGCATCGGCATGAAAATGCTGAAGAAGGTGGGCCTGAGCGACCGGCGGGATCATTATCCCATCCAGCTGTCCGGCGGGCAGCAGCAGCGGGTGGCCATCGCCCGTGCCCTGGCCACTGACCCGGAAATCATCTACTTCGACGAACCCACCTCCGCCCTGGATCCCGAGCTCATCGGCGAGGTGCTGCAGGTCATGCGGCAGTTGGCGGAGGAGGGCATGACCATGGTGGTGGTCACCCATGAAATGACCTTCGCCCGCAATGTGGCCAGCCAGGTGGTCTTCATGGCGGATGGCGCCGTGGTGGAACGGGCCTCCGCGGCGGAGTTTTTCCAGAACCCCCGGGAGGAGCGCACCCGCGCCTTCCTCCGCACGGTTACCCAGCATGAATAGCAAGGAGGCATGAACAATGAAGAAGCTGCTTTGTATCCTGATGATCCTGACCCTGACCATGTCGGCGGCCTTGGCCCTGGCCGAGGAGGCGGAGGGCGATCTGCTCAGCCGCATCCAGGCCAAGGGTGAAATGGTGGTAGCCACCGAGGGCACCTGGGCGCCCTGGACGTATCACAACGAGGCCAATGAGCTGGTGGGCTTTGACGTGGAGGTAGCCCGCCTGGTGGGCGAAAAGCTGGGCGTGACCGTCGCCTTTGTGGAGTGCCCCTGGGACAGCATCTTTGCCGGCATCGACGCCCAGCGGTACGATACCGCCGCCAATGGCGTGGACATCACCGACGACCGCGCCCTGAAGTACGACTTCGCCACGCCCTACGGCTACAACCGCACGGCGCTGATCGTCCGAGGCGACAACGAGGACATCAAGTCCTTTGAGGATCTGGCGGGCCGCAGGACGGTGAACTCCCTGGGCAGCACCTACATGGAGATGGCGGAAAGCTACGGCGCCACGGTCACCGGCGTGGACAGCCTGGACGAGACCCTTCAAATGGTGCTGATCGGCCGCGCGGAGGCCACGCTGAACGCCGAATTGTCCTTCAATGATTTCATGAAGGCCCGGCCCGACGCCAACCTGAAGGCGGTGGCCCTGTCGGAGGACGCGACCTGCATCGCCTTCCCCGTGCGCAAGGGCGAGGACAGCGCCACGTTCCTGGCGGCGCTGAACCAGGCCATTGAGGAGCTGGCTGCTGAGGGCGAGCTGAGCCGCCTGTCCATGAACTATTTCGGCATCGACATTACCCAGCAGCCGGCGGAATGATCCGGCGAGGCAAAAAAGTGGCGGAAGCCACTTTTTTGCGTTGGGGGTGTCCTTGGGTTCCAGTCCCATGTGCAACCATGCTGCGAAGCCATGCAGACGAAAACTCCGCCGCCTGCTGGACACTTGCCTGCTCCAATGAAGCGGGCTGACCGCACAAGGCTCTTTGCATTTAAACAGGGGTTTCGCGCTGCGGCGCGACCAAAGGGCTTTCCGGTCGCCCTTTGGGAACCTTCGGCCCCAGCACTCTGGATTCCCCCGCCGGTACCAGTCCCATGTGCAACCATGCCGCAAAGCCATGCAGACGAAAACTCTGCCGCCTGCTGGACACTCGCCTGCTCCAATGGAGGTGGACGACCGCCCCTGCGAGGCGGTATTAGCTGGTAGCTGATGATAGCCACACACAACAAGCTATGCCACGGGGGGCCTGGGGGCGGCTGGCCAAGCAGGTTAAACTCAGCCGCCCCCAGACC
>CBFFZW010000046.1:0-32478 GCA_965646445.1 uncultured Christensenellales bacterium | reverse complement strand
TATGCGCCCCCTCAACTGGGCTTCTCCCGCTGACCTCCTCTCCTCCTTCTCTGTCTATTTTGTTTGACAAACCTACAAAAAACGCTGGACGGGTGATTTTCACACTTTGGCGGAAGGCTGGGCCGAAAGTACGCAAGACAGTGGCGCACATGCGCTTTCTGTGCTATACTGTTGGCAAGAACAGCGCTTCCATGGGCCGCAGGGACGGCCTGGACAAGCGTGAAGGAAAGGCAGGGCATCAACCATGAAATATGGTATCTGTAAGGGGCTGGATCGGCTTTCGGAGGCAGCGGCTGCAGGCTTTGATTACATTGAGCCGCCGGTGAACGCGCTGCCTGACATGACGGAGGCGGCGTTTCAGGCGGCGGTGGCGGCGGTTGAGGCATCGCCTGTGAAGTGCCCGTGCTTTAACCTTCTTTTCCCAAGGACAATGCAGCTGCTCGATCCCGCAACAACAGACGCGCAGATTGCAGACTATTTGGACGCTGCCTTCAGCCGGATGTCTCGGCTGGGTGGACGGATTGCGGTGTTCGGCAGCGGCAGGAGCAGAAACCGGCCTGAAAGCATGGACTATGGCCAGGCCTTCCGCCGATTGACGCATATCACCCGGCTGACCGGCGAAACGGCGGCCAGGTACGGCATCACCATTGTGATTGAACCGCTGAATCGGGCGGAAACCAATCTGATCAACAGCGTGGCGGAGGGCGCCTGTCTGGCGGCGGCGGTCAATCATCCCGACGTCCGGCTGCTGGCGGACTATTATCATGTCCGCAAGGACGGCGAACCCATCGAAGACATCATCAGGGTCGGGGGCGTGAGCCATCTCCACATTGCCTCCGGGAGGGAGCGACGGTGCCCCACGGAGGATGAGCCGGGCTTCCACGAGCTCTTTGCCGCCTTGAAAGCCACGGATTATCAGGGCTGTGTGAGCATTGAGGGAAAGACGGAAAGCCTGACGGCAGAAGGGCCGACGGCGCTGGCGCTGCTGAAAAGGCTCTGGGCTGAGGCATAGGGAAATATCACACAGGAGCGTGTGGAACGGTGAAAACAAGCTGGACGCCGGGAATCGTATCCGTTACCTTTCGTCATCTGCCGGCGGATGAAGTCATCCGGCTGGCGGCAAGCAACGGCCTCTGCGCGGTGGAGTGGTCCGAAAATGCCCATGTGCTGCCGGATGATCCGCGAATGGCCGCCGCATTGCGGCTCAAAACGGAAGCTGCCAATCTGAAGATTGCGGCTTATGGTTCGTATTTTCGACTATGCGCTAATCCTGACGCGGGGACTGTCTTCCGTCAAAGCCTGCGTTCGGCAGCGGCGCTCGGCGCACCGCTGATTCGCGTGTGGGCGGGCGCCAAGCCGTCGGCGGAGGCGGACGATGCCTTCCGGCGGGCGGCGGCCAAGGAGGCCGCAGCCATTGCCGCCATGGCGCAATCGGAGGGGATTCGGGTAGCCTTTGAGTGGCACAAGGACACGCTGACGGATACCAACGAGTCAGCGTTGCGGCTGCTTGCGGATGCCGATCACCCCAATCTGTACTGCTTATGGCAGCCCACGGTGGCGCTGACGCCTGCGCAGCGGGTTGAGGGCATTCGGCTGCTGGGGGATCGCCTGCTGAACATGCACGTCTATTCCTGGCCGGATGGCGAACGCGGCCCGCTGAACAGCGCGGAGTGGGCCTACTACCTGGACGCCGCTTCCGACATCGGTGGCGAGCATATGGCGCTGCTGGAATTTGTCCGGGATGACGCGCCCAAACAGCTGGCCCGGGACGCCGCGACGCTCCGAGGGCTGTTGGGCATGTGACCGTCAATACAAAACGCCGTCTGGAAGCCCATGGCAGGCTTGCTCGGACGGCGTTTTGCGTGGTTGCTTTCAATGCCTGCGGTTTTCCCGCAGGCGCCGCATTTCCTCGCGGACTTCCCGCTCTTTGACGCGCAGATCCTCCCGCAGAAGCTGGCGCTTTTCGCGGATGTCCCGGGCCACTGCCTGACGATGTGCCTTGATCCGGGCCAGCAGGGCCTTGTTGTAAATCTTCACGTCAGGGAAGGCATGAAGAACGCGCCGCACCAGCGCGCCCCGCTGAAGCAGGTGGGCGCGGACGGCCGCCGTCAGGTGCTCCGTGCTGTCGCCAGTCATGGCGGCGGCATCCTGGCGGATGTGGGTCAGCACGCGGGTGGAGATCAGCACATCGGTGAGAAAGAGCGCCGTCAAAGCAAAGCACAGGCCATCCATCACGGCGGGCGAGAGCAGCGCGAACCAGCCGAAAAGCAGGGGTTTCAGCACCTCGATGATGGCGAGGCCCAGCAGGCCGAAGGGAATCAGCGTGTTGGCGCAGATGCGGCCATTGAGGTTGAAGCGCTTGTCGCTGTAATCCCACCAGCGGGCGTGGAACAGCTTTTCCATCAGGTAACTGGTGACGTATTCCAGCGTACCGCAAAGCACGGTAGCCAGGATGAAGACGACCACGGGCTCATCGGCGTAGTGGGAGAGCGTCAAGGCGATCAGTACTGACCCGAAGCCATAAATCGGGCAGTATGGGCCGATGAGGAATCCGCGGTTGATGAAGCGCCGGAACTGGATCAGCTTGCAGACAACCTCCATGCACCAGCCCAGGAAAGCCGTCGCGTAAAAGAACAGGATGTACATGCCGACGATGGCGGGCATACGGATTCTCCTTTGCGGTTAAGTCCATAGCAAAATCCGCGTCCCGGTCATGGAACGCGGAGACAAAGCTCATTTCACCTTCTGCCCGATTTTGGCTTCCGTGCCGTTCAGCAGCCGCCGGATGTTGGCGTGATGCCGTCCGATGCAGATGGCCGCCATGACGATGGCCCAGACGATGGCCAGCCAGTTGCCGCCGCAGGTGAAGGCTACCAGGATGGCGAAAAGCGTCACCATCACCATGGAGCCCAAGGAAATGAACCGGGTGATGGCGATGATGGCGATGGTCACGACATAGCAAATGATGGCCTGCCACCAGAAGCACACCAGCATCACACCCACGGTGCTACTGACGCCCTTGCCGCCTTTGAACTGGAAGAACACAGGCCAGTTATGGCCGATGACCACGAACAGTCCCGCCACCATGGCCCCGGGCAGTCCCATCCAGATTCGGCCAATGCCGCAGGCGATCACCGCCTTGATGACATCCCCCGCGAAGGTGCTCGCGCCGCCACGGACGCCCATGGTGCGAAGGGCGTTGCTGGCGCCGGTGTTTTTGCTCCCGACCTCCCGCAGGTTCGGCCCATGCAGCATATTAGCCACCAGCATTCCGGTGGAGATGGAACCAAGCAGATACGCAACCACGGCAATGATGATGTAAGCCAGTACATTCATATCAATTGTTCTCCTTTTTCTTCTCCCGTAAGATAAAACGGATGGGCGTGCCCGTGAAGTCAAAGGTCTTGCGGAAATAGTTTTCCAGGTAGCGCTCGTAGGCGAAGTGCATCAATGTTTCGTCGTTGACAAAAAGGATAAAGGTCGGCGGGCAGACGCCCTGCTGGGTCAGGTAGTAAATTTTGAGCCGACGTCCGCCGGTCATGGGCGGCTGCAGGGACATGGTGGCATCAGCCAGCACATCGTTGAGGACGCCGGTGGGAATCCGCTTGGTGGCCTGGGCCCAGACCTGATCCACTGTGTCCAGCACGGTGTGGGCACGCTGCCCCGTTAGTGCGGAAATGAACAGCACCGGCGCGTAATCCATGAATTTTAGGTCGTCCAGCACCTTCTTCTTGAAGGCTTCAAGGGTGCCGGTTTCCTTTTCAATGGCGTCCCATTTGTTTACAATAACGGCAACGGCCTTGCCTTCCTCCCGGATGAGGCCCGCGATTTTGGTGTCCTGCTCGGTCACGCCGTCCTGCGCGTCGATGAGCAGCAGGGCCACATCGCACCGGCGAATGGCGGCGATGGAGCGCAGTACGCTGTATCTCTCGAGGCTCTCGTCCTCCACGGCGCGCTTGCGGCGGATGCCCGCTGTGTCAATGACGTTGTATTCCGTGCCGTTGGCCGCGGTGAACCGGGTGTCGATGGCGTCCCGGGTGGTGCCGGCAATGTCGGAAACCATGGTGCGCTCCTGGCCCAGCAGACGGTTCACCAGGGAGGACTTGCCCACGTTGGGGCGGCCCACCACAGCCAGCTGCAGCACATGGCCCTCTTCCTCCATTTCGTCGGAATCAGGCGGGGGCAGCTGCTTGCAGATTTCCTCCAGCAGGTCGCCCAGGCCCATCATGTTTACCGCGCTGATGGCGATGGGGTCGCCTAGGCCCAGCTCGTAGAACTCGTACATGGCGTCGTTCATGCCGATGTGATCGACCTTGTTCACCACCAGCAGCAGGGGCTTGTGGGTTTTGCGCAGCAGGTTGGTGACCTCCCGATCGTCGTCTGTCAGGCCGTCGCGGCCGTCGGTGAAGAAGCAGATGACATCCGCCGTATCCATGGCGATTTCCGCCTGACGGCGCATCTGGGACAGCAGCACATCGTCGCTCCTGGGGTCGATGCCGCCGGTGTCGATCAGGGTGAATTTGCGGTTTTGCCATTCCACATCGGCATAGATGCGGTCGCGGGTGACGCCGGGCGTATCCTCGACGATGGAGATCCGCCGTCCGGCGATTTTGTTGAAGAAGGTCGATTTGCCCACATTGGGCCGGCCCACAATGGCCACAAGGGGTCTTGCCATGCTTACTGATCCTCCAATCCACTGATGGCGCGCCAGAAGCCCTCGCCGGAATTCTCCGTGATGCGCAGGGGAGCGGGCAGCGCTTTGCGCACATCGTCCACATGCAGGTTGTCCAGGAATAGGTCGCCCTCGTTGCGGATCATACTGCGGACGATGAGAATCTCGTCCGCCTCCACGTCCCGGCACTGGTCGATCAGATCCTGGCCTGTTATCAGTCCCGCCACCGTGACAGATTCCCCGAAAAACCGGTTGATAATCGGTTTGACGGTGACGACGGTGCCCTTGGGCGCGTATTGATCCGCCAGCCTTTGCAGGAAGGGCGCGACGGACGTGCCCGTGGCGATGGTCAGGCGGCGCGGCGGCGTGGCGGCAACGGGCGCGTCCTCGGCGGCGAAGCGCAGATCCGTTTCAAACATCCGCAGCATGCCCACGCCGTTCTCGATCTGCGGATAATCCTCATAGGCCTCGTCCTCGGGCAGGGGCAGGCCGGACAGGCAGTAGAACTCGTCGGAGGGGAAAACGAAGCGGGTGCCCAGGCGGCGCAGATAGTCCTGCTGCATGGGCGCGATTGCTTCCACCAGCGCCGTCGCCATGGCCTTGTCATAGGGCCTGATGGCGGGCAGCCCCTCCCGGAATTTGGTCAGACCGATGGGCACCAGCGCCACGGACTGGGCGGCAGGATACAGGCTTTCCAGATCGTGGAGGGTGCGCAGAAGCTGGTCGCCGTCATTCCAGCCGGGGCAGAGCACCACCTGGCAGTGGAAACGGATGCCGTTGTCCTTCAGCAGGCGCAGCCTGTCCATGATTTGCGCGGCCCTGGGGTTGCGCAGGAGCCTCACCCGCATATCCGGGTCGGTGCAATGGACGGAAATGTACAGCGGGCTGACCCGCCGCCGGATGATCCTGTCCATTTCCTGGTCGGTGATGTTGGTCATGGTGATGTAATTGCCCATCATCAGCGACAGCCGCCAGTCGTCATCCTTGACGTAAAGGGTGTCGCGCATACTCGGCGGCATCTGGTCGATGAAGCAGAAAACGCAGTGATTCTGGCAGGGCCGGGGCTTTGATACGATGGTCTGATCCAGCGTCATGCCCAGGGGTTCCCAGTCCTCCTTGCGCACATGGACGGTGCGCTTTTCGCCATTGGTCCGGGTCAGGGTGATGTCGAAGCGCTCCCGCGCGGTCAGCGCTTGATAGTCGATCTGGTCGATGACCGGCTCGCCGGCGATGGCTTCCAGGACATCGCCCGCCTGAAGTCCAAGCCGGTCGGCGATGGAACCAGGCTGTACATGCGTGATGGCACTTGACATGGTCTGGGTCGATCCTTTCATGGCGGCGCCGCGGCGGCCCGTAGTAAAGCCAGCGATGGGCATAAAAACCACATCATACCTATTATGCGCAGATTTCGCCCAAAAGTCAAGGAGAAGGCGAATCTTCCCGTGCATGAGGAATGCGCCGCCTGGAAAGCCTACGGTCGATTGGACAAGGAGGCATCACCATGGCAACGTATCGCATCCGTCATTGCGAGCATTTGAGCGGGGAATGCAGCATCCACTCGGCGAAGAACGCCGTCCTGCCGATTCTCTGCGCGGGCCTGCTTACCCGGGAGCCGGTGACCATCGAGCGCGTGCCGCAGCTGACGGATGTGGAAACGCTGCTGGAAATTCTGCACGAGTGCGGCACGGAGGTTTCCCGCAGCGATGACGAGGTAACGCTGTGGACGGACGACCCGCACTCGCCGTCCTCCGAAAACCTGCTGAGCCGTCTTCGGGCGTCGGTGCTGGTGATGGGGCCGCTGCTGGCCCGCACGGGCTATGCCCGGGTCGCTCTGCCCGGGGGCTGCGCCATCGGCCAGCGGCCCATCGACCTGCACATCAAGGGCATGCAGGCCCTGGGGGCGGAGGTGCAGCTGACGCCGGGCTCCGTGACGCTGCAGGGTAAGCTCCATGGCGGGAATGTTTACCTGGATTTTCCCAGCGTGGGCGCCACGGAAAACATCGTGCTGGCGGCGACCCTGGCCAAGGGTTCCACGCGCATTGAAAACGCGGCCAAGGAGCCGGAAATCGTGGATCTGTGCGCTTTCCTCAACGATATGGGCGCGAAGATTTCCGGCGGGGGCACCGGCACCATTTTTGTGGAAGGCCGCGAAAGCCTCCATGGCTGCGTCTATCGGCCCATCCCGGATCGCATTGAGGCGGGCACGCTCCTTTGCGCCGCCGCGATGACCGAAGGGAGCGTGCTGGTGCGGCATATTCGTCCCGATCACATGTGGGCACTGATGTTCAAGCTGCGCGAGGCGGGGGTGACCCTCCGGGAATCCGCCGCGGGCCTGCGGATTTCGGGCCGGGCCAGCCAGCCGATTCAGGTGAGAACGCTGGCTTATCCCGGCTTCCCCACGGACATGCAGGCGCCCATGATGGCCCTCGCCCTCAAGCTGCGGGGAACGTCGGTCTTCCTGGAAACCATTTTCGAGAATCGCTTCATGCACGCCAGGGAAATGGCGCGCCTTGGGGCCAGCATCCGCATTGAGGACCGCATCGCGCTGGTTACGGGCGGACGGGCGCTGGCCGGGGCGACCGTCAGCAGCACGGATCTGCGGGGCGGCGCGGCGCTGATGTTGGCCGGGCTGGCCGCGGAGGGCGAGACCATCCTGCAGGATCCGGCGGGGCATATTGCCCGGGGCTATGAGGACTTGCCGGGGATGCTCCGCGGCTTGGGCGCGGATGTGGAGATCACCGATATGCCCGACATCAGCGTGCACGGTTAATTGTCACACTTTGTTCAAAAACAGACCATTGACAGCTGGAAAAAAGCTGGTATAATAAAGACAATTGAAGACCCAATGGGGGAGTAGTTCCACTGGCGACAGTGATGCAGGTCAACATACATGGCCATCGGCCTGGTCTGCATGAAAGAGCGAGACTCATGTGCATTCATCGCGAAAGTGAGGGAGTTGCATGTGGGTCTCGCATTTTTCATGGTGAAAGGAGTCAACACGGATGAAAGCCTACCTTCAAAACGCGCAGGAAGTCCTTCAGGAGCTGCGATCCACGCCTCAGGGCCTTACCGCTCAGGAGGCGCGGACACGGCTGGAAAAGCATGGCCCAAACCGGCTCAAGGAAGGCGAGAAGGTCTCCCTCCTTAGCCGGTTGCTCAAGCAGTTGGCTGATCCGATGATTATCGTGCTGCTGGCGGCGGCGCTGCTGTCGGGCATCACCTCCGTTTACGCTGGGGAATCCATGGCCGATGTGTTCATCATCCTCTTTGTGGTGGTGCTCAACGCTGTTTTGGGCGTGGTGCAGGAGAGCAAAGCGGAGGAAGCCATCGCCGCCCTGAAGACCATGACCGCCGCGACCTCCAAGGTCATGCGGGACGGCGTGCTGACCGTCGTGAAGTCCGAGGAGCTGATTCCCGGCGATATCATCCATGTGGAAGCCGGGGACGCGGTACCGGCGGACTGCCGCATCCTGGAGTGCGCCTCGCTGAAGGTCGAGGAGGCGGCGCTGACCGGCGAATCCGTCCCTGTGACCAAGCAGGCGGATGCGCTTTCCGGCGACGACGTTGCTCTGGGCGATCGCAAGAACATGATGTACATGGGCTCCACGGTGGTTTACGGCCGGGGCAGCGCCGTGGTGTGCGGCACCGGCATGGACACCGAAATGGGCAAAATTGCCGACGCGCTGACCCAGGCCCAGGATGAGCAGACGCCCCTGCAGTTGAAGCTGGCGGGCCTTTCCCGCACGCTGACGTGGCTGGTGCTGGCCATCTGCGTGGTGATGTTCGGCGTGGGCGTGTTCCGGGCGGGCGCCATCAATGCCGAGGTGATGATCGACACCTTCATGATGGCCGTCAGCCTGGCCGTGGCCGCGATTCCCGAGGGCCTGGCGGCGGTGGTGACCATTGTGCTGTCCATTGGCGTGACGAAGATGAGTAAGCGCAACGCCGTCATCCGCAAGCTGACCGCCGTGGAAACCCTCGGCTGCGCGCAGGTGATCTGCTCGGATAAGACTGGTACGCTGACGCAGAACAAGATGACCGTGGTCGAGGCTTACGGCGCTGACCGGGCGCTGCTGGCCACAGGCATGGCCCTGTGCTCCGACGCTGAGCTGGATGACAGGCATCAGGCCGTGGGTGAGCCCACTGAGTGCGCGCTGGTCAACTTCGCCTATGCAGAGGGCCAGGACAAAAATCAGCTGAAGGCCCGGTGGCCCCGTGTCGGTGAGGCGCCCTTTGACTCCATGCGCAAGATGATGTCCACCCTGCACACAACCGAGGCAGGTATTCGCCAGTTCACCAAGGGCGCGCCGGATGAGATTCTGGCCCGCTGCACCCGCATCCTGACGGCCGAGGGCGTCCGGGACATTACCGACGCCGACCGCAAGGCTGTGATGGCGGAGAACAAGCGCATGGCGGACAGCGCGCTGCGCGTCCTGGCCTGCGCCTATGTGGATTTGGCCGAGCTGCCCGAAGATCTGACGCCTGAGGCTATCGAGCGTCACCTCATTTTCGTGGGTCTGACGGGTATGATCGACCCCGTGCGCCCCGAGGTCAAGGATGCCGTGGCGCTGTGTAAGGAAGCGGGCATCCGGGCCATCATGATTACCGGCGACCATATCGACACCGCCGTGGCCATCGCCCGGGAGCTGGGCATCCTGGAAACGCCCGATCAAGCCATCCTGGGCAGCGCCCTCAACGCCATGTCCGACGAGGAGCTGGATCAGGTCATCGACCGCTACGCCGTGTACGCCCGGGTTCAGCCGGAGCACAAGGTGCGCATCGTGGAAGCGTGGAAGCGCCGGGGCAAGATCACGGCCATGACCGGCGACGGCGTAAACGACGCGCCCTCCATCAAGGCGGCGGACATCGGCGTGGGCATGGGCATCACGGGCACCGACGTGACCAAGAACGTAGCGGAAATGATCCTGGCGGACGATAACTTTGCCACCATCGTTTCCGCTGTGGAGGAAGGACGGCGCATTTACGCCAACATCCGCAAGGCCATTCAGTTCCTGCTGTCCTCCAACCTGTCCGAGGTCGTCAGTATCTTTACCGCGACCATGCTGGGCTTTACCATCCTCCAGCCCGCGCACATTCTGTGGATCAATCTCATCACCGACAGCCTGCCCGCCCTGGCCCTGGGCATGGAGCCCGGCGAGCCCGACGCCATGAAGCAGAAGCCCCGTGACGCCAAGGCCGGTATCTTTGCCGGCGGCGTGGGCGCGGACATTGCCTATCAGGGCATTATCGTGTCGCTTTTGACCCTGGCGGCCTACTTCATAGGCCACTTCATCGAGAGCGGTGTCTGGGAGATCACCAACAGCCCCGACGGCACCACCATGGCCTTCCTGACCATGTCGATGGCGGAAATCTTCCACAGCTTCAACATGCGCTCCCGCAGGGGCAGCATCTTCACGCTGCAAAAGCAGAACGGCTGGCTGTGGGGCGGCGCGGCGGCGGCGCTCGTGCTGACAACGGCGGTCATCTATGTGCCCTTCCTGTCCGGGCTGTTCGGCTTCACAAGCATTTCCGCCATGGAATACCTTGTGGCCATGGGTCTGGCGCTGTGCGTCATCCCCGCTGTCGAGCTGGTGAAGCTGCTTCAGCGCCGCCGTCAGGCTGGAAACCGGAAAGCAGCGTAACCTTGATCGCCCGTTCTCATGCTGAGGAACGGGCGATTTTCAGCTTGACGAAAGTTCGGAACATGGTCTATACTGATAAAGGGAATCCACTGCGAAGGGGGGCGTCAGGATGCGCAAGGGCGAGGAAAAGCGCCGGGAGATGCTGGTGGTGGCGGAACGGCTGTTTTGTCTCAAGGGCTATGATGCCACCAGCATTCAGGACATCCTGGATGTCCTTCAGATCAGCAAGGGTGGTTTCTACCACTACTTCGCCAGCAAGGAAGCGCTGCTGGAAAGCATCTTTCTGACACGCGCGGAACATGCCGTGGCCCTGGCTGAGTCCTCCGTCATCGCCATTGCCGATCCCATGGATCGCCTGAACGGCGTGCTGGCCTTCTTCATGCCCCTTCGCAAGGACGATAAGGCGTTTATGGCCATGCTCCTGCCCCTGATGGAGCGGCAGGAGGGACAGGCTCTGCGTCTGTGCTATCAGGAAACCCTGGAGGCTGCCTTCCGGCCGCTGTTGGAGCGCGAAATCGACGCCGCCTGCGCCGCCGGTATTTTGCAGCCGCCCATTGAGGATCCCGCGCATTTGATCCTGCATCTGATGAGCAAGTGCTGGCTGGACGCGGCGCTGCACATCCTTGCCAGCGCAAAAAAAGGCCAGGAGCACAACCCCGCTGCGCTCCTGGGCATATTGGATCAGTATCGCCGCGCCGTGGAGGTGCTGCTGGACGCGCCCTACGGCAGTGTGGAAGTGGTGGATCTGAAGGAATGGAGCGCCCTGGCGGAAATCCTTTCGCGCCGGATGCGCTTGCCCATGCAGGGCTGATTATCGCTTTTTCCTGGGCTTGGCCCGTTGGGAAGACCGCTTGGCGGATGGCTTGGCCGTCCTGTCGGTGGTCTTTTTCTTTGCGCCGGTTTTGCCGGTGTCTCGCTGTGCCCTCGGCGCGGGACGATGCTCGCTTTCCGGCGGCACCAGACATGCCCTGCCATAGCCGATCAGATCCTCCCGGCCCGCCAGCCGGAGGGCCTTGCGCACCAGAGGCTGATTTCGTGGCGCGCGGAACTGTATCAGCGCCCGCTGCATCGCCTTTTCCTCCGGCGCGCGGGCCACATCAACCGGCTTCATGGTTCGGGGATCCAGGCCGGTATAGAACATGCAGGTGGACAGGGTGCCCGGGGTGGGGTAGAAGTCCTGCACCTGCTCGGGGTAAAAGCCGGTGTCCCGCAGATAGCAGGCCAGCTCGATGGCGGCGTTCAGATCGCTGCCGGGATGGCTGCTCATCAGGTAAGGGACGAGATACTGCTTCATGCCGAGGGCGGCGTTGACACGCTGATATCGCTCCACAAAGGCATCGTAGACGGGACGCCCGGGCTTGCCCATGCGTTCCAGCACATAGGGGCACACATGCTCCGGCGCGACCTTCAATTGACCGGAAATGTGATGCTGACATAATTCCCTCAGAAAGGTCGGGTCGGGGTCGGCCATGATATAATCATAGCGAAGGCCCGAGCGGATGAAGACCTTCTTGACCCGCGGAAGCGCCCGAAGCTGGCGAAGAATGCCGATCAGCTCTCGGTGCGATACCTCCAGATTCTTGCACGGGGACGGGAAAAGGCACTGCCGGTTCTTGCAGGCGCCGCATTTCAGCTGCTTTTTGCAGGCGGGCTGACGGAAATTCGCCGTGGGGCCGCCCACATCATGAATATAGCCCTTGAAGCCGGGCAGCGTGGTCAGCAGCCTGGCCTCCCGGACGATGGATTCCGGGCTGCGGGACTGGATGATCCGCCCCTGATGGAAGGTGATGGCGCAGAAGCTGCATGACCCGAAGCAGCCCCGCGTGGACGCGATGGAAAATTCCACCTCCTTCAGCGCGGGAACGCCGCCCTCCGCGTCGTACATGGGGTGCCAGCGGCGGGTATAGGGCAGGTCGTACACGGCGTCAAGAGCTTCCCGGGAGAGGGGAAGCGAGGGCTCGTTCTGGATGATATAGCGGTCGGTATCCTGCTGCTGGCACAAACGCCTTCCGCGGATCGGGTCCTGTTCCTCATACTGGATCAGAAAGGCCTCGGCGTATTTGCGCTTATCGCGGCAGACCTCGGCGTGGCCGGGCAGCTGAACGCAGCGCTCATCGGGGCGCTTGCTCATGTAGCAGATGCCCCTGATGGCGGAGAGCTCGGCAGGGTTCATGCCGTCCGCCACCCAGTTGGCGCAGGCGATGATGGAGGTTTCGCCCATGCCGTACATCAGGAGCGTCGCCCCGGCGTCCACCAGAACGGAGTGACGCACCTTATCGTCCCAATAATCATAATGGGAGAAGCGCCGCAGGCTGGCCTCCACGCCGCCGATGAGAATCGGCACATCCCTGTACGCCTGCCGGATGCGGTTGCAGTAGACGACCGTGGCGCGGTCAGGACGCATACCGCCGCGTCCGCCGGGGGCATAGGCGTCGTCGCTGCGGCGCTTCTTGGCCACGGTGTAGTGGTTCACCATGCTGTCGATGACGCCCGCCGTCACCAGAAAGCCCAGGCGCGGGCGGCCGAAACGCTGGAAGGCGCTGGCGTCCTGCCAGGGCGGCAGGCACAGCATGGCCACGCGGTAGCCCGCCTGCTCCAGAATGCGCCCGATGATGGCATGGCCGAAGGAGGGGTGATCCACATAGGCGTCCCCGCACACATACACAAAATCCGGCGCGTCCCAGCCGCGATTACGCACCTCATCCATGGTCACGGGCAAAAACTGCTGATTCACCGCTGATCCCTCCCGCCTTCATTGCTTCTATTGTAGAAGACAAAGCGGGGGATGTCAAGCGCGCGGCGGGCTTGCTTGCATCTTGGCGAAATCATGCTATAATAGAGGCAACGATTCATCCACAGAAAGGGGCACTGATTTGATGAGCAGCATTCCTACCCCCCACATTACCGCCAAGGCCGGCGATTTCGCGCCCACCGTGCTGATGCCCGGCGATCCCCTTCGGGCCAAGTTTATTGCCGAGCATTTTCTGACGAATCCGGTGCTGGTGAACAATGTCCGCGGCGTGCAGGGCTACACCGGCGAGTATCAGGGCAAGCGGGTGTCAGTGATGGCCAGCGGCATGGGCATGCCCTCCATCGGCATTTATTCCTATGAATTGTACAATTTCTACGGCGTGGAGAACATCATCCGCATCGGCAGCGCCGGGATGCTGAACCAGAGCCTGAAGCTGCGGGACATTGTGGTGGGCATGAGCGCCTACACCAACTCGAACTTCGGCGCGCAGTTCGGCTTTCACGGCCACCTGGCCCCCTGCTGCTCCTGGGAGCTGCTGCGCAAGGCCATGGAGGCGGGCGAACGGTTGAACGCCCCCCTGGTGCCCGGTGCGATCTATTCCTCCGACACCTTCTACGATGAATCCAAGCCCACGGTTGTTTTGCAGGGGCTTGGCGTGCTGGCGGTGGAAATGGAAGCGGCCGCGCTGTACCTCAACGCGGCCCGCAGCGGGAAAAACGCTCTGTGCCTGTGCACGATTTCCGATAATCCCTTCACCGGGGAGGAGCTGAGCGCGGAGGAGCGGCAGAACACCTTCACCCAGATGATGGAGATTGCCCTGGACATCGCCTAAGGTACGCTTTGCTACCAGCGCTCGTTGGTCATGTCGCCGTCGGCGCTGAAAATGGACACAGCCTGACCCAAATAGGTGGGTTCCGGCTTGGCCGCGCAGTACACCACGTCCTTGAGCCTGGCGGCGGCTTCCCGCAGGTTGAAATACCACTGGCGGGTATAAGCATGCTCCTGGGAGGCGATGCCCACGGCCTCCATGCCCATGGCCCTGGCGTTGTACAGGGCGCGGTACAGATGATAGGCCTGGGTAACTACCACCACGCTGCTGCACTGGAAGATTTCCCTGGCCCGCACCATGCTCTCATAGGTGGAGAAGCCCGCGTGATCCACGAAAATATCCTCGGAGGGAACGCCTCTGTCGATGGCGTAGCGCTTCATGGCGGTGACTTCATCATAATCGTCCTGGCCATGGTCGCCGCTCATCAGCAGGCGGTCGGCCACGCCCATGTGATAAGCGGCGATGGCCGTGTCCAGGCGGTCGCGAAGCATCTGGCCGGGGGTTCCGTCCTTGGTCAGGCCGCAGCCGAGCACCAGGATGCAGTCGCCGGTAAGGCCTTCCGCCGTGGCGATGGTATGGACATTCCCACGGGTGGACAGGCAGACCAGCAGGTTGGCGCCCGCCACCGCCAGCGCCGCCGCAAGGATCAGACACAGCGCCGCGCGGCATGCTCTGCGCCGGGACAGACAGGAAAAAATACGCATGGCCGTTCCTCACTTTCAGCATGGGAAACTTTTCCGGGTTCCTGCTGATACAACGAAGCACCCGGACGTTTCCCGGCAGACGCGCTTGCAAATTTTGTGTCAGGTCTTCGGCATAGTCCCTGTCAGTCTATGCCAAGAACCAGAAAGGAAGAAGCAGCATGGTCAAAGTCAGCATTTGCGTGGGCTCCGCCTGCCATATGAAGGGGTCTCACGCCACCACACAGCTGTTCCAGCAGGAAATCGAGAAGCTCGGCCTCGGCCAGCATGTGGAGCTTTCCGCCAGCTTCTGCATGGGCGAATGCAAAAACGGCCCCTGTGTGCGGGTCAACGGCGTCAAGTTCTATCATGTGGATCAGGATCGCGTCGCCAGCCTGGTGCGGGAGGAAGTCCTGCCTCTTTGCGGCGGCTGATTCAAAGGAGTACAGCCATGAGCATCATTCAACTGAAGGAAGCCAATTGCAAAAACTGTTATAAATGTATCCGCCACTGCGATGTGAAGTCCATCAGCTTCCATGACGATCAGGCGCGCATCAGGGAGGATGAATGCGTGCTCTGCGGCACCTGCGCCATGGTCTGCCCGCAGAACGCCAAGCAGATTCAGGATGACGTTCCCCGCGTCCGGGCGATGATCGACCGGGGCGAGAGGGTGTACGTCTCCCTGGCGCCCTCCTTTGTGGCGGCTTTTCCGGGCGTCAGCTTCGCGAAGATGTCCGCGGCGCTGAAGAAGCTGGGCTTTGCGGGCGTTGAGGAGACCGCCATCGGCGCCACGGCGGTCACGGCGGAATACGCGCGCATGGTTCAGGAAGGCACGATGCCCAATATCATCACCACCTGCTGCCCCACAGTGGTTATGCTGGTTGAAAAGTATTACCCCGAATTGACGGGACAGCTGGCCCAGACGCCGTCGCCCGCCGTGTCCCATGCCCGGCTGCTCCGCAAGGCTCACGGCGCGGACAGCAAGGTGGTGTTCATCGGCCCGTGCATATCCAAAAAGCAGGAGGCGGAAATCTCCGGGGAAATCGCGGCGGCGCTGATGTACGACGAGCTTCGGCGCTGGCTCAGTCAGGAGAGCATCGAGCTGGACTCGGAGGATGACGAGGCCCGGGGCATGCACCATACGCGCAGCCGGCTTTATCCCGTGCCAGGAGGCATTCTTGCCTGCATGCCAGAGGAGCAGCGCGGCCGCTACAAGCCCGTGGCCATCGACGGGCTGAGCAACTGCATTCGGATGCTGAAGGACATCCGCGAGCATGGCCTCACGGGGTATTTCCTGGAGATGTCCTCCTGCGTGGATTCCTGCGTGGGCGGGCCCAGCCTGCGCGGCCATGGCGATCCCTACCTGCTCAGCCGAACGGCTGTGGAGGACTTCGCGTCCCGTCCGGCTCAGGGCCCCATGCCGGAAGGCGAGGCATGCCAGGTCGCCATGGCGGCAAGCTATGTGCCTCAGACGCGGGACGCGTCCATGCCTTCCGAAGAGGAAATTCAGCAGATTCTCCATTCCATTGGCAAGCACACTCCCGCGGATCTGCTCAACTGCGGGGCCTGCGGTTACAATACCTGCCGCGAGAAGGCCATCGCGGTCTATCGCGGAAAGGCCAGCCTGCACATGTGCCTGCCGTATATGCGGCAGCGGGCAGAGTCCATGTCCAACACCATCCTGGACAATACGCCCAACGGCATCATCATCCTGAACCAGGATTTCGCCATCACCCAGTTCAACCGGGCGGCGGAGCAAATGCTGAGCCTGGACAGCGACTGCATCGGCATGGGCATCGACGCCTTCCTGGAAATGGAGGAGCTGGCCCAAATCCGCAGAGACGGTCAGAACGTTATGGGCATCCGGCGCAAGACCGCCATCTACGAGATCATGGTGGAGCAGAGCATCATCTCCCTGCCTGACCATGATTATATGGTGCTGCTCAAGGACATCTCCCAGGAGGAGGAGAGCATGCGGGCCATGCGGCAGATGCGCAAGGAAACCGTGGAGACCGCGCAGCAGGTGATTGACAAGCAGATGCGGGTGGCGCAGGAGATCGCCAGCCTGCTGGGGGAGACCACCGGCGAAACAAAGGCCGCGCTGCTGAAATTGAAGGCCAGCATGAGCGGGGGAGAGGGCGTATGAGCTTCTTCATCGAAACCAGCTGGGGCAGCATGAACAAGGATGGCGAGGAGCTGTGCGGCGATAAGGTGGAAATCATCCGCCACGAGGACGACAGCGCGCTGCTGGTGCTTTCCGACGGCCTGGGCAGCGGCGTCAAGGCCAATATCCTGGCGTCCCTGACCAGCAAGATCATCGCTACCATGGTGTCCGCCGGCGCGGCCATGAACGACGTGGTGGAAACCATCGCCTCCACCCTGCCGGTGTGCAGGGTGCGGGAGGTGGCTTATTCCACCTTTACCATGATGCAGGTGAATGCCGATGGCGGGGCCTACCTGGTGGAGTTTGACAATCCGTCCCTGATCCTTCTGCGGCAGGGCAGGCACACCTACATCCCCTGGGAAGAACGGACGATCTGCGGCAAGCGCGTCCGGGAAGCCCGGATGCAGCTCGAATTGGGGGACATCGCCGTTACCTTTTCCGACGGCGTGATTCATGCCGGGGTGGGGATGCTCCTGAATCTCGGCTGGCAGCACGAGGAGGTGGTATCCTTCCTGGAGGAGCGTCACACGTCGGAGGATACCGCCGCCGACGTGCAGCACCGGCTGCTGACGCAGTGCAGCGATTTGTACCAGGGCCATAACGGCGACGATACCACCGTGGCGGTTCTGCGCGTGTGCGAGCCCCGGCCCTGCTGTGTGATGGTGGGCCCGCCCGTCCATCCCGAGGATGATGAGGACGTGGTGAACGATCTGCTGTCCTGCCCGGGGATCAAGGTCATCTGCGGCGGCACGACATCGCAGATTGTCAGCAAGCGCCTGGGCGCGGAGCTGGAAATCGACCTGGACTATATCTCCCCGGAGATTCCGCCTATTGCGCACATGAAGGGGATTGACCTGGTGACCGAGGGCGTGGTGACGCTGGGCAAAACCCTCGAAATTCTGGAGCGATACGCGGCTACCCGGGATATGGCCATCCTTCAGGAGAAGCGTGACGGCGCGTATCTTCTGGCGGAGACCCTGGCCAGCAAGTGTACCTCGGTGCGCTTTATTGTAGGCCGTGCCCTGAATCCCGCCCATCAGAACCCGGATATGCCCATCTCCCTGTCCATCAAGCTGCGGCTGGTCAAGGACATCGCCAAGTGCCTCAGCTCCATGGGGAAGCGGACGCAGCTGCGCTACTGCTGACAGCAAAGGGAGAATCCACCCGAATCATCCGCAGCGCCGTTCGATCAGGAAGGGCGTATAAAAAGCGTCGTAAAGGCGGCTTGTACTGCTTTTGCGACGCTTTATTCATTCCAGGCCTTGCGCAGCTGCGCTTTGACGGCGGATTCCCGGCGGCTGATCTGCATCTGACTGACGCCAAGGCTCCTGGCGACTTCCGCCTGGGTCATGCCGAGGCGGAAGCGCATCAGCAGCAGCCGCTGATCCTCCCGGGGCAGCCGTGTGATGAGATCGCGCAGCATCAGCCGATCCAGCCAGCCGTCAGGCGCGGGAAGCAGCTCGGACAGGGCGCGGCTGCCGGGATGAGCCGGAGCGTCAAGGGACGTTGTCTGGATATTTTCCATGGCCAGCATCAGTTCCGCAGCGTCCATGCGCAGGGAGGAGGCCAACTCCGTCACGGTGGGCTCCCGGCCCAGGTGCTCCTGCAGCATGCGCTCCATCCGGCGGATACGGCTCCGGTTTTCCCGATCACGGCGAGGAACGTGTACAGGCGCGTCCATCCGGCAAAGCATCCGCATTTCGCCCAGGATCATCGCGGCGGCGTAGGTGGAGAATTGGGCGCCCATGTCGGGATCGTACCGGGCGAGGGCCTTCATCAGGCCGATGCAGCCCTGCTGATAGAGCTCCTCACGTTCCCGTCCATAGCCCGGAAAGCGCCGCACCATGGCCGCCACCAGGGGCAGATGCTGCTCGGCCAGGGCGGCGATGGCCTGCTTTCCCTCCATGCGCGCCTGAGACAGCCGCGCGGCAAAGTCGGCGTTGGCGGTCAAAGGGAGCCTCCGGCATGGATGCGCTTCCGCATGCGGACGGTGGTGCCCTGGCCGGGAACAGAGTCCACCTGCAGATCATCCATGAAGGTCTGCATCACCGCGAAGCCCATGCCGCTGCGCTCCTGCTCGGGATGGGTGGTGAAGAAGGGCTCCATGGCCTGCTCAACATTCGGAATACCCTTGCCCTCGTCCTGAACCTCCACCGTCAGCCAGCGGTCGTCAATGGTGGCGCGCAGACTGACCATGCCCCGGCTGTCCTCATAGCCGTGGACAATGGCGTTGGTGACGGCCTCGGATACCGCCGTTTTGATGTCCGCGATCTCCGAAACCGTCGGGGACAGCTGTACCGCGAAGGCGGCGATCACCACCCGGGCAAAGGATTCATTTTCCGCCACGGAGAGAAAAGTGGTCTGCATCTCATTCTGATGGTTCATGTCCGTGCCTCCTGCTGAATGTCAAGCTGTTTGATGATCCTGTCCATGCCGGACATGTGAAAAATGCGGCTGATGTGCCGGTTCATATGGGTTACCGCCACAGCGCCGCCCCGATCACGCAGGAGCCGGTAGCGCCCAAGAATCACCCCGATGCCTGAGGAATCCATAAAATTCAGCGTGGTGAAGTCCAAAATCAGCGTGCGGATGCTCATGTCGGCCAGCATGGCGTCCAGCTCCCGGCGTACGCTTTGTGCGCAGAAATGATCCAGCTCTCCTTCCAGGCGAACGATCAGCCGGTCGCCGTCGCGTATGGATTGAAGCATAGCAGAGGTTGCCTCCTTAACACCGTTGTTCGGTGAAGAAATTCAACTCTACACAGGGGCTATCCTGCCGCGAGAATTGTCTCCCTTTGGCATATGCGCCTGGAATCGTTCGACAAAAAGCGCGGCTGGGGCAAAGGCAGGTCGTCGGCTTGAAAAGGGCCGCATATCATGGTAGAATAAGCGTACAGGGAGATGAGTGTATGCGCCGATGGCGTTGGGGACTGTGGCTGATGCTGGCGATGCTGTGCGCCTTTTCGTGCGCCTGCGCGGAAGCATGCCTGGACGCCGAAAGAATCGCCGCGGATACGGTTTATCTGTGCGAACAAATCGGCGTCCGCGAGGCAGGGACGGAAGCGGAGCGCCAAACCTGCGATTGGCTGGAAGGCAGGCTGACGGCGCTGGGCTTCTCCCAAGAAGACGGGACGCTGCGCCGCGTGGCCTTCCAGAGCATCCAGGAGAAAACCAGCGAGAACCTGATTGCCGTGTGCAATGCCGGATGTCAGGGGCCGCTGTTCACCATCGCGGCCCATTATGACAGCGTAGCGACCTCGCCCGGCGCGCGGGACAACGCCGCGGCTGTGGGCATTTTGCTGGACATCGCACGCCTGCTCGGAACGGAATATCCTGCCTTGTCTTGCGAAATTCAACTGGCCTTTGTCGGCTCGGAGGAAAACGGCTACCATGGCGCCCGGGCTTATGTGGCAGGGCTGTCCGAGGCGGAAAAGGCCCGCCATCAGGGCGCATTTGTGATGGACATCAGCGCAGCGTCGCCTGCCGACAACGCGGTGCTGGTGACGACGATGCTGGGCGGAAGGCTGCCCGATGGCCGGTACATGGCGGCGGAACGCCTGCCCGAAATGGAAAACGGCGTCACCCGGGCCGTCAGCCAGGCTTGTTTGACACTGTCCGGCGTCAGCGCGCCTTCGTTTTATCGGGGAGAAAGCGACCATCAGCCCTTCCACGACGCGGGTCTGGAGGCCGCCAACGTCTGCTGGCGGCGTGTGGAGGAGGGCTGGCCCTGGCTCCCGGACAGCTATCACCAAATGACCGATACGCCCCAGGAGCTTGATTATCAAACGGCGGTGCTGACGGGGCGGTGCATTCTGCGGGCCATTGAGCTTCTGGCCATATCTCCGTAACAAAATAAGCCCGGTCAGCAATGATGCTGGCCGGGCCTATTTGCGTAGGTTGTGTGTTAGTTTTTCACCTTCATCAGGATCACGCCCGCGACCATCAGCCCCAGGCCGAGGAACTTCTTCCAGCCGAAGGCGATCTGCTCCGCGCCCATCCAGCCGAAGGCGTCGATGAGCGCTGCCACGGCCAGCTGGGCAATCAGGATGGTCGAAATGGCCACGGTGGGGGAGAGCCCGCCGATGGAAAGCATCACCGTCACCGTGATGACCGGGGCAAGAACGCCGCCGAGCCAGGCGTACCAAGGGGCCTGGGACATTTGCCGGATGTCGCCCTTGCCAAAGAGCAGCGCCACCGCCAGAGCCAAAATGAAGCCGGTCAGCTGAACATAAGCGTTAGCCTCCAGCACGCCGGCCTTATCGCCAAGCCGGGTGTTCATCACGCCCTGAACGCTCATGGCCGCGCCGGCAACCAATGCATAAAGAAAGCCTGTCATTCCGCATACCTCCTTTTTCCTATGGTATAGTATGGCGGATGAACAGGCGTTTATACGGTGTGACGCTTATTCGCCGGCCTTGGCCAGCGCGTCCACTTTATCGTGAATTCGCTGCATTCGCTGATCCAGCGCGGCAATGTCGCTGGCCGTCTGAATCAGCTCGGCGGAGATATCCTCGGGCACCGCGCCTTCCGCCTTGTAGCGCAGGCTGTGCTCCAGGGAGGCCCAGAAGTCCATGGCGATGGTGCGGATCTGCACCTCCACCGGCACAATGATCCGGCCTTCCGCCAGGAAAACAGGAATGGCCAGCACCAGATGAAGGCTGCGGTAGCCATTGGCCTTGGGCTGCTTGATGTAATCCCGGATGCGGATGATCTCCACATCATCCTGGCAGGTGAGCAGATCGGCCACGGTGTAAATGTCCTGGATGTAGGAGCAGATCACGCGAATACCCGCGATGTCCGTCAGATGCTCCACGGCGGAGGAAATACTCACCGGCTCCTGACGGCGATGAAGCTTTTCCATCATGCTCTGAATGGTTTTCATCCTGCTTTGCATGTGGTGGATGGGGTTGCGGCGATGGCGCATCTGGAACTCGTCATCCAGGATTTCCAGCTTTGTCTGCACTTCCTTGATGGCCGCCTGATAACGGCACTGAACGGAGAAAAAGTCATCCACCATCTGCTGAAATTCACTGGAAATCTGCTTCATAGGGGGTTCCGTGTGGTTCATGAGCGTTTGTCCTCCAAGGTTGTGTGGTGAGCGTCCAGGGGCAGCCGCACCCGGAAGGAGCTGCCCTGGCCGAGGGTGGAGCGAACGTGGATGCTGCCGGAGAGGATATCCAGGATGCGCTTGACCAGGCACAAGCCCAGGCCGATGCCCTGCTTGCCGCGGGAGACGTCAGCCTGATAGAACCGATCGAAGATGCGCGCAAGGGTTGGTTCGTCCATGCCGATGCCGTGGTCGGTCACGCGAACCTCCGCCACATCGGTCTGGGTGACGCTGATCTCAATCAGGCCCCCGTCATGGGAAAACTTGACCGCGTTCTGGATCAGGTTGATCCATACCTGCGTCAGCAGCTCGCTGTCAGACACGATGGTCACAGGCTCCAGATCCAGCTGCCAGTTGATGTCATGGGCATTCCAGGCGGGCTGAAGACGCAGGATGACCTGGCGAATCTGCTCATCCAGGCGGAAGGCGGAAAGGCTGGCAGGCGCCGCCTGCTGCTCCAGGGCGGATAGCCGCAGCAACGTTTCCGACAGCCGGGAAAGGCGGTCGCTCTCCTGGGCGATCATGTCCACATATTCCCGGCGGGCTTCCTGGTCCAGGCCGGGCATCTGCAAAAGCCGGGCAAAGCCGCGGATGGAAGCGATGGGCGTGCGGAACTCATGGCTGATGGAGGCAATGAAGTCCTTTTGCAGATAAGAGGTTCGGGAGAGGGCGTCGGTCATGCTATTGAAAGACACCATCAGCTCGCCAAGCTCGTCGGGCATGTCTTCCTTTTCGGGCAGCTTCACCGTAAAGTCACCGTCCCGCACCTGACGGGTGGCGCGGGTCAGGAGAGAGATGGGTTTGGCGATGGCGTTGGATGCCAGCCAGGCCATCATGACAAAGACCATCAGGAAGGACAGGGCCGCGAATCCAATGCGGATGAAGGACATCAGGAAAATGTTCAGCCGCTGGTTGGGCATGATGGTCACGGTCTGCTCACCCACCTGAACGTAGGTGCAGGGGAGGGCGGAAAGGCCCATGTAGGTGGTGACGATCATTTTGGTGGCCAGGGTATCTTTCAGCTCATTGGGCATCAGGGAGGCATCGGCCTCGTTGACGGCTACCACCAGGCTGTCGTTGTCCGCCATACGGATGATTTCATCCATGGAAAGATCCGTCTTCTGCGAAAGCTCCAGGATGTAAATGGCGGTGGCCTGCTGACGCTCCGTCAGCTCCTCGCGCACACTCACGGAGCTGTACAGGAACGAGCAGATCAGCGAAATCAGCGCCGCCACCAGCGAACAGGCCAGCAACGCGACCATCATGCGGTTGCGGAAGGTATAGGGCCGGAGCAGCTGATGAAGTTTACCCATGGCATTTTTCCGCCTTGTAGCCCAGTCCGCGCACGGTTTGTATGGTGAAATCCGGGAAAACCTCGCACTTCTCCCGCAGACGCTTGATGTGTACGTCCACGGTTCTCTCGTCGCTCTGAGCGTCCATGCCCCAAATCTCGTCCATCAGCTGACGGCGGGTGAAAATCTGCTTTGGGCTGCTGAGGAGCTTGAAGAGCAGGTAGAATTCCTTCTTGGGCAGCGTCAGCGTTTCCGTGCCCCGGGTGACGGTCAGGGAGTCGTAATCCAGCACCGTATCGCCAATGGTCAGGCGATGGCTGGTCATGGCCTGGGCCCGGCGCAGAAGAGCCTCCACATGCAAGAGCAGCTCGTCCAGATCCACCGGCTTGGTCAGGTAATCATCCGCGCCCCGGGAAAAGCCCATGCGCTTGTCCTCAATGGTGTCCCGGGCCGTTACCAGGATGATGGGCAGGAGCGGGTAGCTGCGGCGAAGCTCCGCCGTCAGCTGCCATCCGTCCATCACGGGCATCATCACATCGGCAATGACCAGATCGGGCATGACCCGTTCAATGCTGTTCAGGGCCTCCTCACCGTTGGCGGCGGAAAGGGTATGGTAGCCGTTCAGGCCCAGAAAGGCGCACATCATCCTTTGCAGCGGACGGTCATCCTCAACCACCAGCAGGGTGAACATGCCAGCTCCCTCCTTATGTATCACTTGTCTGTATTCACATTATAGCATAGGGGCAGGGCTGTGGCAAGCGCGTCACATGCTGCGCAGGGCGTCGATGGGGTTCAGGCGGGAGGCCTTGCGGGCGGGCGCCCAGCCGAAAAGGATGCCCACGGAGGCCGAGAACAGGAAGGCCAGGGTGATGGCGCTGGGCGACAGCACAAAGTCAAAGCCGATGACTATGGCCAGAATGAAGGAAACCAGATTGCCCAGAATGATGCCGATGCCGCCGCCCATGAGGCTGAGCAGCACCGATTCCAGCAGAAACTGTCCCTGAATCAGACCGGGGCGCGCGCCCAGGGCCTTGCGCAGACCAATTTCCGTGGTGCGCTCGCTGACGGAAACCAGCATCATGTTCATGATGCCGATGCCGCCCACCAGCAGCGCGATGGAGGCGATGCCGGCCAGCAGGGTGGTCATCATGCCGGTGATGGTATCCATGGTGTCCAGAAGACTGTCCAGGTTCAGGATGTTGAAGGCGTTGTCGCGGTAGTTGAAGATGCTGTTCAGCCGTTCTTCCAGGCGGGTAATGGCGGCATCCGTCTGACTGGTATCGGCCATGTACAGCGTCAGGCTGTTGACGGCGCCCGTACCGGTCATGCGCAGGGCGGCGGGATAGGGGATGATGATGGTTCCCGCCGAGCTTCCGCCCGACATGGCGGACATTGCCCGCATCACATCGCTGTCGCCGCCGTCATCCGTCACGCCCACCACCGTAAAGGTCAGCCCCGCGATGACGATTTCCTTGCCCACCGGGTTTTCATTGGGAAACAGGGCGGAGCGAATATCGCCGTCGATGACGCAGGAACGGCTGTGCGCGTCCATGTCCATGGGCGTCAGGCCGCGGCCGGCGCCGATGAGGTTCGTTTCTCCCTTAAAGTAGGAAGCGCTGCGCCCCTCAATGGTGGCGTCCTCCAGCAGCACGCCTTCCGCCGCCACATGGCGGGACAGCGATACGTTGGGGTCGACGCCGGCAATGTTGTCGATGGCAGCAATCTGCTGAATGTCGTTGCTGTTCAGACCGCGCTTGAGGGGCGTGCCGGTCACGCTGACGTTGACCTTGCCCGCACCCAGGGCGGTGAACTGGCTGGTGATTTCCCCCGTGGCGCCTTCCATGGTGGTAATCAGCGCGATGATGGCCGTCACGCCGATGATGATGCCCAGCATGGTCAGGAAGGTGCGCATTTTGTTGCTTTTGATGTTCTGCCAGGACATCCGCAGGCTTTCCTTAAGCATCCTCCGCCACCCCCTCGCTGAGCTCGCCGTCCAGCAGGCGCACAATGCGCTTGGCGTGGCGGGCAATGCTGATGTCATGGGTAATCATGATGATGGTATTGCCTTCCTCATTGAGGTCGTGGAAAAGGTTCATCACCTGACGCCCCGTCTGCTGATCCAGCGCGCCGGTGGGCTCATCCGCCAGAAGAATGGTGGGATTGTTGGCCAGCGCCCGGGCAATGGCCACGCGCTGCTGCTGACCGCCGGAAAGCTGATTGGGATAATGGCGCATCTTGTCCGAAAGGCCCACGCGCTCCAGCATCAGCTGCGCGCGCTCCGTGCGTTCCCGCTGGCTGACGCCGCTGTAAATCAGAGGAAGCTCCACGTTTTGCAGGGCGTTTTGGCGGCTCAGCAGCTGAAAGGACTGAAAAATAAACCCGATTTCCTTGCTGCGCACCAGCGCCAGCTCGCTTTCATCCAGACCGCCCACGTCCCGGCCGTGCAGGATATAGCTGCCCTCCGTGGGGGTATCCAGGCAGCCGATGATGTTCATCAGCGTGCTTTTGCCCGAGCCGGAGGGCCCCAGCACCGCCACAAACTCGCCCTTGACCACATCCAGGTCGATTCCCCGCAGCACCGTCTGCCACTCGTTGCCCATGCGGTAGCGCTTGACCAGGTTCCGCATGGAAAGAATTGTTTCGCTCATTGCGTACCTCCGGCCTTCGGCATTACGGGTGGTTCATCATGCGCATCATGGGCATCATCATGGCGTTGGACGGGGGAATCAGGATGGTTTCGCCGCTCTTCACGCCGTCAACGATTTCCACAATGCTGCCGTTGTTGATGCCCAGCAGCACGTTCTGCCGGACGACCTCATTCCCGCGGGAATAGCAGTAGACATAGGGCTTGCCGTCGTCGCTGTACTGGATGGCGCCGACGGAAACGGTGGTGGCGTTGCTGACGCTGGCCCGCAGCACGCTGACCTCACAGGTCAGGCCCATGGACAGCGTGCCGTCTTGGGGCAGCGCGATTTCGACCTCATAATAAGCCAGATCGTTGTTTACCGTGGCCTCCTGGGCGATGCGGGTGATCTCGCCGGTCAGCACCGCACCGGTGGCCTGGATCTTCACATCCACCGCCATGCCGCGGCTCAGGGCGGAGACATCATATTCATCCACCTTGATCTTCACGATGGGATGGTCGTAGTCAGCCACGCGGAACAGCGCGTCGCCGGGCAAATAATCGTCGCCCTCATCCACATAAAGGTCGGAAATGGTGCCGTCCATGGGCGCTTCATAGCGGCTGCCGCTCTTGGGCAGGAGCACGGCATCGTCTTCCTCCACCTTGTCGCCTTCGGCAAATTTCCATTCCTTCACCGTGCCGCGATTGGAGGCGGTTACCACGCGGCTGCTGTCCGGCTCCACGTTGCCGGAAAAGGTGTAGTGAATGCGAATGTCCTGGGTGCGGGCGGTTTCCTCCGTGAAGCGGCTTTGCTGACGGCCGGGATTCAGCACGATAGCCGCCGCGATCACCGCCACAGCCAGCACGGCGATGATGATCCGCCGAATATGCTTCTTGCTCATTGCTGCTCAGAAGCTCCTTCCATGTTTTGTTTTCGCCTCAGTCTACACCAGGAATGTGAACTGGAAATAAACTTTGCAAAAGGAAAATATGAAGACCGCTCCCATCCGATGACGAGGAAGCACGGTGCCTCTGAAAGAAAAGGATCGTGACATATGGTGACAAATGTAGAATAAAAATGCAGAAGAACCATGAATTGCGCAAGGGAATCGGGCGCTTGACGCGAATGCAACACCATTCCGCGAAAAAGGAGCATGGCCCATGATTATGATTATCGAACAGTTGCCCGCCTTCCGCGCTCATCTGCAGGCCAGGGAGGCCCGCCCGCTGACCATTCGCAAGTATATGCACGACCTGCGTCTGCTGGCTGATATTGTTGGGAAAGCCCTTACGGCGATGGATCAGCTTGTTATGTTCAAGCAGAGGCTTCAGGAGCGTGGGTATGCCGTTCGCAGCATCAATTCCATGATTTCCGCGGTGAATCATTTTGTCGCCTTCTGCGGCCATCCGGCGTGGAAGCTGCGGTATCTCAAGGTTCAGCAGTCCAATTTTGTGGACGGCCAAAAGGAGATGGGCCGTCAGGATTATCAGCAGCTGATTCAGGCGGCGGAAGGGCAGGGGGACGAGCGGCTTTCCCAGCTTTTGCAGACCATTTGCGCCACGGGTATCCGGGTGAGCGAGGTGCGGGCCATCAGCGTGGAGAGCCTGCGCACGGGCATGGCAGAAATCCGCTCGAAGGCCAAAATCAGGGTCATTCTCATTCCGCAGAGGCTTTGCCGGAAATTGCAGGCCTATTGCGCTCGAAAAGGCATTGTCACCGGCCCGGTATTCGTCACGCGAAGCGGACGGCCGGTGGATCGCAGCAATATTTGGCGGCAAATGAAGCAGCTGTGCCGGAAAGCAGGGGTATCAAAGCAGAAGGTCTTTCCCCACAATCTGTGGCATCTGTTTGCAAGATGCTTCTATGAGAAGTTTAAGGACATTGTACGTCTGGCAGATATTCTGGGGCACAGCAGCGTGGATACGACAAGAATCTATACCATCAAAAGCAGCCATACCGAACGGCAGCGGCTGGAATGGCTGGGGCTTGTATTGTGATGAGCATAACATCATAATCAATATTATGTGGTACTTGCTCCTGAAAACAAGTGACTCTTAACGATTAAGGGCCTGCTTTATTATACGGTAGATGCAAATGCTTGTCAAGTTGTCATATGGAATAGGCTCCCAATTGGAGTAAAGCTCGTATCAGTATGGAATTTTTCACCAACAGCTGTTGAACTTGTTCTTATAAGAAAGAATATGTGCTTTTAATCCCTGTGTTTACCCTACCACATAATATTGATTATGTGGTGCGGGGAGGGGGCGCACATGGGCATTGCGCTGTATCGGCATAACGAGGAAGCGTGCCGAGCCGTGCAGAAGCTGCTGGCGGCGGAAGGCCGCGCGGCGGTGGTGCATCCCACAGGCACGGGCAAGAGCATGATTGCCTTCCGCTTGGCGCAGCTGCAGCCGGAGCGGCGCTTTTTGTGGCTTTCTCCCAGCGAGTACATTGTACACACCCAGATGGAAAATGTGCGTCAGGCTGACCCGGAGGCGGACTTCTCTTCCATACAATTCATGACCTATGCCAGGCTGATGCTCCTGTCCCAGGAAACGCTGGATGAACTGCGCCCGGATACCATCATCCTGGATGAATTCCATCGCTGCGGGGCGGAAATGTGGGGCGCGGGCGTGATGCGGCTGCTGGAGCGATATCCGCAGGCCCAGCTTTTTGGCCTGAGCGCCACAAAGATCCGCTACCTGGATCATCAGCGGGACATGGTGGACGAGCTGTTCGACGGGCATATCGTCAGCGAGATGAGCCTGGGCGAAGCCGTGGTGCGGGGCATCTTGCCCGCGCCCAGGTATGTGACGACGGTCTACCAGTATACCACCGCTGTATATGTCAATTTGATTCGCTCAAACTGAACCAAAAGAAAGTGAAAATTTCTAGTAGTAATGGTATACAGATCAATGAAAAGATGTTTTTCTTTGATACTATAGAACCATTTATCTACCTGGAAAACATTTGTTTACAAGCAGGATGTAACAGACTATTGATCGAAGGCAAGCTTAGTACTTTCAACACGACAAAAGCCATTGATTTCCAATTATAGTTTACATTTCCTATAAATAAGAAACCTCCGATTGCATTTTACAATGCGATCGGAGGTTATATTGATATAGAATTGTTTGGTTTGTCCCCATCTGATTGGAGAAGCATCACGGAGCAGGAGGTGGTAGCACATTCATCCTTTTCCCGTCTCCCACAACCTCCACCCTTCCTCCTCCAACAGCGTCTCGCACCTACCGTCCGTCACCCGAACCAACTCACCCAACACTTCCTCCGCGTCCTTCTCCCTGATGAGGATCGTAAACGCCACGGCGGTGGTAAACTCGCTGGTGAGGAGCTGGACGGGCAGTGACCGCAGAGTGTGCTGCACTTTATCCCACAGGGGATAGGAGACCTCGCACAGGTACTGCTGGGAGGGTTCCATCACGGCAACCTGGGCAGCCTTCAGGGCGATGGCCGCGCCCTGGGTGTAGGCGCGCACCAGGCCGCCGGCGCCCAGCAGCACGCCGCCGAAGTAACGGGTCACCACCACGCAGCAGTTGACCACACCCTGGGCCTTGAGCACCTCCATCATGGGGAGGCCCGCTGTGCCGCCGGGCTCGCCGTCGTCCGAATAGCGCATGATGCCCGCGTTTTGGCCGATGACGTAGGCGTAGCAGTTGTGCGTGGCGTCCTTGTGCTTCAGGCGGATGGCCTGGAGGAAGGCCAGGGCTTCCGCCTCTGTTTCACAAGGAGCCGCATAGCCGATGAAGCGGCTCTTGTTGATGATGATCTCATCGGAGGCGGAGCGCCGCAGGGTCTTGTAGGGGGCGCTCATTCCAGCACCAGACGGCAGAAGCCCTTCTTGCCCTTCTTGAGCATCAGGCCCTCGCTGCCGATCATGTCCGCGGTGACGGCGGCGGCGAAGTCGGTGACCTTGTCATCGCCCAGGGAAACAGCGCCAGCCTTGACCTGATTGCGGGCGTCGCTCTGGCTCTTGCACAGGCCGGAGGCCACCAGCAGCGTGGTTACACGGGCGTCCTCCGCCAGCATCTGCGCCGTGACGGTGAAGGAGGGGACGTTCGCGCCGTTCATGCCGCCAGCGAACAGGGCCAGCGCGGCATCCGCAGCCTTCTGGGCTTCCGCCTCACCGTGCACCAGCTTGGTGACCTCAAAGGCCAGCACCTTCTTGGCTTCGTTGATCTCGCTGCCTTCCAGCGCACCCAGGCGGCGCACCTCGTCCATGGGCAGGAAGGTCAGAAGGCCCAGGCACTTCTCCACGTCCTTGTCGTCCACGTTCCGCCAGTACTGGTAGAAGTCGAAGGGGGAGGTCTTGGCGGGGTCAAGCCACAGCGCGCCCTTCTCCGTCTTGCCCATCTTGCGCCCGTCGTGGGTCAGGAGCAGCTGGAAGGTGCAGCCGAAGGCGCTCTGCTGTTCCTTGCGGCGAATGAGATCAGCGCCGCCCAGAATGTTGCTCCACTGGTCGTTGCCACCCATCTCCAGCCGGCAGCCGTAGCGCTTGTAGAGCTCCAGGAAGTCGTAGGACTGCATCAGCATGTAGGTAAATTCCAGGAAGGACAGACCGTTGTCCGTGGCCATGCGGGCCTTGTAGCATTCCGCCGTGAGCATCTTGTTCACCGAGAACACCGAGCCGATGTCCCGCATGAAGTCGATGAAGTTCAGGTGACGCAGCCAGTCGCCGTTGTTGACGATCATGGCCTTGCCCTCGGAGAAATCCAGGAAACGGGCCATCTGCTGCTTGATATGGGCCACATTGTCGTCAATGGTTTCCACGGTCATCATTTTGCGCATGTCCGTTTTGCCGGAGGGATCACCGATCATGGCGGTGCCGCCGCCCATCAGCGCGATGGGTCGATGGCCCGCCCGCTGCATGTGCGCCATGGCCATGATCGGGATGTAGTGGCCGATGTGCAGGGAATCCGCCGTGGGGTCGAAGCCGACGTAAAAGGTGGTGGGCTGCTCCAGCTGCTTGTAGAGCTCCTCCTCAAAGGTCACCTGAGCAATGAATCCGCGCTCCTTGAGAATATCGAGTACATGCATGGTAAGTTCTCCTTTCATTATAAAAACATGGTAGGGGAGGGTTACAGCGCATCGGCGATGATCCGCCGCAGGGCGTCCATGCCCTGATGAATCTGCGCGACCGTGGCGTTGGAGAAATTCAGCCGCAGCGTGTTGTCGTGGCCGCCGTCGGCGTAGAAGTGGGTTCCGGGGACATAGGCAACGTGCTGGTCAACCGCTTTGTCCAGCAGCGTCTTGGCGTTGAGGCCCTCAGGCAGCTCCACCCACACGAAGAGCCCGCCCTCGGGCTTGGTATATCGGGTTCCCGCCGGGAACAGCGCCAGCTCGGCCAGCATGGCGTCCAGCTGCTCGCGATAGTCGCGGCAGATGCGCGCGATATGCCCGGGAAGCAGGCCGCGCCGCAGAAATTGATCCACGATGGCCTGGTTCAGGTTGGCCGTGTGAACATCGGCGGATTGCTTGCCGATGGTGCACTTGCGCAGAATCCGCTCGTCGCCCGCCATGTAGCCCACCCGAAGCCCGGGGGAGATGATCTTGCTGAAGCTGCCCAGGAACACCACCCAGCCCTCCCGGTCGAAGGACTTGATGGACGGCAGGGGCGTACCGGCATAACGGAGATCGCGGTAGGGGTCGTCCTCCGCGACCACGACGCCGTACTTCGCGGCCAGATCGGCAATGGGCTTGCGGCGCTCCGCGGCCAGGGTAATGCCTGTGGGGTTCTGGAACGTCGGGATGGTGTAGAGCATTTTCGGCTGATGGCGGAGGATGGCCTCCTCCAGCTTTTCCGGGAGGAGGCCGCCCTCATCGCTCTCCACCGGCGCCAATTGAGCCTGATACAGCCGCATGCACTGGAGATTGCCCAGGAAAGACGGATTTTCCACCAGGATGACGTCGCCCGGGTTGATGAGCGCCTTGCAAAGCAGATCCATGGCCTGGGTGGAGCCGGTGACCGGCAGCACGGACGGCACTTCACAGCCCAACTGCGCTTCGACATACGCCTTCAGGCTTTCCAGGAAGGGCGGGTAGCCCTCCGTCGCGCCGTATTGCAGGATAGCCTTGCCATTGGCCGTCAGCACCTCCTGGGCGATGGCGGCCACCGTCTCATCCGGCAGGGCGGAAAGCGCGGGGTTGCCGCCGGCAAAGGAGATCATGCCCGGCTTGGCGATCAGCTTAAAAATTTCGCGGATGGCGCTGCCGCTGACGCCCTCAAAGCGGTCAGCAAAGCGGATGGCGCTCAGATCCATGTGTGTTCCTCCTTTCTGTACAAAAGAAAAACCCTCCCGGATGCATGCATCCAGGAAGGTGACATCACACGCCACGGTACCACTTCCAGATCGGCTGAAGATTCAGCCCTCAGCGGAGAACCCATGATTCTCCCGCGCGATAACCGGCGCACCGGATGCCGCCTACGCGCTCCCGAAGGAGGTTCAGCGGATGGCTCGGGAATGTACTTCTTCGCCCGAACGTCTCTCCCTTCCACCAGCCGGGAGCTCTCTTGGCACGTTCCGGGGCGAATACTCTTTCCCTCATCGCCCTGATGGGGTTATTATAGCAGAGTTTAACAGCTTGTCAAGGGGAAATTTCTCTGCCGATTTGCGGGAATTGTAGTACTACAATACAAGTTGGACAAAAGGGAAAAAGAGAAGAGACTTGAGAGCCAATCTGTTATCATTGAGAAGCAAC
>CBFFZW010000045.1:0-34405 GCA_965646445.1 uncultured Christensenellales bacterium | reverse complement strand
CCCCCGGGCGGGGGTGTCGGGGGCAGCGCCCCTGACTGTTACTTTTCCGGGCCAAAATGTCCTGCTTCGATGGTGGCTATTGGCCGTGATTCATGGTATCATCACAGCATCATCACAGCAAAGGAGGATACCAAGATGAATTTAGGCGACAACCTGTTCAAGGCGCGTCGGAAAAAGGGATTATCCCAGGAGGACGTGGCGGAAAAGCTGGGCATCAGCCGCCAGACCGTTTCCAAATGGGAGACAGGCGAGACCCTGCCGGACATTCGCCAGGCCAAGCGGCTTGCCATGCTGTACGGACTGTCCCTGGATGAGCTGATCGATCTGGATTCGGACGTGCAGGAAATTCAAGCCATGATTGAAAAAACCAGCGAAGCGGTAACAGCCAGGATCGACTGGACGAAAGCATGGAGCAGGAAATACCCCATCCTCGTCTCCTACCAGGGCGAGGTGGACGTTCAGCCTTACGTCCAGGGCCTGACCGCCCTGCTGGAGCGCCTTCAAAAGGAATATGGATACAATGATCTGGACGCTTTCCTGGTGCTGAAGGATATTCTGGCAAGGGTATGGAAGGAACGAAAAGGCGCTTCCCGCAAGGGATAAAGCAGATCGCCCTCCCGGCATAAAACCGAGAGGGCGATTGTGGTATGTTATTCTTTCAAGGCTGCTTCCCACAGTGCCGGAAAATGCGCTTTAATCCGCATACCGGCCTCCGATGCCGCGCCGTTGCCCCAGTCATAGATGGTAAACTCACCAATGCCCAGGCCGTCGCCGCTGGCATAGCCGTCGTGGCCGTAGTTCTCCATCATGAAGCCGTAGTCCTTTTCGTTCAGGAAGGGCCAGCGCTTCTCCCACTGCTCCTTGACGGCGGGATTCTCCGGGCAGTACATCATGGAGAAGGAGGCCCGCAGGGCGGCCAGCCCCCGCTGGATGTATTCGTCACAGTTCAGCGCCTGACCGTATTGCAGGATCGTCTCCGCGAACATGCTCTGCCGGGCGTCCAGCAGCTCCGCGTCCGCGTTCATCACGCCGAAGCCGCCCACCACCGTGATGGGCAGATTCGCGGGCTGAAAGGAGCTTTGGTACATGAGCATCTCATCCAGGCAGCGCACGCCCACGTCCAGCCAGGTACGATCCTCCGTTGCGCGCCAGCAATGCCACAGCGCCTGGGCCATGTAGAAGGGCGAGAGGGAGCACTGCTTGTAGCAGGCGTTGCGGGCAAACTTCTTCCCCAGCATCTCCCCGCCGTACCGTGAGCAGGACCAGTAGGTTTCAAAGTCCTCCCAGCGGCTTTCCGGCAGAACCTTCTCCACCAGCACCTTCATGCACCGAAGGGCGGCGCTTCGCCACAGATCGTTGCCATCCAGCTGATACAGCTTCATCAGCATTGTCACGCTGACGGCGCTTTCCGGCGACTGCCGCAGCTGGAGCAGAATTGTCCCGTCGCCGTCCAGCCAGGCGGGGAAGAAGCCCTCCTCATCCTGAAGGCGCACAAGCCGGTGGGCATACCGCTGAACATAGGCCAGCAGCCGCTCGTCCTTCTCGAGCTCCTCGTACCAGGTCAGCATGTGCAGCGCCGTCCAGCTCATGTCCAGGATGTGCCGGGGCGACGCCTTCAGATCCCAGGTGACGGGGTTGCGGTTGCTGTTGCCGAAGAAATACGCCGCCCAGTCCCCGCCCTCGGCATCGGGATGGCCCGCGCCGATCACGCCGTCGAACAGGCCGTTCTCCTGGGGGAAGCGCAGGGCCAGCTCCTTGGTCATGTTCGCCTTTTCCAGCAGGGCGGCGTCGCCGTTTTCGACGGCATAGCGATATACACCCTGGGCCGAGCGCAGGGAACAGAACCACGCCTGGTTCCAGATGGCCTTGGGCTCCCGCAGGGGGCGCCGCTCGGGGCAGTTGGGGCTTTGGTAGGTGGTGACGATCATCTGCGGCGCGCCCACCCGCACGCCGTCCAGGTCGAACTCCTGCCACACCTGCCGCTTCCAGTTGTCCAGCGCCCAGGTGTAGGTGTGCCGGATGTAAGCCGCCATGTTGCGCAGGGGCGGCAGAGCGTGCATTTCCCGCTGGCCATAGCGCGTCCACCAGTACCGCAGCACGGCGCGGAACGGATTCCCGACAGCTTCGCCCCGCTGAACCATTACCCTGGCCTTGAAAACGAACGTCCCCCGAGGCAGCACCGCCTGATGGGTTTTCTTGTACAGCACATGCTCCGCCGTCTGGGTGGTGGTGATGCCCACGGTCATCACAGCGCCGGGGGCGTCCAGGTCAAGGTAAAGTCGGCCCGGCTGCTGTGGGGCGCATTCCATCACGGGCAGCAGGCACAGCACCGTGTCCCCCCGGCCCATCATCAGCGCCGGCGTCCTGAAAACGTGCTGATCCACCGCGTACCCCTCCTCCGGGGTGAGGTGGGGCGTGTAGAAAAAGTCGGGGGCAAAGCGCGGGCGGATATTCAGCTGCCAATCGCCGATGGGCGTTTCCTCCGGCAAATTCGCTTCCGCGGTGATCTCCAACAAGTCCCGCTCGACGGCCTGGCAGGTGAGGCGCATGCCCGGCAGCGGGGTGCATTCGGCCTCAAAGCATTCGTGCGTCAGCTTTTCCATGATGGTGCGCTCCTTTTTCGGCGGAAATCAGGGTATTCAGCCCGATTCCGCGCAGTATTGTTTCAGCCGGCCCTGCCGCGAAGCGCCGTCTTCCGCCTGGCCTGCGCGATGTCATCAACGCGCTCTATTTCCGACGGGCTGGAAAAAAGCCGCCAGCCCTTGATGCACACCAGGCCGATGACCAGGGCATTGATCCCTCTGAAGATACAGGTGAACAGCAGCGGATACACGTCCATCCCCAGCAGGGGGATGGTCTGCCCGTTGTTGAGGGAGGAGATCCAGGTGCCGATGGTCAGCCCCAGGAAGGCGAAAATGTTGCACCCGATGGTCTGGAACGCAATGTAGGACGTGGCGTTCTCCTTGGGCAGGTTCATGTAGAGCACATTGGCGTAGGACAGGTTCAGCCCCACGTTCAGCACCTGCTGAATCAGCATCAGGGGCACATACATCCAGCCGCGCTCCGGCGTCATGCAGAAGAACGCGAATTCCGTCACGGTCCAGCAGAGGTTCGCGATGCCGAAGGTGCGAATCCAGGAATACCTGTCCACCGATCTGCGCCAGAAGGGCGCCGTGACCGCGAAAATCACCACATACAGCGAAGCCATGACGTTAATCAGCAGATAGCTGAAGTGCATGTCGTTGAGCAGGTGGTAGGACCACAAACCGTTGCTCAGGTTGGCGTGGAGGTTCCAGAAGAACATCAGCCCCATACAGCAAAGGAATTTTTTTTGACCGAAGGGCAGCGTCAGCACGTCCTTGATCTTCACGCGCTCCTGGCCGTTTTCGTCAAACTCCTTGGCCAGGGCCTGCACCGCCACGTCCACCAACACCAGCACAAACGCGAAGTAGCGGAAGCCCAGGATCAGCTGCTCCTGATACGCCGACGCGGACACCGCGTCCGCCAGCACGCTGCTCACCAGCAGCACCACATGGGACAGCACACTGGTGATGAACTGATTGTACATAAAGTACTGCGTCCGTTCCTGGTTATCCTCCGGGAAGAAGTGGTAGTACCAGGAGGTAAAACCCGGGGAAAACAGCGCGTAGACCGCGTGGGCCACAAACAGGATGGCGATCAGCCAGTGCAGCCGCGCCTTGGGCTCGGTGACAAACTGAGGCATCACCGTCGTGGCGATGATGTACAGGCCATAGAAGATCACCTTGGCGCCCAGCAGCGCCGCCTTTCGGTGCTTGAAATGGCTCAGGACATCCGCTGAAAAGATGCTGAAGCAGTTGGCCAGGTAGGGAATGAAGGTAACGATACCCACCCCGGTGATGGAAATGCCGTACATGCTCAAAAAGCCGGTGTAAAAAATGCCGGTGATGAAGACATTGTACACACCGGTGATGAGGCTGTCCAGCAGGGCGACCAGGCGGCCCTGGCCGTAAACATCCTTGGGGTTATAAATCCGCTTGAAGTGCACAAGACTCGGCCGCTGCTTGTTCATGCGCTTGCCTCTCATTCGTTACAGCCATTGCACCGGCCCGTCATACCAGCCGCAAAGACCGTTGAGCTTGCAGAAAATTCCCTCTCCGGCGGCCTCCACGCAATGGAGGATGTCGCCGGGACTGACCGCCAGGCGGGCGTCCGTCACATCGTCGCAGGCGATCCTGCCGCCCCCGCCGTCATACAGAAAGGCGGTGGGCACCAGCATCGTCTCGCCCCCCAGGACGATTTCGCTGATGTCGCCCAGGCTTTTGATGGCATCCGGGAAGCGGTTTGTCCAGCGCACGCAGCGTCCGGGGGAAGCCGACTGCGACGCCAGCGCCCTGCATCTGGGCAGGCTGTCGCCGCTGACCCAGGTGAAGCCGCCGCCCTCCGCCGGGAAGCTCAGCAGATTGATCTGCCCCATGCGCTTGACGCCCATGCCCCCGTCGATGCAGATGAGATTGCGCGTTTTGTCCGCCAGGGGATTCATGCTCAGCCGGTCGGGCCAGAGCAGACCCACGGGCCAATGCCCCGTCACCACCTGCTTGCTGAAGGCGGGCGCCTGATGGAAGAAATCATCCATGCGGATGAGCGGGGCGTTGTCCGTCCCTTCCAGTTCGGCCAGCGCCTCTGTCGTCAGCCCGGCGTGAACGAAGATCATACCCGGCGTATCCAGCACCGTGGGCAGGGCAGCCAGGAAGTCGATCTCCCTTGCCAGATGGCGGCGCGCCCGGGGAATGACGGCCTCAAAATCCATGTCAGGGGTGAAGGCCAGGCCCAGCTCGCCGCACACCTCGTCCCACACGGTCCAGCCCCACCAGCCCTTGTTGCGCACCATGCGCGCCTGGGCCTGACGGCGCTGCTCGTCGTCCCCCGTGAGCAGGTGGATCAGCGTCACATCCGCGTTGCCCACCAGGGTGCGGACATCGCCCCGCTCGGCAAGCGCCATGACCAGGCGCAGGGTCTCCAGGTTTTTTCGGCCCTTTTCCAGCAGGTCGCCGCAGATGGCCAGGGCATCGGCCTCCGGCGCATAATCCGCCGCCTTCAGCACCGCCCGAAGCTCGTCAGGATGGGCGTGGATGTCCGACGTTGCCAGCACCCGGCGCTTGTCCCGCCAATCCGCCGTGGCAATATGGGTCAGCATGGCTTCACTTCCTTCAAGCGAAGATCCTCCATCCGTCCAGGAGGGTCGGGAAAAGGGAGAAGACCGGGCATTGACGAAGGAAGATCGGTCTGTCTCACCACGGGCAGTATAGCGCAAGAAGCATGCGCCGTCAATCCATGACAGCATATATCAGGAAATCCGCCCCATAGGCATTAACGCCTTCAGCGCGGCTTCCCTTTTCAAGGAAACGGGCAGATGAGTTTGTCCCCATCTGCCCAGGCGGTTAAATCAACTCCAGATCGTCAAAGGAGCCCAGCGGGGGCAGCTGACAGGAGGGCTTATCCAGGTAGAAGTAGCTGACGCAGGAAATATCATCCTGCAGGGGCAGATAGCGTCCGCCGCTGCGCCAGCCCAGGGCCTGGATGGTCACGCGGATGTCCTTCTCGAAATAAACCGGGTCGGTGATGTGCCAGCGATACATGCCAAAACGCATCTGGGAGCGGTACAGCGTGTTGGGCGTGATGACCTGGCACAGGCCGCAGTAGGGCGTGGTGTAGGGCACATAGCGGTCATGGGTCACGGGATCCTCAAAATCATAGGAGCCGCAGAAGTAATCCTCGGTGCCGGTGTAGCAGACGGAGGGATATTCCTTGTCGCCGTCCACAAACATCTTGACCTCGCCCTCGCCCCACCAGCCGCAGCTGTTGCTGCCCCAGATCATGTAGGTGCCGGCATAGTGGCCCGTGCCCTGGATGTTGTCCAGCATGGTGAAGTCCTGCTTGTAGGGCAGCGGATTCACCCGGCGGAACTGGGCGTGGAAATAGGCCGCGTCCTCCGCCACGGGCTTGCGGATGTAGTTGATCTGATAGTAGACCACCACCTGGTCCTCATTGCGGTTTTCCAGCGTGATGCGGAAGCCCTTGCGGAAGGGCATGGTCCAGTAGCAGTTGAAGGCGCTGCCGGGGTTGACGCACACGGGAATGGAGCTGACCTGGGCATACTGGTTCATGCCGCAGGCGAAGAAGTCGCCCAGGGGAACCTCCACCGCCGGGGTCTCCTCCCCGTCCCAGTAGAACCGAAGAATCTGGCCCCGCCAGTAGCCGGTGGGGGTCAGCCATATCTGTGTGATCTCACCCTGATCCTTCACATCCGCCAGGGTCAGCGTCTGATGGGGCTCGATGAACATCCGGGGGTTGACCTTCCAGCCGGTACCCAAGTCCCGGGCCGCTTCCCTGGAGGAGCCCTGCTCCACAGGCATCGCGCCGCCGCGGCCCTTCGTGCCATCGAGATTTTCCGGAGAGATGGAAACCAGTTGGTGATGCCTGATTGCCGCGAGTTGATTCAGCATACGAACACTCCTTTTCAATACCGATATGGCTGTGTTTTATCGCTGGATGTCCGGCAGCTCCGCCTTCATCCACCGAATATTGTACAGGGGAAAGAACTGACTCATGGCAAAGTAGAACGTCTTGCCGCCGTCCTCCACATATTTGTCGCACATGAACCCGCCGTAGAGGGAGGCGTAGTCCGCACCCCTCGCCAGGATGGCTTCATCGCCCCAGGGACCCCAGGGGGTGACGCCCTCGCGCATGACGACGGCGGCCTTGTCCTCGTTCAGGTAGGTCATGATGAAGTTGCCCAGGTATTCGTTGTAGATCACCGAGATTTCGCCCACGGGGTCGCGGATGATGACCTTGGCCTGCGGAATGCCCTCGCTGCCCCTGACCCACTGGGGCTCGCCGCTGTCGTCGCAGCCGGTGAAGTAGCTGTACGCCTCCAGGTCTTCCAATTCACGCACGTCGCATTTCATCAGCGCCACGCCGCCGAAGCGGCCCGCGGGAATGCCCCAGAGGTACATGGTGTCGCCCACACGGTAATTGGCCGTCTGGATAAAGTTGGAGTCGCCGGGCCAGGTGACCTTCGTCAGCTTTTCCCAGGTCTTCCCCTCATCCTTCGAGCGGGTCAGGCCGGAATACCCGCATTCCCAGGAGCCGCCCTTCTCGTTCCAGTGGGAGACGGACATGTAAATGCAGTACAGCGTATCGTCCACCGCGAAAATGTTGGTGGGGATGCAGGTAACCTGGTCGCCGTCCCGCTTGCGGCTGCGGATGAGCTCCTTGGCCTTGCCCCGGCCGTCCACCACGGCGCCGGTGATGGTCAGGCCGTCGGAGGGAACGTCATCCTCAATGACGAAGAGCACATTGCTGCGCCAGTCATTGCTGTTGGCATCGGAAAAGGTATCGCCGCCGAACATGTACACCTTGCCGTTCATTTCCGCCATGGCGCCCAGGTCGGTGCCCCACACGTTGAAACGGGAAAGGGTCTTGTTGGGGCTGTCCTCACCGGTGATCCATTCTACGCTGTCCACCTTGACACCGTTCAGGGAACTGCTCAGGGCGTCGGCCTTGCCGGGCAGCGACCACACCGCCTGATCGGCCTCGTCCGCCAAAGCAGGAATGCAGGCCAGGGCCAGACAGCCCGCCGTCAGGAGGGCAAACAGTCGCTTCATCATGGGCATAATCTCCTTTTCATTGAATACCGGAAAAGCAAGCAGCCTTCTTTATCGTTCGATGTCCGGCAGGGTGGCCTTCATCCACCGGATATTGTACAGGGGCCAGAACTGGCTCATGGCAAAGTAGAAGGTTTTGCCGCCGTCCTCCATATACTTATCGCACAGGAAGCCGCCGTAGCAGGCCGTATAGTCGTAGCACGCTGCCAGGATGGTCTCGTTGCGGCTCCAGGGGCCCCAGGGGGTGACGCCCTCACGCATGACGACGGCGCCCATGGATTCGTTCAGGTAGGTCATGATGAAGTTGCCCAGGTACTCATTGTAGGTCACAGACAGCTCGCCCACGGGATCGCGGATGATGACCTTCGCCTGGTGAATGCCCTCGCTGCCCTTGACCCACTGGGGCTCATCGTTGTCATCGCAGCCGGTGAAGTAGCTGTACGCCTCAAAATTGTCCAGCTCATGCACATCGCACTTCATCAGGGCCACGCCGCCGAAGCGGCCCTCCGGGATGCCCCAGAAGTACATGGTGTCCCCCACGCGATAGTTGGCGGTCTGCATGAAGTTGCAGTCCTCCGGCCAGGTGACATCGGTCAGATCCTCCCAGGTCTGCCCCTCGTCGGTCGAGCGGGTCAGCCTGGAATAGGCGCACTCCCAGGAGCCGCCCTTGGCGTTCCAGTGAGAGATGGACATGTAGTTGCAGTACAGCGTATCATCCACGGAAAAAACATTGGTGGGGATGGTGGTCACCTGATCCTGATCCACCTTGCGGCTCGGGATGATCTCCCTGGCACGCCCGGTCTCGTCCGTGATGGCGCCGGTAATGGTCAGGCCATCGGAGGGATCGTCATCCTCGATGATGAAAAGCACATTGCTGCGCCAATCCTGCGTGTGATGCTCGTCGGCGTAGGTGTCGCCCACAAACATGTACACCTTGTCGTTCATCACGCCCATGGTGCCAACGTCGGTTCCCCACACATTGAAGCGGGAAAGGGTCTTGTTGGGGCTGTCCTCGCCGGTGATCCAGCTCACGCTTTCCGTCTTGGTGCGGATCAGGGATTTGCTCAGAGCATCGGCCTTGCCGGGCAGCGACCACACCGCCTGATCGGCCTCGTCCGCCAGGGCAGTGGTGAAGGTAAGGGCCAGGCAGCCCGCCGTCAGGAGGGCAAGCAGTCGCTTCATCATGGATGTTTTCTCCTTATTACTTAATACCGGAAATCAGCATGCCCTTGACAATATCCTTCTGGAAGAACATGAAGACCAGCAGCGGCGGAATCACGCCGATGACGGACGCCGCCATGACGACGCCGTAAGCCTCCGTATACTGGTTGCGGAAGGAGCGGACGATCTGCATCACCTGGAACTTGCTCGGATCCATGATGGTCATCGACGGCCATATGAAGGCATTCCAGCAGCCGATGAAGCAGCCGGTGCCCAGCAGCACCATGGGGGACTTCGCGTTGGGCAGGAACACCTCCCAATAGATGCGGAAGCGGGACGCGCCGTCCACCAGGGCGGCCTCCTCCATGGACATGGGGATGTTCAGGAAGAACTGCCGGTAGAAGAAGATGGCGCCGGCGCCCGCCAGGGAGGGAACAATCAGCACCCACAGCGTGTTGAGCATCCCCAGCTGCTTGACGACCACGAAGGAGGTCAGCAGGATGGCGATGTTGGGAATGAACATGGTGAACAGCGTCACCCGCCAGAACAGCTTCTTGTAGGGGAATTCCAGCCGGGCGTAGGCGTAGGCCGCCATGGTCTCGATGAACAGGGACAGCACCGTGTGCGCCACGGCGACGATGCCGGTATTCACCAGCGCCTTGGTGTAGTCCAGCGTTTTGTTGGTAAACAGCGTCACATAATTGTTGGTCAGCCAGCGGCGCGGCAGAATACGGATGGGATAGGCCCACACCTCACGATCCAGCTTGAAGGAGGAAAACACCATCCAGATCAGCGGGAACATGCATAACACAACCAGAATAGCACAGAAGAACCATGCGAAAACCTTGAACATTTTTCCTTCGTTGGCAATCATGCTCTTTCAACTCCTTTTTCAATCGGTCACGATAGCGCGCGTTATTCCAGGGACTTATCCGGCTTGAGGAAGAAGAAGGAGATGGAAGTCAGCACGCTGGAGAAGATCATCATAATCACCGCGCAGGCCAGCACATAGCCCATGGAAACCGCGCTGTCGGAAAACATGTTGTAGATGTAGAGCACCGGCGTGATGGTGCCGTTGCTGGGGCCGCCGTTGGTCATCAGCATGGGCAGCTCCATCATCATCAGCTGGCCGGTGATGCCGTTGACCAGGCACAGCAGGAAAATGTTCTTCATACAGGGGATGGTCACATAAATCATGCGCTTGAAGCCGCCGCAGCCGTCCAGCGCCGCGGCCTCATAATAGCTGTCGGGAATGTTGTTCAGGCCGGCCAGCTGGTACAGGGTGTTGTAGCCGAAGCCGCCCCAGAACCCCGTAAAGATAATGGACAGCATGGCCGACATAGGATGCGCCATAAAGTTATACCGCTGGAAGCCCAGGGTGCGAAGCAGGTTGTTGATGATACCGCCCTGATAATCAAAAATGAACAGGAAGATAACCGAAGCAATTACGCCAGAAATAATCGACGGAATATACAAGGTTGTTTTGACAAGGCCAGCGTACAGGCCCTTCAGGCTGCGAACAAGATGCGCGAACAGGAAAGGCAGAATAATGCCCAGCGGCACGGAAATGACAATGTACTTGAGGCTGTTGGAAAAAGCCTTGAGGAAGGTCGGGTTCTTGAAGGCCACACGGTAGTTCTTCAGGCCCACAAAGGTGGAATTGTAGAAATTCCAATCCGTCAGCGAATGCGTAATGGACTGATAAAGCGGCCAAAGAACAAAAATGCCCAGCAGGACAAGGGAAGGAATGATCATCAGATAGGCGGTGGTATAGTCCATCCGCTGTGTGGGGGAGCGATGCTTGCGTTGTCTTTGGCCGGCGCGGACAGTCTGCTGTGACATAAGCGAATCACCTCATCATGTTATTTTCTTTCGGAACCTCTGGAAGGCAAGGCTTTCGCCCTGCCCTCCAGAGGATAGGTTGAAACGCTTGACCGTTTACTGGGCGGCGCGGGGATTCTTGCCGGCCAGCTCGTTGTCCGTGATGTACTGGTTAATCAGCTTCTCACAGTCGGCAAAGGCCTCGTCGATGTCCTGGCCGTCGATGGCGATGGCGTCCAGGGCGTTGAGCATGTACTGATGGATTTCATAGGGATAAGCGGGCTCGGCGATAACGTAGGGCATGATGTCGCTCTGGATGATCTGAATCCGCTCGTCCTTGGAGGCGTCGGTGTTGGCGACCAGGTAGTCGGCAACGCTCTTGCGGGTGGTGAACTTGGCGAAGTTGGCGGCCACGAAGAAATCAGCCACGTTCTCCACGCCGTCGCCCAGCATGTAGAAGATGAAGTCAGCCGCTTCCTGGGGATGCTTGGCATGAGCGTCCACAGCGAAGCTCCAGCCGCCGGAGGTGGAGCGGAAGGGCTCGCCGTCCACAGTGGGAGCGGCGGCAATGCCGACCTGGTCGATCTTCTCGGGATAGTCGTTGTTGATGGCGCCCACGCCCCAGCTGCCGGAGAAGGAAATGGCGCTGCGGCCTTCCAGCACGGCGTACACACCCACGTTCTGATCCTTCAGGCGGGTCTGGGAAGCGAACTCACCGGCGCGGATGTCGCGGTACAGGGCGGCGAAGTCCTTCAGACTCTGGTTGTTGATGTTGGCGGCGGACCAATCCTCGGTCAGCAGGTGCTGATCGCCGTTGTTGGTGTAGAACCAGCTCCACATATTGTAGACGCTGTCGATGTCCATGCCGAAGCGGTCATCGTTGGTCAGCATCTTGGAGTACTCCACCAGCTCTTCCCAGGTGGTGGGGGGGCTTTCGGGGTCCAGGCCGACCTCAGCGAAAGCGTTCTTGTCGTAGTACATCACCACGGCGGGCTCCAGCATCCAGGGATACGCGGCATAAGCGTCGCCCACGGTGATGAAGCTCTTGGCGGAATCCAGCAGGTCATCCCACGCAGACTGAGGGATCAGATCCTTCAGGTCCAGGGTGTAGCCCATGCGGTAGTTGTTGGCCACGCTCGCATAATCGGCGCAGATGATGTCGGGGGCTTCGTCGGAAGCACGGGCAGCCGCGATGCGCTCGTTCCAGGTGCCGCCGTCCATCAGGGTCAGGTCAACGAAGAAGGGGCGGTCTTCCTTGGCATTGAAGTTGTACACCTGGGTCTTCAGCCAATCCTGGTTCCAGGGCTCCCACATGATGCACCAGAAGCTGACAACCGTCTCGCCTTCCTTGGCGGCCGGCGCTTCGATGGATTCCGCGACGGCGAAAGAGCACATGCCCATCAGCATCGCCAGCGCAATGAGAAGAGAAAGCATACGTTTCATGGTTAGGTCCTCCTTTTGATGTGTTTTTACTTTGAACAGACCGGCGTATGCCTGCCGCGCGGCCTGAATCAGAGTCAGTTGGGGGTGATCTCCAGCATGGCGGGCCTGCGGGGGGCCAATTCAAGCGCCAGGGTCATGGGGGCGTCCAGGACGCCCAGCACCTTGCGTTCCGGCTCCTTGCCATGGCCGAAGCCGGTGAGCAGGGTGACGGTTCCGCCGCCGGGATAATCCTTGGGATCCAGGCGAAGGGTGACGTTCTGCGCGGTAAGCTCCGTGTTGGCGAAGAACACCGCATAGCCCGGATGCTCCTTCAGCCCGCTTTCCCAGGCAGAAACCCGTACGGCCGGCAGCTGAATGGTTCCGCTGAACTCCTCGGGCTTGCCGTGATTGAAGTGCCAGTAGTGCTTGGGGGCGTCCGCCGCGCCGACGGAGGGCGGGGCCATCATGCGGCCATAGGCCAAGTAGGGATTGCCCGCGCCGGTGCGCATGGAGGCAAACTGACCCAGGTACCGCACCCGGCCGGGAGCGTATTCATAGCCGCGCTGTTCGAAGCGCCAATAATGCTCCCCGGTCATGGTTTCCTGGCCGTCGATGGCCTCCATGGGGCTGTACTCGTAATTCAGCTCATACAGCCCGCCCCAGAGGTAGATCTTCGCGGCGGAATCATAGAACAGGTCGCCCATCTCGTCCACGGCCTTGCCCCAGCCGTCCATGCGCACCGCGCCGTACTCGTGGTACACGGCGGCGAACAGCGGGATCAGCTCGGCTTCACCGGCGTTGATCTGCTTCTGATAGGGCCACAGTTCCAGCGCCGAGGCGGGACGGGCGCCCGCCCGGGCCTGGTAGTAGTCCAGCTGCGGCAGGAAGACCTCGTTAATCATCTCCGTGCCGATGGGGAAGTAGCCGCCGGACTCCTTGCCGCAGGCCTCCTTCGTTTCCGCGTACAGCCGCTGATAGGCCCGGGTGATGTGGTTGCCGCCGCCTTTGGGATGCTTGTGCTTGTCGGACAGGCACAGGTGCAACAGGTTGTTGGCGGAAATGTCGTAATACATGGCGTCCACGCCATGATCCCGGGTGATCTGCCGATCGCGCTCCACATGGAGGTCGTGGGTGTAGTCCTCGCAGGGGCACAGCATGTTGAAGGCGTAGGCATCGCAGCTGTACGTCTGCCCCTGGGGCGGGAAAATGTGGCGGCTCTGAGCCAGCCTCTCCGCGTCCTTTTCCTTGGGATGCACCAGGAAATCGAACTCAAAGGGAGCAAAGTGGTCGCCCACCTCCCGGATGGCCTTCAGGTTCTCCTGGTCGAAGGTGGCCGGGAGCCACTCTTCGAGGGTGGCGGGGCAGTGGCCCATGAAGTCCTGCTCCGTCCAGTCCGGGCCCAGGATATGGAACACGCTGGTGCCCGCGTCCTTGTGGTAGCGCCGGATATAATCGGAGCGGTCGTAAGCGGCGCTGATGCCGAAGGTGGTCAGGCCCGTATCCTTCAGCAGCCACTCACAATGCGGGCGCTGATCCAGGGTACCCATGGCGCACCAGGGCTGGTTGACGGCCCAGCGCTTGTAGCGCTCCGCCGCCTCGAACCAGCCGTCGCCCGCCATCAGCCGCAGGGTGAAGGCGTAGGGCGCATCCACCGGCTTGCCGGGGCCCATGTCCTCGTTGAGCACCATCATGGCGGCCTCCATGGCGTCGCCGTTGCGGTACAGGTTCAGCCACTTGCCGTGGCTCTCGCCATCCTCGGCGCTGAAGTACAGACCGCCCCGGTTCAGGCCATAGTAGGCGAAAAACTGCATGGACGCGCCGGAGAAGCACTCGGGATAGGGCGCATAGCGGACGCCCTCCCCCGGCTTGAAGCACTGGAGCGGGTTGCGCACCAGCAATCCCGTGGCGAAGGAATGCACCATCTGCATCTCATCCGCCCAGCTGCCCATGCCGCCGATGACGGGGTACTCCACCAGGATGATTTCGCTCTCCGCCGCCGCGTCCAGATGGGAGCGGAAGGCCGCGCCGTCCGGCAAAAGGGTGATGTCCGCCGTCAGGACGCTGCCGTCCTCCAGCTTCCAGGTGATCCGCGCCTCCGTCTCGCTGACACGGCGGGCCTGGCAGTCCGCGGCCTTCACCAGCACCGTCCTGCCGTTCATCAGCCGCGTCACCCGGAAGGGCGCCTCCGACGGCTGGGATACATAAGCCGTCTTGTTGCCCCGGTCGGTCAGGGAGAGAATAACGCCTGTGTTGTCGGATAGTTCCAGGGACAGACGGTCATTTTCAAACCTCATGCCGCTGTGCCTCCTCTTTCTTCGGTGGTCAGCCTCAGCGCTTATAGGGCAGCGCCCAGGTCTTCACAAATTCATCGCCCAGGGTGTTGGCCTGCACCTTGTAGGTGCCCGTGGTTCCGTCAAAGGCGCCCTTGCCGATCTTGCTCAGCGCGCCGCTGATTTCCTGGTCGCCCAGGGCCGCGCAGCCCGCGAAGGCACCCTTGCCGATGTTGTTCATGCTGTACGTCAGCTTGAAGTCGCTCAGGGCCGCGTCGTTGGCAAAGGCGTAATCGCCGATGTTGGCGAAGCTGTCCGTGAAGCGAACCGACTTGAGCTTGGGGCAGTCGGCAAAGGCATAATCGCCGATGCCCAGAATATCCTGCGCCTTGGTGCAGTCCACGGATTCCAGGTTCTGCGCGCCCTGGAACGCGCCGTCCTCAATAAAGATCGGGCCATAGGGCACCGTATAGCTGGTGTTGGCGCTGCCCTGGGGATACCAGATCAGATACTTGCGGCTGTTGTCGTACAGAACGCCCTGATCCACGCTGAAGGTGGCGTTGCCGCTGGCCACCTGGAAGGCCTCGATGCCCGGGCAGCCGGTAAAGCAGCCGTCGCCGATGGTGGTCGTGCCGACGGGAATGGTAAACGTCCGAAGGCCCTCGCAGCCCGCGAAGGCTTGCTTGCCCAGCTGGGTCAGGCTGGCGGGGAGGCTGATGTCCGTCAGGGCTTTGCAGTCCTGGAACGCGCCGTCGCACAGGGCCGTCACGCCTTCAGGCACCGTCACCTTGGTCACGTCGCTGTTGAGGAAGGACACGGCCTTGACCGTCTCGGGCAGGGTTACCTCCGTGGCGCCGCGCACGGCCACCACCACGCCGTTGCCCACCACCACAACGTCCCCTTCCTGGGCATCCAGGAAGCCGGTGCCGTCCAGGGCATGGGCGCCGATGACGGAAAGCGTCCCGGGCAGGTACAGCTCGGTGAGGCTGGCGCAGCCGTCGAAGGCATAGCGCTCCAGCGTCGTCAGGCTGTCGGTGAGCCGGAACTGAGCCAGCTTGGCGCAGCCCCGGAAGGCCTCCTCGCCCACGCCCAGCAGGTCGGCGGCGTACTCCACGCTTTCCAGGCTCACGCAGCCGCGGAAGGTCGCGGCGGACACGCGCTGAACGCCCTTGCCGGCGATGACGGCCTTGCGGAGCGCCGCGCAGCCGTCGAAGGCCTCGGCATCCAGTACGCCCACACCGGCGGGAACGCTGATTTCCTCCAGGGACGCACACTGGCGGAAGGCGCCCGCGGCGATGGAGGTCAGGCTTTCGGGCAGGGCGACACTTTTGAGGCTGCCGCAGCCGGAGAACGCGCGCTCATAAATCTGGGACAGCTTGGCGGAGAAGGTAACGCTCTCCAGGTTCGCGCTGTTCTCAAAGGCGCTGGCCAGCACCTTGGTCACCTTGTCGCCCATGACCACGGTCTTCAGCTGGGTGTTGTAAAACGCCTTGGCGCCGATGGTGGTGATGCTGTCCGGCAGGGTGAAGCTGTCGCCGGCCTTGCCCTGGGGATAGCAGTAAACGGTCTTCATTTTCTTGTGGTAGAGCACATCGTCCTGCACCAGGAAGCCCACGCTGTCCTCGGCCACGGTGAGCTTGGCAAGCTTGGGCAGCGCCGAGAAGGACGGATCACCGATCTTGGTGACGCTGGCCGGAATGGTGATGGAGGTGACGAAGGGCGTGGAGGCAAAGGCGTCCTCGCCGATCTCCTTCAGCGGCTTGCCGCCCAGGGTATCCGGCAGCACCACCTCAGTCGCCTCGCCTTGATAGCGAACCAGCCGCGCCCACTCGCCGGTGGAATCCAGCACATAGGCAAATTCCTGCGGGCCTTCGGGCTCCGAGCCGCAGGCTGTCATCAGCATCAGCGCCGCGAGCATCAGCACGATGAGGGTCAATGTTTTCTTCATGGGACAACCTCCTTCAGTGTGGTGGGATACCAAAGCCACTTTTCTGCCGGGCATGGATAATACGGTCAAGTTACTTCCTAAAGGTAGTATTACTTTATCAGAATATATATTTTTTGTCATCATCCAAGATTATCTGCAATTTAACCATTATTCTACTTTTGGCCTGCATTTCAATCCATTTTTCACTTTCTAACCAGTAATTCCCAAACATGCTGACCGGCACGCCATCAGGCGGTCCATGGAAAGAGCTGTCCGCGCCTCTCTTTTCAGCCGCGCCAAGCCCCCACCGCCAAGAATTGGCTGTGATATATTGTTAGTTTACAGCCCCATTTTTTCATCAATTTGTTCTTCCAATTTGTTTTTGACATGCCCAACAAGGCCTTTGAGCAGCAAAAGCGGCTTTACTCGGCTGGACAAATCATTCATTGTGCGTTTCTTCATTGATTCGGCGGCGCAATCATGGTATAATATCTGTTGAATGGAGTTGTTTGTATGGAATTATTGTTATGTCCGTATATTCGTCGGGCCTGGTACAGCCTTCTGGAGCCTGGCGCCGTCATCCACAACCGGGTCATTTTCGACTATGAGCTGATGTACCTGAAAAAGGGGCATGCCAGCATCATGATCGGCGATCAGATATACCATGCCACGCCGGGCGACCTGTTCCTCTTTCGCCCCAAGCAGCCCCATGCCATCTACGTCTCCCCCAATGAGGAGATGATCCAGCCCCACATCCACTTCGATTTGCAGTACTATGAAAACCGCGCCGTCGTTCCCGTTTCCTACGACGGTCTTTCGGACATGACCGCCGAGCAGCTTTCCTATTTCCGGGAGGACATCCTGGATCAGTTCTTTTCGCCTTTTCCTTCCTATTTAAGGCCCCACAACGGCCTGTACATCGAGCAGCTCCTCTTCGACATCATCCACGCTACGGACAATCCCCGCCCCTTCAACGACGTTTACCTGCAATACGCCTTCCTCAAGCTGTGGGAGCAGGTGCTCATGGAGGCCTCCTTCACCAGCCGGGATTACGCCAAGAAGGAAAGCGCCGCCGTGCTCATCAAGCAGTTTATCGAGCGCAACGACTCCCGCGCCCTCACCCTGGATGAGATCACCCAGGCCCTGCACTTCAGCAAAAGCTACATTGCCCGCGTCTTTCAGGAAAGCTACGGCATTTCGCCGCTGAAGTACCACACGACGCTCCGGGTGCAAAAGGCCAAACGAATGATTCAGTTTACCAACATGTCCCTGTCGCAAATCGCCGTTTCCGTCGGCTTTGAGTCCCTGCAGAACTTCAGCCGCGTGTTCAAAAAGCTGGACGGCTGCCCGCCCTCCAACTACCGCAAGACCTCCTCGGCCAGCCTGGCGGAGGAAACGGAATAGCACGGGTGCGCTTTCCCTGCTTGACAAAACGCCCCGGGTAGGCTATGATGTCGCCATTGTCGGTCGGGAACCCCCGGCCATTTGCTTCCAATAGAAAGGATTTGATCCCCTTGGCATCCCGCATGCGTGGTTCCGCCTGTGCCCTGGCCTTGATGGGCAGCGCCATCCAGGCCTTCGGTCTGGCGAATATCCACGCCTTTGCCGATGTCACCGAGGGGGGCGTGCTGGGCATGACGCTGCTGCTGGAGCACTGGCTGCACTGGTCTCCCGCCCTGTCCAGCCTGCTGCTGAACGGCCTGTGCTACTGGCTGGGCTGGCGCGCGCTGGGAAAGGATTTCCTGCTGTATTCCCTGCTGGCGGGCGGCGGCTTCAGCGTGTTTTACGCCCTGTTCGAGCCCTTCGCGCCGCTGCTGCCCTGGCTGATGGCAACACCCCTGCGGGCGGCGATTTTCGGGGCAATCTTCGTGGGTGTGGGCGCGGGACTGGCCGTGCGGGCCGGCGGCGCCCCCGGCGGGGATGACGCGCTGGCCATGGCCATTGCCCGCAAAACCGGCTGGCCCATTCAGTGGGCCTACCTGCTGACCGACCTGGTGGTGCTGGCGCTGTCCCTGAGCTACATCCCTGCCCGGCGGATGATCTACTCCCTGCTGACGGTGGTGCTTTCCGGCCAGATCATCGGCCTGGTGGAGCGCTTCGGCCGCAAGCCCAGTCCCTCCGCGTGACGTAAAGACGGCGCCCTTCGACATCAGTATGAACACGGCTGATGGCGGAGGGCGCTCTTTTCGGCCTGACCCGGCGGATGGCGAAATTTTTTTGCGGAAATATCGAGCGGACTATTGACCTTCACGCAGCGTGATGCGCTACACTGTCCTTTGGGAGCGCCCGGGATGTGCCGGCCATCGCGGGGCGCGCCTTCGACCATCAGCATGGAAGGAGCGGATGAGCATGTATACCATCAGCCAGGTCGCGGCTGCGGCGGGCATCACGCCCCGCACGCTGCAATACTATGACGAGATCGGCCTGTTCAAGCCCAGCGCCGCCACCGAGGCCGGGTATCGCCTCTACGATGACGAGGCCCTGGAGCAGCTTCAGCAGGTTCTGCTTTTGAAGGAGCTGGGCTTTAAGCTGCGGGAGATCAAGGCCATCGTCGGGCAGGCGGACCGCGACAGGCTCCGGGCATTTCGGCGGCAGAAGGAACTGCTGCTGCTCAAGCGCGAACGGCTCGACAGGCTGATCCGGCTCCTTGACCATTTGGAAAAAGGAGAACCGTGCATGAGCCTGAAAGAATTTGATCTGTCCGAATATATCGCGGCGCTGGAGGATTTCAAGGCCAGCAACGCCGATGACGTGGCCCGCTGCTGGGGCAGCGAAGAAAACTTCGACCTGCTGATCCGCAAGATCAAGGCGGACAGCGGGCAAGTGGCAGCCATGGCCATTCAGCATTACGGCAGCGTCGCAAAGTACACCGAAGCCATGAAGGACAATCTGGCGCATTTTTCTGACCGCATAGCGGCCGCCTTCACCGACGAGGCGAAGGCCATCGGGGCGCAGAGCGATGCGCTGTACCGCCGCCTGACCGCCGACCTCTCCCGGGATGTCGCATCCCCGGAGGTTCGCGCCATCGTGCGGGAACTGCTGCAATGGCAGAAAGCCCACAGCGCCGATGACACCGATGATGCCGCCCGTCTGGACGCGCTCATCCGCATCTACAGCAGCGACTATGTGCAGACCGTTGCCGACCGCCGGTTCGGCCCGGGCGCCGCGGCCTACATCATTGAAGCGTTCCGCGCCTGCCGCGCCGAGGGCAAAGGCTGACCCCGCCGTCAGCAAAAAAATCCCGGAAGCATCGCCCTGATGGGTGCTTCCGGGATCTTGCTTGTCCGCGCAAAACGCTGATGTCCGCCGTCATTGGACTTCACCTTCCGCCGGGGGAAGGGCATCCTGCGCAGGTACGGCTTCCTCCTGCGGAGCCAGGGCCTCAAACCGGCTGGTCAGGTAGATGATATGCGCCACGGCGATGATGACGCTGCGAAGCATATCCTTCTCCATGGAGGTGGTGACGCCGACCTCGTCCGCCGCGCCCTTCAGGCCGAAGGTGTAATTCAGCATGTTTTCCAGCTCGGTGCAAAAGTAGTCGTAGGCCACCTCGCTGGTGTAGGTCACGCGCTGACGGCCGAACAGCCGGACGATGTTCTCCATGGAAACCACGCTTTTGATGATGGCGATGACGAACAGATACGCGATCTGGTCGGCGCTGTACTGCTTGCGGACGGGGTTCTCAATGTACCCCTTCTTCACATAATTGCTCACCATAGACGCGGTGATTTCCATGCACCCCAGCGGCTCCAGAAAGCCGTTGATGTACTTCACCGTCTGATCCAGGTACAAGCCCACGTTGGGAATCTCCCGATAGCGGGGCATTCGGAAGGCCGCAATCCGCACTGACATAACCTCATCTCCTCCAAGCAGCATTATACATCCACCTTTCAATGCTGTCAACAAGATTTTCAAATGCTCTTGACAAGTTTTTGAAAAACTGATATAGTGGTCTCGCAAAACCAAAGCAAGATCAGCTCCCGTCGGGGAGCGCAGGAGGATCAAGGCCATGACGCATCGAATTGTCGCGGATTCCGCCGCGGATTTATTGACCCTATCACTGACGGCTTTTTCCAGCGTGCCGCTGAAAATCACCGCCGGCGAGCGCACCTATGTGGATGACGAGGCCCTGGACGTTGGCGGCATGGTGGACGCGCTGCGCGCCTTCAAGGGACGCTCCCGTACCGCCTGTCCCTCGCCGGACGAATGGCTGGCCGCCTTTGGGGACGCGGAAAACGTCTTCTGCGTGGCCATCACCAGCACGCTGTCCGGCAGCCACAACGCGGCCTGCGTGGCCGCCCGGGAATATCAGGACAAATTCCCCGGACGGCGGGTGCTGGTGATCGACAGCCTCTCCGCCGGGCCGGGCATGGCGCTGCTGGTGGAAAAGCTGGAAGAGCTGATTCATCAGGGGCTGGACTTCGACGCCATTGCCCAGGCGATGGCCGATTATCAGAAGAAAACCAACCTTGTCTTCGTCCTGGAAAGCCTGCGAAACTTTGTCAGCAACGGCCGGGTCAGCCCCGCCATCGGCGCCTTGGCCGGGCTGCTGGGCATCCGCATTGTAGGTATTGCCAGCGCCGCCGGTGATCTGAAGCCCATCGCCAAGTGCCGCAGCGCCAAAAAGGCCCTGGCGGAGATCGTCGCCAACCTGCAGGAACGCGGCTACGCGGGCGGGAAGGTTCGCATCGACCACTGCCGCAATGAAAACGCCGCCCAAGCCCTAAAGGAGGCCATCCTGACGGCGTGGCCCCAGGCGGAGGTGGTCGTCAGCCGCACCAGGGCGCTGTGCAGCTATTATGCCGAGGAAGGCGGCGTGCTGGTGGGCTTTGAATCCGCGTAAATTGGATGGGCTCTCTCCTGGGGCTTCCGCGCCTGAGAGAGAGCTTTTTGATTGGCCCTTGACCGTTTACAGCTGTATCACTTTCGATGTTTTTCGCCATTTTTTTACATTTCCTCTTGCACGCCCCTCCATTTTGTTGTACAATCATTGCGAACGACGGTAAGATGAAGGGGGCGGTGGAGTGACCTGTTTCCGGCGCGTCGCGCTGCTGCTGTGCGTCATGCTTTTGCTGCCCCTTTCCGCGCGGACGGAAGCGGAAGCGCCGCTCCCTCTGCCCGAATGCACCACTGAAGCCCAGGTCGCCGCGCGGCTGCTGATGCCCGTCGTTCAGGGCGAAGACGTGACGTCGGCTCAGCCGCTTCCCGGCTTCATCCGCTATATCTCGCAGAATGAAAACAAGGATCCGCTTTTCTGTTCGGCCTACTGGTGCAGTGTGGAGCCCGGCACCAAGCTGGATCTCAACGCGCGCACCTATGCCAATGGCAGGAAATATCGGTATTACACCGCCAACATGTGTACCCGGGCCGCCTACGCCATGGCGCTGTCCTATCTTGGGCTGGACATTACTCCAGGCGACATGAGCGTGCTGATGAACAGCCGCGACCTGACCGAACCTTATGACGACGTGAGCGCGGCGCTGGCCGGCGTTGAGCGCGTCTCCTACAAAAGCTATATTTTTGACAAAATGCTGGAAAACTACCTGACAGACCCCAGCTATTCTCCGGTGTACGTCTATCTGCGCAAGCCCAACGGCGTTTATCACGCGGTGCTGGTGGTGGGCAAGGCGGATGAGGAGGGCTACTATCTGGTGGTTGACCCCGCCGCCCATGAGCTTGACGGCGCAACCGTACGCGTCTACCGCATCCGCTTCGACCTGCATATGCGAAAGGTCGTCAACTCCACCTTCCGTAAAGAACACCGGGACAGCCGGGTGGTTGATCTGGCCCAATGGCATTTGATTCATGGGGACAGCTGATGTCGCAATCGTATACGCTCTCCCCAACACGCTGAAAGGAGAATGCCTATGCTGCCTGTCATCCTTGTTTTTCTTCTGGCAGGGCTGTTTCTGGCGCTGTCTGTCGCCCACTTCCTGGAAAAGGGAGCGCTGCTGAACAATGCCTGGCTTTATGCCTCCAGGGAAGAGCGCTCATCCATGGATAAGAAGCCGCACTATCGCCAATCCGCTGTGGTGTTTCTGCTCCTGGCCGCTGTGTTTGCCCTGAACGGCGTGGGCATGGTTACGGAGAACGACCTGTTCACGATCATCGCCATGGCCGTTGTTATCGCGGCCGTGGTTTATGCTGTCGTATCATTCATTAGACTGGTACGGTCGCAAGGCAGGGAAACAGAATAAAAATAGCGGCGTCCTCCAATAAGGTGGACGCCGCATACGTTTTTTGGGGACAAAGCAGCTGCCTGGCTGCCGTACCGTCAGCCGTAGTGATACCGTCCCCGCAGCCGCACCAGGAAGCCCGCCGTGACCACCAGCCCCAGGCCTTCCGCCACCACGATGGCTGCCCACACGCCGTCCAGCCCCCAGAAGACCGGCAGCAGCAGCACCGTCACCACCTGGAACAGCAGCGTCCGCAGGAAGGAAATCACCGCCGAAACCGCGCCGTTGCCCAGGGCCGTGAAGAACGCCGAGCCGAAAATATTGAAGCCGCAGATCAGGAAGGAAACGCTGTAAATCGCGAAGGCCCGACGGGTCAATGCCCACAGTTCGGCGTCATAGCCCACGAACACGGCGGTCAGGGGCCGGGTGACGGCCTCGGACAGCACCGTGAGCACCAACGATGTCAGGCCAATGATGACCAGGCTCTTGCGCAGCAGGCTCCGCAGCTCATCATGATGGCCCGCGCCGTAATGGAAGCCGATTACCGGCCCGACGCCGATGGCATAGCCCAGGAATATGGCGATGAAAATGAAACTGACATACATCACCACACCCCAGGCTGCCACGCCGTCCTCCCCGATGAGCCGCATCAGCTGCCAGTTGTACAAGATATTCACCAGCGAGAGGGAAATGTTGGTCATCAGCTCCGACGAGCCGTTGGTGCAGGCGCGCCACAGGGCCCTGCCGTCAAAGCGGAAGGCCGTCAGCCGCAGGAGGCTGTCGTTCCTTCGGGCAAAGTACAGCATGGGAACGAGGCCGCCCACCGCCTGGCTGGCCGCCGTCGCCCAGGCCGCGCCCGCGATGCCCAAGGGCAGCACGCCCACCAGCAGGTAATCCAGCGCAATGTTGGTCATGCCCGCGCCCACGGTGACGGCCAGCCCCAGCTTGGGCTTCTCCGCCGTGATGAGGAAGGTCTGAAACATGTTCGTCAGCATGAAGAAGGGCAGGGACAGCAGGATGATCCGGCCATAGGTGAGGCAGTCGGGGATCAGGCTCTCGTCCGCCCCCAGCAGGATAACGATCCGGGGCAGAAACCATTCGCCCAGCAGCGTCAGCGCCGCGCCGGATACCGCCGTCACCGTCACCAGCATGGAAAAGATGTGGTTGGCCCGCTCGCGGTTGCCCTGGCCCAGGGTCATGGACACCAGCGCGCTGCCGCCCGAGCCCATCATGAAGCCGATGGCCGCCAGCAGCATCAGCACCGGGTACACCAGGTTGACGGCGGCGAAGGGCGTCTTGCCCGCGTAGTTGGACACAAACAAACCGTCCACCACGCCGTAGATGGAAGTGAAGACCATCATCACCACTGAGGGCAGCACAAAACGCAGCAGCTTCCGGTATGTGAAGGAATCCGATAATTGAATCCGCATGGTTACTCCTTGTTTCGTCGCGGCAGATCAGCCAAAAGCGCCCCCAGCCGCTGAACATATTGTTCGCTCAGAGAAAGGAGACGATTCCGTTCCCGGGCCGAAAAATCCGCCATGGCTTCGTTTTCCCGGCGGATGACGAAGGCCACGGTTTCTTCGGCCAGCTGCCTGCCGGCTGTCGTCAGCAGCAGCCGACATTCCCGTCCAGATGCTTCCTCCCTGCACAGGTAGCCTGCCTGAAGCATCTGCCCCACGGTGGAATGAATCGTCTGCTTCGGCATCCCTGTGCCGATGGAAATCTCCCGCTGGGATAAAGCCGCTCCCGCGCCGTAAAGCACGTACAGCGTCCAAAATTGGCTGTCCGACAGGTTCAGCCTTACCGCCGCCTCATGATACAGCTGCCCCTCCAGGCAATACAGCTGATTGTAGCGCCGAAGCGCCGGACTGAACAGCGATTCCATTATCACACCTCCCGATAGTCCGAAATCAGTCTGCATTATAGACTGATTTCGGACTGATGTCAAGAGAAAACAACCAGGAAGCATTAAAAGAAAAACACCTGTTGCCCTGTCTTTCCGCTGGCTTTCTCCCCGTCGGGGGTTGACAGCGGCGGTACGCGACGGTATAATCATGTTTACGGACGGCCAAGCCGTTCCCTTGCAGGAGGTTATGATGCTGTACGCCGCGTCCTTCGCGTTTACGTTCCCGGTGGGCTTTGGCCGCACCGGGGCTTTGGCGTGACGTAAAGAGACGGACGGACGGCGGGCCCTCGCGGGCTGCTGATGGAACGGAGGCTCTTTGCGGGCTTCCGCTTTTTTTGTACCAAGCGCGACAAGGAGGAATCACCGATGATTATTGTGCTCAAGCAGGGAACTCCCAAGCAGGAAATTGACAAGCTGACGAATATGCTGGTCGGCCGCGGACTGAACGTCAACCCCATGTTCGGTTCCGATCTGACCATCCTGGGCCTGATTGGCGATACCAGCCAGGTGGATCCGGCCCAGGTGGAGAGCTTCCGCTGCGTGGAGCGCATCATGAAGGTGGCCGAGCCCTTCAAGAAGGCCAACCGCATGTTCCACCCGGGCCCCAGCGTCATCAAAGTCGGTCAGGCGGAGATCGGCGGAAAGCGGCTGGCCGTGATGGCGGGCCCCTGCTCGGTGGAAAGCCGGGAGCAGATCACCTATGTGGCGCAGGAAGTGCAAAAGGCCGGGGCCACGGTGCTTCGCGGCGGCGCCTTCAAGCCTCGGACATCGCCCTACGCCTTCCAGGGGCTGAAGTACGAGGGCCTCGAGCTCCTGGAGGAAGCCCGCCGCGCCACGGGTCTGCCCATCGTCACCGAAATCATGAGCCCCTACGACATCGACATCTTTGCCGAAAAGGTGGACTGCATCCAGGTGGGCGCGCGGAACATGCAGAACTTCGACCTGCTGCGGCTGCTGGGGCAGGTCAACAAGCCCATCCTGCTCAAGCGCGGGCTTTCCGCCACCATCGAGGAGTGGCTGATGAGCGCCGAGTACATCATGGCCGGCGGCAACCCCAACGTCATTTTGTGCGAGCGGGGCATCCGCACCTACGAGACCTACACCCGCAACACCCTCGACCTCTCGGCCATCCTGGCGGTGAAGAAGCTGAGCCATCTGCCGGTGGTGGTGGATCCCAGCCACGCCACGGGCAAGTGGTGGATGGTGGAGCCCCTGGCCCGCGCCGCCATCGCCGTGGGCGCGGACGGCCTGATGATCGAGGTCCACAACGACCCCGCCAACGCCCTGTGCGACGGCGCCCAGTCCATCAAGCCTGACCTTTTCGCCCAGGTGATGGCCGACATCCGTCAGATTGCCGCCGTTGTGGGCCGGGAAGTGTAAGGCCATTCAGCCGTGCAGAAGGAGGTTTCCGCCATGCCCATGATTACCGTTCCGCTTCAGGATCGTACCTATCCCATCCACATCCAGCGCGGCCTGATCGACCAGGCCGGGGCTTATCTGGGCGACGCCCTGGGGGAATGCGCCCTGGCCGTCGTCACCGACGACCATGTGGCCCCCCTGTATCTGGATCGGCTGCTTGCCTCCGCGCGCGATGCCGGCCTGCGGGTCTGCGCCGTCACCCTTCCCCATGGCGAGCAGACCAAATGCCTGGCCCGCCTGACGGAATTGTACACCTTCCTGTGCGAAAACCATATCACCCGGCGGGATGCCGTGGTGGCCCTGGGCGGCGGCGTCATCGGCGACCTGGCGGGTCTGGCGGCGGCAACCTATCTGCGGGGCGTCCGCTTCGCGCAGGTGCCCACCACACTGCTCAGCCAGGTGGATTCCTCCGTGGGCGGCAAGGTGGCTGTCGACTTGCCCCAGGGCAAAAACCTGGTGGGAGCCTTCTGGCAGCCCAGCCTGGTGCTCTGCGACCCCGACGCGCTGCGCACCCTCACCCCCGAATACTGGCGGGACGGCCTGGGCGAGGTGGTCAAGTACGGCTGCATCGGCGACGAAACCCTGTTCCGCCTGCTGGAGGAGGCGGCCCCCGGCGGCCGGGAGGGGCTGATGGCGCACATCGACGAGATCCTCCGCCGCTGCATCCAGCAAAAGGCTGATGTCGTGGCCCAGGACGAGCACGACACCGGCCTGCGCATGATCCTGAACTTCGGCCACACCATCGCCCACGCGGTGGAGACCTGCCAGCACTACGAGGGCCTCCGTCACGGTGAGGCCGTGGCCCTGGGCATGGCCGTCATCACCCGTATGGCGGAAGCCCGGGGGCTGACCCCCGCGGGAACCGCCGCCCGCCTGGACGCCTTGTTAGACGCCCTGTCCCTGCCCCGGCGTCTTCCCCCGATCCCGGAGGGCGAGCTCATCGCCGCCATGGGCATGGACAAGAAAAACGCGGGGCAGGTGCTGCGCGTCATCCTGCCGGACGGCATCGGCGCCTGCCGCGTCCATGAAACGACGCCGATGTTTTTCACGGGGATGTCGGCCTTCGCCGGTTAACTTTGTGCAAGTTTAACAAAAAATTGTGAGCTGCTTCCAATCCCTTTTCAAATGGTGAAAAAAAAGCTACAATATCTATTGCACACTCAGCGGACGCGCCGATGGCAGGTGCGCCGCTTTCTTTTTATCATTGACCCTGAAAGGACAAGCATCATGACCCCTGATGAAACGCTGCACGCTTCCATGACCCGCCTGCTTCACGGTGAAGCCCTGCCGGATTCCGTCTGGCCCCAGGACGCCTACGCCTGGCGGCTGCTGCGCTGGGAGGCCGATCTTCCCCTCACTGACGAGGAACGCGCCTCCCTCCTGGCCGCCGTGGACAAGGCCATGGCGCTGGCGGGCGTGTCCGCCGCCTGCTTCTCCGCCGACGGCGATGTGATGACAATCCTTCTGTGCCTGACCCGCTTTCCCGCCCGCACGCACCGGGAAACGGTGATCTGGCTGTGCGCCCACGCGCTGATGGAAAACGCCTCCGTCTCCCTGGCCCAGGAGGGCACCATGTTTATCGGGGAGGAGTTCGATTGGCCGGAGGGCTGGCAGGAGCACCTTGCGCCCATGCTGGAAATTTCCGACTGGTGGGCCCGTGTCTCCCCCATGGAGGGCGCCGATGCCCATGCCCATCGCGTGCGGCTGCAGACCGCCATCAAGCGCCGTCAGTACACCGTGCTGGGGGGCTATGTCTCCCGGGCGCTGCGCACGGTGGACGAGCCTGGCCGGGCCTGCTTCGCCTTCGTCCCCCTGGTGATCGAGGCGGTGTGGAGCCAGCACGGCGAACTGACCCTGGATCGTCTCACCCAAAGCCTGAACCTGGCCGAGATGGCCCGCCGGCCCAAGGAAGCGCTGCTGGCCTGGCTGTCCAGCCTGTCGGAATGCCTGCGGGAAAGCCCCGCCGCCGTCAACGCCGCGCCCATCGAACGGGTCATCGCCTCCATCCGCGCGGACTGCTCCCTGCCCTACTCCCAGCAGAACCTCAGCCGTTCCCTGGGCCTGACCCCGGCTTATTTCTGCCGCCTGTTCCACGAAAAGGCAGGCCAGCATTTTTCCTCCTTCCTGACGCGCACGCGCATGGAGAAGGCGCAGGAGCTGCTGGCGCAGTCCAGCGGACGAACCCTGGCGGAGATCAGCGCCGCCTGCGGCTATCCCAACAAGAGCTATTTCTGCCAGGTTTTCAAGAAGTATACCGGCATGACCCCCGGCGAATACGAGCAGGCGCGGCACGCGGAGCATCATGAGTGAGCGCCCGTCCCGGCAACTCCCCGGGCCTTTGATGTTGTTATTGATAAGAATGCCAAGGTTTCTCTGCACTTCTGATAAAAAAGCCTGACGGCCTCGTCCTCGCGGCCCAATTCTTCCCGGCGGGATGAAAAGCCGCGGCCGCGCCGTTGTATAACAGTGAATGTTTTCACCCACAAGGAGGTTCCTGATGAAACGTGCCTTGCGATTTGTGTGTTTCCTGCTGTGTCTGGCGCTTCTGCCCCTGCCCGCCCTGGGCGAGGAGGAGGCCAGCGCGCCGAATATTCGCGTTCTTCTCCGGCGGCTGAACCTGACCGACCGGGCCGACCTCATCCTGGACGGCGTATACACCGCCGTGGCGGAGGGCGCAGACATGGCCTTCCCCCGGGGGAGCCGGGTTACGGTGCAGATTCGTTCCGGCGTGCTGTACCTGTTCTACCAGGGCATGAGCCTGCGGGTCGGCAGCAGCCTGACCTTTGTCCGCAACGCCTCCGAGGCCCAGGACAGCGACGGCATCCGCTTTGCCGAGGGCGGCAATTTTTACCCCGGCGATCTGTCGCTGACGGTATCCGGCGGACTGCTTCAGCCCATCATGACCCTCTCCGTGGAGGATTACCTGCTGGGCGTCGTTCCCTATGAGATGAGCAACAGCTTCCCCCTGGAGGCGCTGAAGGCGCAGGCCGTGTGCGCCCGCACCTACGCCCTCAGCCATGTGAAGCCCACCCAGAGCTATGACGTGGTGGATACCACCAACGATCAGGTCTTCAAGGGCGTCAACCTCAGCCATACCAACGCCATCCGCGCCGTGCGGGAGACCGCCGGGGTGGTGGGCGGTTGGAAGGGCCAGCTGGCCAACTGCTTTTACAGCGCCTCCAACGGCGGCCAGACCGACCTGCCCGAGAACGTGTGGAGCGGCGGCGGAGATTACGGCTACTACGCCATGACCGACGACCCCTTTGATCTGGAAAACCCCGAAAGCATCGTCCGGCGGGCCACCATCCCCAAGCAGGGCGAGGTTCCGCAAGGCCTGACCTCCGCCGTCAGCCAGGCCATGGCCGATACGCTGCGAGAAAAGGGCTACGGCACGGGAATGGACTGCTTCCGCATCGACAGCGTGACCGCCGCCAGCCTGGGCGGCCCGGGCAAGCAGGCCCCCAGCCGCTATGTGACCGAGCTGACGCTGACCTTCACCTGGTCGGGCCGAAGGGTGCTGCAAACCCCGGCCCCCTCCGCCGCCGTCACCCCCGAGCCCGCCGCGCTTCCCGCCCAGGAGGACGCCGAGTTCTACCTGTTTGCCACCGACACGCCCATTCCCCTGGTGACGCCGGCCCCCACGGATGTGACCGCCGCGCCCACCGCCCAGCCGACGCCCCAGCCCACCCCCGTATACAGCGCCTACGAGCCTTCCGCCGAGCCCGCCACGGTAACGGTGAAGCTGTTCCCCACCCTGGTTCAGGCGCTGAAGCTGTCCATCGCCGGCACGGACAACGAGCTGGTGACCCTGGTGGAGAAGGAGGACGCCTTTGTGCTGGAGGCCCGCCGCTTCGGCCACGGCGTCGGCATGAGCCAGCGGGGCGCCCAGTGGATGGCCGGGCAGTACGGCAAGCAATTCCATGAAATCCTTGAGTTTTACTATCCCGGCATGACGCTGATGAAGGCCCCCGCCGGAGCGGCCGTCCTGCCCACCGCGCCCCCAGAACTGGCTGCCACGCCCGCACCCCCGGCCACGCCCACACCCCGGCCCACGCTCATGCCCGTCACCACCGACCAGCTGCCCGAGGGCGCCTATGTGGCCAGCGTGCAGGGCATTGAGGACGACAGCAGCCTGAACCTGCGGGCCGAGCCCCACGCCGCCGCCGACATCCTCATGCGGCTGTACAAGCATCAGCGGCTCATCGTCCTGGGCGCCTGTGAAGACCCTGCCTGGGTGCATGTGAAGACTGACGCCGCCGAGGGCTATGTCATGGCCAGCTTCCTGGAAACGCCCGCCCAACCATAACCCGCTTTCTACCAAAGACGCAGGCCGGACTGCCCTGCCTGAAGGGAGGCGTTTATGCGCACCGCCACCGTGTTCAATTTTCTTGTGGAAGCCACGCTCATCGGCAGCGTGCTGATGCTGCTTCTGCTGCTCCTCCGGCCCCTTTTGCGCCGGAAGCTGGGCAGCCGCGCGCTGCTTGTGGCCTGGGTGCTGGTGATCCTGCGGCTGATGGTTCCCCTGGCCCTGCCCAACCCGGCCATGAATTGGCTCAGGCCCACCCTGAGCCAGGACGCGGGGATTCGCCCGATGGCGGATCAGGTGCGCGTCCGCATGGAGGACGCCGCCTTCGACCTGTACTGGAAGGCGCTGGGCAGCGACACCGACCGCACGCCCCTGCACACCCTGCTGTGGCGCGTGGTCTATGCCACGAGCAACGGCCGCTTCGCCCGGCTGGCCCTGACGGTCTATGCGGCCGGAGCGGGGTTGGCCATCCTGTGGATGCTGGGCCAGGAGCTGCTGTTTCACCAGACCCAAAGGAAACGCCGGCGGGGCGGCTTATCCCCGGAGCAGGAGGCCGTCCTGGCCCGGCTCTGCCAAACCTACGGTCTTCGGCATGCGCCCCGGGTGAACGTGGTGGACGGGCTGCCCGGCTGCTGCTCCACGCCCCTGCCGAGGCCGACGATCCTGCTGTCCGCCGCCGCCCGTCCGGAGGACATCGAGGCCCTCCTGCGCCGGGAGATCGCCGCCCTTCGCCGCCACGACGGCTGGTGGGCGCTGATTCGGAACCTGTGCTGCGCGGTTCATTGGTTCAACCCGCTGGTCTGGGTATCGGCCCGGGCCATGCGGACGGACGCCGCCCTGGCCTCGGATGAATTCGCCCTCTCCCGCAGCGACGCCGCCGAAGCCCACGCTTACGCCGCCGCGCTGCTCCACACCACGGACACCAGCCGGGAACGGCCCTCCATCGCGGTGGCCGCCACCCCCGCAACCCTGCGGGATCGGCCCATGGCGGAGCGCGTCCGATACGCCCTTCATCCCAGGCGGCCCACTTTTCCGGCCCGGGCAGCCTTCGCCGTGGGCTGCGCATTCGTTCTCTTTGCCATGTTCGCCACTGCCGAGCAGTCCTCGGTGGTCAACCTCCCCGCCGTCAGCGCCTGCACTCGCCCCTCCGATCTCTCCCTCGCCACGGAGGAGGATGCCTGGGCCTATGCCCGAAGCTTCCTGACCCTGGAGGCCATCGACGCCGCCGAGGACGCCCTCGCCCCTCAGCTCACCGAAAACGAACGGGGCTGGACGGCCCAGTGGTACGCCGGGCAGAAGGAATGCGTCCTTTGCTTCACCCAATCCGGCGAGCTGCTCCGGTATGACGGCGGCACCCGCGCCCTCCCCAGCCTGGTGCCTCTGGCCTGGCCCATCACCATCCACAGCGGCGAAGGCCAGCAGTGGTGCGCTTTCCTGTCCCATTTTCTGAGCACGCACCTGCCGGAAATCTGGAACGCCTACCACGCCATGGACATCGTCGCCTCCGGCCGCTGGGACGGGGAACGGTACATCATCGTCAATCTCCTGGACGAGGCCCGGGAGCCCCTGTGGCAGATGACCGTCCAGGTCGCCCCCGTGGGGCGGATCCTTTCCCTGGAGCCGGTGAATGGGTAATGCGCAGCAAAAAAGTCGCCTGCTTTTCACAGCAGGCGACTTTGAACGTACCGGCACCCTATGCCAGCATAACCGTTTCTCCCTCATGGCAGATCAGCCGTATTTCCCCCTCGCTGATGGCGTAGCCCTCGCCGTAGAGCTGGATTTTGCCGTTCTCCGCGACGATATAGCTGCCATCCGGCAGGGCGAAGAACACATGCCCGTGGCTGTCGCCATAGGTGATGTCCTCAAACAGCCGCAGCCCGTCCAGACGATAGTCCCTCACCTGCTGATAATGGGGCAGGACGTTCACCCAGGTCAGGCCAAGGCCGGGAATGAACCGCTGATACCCCGGATCAAGGGCCTCCCCAGGCTCCTCCGGCTGCGCGTAGACGACCTCCGCGCAGTTCATGCTGCCCGCGCTGACGCCGATCACCACGCCGTCAAAGTCCCGCAGCGCCTCCCTCAACCCCAGGCGGCGGAAAAAGGCGTTCTCCGTGGGCACATGGCCGCCTGCCAGCAGCAGCACATCGCAGGAAGCCAGCAGCGTCGGCAGGGCGTCCCCGTTGCGGCTGTCCACCACGGCAGTCTGAGACAGGGGCATGCCATGATAGGCAAAGCATCCGGCGAAGGTTTCAAGCATCTCGTCGTTCAGCGGCGCATTGTCCGGGTCGGCGGCGACGATCACCAGCGAAGCCCCCGGCGCGACGCATTCCCGCAAGCGCGCCGCAAATCCGTTGCGCTCGCTGAAGACGCAGGGCAGGGCCACGCCCTCCGGCACATTATCGTCGCAGGGACTGCTGGTCAGAAGCAAAAGCATGGGTGCGTCTCCTTTCACGCGCCGCTTGAAGCGCGGCGGAAAACGTGCTACAATCAGGGCAAAGCAACCTATGGAGGCGATGATATGGTTCACGAGCAGCTTGTTGCCCGGAGCAAGGACGTTCCCTATACCCGGCTGGATGAGAAGGTCAAGCGGCGGATACTTGCCCACAGCGCTCAGCTGATGCTGGTGGAAGTCGTGATGGAAACGGACGGCGTCGGCACGGTGCACACCCATCCCCACAGCCAGAATACCTACGTCCTCAGCGGGCGCTTCCGCTTCACCATGGACGGCCAGGAAATTGAGGTCGCGGCGGGCGACACCCTGGCCTTCCTACCCGATGTCCCCCACGGTACCCTGTGCCTGGAGGCGGGCACGCTCATCGACGTATTCTCTCCCATGCGGGAGGACTTCCTCAAGTAACGGCCAGGGGCGCTGCCCTCGGGCCTCCGGGCAGGGACGCTGCCCCTGCACCCCGGTCGGGGCTCTGCCCCGACACCCCGCGAAGGGACTTCGTCCCTCTCGACTCCCGTTTCGCGGCTTGGTGCGGGACCTTCGGTCGGTGTTTTGTGCGCGTGAGAGGCAGGGTTTCGCCCTGCGGGGCGACCAAAGGGCTTTCCGATCGCCCTTTGGAATCATTCGGGGCCCATGGTTTAGAGTCTGTCCGAGGGTGCCAGTCCCATGTGCAACCACGCCGCGAAGCCAAACCAGACGAGTAGCTCGATGCAGGTTGGACACTCGCCTGCTCCGATGGAGGTGGACAACCGCCCCTGCGAGGCGGTCTTAGCCGGTAACTGCTTATGTCTACGCACGTCGCGTTAAGCGACGGGGGGCCTGGGGGTGGCAACGGTGCATGTTGAATTTTGCCACCCCCAGACCTCTTTGCTACTTTCTCCGTGGAGAAAGTAGAGCCTTAATGAAGCAAAGTCTTGCAAGGGAAAACCATCCTTGCAAAGCTCTTTTCTTGAAGGCAGGGATTCGCGCTGCGGCGCGACCAAAGGGCTTTCGATCGCCCTTTGGAAACCTTCGGGGCCGCATCCTTGGGCGTTGGCCTATATCCATCAAAGCAAAGCCCTGCAAGAGAAGAGTAATCCTCGCAAGGCTCTTTTCTTGAATGCGGCGAAACCCACCTACCGGGACGGCACTGTCCAACACGAATGTCGGCGCGGCACCCGAATGCACCCCTGCATCACAGTACGATGCAGGGGCTTTTGATGCCGTCTCAGGTCAGGCGGGCCCGGAAGGCGTCCGCGTCCAGACGGAAGGTCAGCCCGTCATAGTCCGCGCCCCGCACATGGCGGATGCCGGGCTTGCGCCTGCAGACAACGAACCCCAGCCGCTGGGCGCAGCGCACCATCCGCGTGTTGCCCGACCAGGTTTGCAGGTACAAATCTGTCCTGCCGTTTTCCATGAAGTACAGCGCGAAGGCCTCCAGCGCCTGGGCGCCCAGGCCCCGGCTCCAATAGGCGGATTCCTCGATGTCAATCCCCAGGGCGGCGTATACCGGCTGTCCCGGCCGCACATCCTTTTCCGCAATCCAGTCATAGTTCCCGTCGATCAGGTAAGCGTTGACGCCGCCGATGTGCACGCCCTCCGCCGTGTCCAGCTCAAAATGCCAGCGGAAGCCCTCCGGCTCCCGGGCCAGGTCGGCCATAGTCCTCGCCCGGTAGGCTTCCGGGTCAAATCGGGCAATCTCCTCCTCCATTTCCCAGGGCGCGTCCCACAGGGCCCACTGCGTCTCCACGGTGTTCCAGCGAATCTCGTCCTCAATGTCCGATTCCCTGGCGTCCCGCAGCACAATGTCCTTGTATCGTATTTCCAAACAGGTTCCTCTCTGTAGTACTACAATACAAGTTGGACAAAAGGGAAAAAGAGAAGAGGCCTGAGAGCCAATCCGTTATCATTGAGAAGCAA
>CBFFZW010000044.1:0-34820 GCA_965646445.1 uncultured Christensenellales bacterium | reverse complement strand
TGTTGCTTCTCAATAATAACAGATTGGCTCTCAAGTCTCTTCTCTTTTTCCCTTTTGTCCAACTTGTATTGTAGTACTACAATAGCGGATATCGCGGTTTCGCCTTTTGGCTTGCCATCCCTTTGGAAATGCGTTATAATGATGCTGGTTTGATATGCTGATTTGTTTGGAGGATTGTGTACCGTGCCGCTGAAGCCGATTTATGAGAAGTCACCGCTCGTCGCGCTGACATCACTTCCTTTGCGCCCTGGGATGGCCCGTGTGCAGCTGCCGATGATGGAGCGGCTGTATGCGTTGGCGTCCCGCGAGGCGGATGTGCCCGCCCTGTGGGAGGGCCTGTTTCGTCTGGCCTGCCTCCTGAAGTCTGCGCCCAAGGAGGAGCCCGTGCATGCCCTTGTGCTGGAAGGCCTCAGCCATCAGGCGGAGGACGGCGGCCTTCCGCGGGAGCTGCCGGAAGCGCTGGCGGTGATGCGGGCCGCCTGGGCCGTATACGAGTACGAAGCACAGCGGAGTCTGCTGGAAAAGCTGGCCCTCTGGTGTGGCTGGCTGCATGAGCATTGGACGGAGGCCATGGCCTGCGCTGCGCTGCGCACGCATAGCGCCGACCTGATGGAGCTGCTGGAGAACCTCTACCGTGTCACGGGCAAGAAGGCCGTTGCCGCGCTGTGCGACAGGCTCCGCCAGCAGGCCGTGGACTGGAGCGGCATCCTGCACACCTTTGCTGTGCAGCGCCCCATGAGCCGCGTTACCCCCTGGAAGGATATGGAGGCCGGGCTGGAAGCGGAGGGCGGCGATGAGGCCGGCTTCTACACAAGGCAGTATTTGGCCTGCCATGGGGAGGCCCTGGCGGATGGCGCGCGGGCCAGCATGGCGTCGGGACGCTTCAGCGGCAACGGACGGGAGCTGTCCGCCGCCCGGGTGGGCTGGGAAAAGATCAGCCGCTACCATGGCGCGGTCTGCGGCGGTGTGACGGCGGATGTGACGCTTGGCGGCGCCTCGCCCTCCGTTGGCGTGGACGCTGCCAGCCTGGGCGCGTGGGCCGAAGCCTTTGCCGCATGCGGCACGGACACGGAAGGCGCCTGGGCCTTCGATGCCGCCGAGACCCTTTGGCATAACGGTCTTCCCGCAGCCCTGGACACAGACGCGCTGATCCTCTTTCAGCGGGTCAACAGCCTGTCTGTCCAGTGCGGCGTCAAGGACTGCTACCATGCCTGTGAGGATCGCGCGCAGCTCCTTCGTGCCCTCAGCCGTATGCTGCGTGGTGTCGCGGCCCTGGCCAGCAGCGCTGTAACGCTCAGGCCCCAGGGGATCAATGTCAATCTCTGCCTGCCGGGGCGGTATGTGCTGCCCCTGCGGGACGGCTCCTGCGCCATGACCTTGGCGGGGGAGAACGGGCAGTACACGCTGACCTTCGCCATGAAAAAGCCGGTCAGGGCGGCGGTTTCGGTGCGCGTTCCCACCTGGGCAGCGGACGCCTGCGTGACCGTCAACCATGAAGGCGGCCATGCCGGAAAGCCTGGCGCTTATGTGACCCTGGATCGCACCTGGCAGGACGGCGACGTGCTTCGCCTTGCCTTCGCCCAGGAGCTGCGGGTGACGGAGGGCCATCATCAATCGGCCTTGATTCGTCTGGGCGCTCAGGTGATGGCCTATGCTCCGGCGGATGGCGGATGGGCCGTGGCGCTGTGCGGTGAGCCCCGTCTTCAGGCGGGGAAGGTTGTCGCGCCCCTGCGCCGCGTGCCGGAATGGCGCAGGAAAGGCGGTGTCCCGGCGGATCTGCCTGTGCTGCCCGAGGTTGAGGGCGAGGTCATTCAGGCGGAGCTTGTGCCCTACGCCGAGGCCCCGTGCCGGATCGCGCTCTTTCCCAGGGGGCGGGAGGCATGATAAGCGTTCGCCTGGCCCCGTTGGCCGGGATCACCGACTGGCCCTTTCGCCTGCTGTGCTTTGAGCAGGGCTGCGACTGCGCCTACACGGAAATGGTCAGCGCCATGGGGTATCTGTGCGCGCCGCGGAATCATCCCGCCACGGTGAGCCTTTTGCACCGGGACGCCAGGGAACTACGGCTGATTCTCCAGCTGTTCGGCAAGGAGGCCGACCTCATGGCCCGGGCTGCTGAGGAGCTTTCCGCCTGCGGCCGCTATGACGGCATCGACCTGAACATGGGCTGCCCCGCCCACAAGGTGGCATCCTCAGGGGAGGGCAGCGGGCTGATGCGCACGCCGGAGAACGCGGTACGCATCATGGAGGCCGTGGTGAAGGCCTCGCGCCTGCCGGTCAGCGTGAAATTTCGCCTGGGCTGGGATGACAGCAGCATCAACGTGGTGGAGCTGGCCAAGGCGGCGGAGGCCTGCGGCGTTCAGGAAATCACGGTTCATGGGCGCACCCGGATGCAGCAGTATAGCGGCAGCGCCGACTGGTCCTGGATTGCCCGGGTCAAGGAGAGCGTCGGCATTCCCGTGATGGGCAACGGCGATCTGTTCACCGCCGAGGACGCGATTCGTCGGGCGGCGGACAGCGGGGTGGATGGCGTGATGCTGGCCCGGGGAGCGCTGGGCAACCCCTGGCTTTTCGCGCAGATCAAGGCCCGGCTGACAGGCTGCGACGTGCCTGAGCCGACGCTTCATCAGCGCATCGAGACGGCGCTGCGCCATTATGATATGCTGCTGTCCTGGAAGGTGAAGCGGGTGGCGGTGAATGAAATGCGCAAGCACATCGGCTGGTATCTGCACGGCATGCGCGGCGCGGCGCAGATGCGGGCCAGAATCAACCTGATGGAGGAGCCGGAGCAGGTACGCGACGCCTTGCTGGCCTTTGAACAAGAGGCTTCCAGGGAATTGTAAACGGTTGCAGGGTTTTGGGCCTTCCGCCCGTTACTATGGGGAAAAGGATGTGTCGTACATGCGAAAGATTGTATCGTTTTTCCTGGCCCTGTGGATGGCGCTGACCATGGTCTCCCCATCCCTGGCGGACGCGGAATTTCTGCCTCAGCTGAGTCAGTGGGAGCTGGGCGCTTTGCCCTGGGAGGCCCGGCTGGCCATCAGCCTGGATACCCACATGCCCTTCGACGATGAGCGCACGGAGCAGCTGAGCAGGCTGCTGAGCCATGTGGCGATGAAGCTGCGCTATCAGGGGCTCAATGGGGAGGTATGGAAGGAGCTTTCGCTCCTGGTGGACGATCAGCCGGCGATGACCATGACCACCCGGGAAACAGAGGATGCGTGTCAGCTTCAGCTGTCCTATCTGCCCCAGGAAACTTTCGTGGGGCAGTCGCTTCTGGATGAGGGCGATCCGAACCTGTACGGCCTTCAGGGAAACGAGCTGGCCCTGCTGGACGATCTGCTGATCGTTCTGGAAAACGCTGAAATCGGCCTGCCCGACTATATGACGGAGAAAAAGGTCTCCGAGAAGGTCAAGAACATGGGCACCGCCAAGCTGAAGCAGACCTTCACCATTCCCAAGGGGGATGTGGAGGAGCTGGGCGCCCTGCTGGCAGGGCTTTGCCCGGAGGGAAAGGTCAAAACATTCCTGGGCGGCCTCATTTTCTCCGGCAAGCAGTCCCTGGTGCTGTGGAAGAACAGCCTGGGCGAAATCATCCGGGTGGATTACAGCGGACAGGCCGGAATGGACGAGGCGGATCTGCGAAAGGTCACACTGACCTGGAAGCTGCGCCGGGACGACGAGCAGGTTCGGGATAGCCTCACCCTGAAGACGCCCCGGGTCAAGGGCAGCGGACGCGACAACGTGGTGCTGGAACGGACGCTTGCTCAGACCAGCGGCACCGATTCTACCCTGGACATCACGTTCAAATATGAAAAGGTCGCGGGCGGCGACAAAACCGTGCTTTCCGGGGAAGTGGATCTGGAAAGCAAGGGCCGGAAGGGCGAAACCAGCCTGACAGGAAGCGTGGAGGTCAAGCAGCAGCTTCCGGGCAGCGACACCGCCGATCGTACCGTACTGACGCCAAGCCTGAGTTTTTCCGGCGACACGGCGACGCCTACTGTGGAAGGAACCCTTCGCTGGGAAGCCTATCGAGGGAAAAGCATCCAGGAACGGGCGGACATCACCGTACAGGTGAACCCGGCGGAATTCTTTGATTGGGAGCTGCGGGAAAACACCGTTTCCCTGGATGAAACAGCCACGCAGCGGATCATTCAGGGCGCTGAAACCGCACTGGTACGCCGCTTGGTGCTTGTTCCGCAGGAGGACAGCCTGTTTCTTTCCAACGGTCTTGACGATGCTCAATGGCAGGAAATTGTGACCGCCGCGCAAAACGCGCTGCAGGAGGAGGTAGCCCCATGATGCAACGAAACGCTGGCCTGATTCGCAGGCTGATGTGCCTGGTTTTTTCCATTGCCTTGTGCGTGGTAGGGATGGGCGCGTCCTTTGAGACCGAGGAGTACACCCTGCCCGAAAAGCTCCAGCGCCAGATTGAGTTCGGCAACGGCGTCAAGGGCGCGGCGGTTTTGTCGGTGGAAGGCGAGAGCGCGCTGGCCAAGCTGCTGGGCCCTCTCAGCGGCACGGAAATTCAGATACGTGCCATCCAGTCCGAGGGGCAGTATCAGCTGCAGTTCTATACCCTGGACGGCGAGCGTCAAGTCGGGCTGACGCAGCTGTACGGCAATGACAGCGCCCTGTATCTGCGCAGCGCGCTTTTACCGAATCTGGTATTGACCTGTCCCATCGGCGCCGATCGGCTGGACAGCCTGCTGGGCCGTGCCGAGGACTCGAATCCCCTGTGGTATGCGGCGGCCATGAAGCTCTTTGCGATTCCCGACAGCATTTGGGAGGAGACCTGGGCCCCGCTGCTTCAGCCGTATTTGACGGATGTGGAGCTGTGGCTTAACAGCTTTGCCGCGGAACCGCAGGTCATCGAGCAGGCGGACGGCGGCAAGGTGATGGCCGTGCGCTATGTCATCCCGGTTCAGTCCATGAAGGAGCAGGCCAAAACGCTGCTGAGCCGCCTTTTCAGCGATGAGGCGCTGCTGCCGCTGCTGACGGCGCAGCTCGCGGACGATCAGCGGGCGGTTTACCTGACGCCCGGCCTCCTGTACTACTATGAGACCGCCATTGACAGCCTGCAGTTGGAAGGCAGCATTCTTCTGGAACGGTATCTGTCCACCATGGGCGAGACCCTGGCCACGGAAATGAGCTTCCCGCTGCCTCAGAACGATACCGGCTGGACGATGCTGACCATCCGTCAGGCGGGCGATGACACCAGGCTGACGCTGGACGGCCAAAGCCGGGACATCACCCTGGAAATGAAGCAGGCTTACACCAGCGATACGGCGGCCACTTACCGCGGCGTCCTCCGCATCGTGCCTGACGAGGCAGACGCGGCGGCGCTGGGTGTGGAATTTGAGCTGTCCCGGCTGTTTACCCAGACCGTGGACGCGGATACCCGCGCGCATGACAGAACCACCTGGGAGCTGTCCCTGGCCCCGGCCGATCCCGATGGCCGCGCGATAACCGCGTTTGAGCCGATCAAGGCAACGCTGACAACGCATTTCCACAGCAAGAACGCCAAGCGCAACGCGACGACGTTGGAGGTGTCCCTGTCCTGTCAGCAGGGCGGCGAAAGCCTGTCGCTGACGGGAAGCATTGTGACATCCAGCCCCTGGGTGCTGGAAAACCTGCCAATGGATGGCGCGGAGGACCTGAGCGCCATGACGGACAGCTACCGCGGGGAGATTCTCTCGCAGATGCTTTCCAACGCGGTCGCGGCCTTGTCAACCATGCATCCAGACGCCCTGCCTTCTCCTGAAAGCGCCACAGGAACCGATCTATCCGGCGCGGAATAAGTGCGAAAGGATATGGGGCCATGAAGAAACTGCTTGCCTGGGCGATGGCCATCCTGATGACCGCCACGCCTTTCACCGCCTTAGCTGAGGACGCCTACGCGCTGCGTATGTCCTGGGAGCTGGATGACAGCGCGGTGGTATCGCTGTTCCAGGACGAATCAGCGGAGGAAGTCAAGGCGCTGGCACGGTTGATAAACAGCCTGGGTTATCAGCTGCAATGGCAGCCGGATGCGTTCTCCTTTGGCATCAGCATGAAGGATGAAGGCCTGCTGGAAGTCGCGCTGGCCCAGCAAGACGGCGTGCTTGGTATCACGGGCACCGTGATGCCGGGGGTTGTGCTGACGCTGTCGGAGGATCAGCTGCCGACCCAGCTCTTTTCTGAGCAAACCAACGCGCTGCTGACAGTGGCGCTGCCCTCCCTGTGGACGGATGCTGCCGCGCTGTGGGCTGATTTTCTGACAGCGCTGGAACCCACCGAGGAAACGGGGAATTTTGTCGGCAACGCTTTCGCCAATGGCGTCCGGCGTCGGCTGTATCGCGTGGACGACCGGGACATCGGCCTGCTGCTTGGCGACCTGGTGGACATCATCGCGGACAATCAGGCTCTCGCGGCATGGTGTGATGTGCTGGACATCAGTCTGGCGGAGGTCGCGCGGGAGGCTCGGGCGTGGATCCGCTCTGTGTCCCTGGCCAATGAATATCGCTATGAGATCAGCGTTGTATATGACGCCGCGGGCGAGCTCACGGGCGTTTCCGCGACGGCGCTGAGGCTGGAGGAGCAGGTAGCCACGCTGTCCGCGGGGCTGCGGGAGGACATGCTGGAGGTTGTGCTCGGCTGGGGGATGGCGCATGGAAATAAGTACCTGCGCTTGACGCTGATGTGGCAGGAAAGCGGCGGCAGCTGGTATCTGCGGCTCATCAACGACCCGGCGCGCGCTGGCTTTGACGCGGTGGCCGATCAGGCGTCTGCGTCGCTGCTGAACGCCTATGGCAGCTTTTCCCTGTCACCCACGGAACAGGGCCATGACATTGACCTGATTCTGCTGCTGGACGGCAAAGATTTTTCCCTTTCTCAGAGCGCCCAGGGCCATTACCGCGAGGCGCCGTTTGAGATGACCATGAAGGAGCAGACCTACATCAATGAGTCAGAAACGCCCTATCTGACCCGTCAATGGCAGATCAGCGCGGTGGAAGCCGTGACGCCTGATTGGTCGGACTGCGCGGTGATCGACCTGCTCAACCTGTCCGATGAGGACAAAGAAACGCTCGCACAGGTAGAGGAGGAGGGGACACGCCGCGTGATGGTCAAGCTGCTTCGCCTTCTGCCGTCGGAATTGCTCACCTATATCCTGATGAACGAGCTAAACTGACCTGTCGTACAAAAAAGGCCGGAACGCACGCCCTGTGGCGGGTGTGTTCCGGCCTTTGTGCTGCTTACAGCTGCTGAATCAGGCAGACGGCCTGGGCGCTGATGCCCTCTTCCTGTCCCTCAAAGCCCAGGCGCTCCGTGGTCGTCGCTTTGACGTTGACGCGCTCCACAGGAAGCGCCAGGGCTTCCGCGACGTTCTGCCGCATCTGCGGGATATAGGGCAGGAGCTTGGGCCGCTGGGCCACGATGGTGATGTCGGCATTGGCCACCCTGGCATGATGCTCCGCCAGCAGCCGCGCCACATGAGAGAGCAGCAGCATGGAGGAAATGCCTTTGTACTGCGGATCGCTGTCGGGAAAATGCCGGCCAATGTCGCCCAGAGCCATCGCGCCGAGCATCGCGTCCATCAGCGCGTGAAGAGCCACATCGGCGTCGCTATGGCCCAACAAGCCCCTGCTATGAGGCACGGTCACGCCGCACAGCACCAGCGGGCGGTTTTCCACCAGCTGATGGACATCATAGCCCTGCCCGACCCGAAGGCTGGGAAGGGGTTGGGCGGAGTTCAAAAAGGCTTCTGCCATCAGCATATCCTCCGGCGTTGTGAGTTTGATGTTGCGTCGATGTCCCATCGTCAGCTGCACGGACTGCCCCATATGCTCCACCAGTGAGGCGTCGTCCGTGCCCAGAAAGCCGTCCTGAGCGGCGTACAGATGCGCCTGCCTGATGAGATTCATGGTGAAGCCCTGGGGGGTCTGAATGGCCCGCAGCGTGGCGCGATCCGGCGTGCTGACGGCACGTTCATGGCCGTCGGTCGTTTTCACGGTGTCCACACAGGGGATGGCGGCTACGCCGGTTCCGACGCTTTCCACCGAGGCCATGACGCGGCGAATGGTTTCGGCATCCACCAGGCAGCGGGCGGCATCGTGGATCATGACCTTGTCGCAGGTGTCAGGCAGTGCCTGCAGGCCATGCCACACCGATGCCTGACGGGTATCGCCGCCGATGGTCAAATGGACGGGGCAGGGGATCGCGGCGCTGGTCAAAAGATCACGGACGGCCTGTTCATCTTCCGAGCGAACGACGATAACCATGCCGTCCACCAGCCCTGCAAAGGCCTGGGCGGCCCGCAGAAGCGCTGGCTTGCCCAGCAGCGGCACAAGCACCTTGTTGCGCCCCGCCCCCATACGGCTGCCGTTTCCGCCTGCCAGCAAAACAACATACCACATCGCGATCCCCCGTTTCAGCTGCGCTCCTGCGCCACGCCTTCATCCTCGGACAAAATGCGGTATAAGTCCGCGGCGCTGTCCTTGCGCACCGTTTCCGCTACGGAAAGAATTTCATACTTGCCGTACCGATCGCCAAAGCGAATGGTCATGATGTCGCCGGGCTTGACCTCCGCGCCGGGTTTGCACACCTTGCCGTTGAGCGTTACGCGCCCCCCGGAGCACGCCTCATTGGCCACAGTGCGGCGTTTGATGATGCGGGAAACCTTCAAGAACTTGTCAAGACGCATAAGAACCTCCTACGAAAAAACCCGCAGGCATAACCTGCGGGCATGAACAAAGAGCTGAATCAGCCGTTCACAGCGTCCTTCAGGGCCTTGCCGACCTTGAACGCGGGAGCCTTGGAGGCTTCGATCTGGATTTCCTCACCGGTACGGGGATTGCGGGCGGTACGGGCGGGGCGCTCCTTCACCTCAAAGGTGCCAAAGCCAACAACCTGCACCTTTTCGCCGGCGGTCAGGGTTTCGGTGACGACTTCCACAAAGGCGTTCACAGCCTTCTCGGCGTCCTTCTTGGCCAGGCCGGTCTTGGCGGCCAGGGCAGCGGTCAGTTCGGTCTTGTTCATGGTCAATTTCCTCCTTGTTTGTTGAACCATGCCATAGGGCACAGTCTGAAAATATGGTGGGCCTTGAAGACCCGTTTGATTCAAGCCATAGCGCCATTCTGACGCGAGGCATAGTTAAATGAGGCCACAGCTGTTCTGTGCCACTTTAACCTGATTCCAGTATACATCCATTTCGTCTAAAGTCAAGTCCTCCAGCGATTTTCCGGCCGAAATTATGAGATTTTCCATGGCTTCAAAGCGCTGAATGAACTTTTCCGAGGCCCGGTGAAGGATTTCCTCGGGATCCTGGCCGCAAAGCCGGGCGACATTGACGCAGGAAAAGAGCAAATCCCCCAGCTCCTCGCCGGGATCACGCCGCGCCTGAAGCTCCGCCAGCACCTCCTCCGCCTCCTCGTGAATCTTCGGCAGCGCGTCTTCCGCGGTGTCCCAGTCAAATCCGACCTGAGCCGCTTTCTTCTGGATCTTGGCGGCGCGCATCAGCGCAGGGAGCCCCTTCGATACATCAGCCAGCACGGAAGCCTGCGTGGTAAGATGCTTTTCGGCCTTCTTCAGCTTTTCCCAGTTGGCGGACACGGCCTCAGCCGTCGCGCAGTGATCCGCGCCAAAGATGTGAGCGTGACGATAGATCATTTTGCGGCAGATGGCCGTGGTGACATCCCCGATGGCGAAGGTACCATGGCTTCGGGCCACATGAGCGTGGAAGACAATCTGCAGCAGCACATCGCCAAGCTCGTCCGCCAGATGATCGGGATCATCCTCGTCAATGGCGGACGCCGCTTCATAGGCTTCCTCAATCAGATACTTCCGCAGGGATTGATGGGTTTGCTCCCGGTCCCAGGGACACCCTTTTTCGCCGCGGAGAATGTCCATGATGGCCAGCAGATCCGCAAAGCAATACCGCTGCCGCTGCTCCAAGGGCGCCGGGGGGACATACAGGCAGACCGTATGATCGTAATGCTTTTGCCGATCCACCTCCATCAAAGGCAGACGCTTCGGCTTATGCGAGGCCTTGACGCTGGAAGGGAAGAAAACGACCTCCATTTCCTCGTCGTACAGCTCCGACAGCCACAGCTTCACATCGCCCGCCAGGGCAGAATGGTCAATCTCGACGATCAGCAGGGGCATGCTGGGGTCAGGCGCGGCGTTTGCGCAGGCAATGGCGGGAAGAACGCGCAGTCCCTGGGCCGTCAGCTGCGTGGCGGGAATGGCGCTCATGCACGCATCGGCACGGCTGACGCCCGGGAGACGGAGGAGCGTGCCATCTGCCGGCTTGAAGGCCTCCAGGGCGCCGATGGAGGCGTCGGCGGTCATGTCCATCACCGCGTAGACCAGAGGCTGTGCAGCGGCCTCCTGCCATAGTTTGCGGGCAATGGCGTCATTCAATTCGTCAAAATCCCAACAGGCATCGTATAGGCTGTCGAGGGTTTCGTAGGCAATGCTCTGCGCCGTCAGCCAATCGGCCACAGGGTGCTGCCCCGTGCGTAGGATCAGCCGCTTTGCCCCGCGAAGAGCCTCGGCCGTTTCCAGGGTCAGCAGGCCGGGATCGCCAGGGCCCAGCGGAACGACGGTAATGGTCGGTTTCATGAGAATCCACCTCACGCTTTCTTCCTGCGCCTCAGCGCCTTGAAATCATTGGGCGTAACGGCCTTGACGGCCAGGGCCATGCCAATAAAGATGACGATACCTGCCGCCACTTCGCAGAGGGGCGCCAGCGGATGGGACGGCAGGGCCTCGCGCATCAGCCAGACGGCAGCACCCATCACGGCGGAAGCAATGCCAGGACGGACAATCCAGCCGACCCAGTTGAAACGCATCCTGCCATACTTCACCACATAGTACAGGTTCGGCACCATGGAGACGGTGTAGCACACGATGGACGCGATGGGCCCGCCATGGATGTTGATCCCCGGAATGCCGACCAGCACATAGTTCAGAGCGATTTTGCAGGCCACGCCCGCCACCAGGGTATACATGGGAATGCGCTGCTTATGGAGGCCCTGAAGGATGCTGCTGGTTGCCTGAACCACAGTGAACAGCACCACCGTCATGGCGGAGACGGTGAGCAGCTCACCGCCGATGCGCAGCTGCTCGCCGCTGATGGTGCTGCCGTAGAAAAAGGAAAGGATGGGTGTTGCCAGGACGCTCATGCCGACGGAGCAGGGGAGTCCGATAAGGAAGGCGAACCGCAGGCCCAAATCGCTTTGGCGGGCGATGGCACCGTAATCCTCCGTGGCCTTGGCGGCGGAAATGGCGGGCACCAGACTCATGGATACGGCCAGGGCCAGGGCCGTGGGAATGTTGATAAGCCGGATGACCATGCCGGTGAAAATACCGTACAGGGGGCGCGCCTGATCGATGGTCATGCCGGATACCAGCATACGATCCACCAGCATCGCGGAATCCACAAACTGCGCCAGGGGAACGATGCAGGCGCTGATGGTGATGGGGATGGAAATCTTAATCAGCCGGGAAGTCAGGTCACGCGCGGCAATCGGGCCGTCCTCGCTCAACTGCGGAATAGCGCTGAAGGCACGGCTGCGGCGTAGGCAGAGAATCATCATGTAAAGCAAGGCAAGGCCCTCGACAATGGTGGTACCGAGCAGCGCTCCGGCGGCACCCGCGGCAGGACTGACCTGCGCGCCAATGTAGGCCAGGGGCAGCGCCAGAAAGACTTTACCCACCTGCTCAATGAGCTGGGAGGTAGCGGTCGGAACCATGTTCTGCTGGCCCTGCATGAAGCCGCGGAAAGCCGACAGGACGCACACCAGCGCCACGCAGGGAGCAATCACCAGGAAGCCGAGCTTGGATTCCGGCTGCTTGACCCGGGTAGCCAGCAGATCGCTTCCAGCCAGCATAAAGATGGTGCAGATCAACCCCAGTGCCGCCAGAAGGCAGAGGGCAATCCGAAAAACCTTGCGGGCATTGCGGGGATCATCCTTGGCCAGACAATGGCTGACCATCCGCGAAATCGCCACGGGCAGTCCGGCGGAAGATACTGTCAGCAGCAGATTGTACGTCGGAAAGACAGCCTGATAGATTCCGAGGCCATCCGTACCGATCAGCCAGGTCAGGGGAATAACGAACAGAACGCCGACCAGCTTGCAAATAATTCCCGCCAAGCCCAGTACAGTCATACCGCTCACGATAGACTTTGATGCTTTTGCCATAAGTGGTGAATCCCTTCCTTCAAACACGAGCGCGGAGCAATCGTAACTATTATACGCCGAAAGGCGAAAAGGTACAAGACCTGATGAAAAAGTCGCTTTCGGGTTCGTCGGTGCGAAAATTCGCCTTCTGGATCAGACTTTAGTCTGTTTTTCATAAAACAAACCAACTTCGGTTTGCATTTTTGCAAAACCGACCAAAGTATAATGCTGCGGGCAACAAAAAGTCCCCATGCAGCAGGCAGGGCATGGGGAAGACTTGGGCATTGTGTGATTTTATGCGTTTGTTTCAGTGCGTTTGACAACAGGAATCCATACCTCAAACCGTGACTGCTGCGGGTCGGGTGATAGATAGACTTCCAGATCAGGGCCATCGGCATATTCATAGCCGGAGGTAGGGAGCCATTCCGTAACGACGCGCTGCTCCAGGGCCTGTATGGCCTGTGGGCAAGCGCCCTCTCCGGGAAAGATGGCCCACATCAGGCTGCCGATCTCAAACCGTTCCAGCTCGGGAGCGGGTTCATCGCTGGACACCCCGATCACATAGCGCCAGTGGCTTTCATGACACAGGCTGACCCCCAGCAGGCCATAGGGCATCCGATGGTTCATCGCTATCAGGCGCTCAATGTAGCCGTTTTCGGCAACCCGCTGCCAGAGCTTGGGCACGACCGCGAAATTGTCCTCCAGCCGTTCGCTCAGCGGCTCGCTCAGACCGACAACCGTAAATCCTTCCCGATGTTCAATCCGATAGTCCAGTTCGGTGCCGCCGCTCAGCGTCAGGTGGAAGCGCAGCTTCGGGAAAGCCTTGACCGCCGCGCCATCCTCCCGCACCCTGGAGGGTGCGATACCGTGCATATTCTGGAACGCCCGGTTGAAAGCTGTCGCGGATTCATAGCCATATTTCACGGCTGCGTTCATCACGCTCATGCCCGCTGTAAGATCCACGGCCGCCATCGCCATCCGCCGCCTGCGAATGTATTCAGACAGGGGCATGCCCGCCATATAGGCAAACATGCGCTGAAAATGGTAGGTCGAGCAGCAGGCGATCCGCGCCAGTGTCTCGCAGGCAATTTCTTCGTCCAGGTGTGCTTCAATGTAGTCCAAGGCCTCGTTCATCCGATTGAGCCAATCCATGATCTTCCCCCTCCTTTTTTCAAGTATACCACGCCTGGACGGCGCTAACCTCGTATTTTCCGTGCAAAAAATGCAAGGATGGAGCGGGTCATCCGTCAAGACCGCCTGCTCCGCTGGGTTATTCAAACACCTGGAAAATACCGCACTTCAGGTACTGTGTTTCCGGCGCACCGGGAAGAATGGGGTGATCCTTTCCCTGCGTGCGTACCTCCACTTGCCGCAAAGGCACCCGCGCGTCATGGGAAGCCTGACGAACGATCTGCAAAAATGCGTCCGGCAGGATATGCTGACTGCATGAGCAGGTGATAAGGTACCCGCCGGGCTTAATCATCTTCATGGCGCGCAGATTGATCTCCTTGTAGCCCCGGCTGGCGCTTTCGATGGCCGCGCGGGTTTTGGTGAAGGCAGGAGGATCCAGAATGACCACATCATACTTCACGCCCGCCCGGGATTGCTCCGCCAGCAGGTCGAAGGCGTTGGCCTCCACGAACCTGACGCGATCTTCCAGGTGATTCAGACGAGCGTTTTCCGTCGCGAAGGCGCAGGCGTAAGCGGAAATATCCACCCCCGTTACCTCCCTGGCGCCGAAATAGCCCGCGTTCAGGGCGAAGCTGCCCGTATGGGTGAAGCAGTCCAGCACGGTTTTGTCCTTCACAAAAGGGGCGATGGCGGCGCGGTTTTCCTTCTGATCCAGGAAGAAGCCCGTCTTCTGTCCTTCCTTGACATCCACCCAGAAGTGAACGCCGTTTTCCACCATTTCGACCCGATCCGGCACCTCGCCGTACAGCAGGCCCGTGGTTTGCTCTAAGCCTTCCAGGCGGCGCACGGGAACATCATTCCGCTCCCAGATGCCCATGGGATGAAGCTCTTCCACCAGCGCGTCCACCACGTCCTGCTTGAAGCGCTCCATGCCCAACGCCAGACATTGCAGCACCAGAATGTCGCCAAAGCAATCCACGATCAGCGCGGGCAGTCGATCGCTTTCCGCGAAAATCAGACGGCAGGAGCGCAAATCAGCGAAGGTGCGGCGGTAGTCGATGGCCTCCCGGACACGGCGGAAGATGAACGCCCGATCCACCGCCTCGTCCTTCAGCGTCATGACGCGCAGGGCAATCTGGCTTTGCGGGTTATAGAACGCGCGGCACAGGAATTTGCCCCGGCTGGATTTCACGCTGACCATATCGCCGGGGGTGAAGTCGCCCTCCACCCGGTCGATGTCGCTGCGGAAAATCCAGGGATGGCCGTTGTAGACTCGGTTTTCCTTGCCGGGAACCAGAATGGCTGTCGCCATAGCGGATACCTCCTTCAGCCTGAATGAAGAAAGCCGGGGCTGTTGCTTGGCCCCGGCAAAAATTTGAACGATTTACATGGCCGCGCTGATGAAGGCGGCGAACAGGGGATGGGCCTTGTTGGGGCGGGAGATGAACTCCGGGTGATAGATGACGCCCACATAGAAGGGATGCTCCTCGGCCTCAAAGGCTTCGGGATAGCCGCCCTCCGCGCAGAAGCCGGTAAAGCGGATGCCCTTGTCCTTCAGCGCGTCCACCACGCCGGGATCAACCTCGTAGCGGTTGCCATGGCGCTCGCGGATGGTACGGCTGCCATAAATCTTTGCCAAACGGCCGTCTTCCAGCACTACGTCAAAGCCGCCGTTGCGGGCGGACTGCCGACTGTCGTTGACGGTCACACGGTCGGCGGGGATTCGAACCACCTGGGGCTCGCAGGCATGGTCAACCTCGGTGGAATTGGCGCCCGGCTGGCCCAGCAGGCTGCGGACGGCTTCCACCACGGCCAGCTGCATACCAAAGCCGATCATCAGGCAGGGTACCTTGTGCTCGCGGGCATACCGCGCCGCGCAGATGATGCCCTCCGCGCCGCGGTCGCCATAGCCGCCGGGGAGAATCAGCCCCGCATATCCGGCCAGCTTTTCGGCAGCGTTGGCGTCGGTGATATCGTCGCTTTCGATCCAGTCCAGCTTGACGGCGACCTGGTTGGCGATGCCCGCGTGGGTCAGCGCCTCCGCCACGGACAGATAAGCGTCATGCAGCGCCACATACTTGCCCACCAGACCAATCCTGACCTCACGCTGAGGATGGGTATAGCGATCCAGCATTTCGCGCCAGTCGGTCAGGTTCGCGGTGCAGTCATCCAGACGAAGCTCCCGGCAGACGATGCTGGCCAGGCCTTCCTTTTCAAGCAGCAGCGGAACCTCGTACAGGGTGTTGGCATCGGCATTCTGAACGACGTTGCCGGACTTCACATTGCAGAACAGGCCGATCTTGTCCTTGGCCTCCTTGGAAATCTGCACCTCCGTGCGGCAGACGATCACATCAGGCTGAATGCCGATGGAACGAAGGGCCTTCACGGAATGCTGGGTGGGCTTGGTCTTCATCTCGCCGGCCATGGACAGATAGGGCAGCAGCGTGACATGAATAAAGCAGGTGTCATGCTCGCCCAGCTCCCATTTCAGCTGGCGGATGGCCTCCAGATAAGGGGAGGATTCCATGTCGCCCACGGTGCCGCCGATTTCCACAATGGCAATATCGGCGCCGCTACGCTCCGCCGCGGAAAGAATCCGGCTCTTGATCTCGTTGGTCACATGGGGAATGACCTGCACCGTGCCGCCGCGATACTCGCCGCGCAGCTCCCGCTCCATGATGGCCTTGTGAACCTTGCCGGTAGTCGTGCTGGCCTCGCCATGGAGATTCTCGTCAATAAAGCGCTCATAATGGCCAAGATCCAGGTCGGCAGCCACGCCGTCATCGGTGATAAACGCCTCGCCGTGCTGCAAAGGGGACAGCAGGCCGGGATCCACATTGTAGTACGGATCGCACTTCTGCATGGATACCTTGTATCCCCGTGCCTTCATCAGCCGCCCCAGGGAAGCCGCCGTGATACCCTTGCCCAAGGAAGAAACCACGCCACCGGTGACAAATACGAACTTCGCTGCCATTACGAATGCTCCTTTATCCGACATTAGTCCGCGTGAAAACACACACTGATTTATTCTAAAGTTTTCGCGGGTTGATGTCAAGATGTTCCGACCGATTTTGTGACGATTTTTGCCGGATGGACGAAGGGCCTTGGCTGAATCGCGGTATTTTGTGGCGGCGGGAACAGCATCTTCCGCATTGAAAGCAGCGGCATAATGTGATAAAATATCAATGATATCATGCGGATAGGAGCTGTCCTATGACGAAGAAGACTTTCACCCTGCGCAAGGAGGCGCAGACGGCCCTGCTGATGCTGCTGGACGCCGTCATGGCCAACGTCTCCATGCTGCTGGCCCTGCAAATTTATTTTGACATGAACGCGCCCCAGGGACACATCCTTCATGTGCTGCGGGTCGCGCCGATCCTGACGTTGGCGACCGTCGGCGCGCTGTACGCCATGGGGCTTTATCGGACGCTGCTTCGCTATGCCAGCGTCGATACGCTGGTGCAGATCGCGACGGGAACACTGATCGGCACGGGCGTGACCTACCTGGCGTCCTTTGTGTGCTATCACCTTTATACGGAAATCAATTTGTTTTTGATGCCCCGGCCCGTTTATCTGGTTCAATGGATGCTGATGCTGTTCCTGACGGGGGCAAGCCGGTTCAGCCTGCGGATCATCGGCCAGGCGGGACACACCGGCCTCTGGTTCAACAAAAAGCATGCCCGGCGGATCATGATCGTGGGTGCGGGCTGGGCGGGCGCCCAGGTGCTGCGGGACGTTCAGGCGGGCCGCTACGGCGACAGCGCGGTCATCCTCATGGTGGATGACAATCCCGACAAGGAAAACACCCGCATCGGCCGCGTCCCCGTGCGCATGGATACCGGCCGGGTGAAGGCCTATGCCGGACAGTACGCCATCGACGAGATTATCATTGCTATCGCCACGCCGCAAAACGACTTGACGCCGCTGATCCATCAATGCCTGGAAACCGGCTGCAAGGTGCGGATGTTTTCGGCTCTGCAGGATATGAGCGGCAGGGGGCGGGTGCGGGACATCAACGTGGCCGACCTGCTCTGGCGCACGGAAACGCAGCTGGATATGGAGGAAACAAGGCAGTTCTTCGCGGGCAAACGGGTGCTGATTACCGGCGGCGGCGGTTCCATCGGCGCGGAGCTGTGCCGGCAGATCATGGCCTTTGTACCCAGCTGCCTGGTGCTGTACGACATCAGCGAGAATTACATCTACGAGCTTTACTATGAGCTGGAGGAAAAGTACGGCGCCATGGTGCGCAATACGGTGTTCCTTCGCGTCGGCTCTATCCGGGATGAGGAAACCCTCGACCGGGTGTTCAGCGAATTCAGCCCGGAGATCGTCATTCACGCGGCGGCCCACAAGCATGTGCCCTTGATGGAGGACAGCCCCGAGCAAGCCGTCAAGAACAATGTCTTCGGCACCTACAACGTGGCCAAATGCGCTGTGGCCCATGGGGTGAAGCGCTTTGTCATGATCTCCACGGATAAGGCCGTCAACCCCACCAATGTGATGGGAGCCAGCAAGCGCATGGCGGAAATCATCATCGAGGCCATGCAGAAGCGTGAGAAGACGCAGTTCACAGCGGTGCGCTTCGGCAATGTGCTGGGCTCCCACGGCAGCGTGGTGCTCAAGTTTGAAAGCCAGATCCGTGCGGGCGGCCCCGTCACCCTCACGCATCCCGACATCATTCGGTATTTCATGACCATTCCCGAGGCGGCGAGCCTGGTGCTTCAGGCGGCGTCCATCGCCAAGGGCGGCGAGCTGTTCATCCTGGACATGGGCAAGCCGGTGAAGATTCGCGAGCTGGCGGAACGGATGATCCAGCTCTATGCCGATCCCACCATGCCGCCGGTGGAAATTGTTTATACCGGCCTCCGCCCGGGGGAGAAGCTCTATGAGGAGCTGCTGCGGGACGAGGAAAACTCCACGGCCACCAGCAAGGAAAAAATCTTCGTGGCCAAGCCCGAACAGGTGGAATGGCCCCAGGTGGAGCACATGCTGGCGACGCTTGACCGCTGCCTGAACGAGGGCGGCGACATCCGCCAATGCATGCACGATCTGCTTCCGTCCTTCAAGGAGCCGGACGAGATCAACGGCGACCGCGCGAAGCTTCCCCCGGACGCGCCGCAGCAGGTCACGGGCGCTTTGGGCGCGTAAGCATGTCAAGCGAATCACGGGTTTTTGCATTGACAGCTTTCTGACAAGTCATTATAATGAAATCGTTTCTGAAAATTCAGTGAAAGGCGAGGATTTCTTGCATGAACTGGTCTGAAAGGGCGACCCGCGCCATCGAGGCGCTGTTGGATTTTGCGCAGGGGCATGGTTTGTTTGAAGCCGTTGATCGGCCATACGAGCGGAACCTTCTATTGGATGTCATGGGCATGGACGCCCCGGAGGGCGAGGCTGCGCCTTCCTCCGCCTTGCCAGCCACGGCCACATCGCTGCTGAAGACGCTGTGCGATCTGGCTGTGGAAAAGGGCTTGATGGAGAACCTGGGCTATGCCCGCGACCTTTTCTCTGCCAGGCTCATGGGCCTGCTGACGCCCTCGCCCAAGGAGGTTCGCGATACCTTCCGGGCACTGCTGGACGCCGGTCAGGCCGAGGCTGCGACGCAGTATTTCTACACTCTTTGTCAGGTGTGCGATTACATCAAGGTGGACGCCATCGCCCAGAATGTGCGTTACTTTGCCGACAGCCCGGCAGGGGAGCTGGAAATCACCATCAACCTCTCCAAGCCCGAAAAGGATCCCAAGGAGATTGCCAAGCTCAAAAACGCGCCGTCGGTGGGGTATCCCAAGTGCATGCTGTGCGTGGAGAATCCGGGTTACGCTGGGCGAAGCAATTTCCCCGCCAGGCAGAATCACCGGATCGTCCCGCTGAAGCTGGCCGGGCAGGACTGGTACCTGCAGTATTCGCCCTACGCCTACTATCCCGAGCACTGCATCGTCTTCAACAGCCGACACATCCCCATGAAGATCGACCGGGGCACCTTTGAGCGGCTGTTCAGCTTTGTCAGCCAGATGCCCCATTACATGCTGGGCAGCAACGCCGACCTGCCCATTGTGGGCGGCTCCATCCTGAACCACGACCACTTCCAGGGCGGTCGGTATCAGTTCCCCATGGATCAGTGCGGTGTACGCGCGGCGCTGACATCCCCCCATGATGCGGTATCCGCCTGCGTGCTGGACTGGCCGATGGCGACGGTGCAGCTTTCCGGCGTGAACGAAAAGGCCCTGATTGACGAGGCTGAGCGCATCCTCAACGCCTGGCGCGGCTATTCCGATCCTGACTGTGATGTGCTGGCTGAGACTGACGGCACGCCCCATAACACCATTACGCCCATTCTGCGCAAGGTCGATGGCGTTTACCGCCTGAACCTGGTGCTGCGCAACAACCGCACCAGCGAGGAGCATCCGCTGGGGATTTTCCACCCCCACGCGCCCCTGCATCACATCAAAAAGGAAAACATCGGCCTGATTGAGGTCATGGGCCTGTTCATTCTGCCCGGTCGGCTGAAGACGGAGCTGGCGCAGCTCCAGGACTTCCTGACCGGGAAGCGCCCCATGCAGCGGCCTGATGACAGCGATCCCTGCGCCAAGCATTATGATTGGCTGGAAACCATCGTGCGCGAACACGGCCTATGCCAGGATGACGGTGCGGCGGAAGCGCTGCTGCGCGCCGAGGTGGCCAAGGTGTGCGCCCAGGTGCTGGCCGATGCCGGCGTCTACAAACAGGACGAGAAGGGCCTGGCAGGAATCAAGCGTTTCCTGGCGACGGTGGGATACAAAGGCTGAAACAAAACAGCATAAAAAGAGGGCAGGGGAGTCCGCGAACTCCTCTGCCCTCGCTTCAACCCTTTTTCCTCAGGATGCCCGCGCACACGACAGCAAGCATCAAACCCAGAGCGATCCACGGCCATGCCGCGGCCGCGAAATCCGCGATCATCATGATTCCTCCATTTCGGTTTTATTCATGCCATCCGCGATTCTGACGCAAGCGGCTCACGGTTCTTTCCAGCCGCACCACGGCATACACCAGCAAACCAATGCACCCGCACAGCAGCGCCGCCAGAAACGGAAAAGCTGTGCAGAACAGCATATAGGGGGCGTCCGGGGCGTAATCCCTGGCGTAAATGTTGAGTACATTGAAGGTATTCAGCAGACAAAGCACCAGCACCGGCAGCAGACAATATTCAATACGGCGGATGTGCCGGATGTGCGAGTTGGCATCCGAATACATCTCAAAGGGCGTATCCTGCGACTTCCGCCGGAAATAGCCCCAATAGGTGAAGCGAGCGATCAGCTCCACGCCCATGTCCTCCAGGAAATCAAGATAATCCTGCTGCTTGGCGGAGCCGGCGGTGCCCTCCAGCGCCTGCAGCGCGTACTGGTATTCACCGGGCTCCCCATACTCAAATTCATAGCGGCAGAAGCCGACCCGCACCAGATTCCAGCCCTGACGCGCCTGCTCGTTGATCCACGCCTGCTCCCGCTCATAATCCCAGATGAAGAAGACTTTGCGCTCTCTCTTATACCTCATGCTTCCACCCTCCCGTCAGCTTTTCCCCATTGCTGGTCAACTCCCGCAGCCGTTCCAGTTCTTTGAGAACAACAGCACGTCCCAGTGTTGTGATGACATATTCCTTCTTTCTGCCACCAGCCATTGTAGGGACAGCGTTGATCCATCCCTTGTCAACCAGGGTGTTCAACGCGCCGTAGAGCGTCCCGGGGGCCAGGCGAATCCGGCCATGGCTGAGGCTTTCGGTGTTCTGCATGATGCCGTAGCCATGCAGCGGCTGATCCAGGGACAAGAGGATATAGTAGACCGCCTCGGTCAGCGCGATCGCCTCCATCAAATCACTCCTTCCCATGAAAATAGCTTGACAACCGATATATCGGCTTACGAGCATATTATATCGCAAGCCGATATAGTTGTCAAGCACTTATTTCATTGACCGATATCATTTGGCAGCATCCAGCGTCAGCGTGTAGCACAGCCTGTCTTCCCGCTGAAGGCCCAGGTCATAAGCATCTTCCACGCGCTCCACCAGTCGGAAGCCCAGCTTCATCAGGATGTGCTGCATCCGCAGGTTGGCGCCGGTGGTGTCCGCCATCAGCGTCTGGATACCGTAGCGCTCCCGGGCCATGGCAATGACCTGACGCAGGGCGTCCGTGCCGTAGCCTTTGCCCTTGCAGCTGTCATCCGCCATCATGATGCCTACCTCGCAGCGATGGTACAGATGGTCGATCCGCATCAGCGACAGCATGCCGACGCACCGAGCATGGCCATCAAAGATGCCGAAGACGGGGTACCAGTCCCTTCGGCTGAGGTCGTAATCAAAGCTGTGTTCCACATGCTCCCATTGGTAGCGGTAGGGGTGGGGATCCATCGCCGGGTCAGGAACATAGCGCTGATAGAAGTCATGGTATTCCTCCCGGGTCGGCGGGCGTAGCGTCACGCTCACAGTACATCATCCTCCCAGCGGAGGTCGCTTGTCAGCAGCTCACAAAGACCGCGCAGGCCCTCGGCATCCGCCTGGGTAAAGCGGTTCAGCATGGGACTGTCCAAATCCATGACGCCGACAAGCTGGCCGTCGGCGATGAGGGGCAGCACAATTTCCGAACGGGAAGCGCTGTCGCAGGCGATGTGGCCGGGAAAGGCGTGGACATCAGGCACCAGCTGGACGGCGCGTTCAGCCGCCGCCGTACCGCAGACGCCCTTGCCAACAGGGATGACCGTGCAGGCGACCCTGCCCTGAAAGGGCCCGAGGATCAAGCGTTCACCCCGCAGAAGGTAGAAACCCGCCCAATTGATTTGCGGCAGCGCCTCCCACAAAAGGGCCGCGCAGTTGGCCAGGGCAGGCAGGGGCAGGGGACAGCCGTCGATGAGCTCCGACAGCTGGGAGCGCAAAAGCGAATAGGAAACCTTTGGCGCGTTCATGTTATTCGCCTCACAGCACATAGCAATAAATGGAGAAGAAGTGCAGCGCCGTGCCCGCCAGACAGAAGAAATGGAAAACGGAATGGAAGTACTTCTTCTTGGCGCCAATGGCGTACAGCACCGCGCCCACCGTGTAGGCTACGCCGCCCCAAACCAGCAGCGAAAGCCCGGCAGGCTCCAGCGCCAGGGTCATGCGCTGGTAGGCGAGGACAATCATCCAGCCCATCAGCAGATAGCAGGCCACGGACAGCTTGGCGAACTTCTTCAGGCTGACGGCGTTGAGCACAATGCCCACGATGGCGACGCCCCAGATGACGCCGAAAATCCACCAGCCGATGGAATCGCGAAGGGAAACCAGTGTATAGGGCGTGTAGGTACCGGCAATCAGCAGAAAAATGGTGCAGTGGTCAATCACCCGGAAGACGCGCTTGGCCTTGTTGACCTTCAGGGAATGATACAGACAGGACATCAGGTACAGCATGGTTACTGTAAGCCCGAAAACGATGCTGGAGGCCAGCTTGAAGCCGTCGCCCTGGGGCCCGGCGCTCTTGACAATGCACAGCACCATGGCCGTAATGCCCAGCAGCGCGCCGACGCCGTGGGAGATAGCGCTGATGAGCTCCTCGCCAAGGGTGTACTTGGGAATGCTGATGCGATGATGCTTTTGCTGAGGCTTCTGTTCCAAAGAAAACACCTCCCATGGCCGGTTATCGAACCAGCCGATACAGAGAAATCACCTTGCCCAGAATCACGACTTCATCGGTATAAATGGGTTCCATCGTGCTGTTTTCCGGCTGAAGGCGGAAGCGGCCGTCCTCCCGATAAAAGCGCTTGACGGTGGCGGAGTCGTCGATCATGGCCACCACGATGTCGCCGTTGTTGGCCTCGACCTGGCGGCGCACCACAATATAATCGCCGTCCAGAATGCCGGCCTCGATCATGCTTTCGCCGCGAACCAGCAGGATAAAGTGTTCGCCGTCACCCAGCATGACCTCGGGAATGGCCACATATTCTTCCAGGTTTTCCTCGGCCAGGATGGGCAGACCCGCCGTCACCCGGCCCACCACAGGCACCGCCGTGGAGCTGTTGCGCACAAAGTTGGGATCGCCCACCACCTCCATGGCGCGGGGCTTCATGGCGTCGCGATGGAGCAGGCCCCGCTTTTCAAGGCGCTGCAAATGACCGTGGACGGTGGATGTGGATTTGAGGCCCACGGCATTGGCAATCTCTCGGACGGAGGGCGGATAACCCTTGGTCTGAATTTCTGATTTGATAAAGTCCAGGATTCGCTGCTGATTATCGCCGCGAGGACGCTGCATAACGTCATCGCCTCCTTGTGTTTTTCTTGGGTCAGTTCAGTATAGCATGTTTGCCGACAAAAATCAAACGTTCGTTCGCCGGGCCGGTCTTGCATCCTCGCGGAATCGTGCTATAATGAAGGAGAACGGCAAAAGGAGTGAAGGAACGATGGCCAAGCAGCGGATGTGCGTCCTGGAGGAAGGGAAGGTCTGCGACGGCTGCGGCGAGTGCGACCGCTGCGACCTGGATCCCAACAAAATCTGCGACAATTGCATGAAGTGCGTCAGCGGCGATAACGAGTACCGCGCCATCCTGGTGGACGAAATCGCCCTGGAAAGCGAGCTCGACAAGGATGACGCGGCGGATTAAGTGACGGGCTTTTCCGGCCTGGCGGTCATGCCGACGTCCTCCGGCGGCTCGTCCTCAGCGCCGGGCAAGCGGACGTAATCGGCTGCCATGCGCCTGCGGGCGTCCGTCATGTCGGCATAATGCTTTCGGGTGGTATCCACGGAGGAATGGCCCAGCACGTCCGCCACCAGGTAAATGTCGCCGGTGGCGTTGTACAGGTTGGTCGCGAAGGTGCTGCGGAGCTTGTGCGGGCTGATGCGCGGCTTCAGCGGCGCGGCGACGGCGGCGTACTTTTTCACCAGCAGCTGAACGGCCCGCTGGGTGATCCGCCTTTTCTGCAGGGATAAAAACAAAGCGTCCTCATGGCCCGGCAGGGGCTCTACTTTTTTGCGCTCCTCCATGTAATCGGCCAGGGCATCGGCGACCTCCGGCGGGAAATACAGAACCACCTGATTGCCGCCCTTGCGAGTGACCAGAAAGGCGTTTTCTTCCATATTGACGTCGGATAGGTTGATGCCCACGCATTCCGATACGCGAATGCCTGTGCCCAGGAAAAGGGACAGCATGGCATAGTCCCGCCGGGCTGTCAGCCGCTGGTAATGGCGCTGATGCTCCGTGAGCCCTTCGCCGGACTCCGCCTGACCCAGAATGCGCGCCATTTCCTCGGGACTCAAACGGATGATAGGCTTCTCGTGGATCTTGGGCAGCGGAACCAGCGCCGTCACGTTGGACGGTATTCGTTGATTTTTGAACAAATAATCGTACAGGGAGCGCAGCGAGCACAGCTTCCGCTTGATGGCCAGGTCGTGGTTCACCAGCGGCTTCACGGGGCGGTCAGCAGCCTCGTCCTCATCCTTGAAATAGTAGGTGAGGTACTCGATGTACGCCGTCAGGTCGCTCTGCGTCACACGGGCCAAGTCAGCGTCCGTCCAGTAGATCAGCGGGCGCTCGGAGAAAGCAACTCGCTCAGCCTGAAGGAAATGAAAGAAGGTGCGCATGTCGATGGCGTAGGCCAGCCGGGTGAAGGTTCCGGTGGTGACGGCGATGGCGCGGAGAAAGTCGCCGCAAGCCTGCGGAAGCTCACGAATGATCTCGCGGATCTGCGTGATGCGCCGCGCGTCGACCTGTTCACGATAGGCTGATTCGGACATAGTCACTCTCCTTTGTTTTCCGAGGCATAACTATTCGTGAAACTGTGGTTTAGCGAATAGTTATAGGGGCTTATAGGAACCGGGCAATAGCGGGATAACGTCCCCCTGCCCGGTTTCCTGGTCACGCGTCTTCGCCTTCCGGTGGCGTGTTGATCCGTCGATACTCCTCAATGGCGCCCCGCGCCAGCTCGTCGCAGCGATTGTTTTCAGGGTGATCCGCGTGGCCCTTCACCTTGATAAACGTCACACGATGCTTCTTCGTCTGCGCCAGAAGGATGAACCACAGATCCTGGTTTTCCACGGCTCCCCCGCTGGCGGTTTTCCAGCCCTTGCGCTGCCAGCCCTCGATCCAATGATCGTTGAAGGCCTGCACCATGTAATTGCTGTCGGAGTAGAGCTTGACATCGCAGGGCTCTTTCAGCGCTCCCAGCGCGCTGATGGCGGCGAAAAGCTCCATGCGGTTGTTGGTGGTTCCGGCCATGTAGCCGCTCATTTCCTTGCGGTGCGGGCCGAACTCCAGAATCGCGCCCCAGCCGCCCGGGCCGGGATTGCCCGAGCAGGCGCCATCCGTGTATATATTCACTTGCTTGCGCGGCGCGTTATCCATTGGTCAAAACTCCCTCGCTGCTTTCAGGCTGAAAACCTGCTTTATTTGGACATCTGGCGGGATTTTTCCGCGCAGGCCCCCATGGCGTCCATGATGGCGGCGCGGAAGCCCTTGCGCTCCAGCTCTTCCACGGCTTCGATGGTCGTCCCTCCGGGCGAACAAACCGCGTCTTTCAGGCTGGCCGGGTGGGTGCCGGACTGCAACACCATCAGCGCGCTGCCCAGCACGGACTGCGCCGCCATCTCATAGGCGCAGGAACGCGGCAGACCCTCTTTGACGCCTGCATCCGCCATGGCTTCCAGCATCATGAACACATACGCAGGGCTGGAACCGCTGATGGCAATCACGCCGTCAAACAGGCGTTCGGGCAGGATGACCGTGCGCCCCACAGCGTCAAAAATTCCCTTGGCGAAGGCAAAATCCTCCTTGGTGAAGTTGGAATCATCGCACAGGGCGGTCATGCCCTCGCCCACCATGGCAGGCGTGTTCGGCATGACCCGCAGGTAGGTCGCGCCTGTGCCCTGCAAAGCGTCTTCCAGCATGGCCACCGTCCAACCGGCGGCGATGGAGATGACGGCCTTGCCCGCCAGCGCTTCGCTGATTTCCGCCAGCACCCCGGCCATGTAATGAGGCTTGACAGCCAGAATGACCATGTCCACCTGTTCCACCAGGTCCAAGGCAGCTTCACAGAAGGTGACGCTGGGCATCTCCTGGGACAGCTCCTCCAGCTTGCGCCGGCTGGTATCGCACACCGCGACCTGGCTGGCCTTGACATAGCCCGCGTCCAGCATACCGCGCAGAATCGCGCTTCCCATGTTTCCGGCGCCGATGAATCCTACCCGCTTCGCAGCCATTATCCCAGCCTCCCCTTTTGTTATTTCCCATTATACCATATTTCAGCCAACGCGCAAGGCGAAGGATGAAATTTATCCTGAACAGAAACAGCGGGCCGCCTGTCTGCTGACAGACGGCCCTGTTCTCTTACAGAATATACCGCTTCAGGTCGGCGGGCTTGTTCTCGCCGCTGAGGTGGGCGCGGACATACTCGCCGTCAATCTTCAGCGCCACAGGGGGCATATTTTCATCCCCGGCGTTGAAGGACACGTCCTCCAGCAGCTGCTCAAAGACCGCGTGAAGCCGCCGCGCACCAATGTCCTCCGCCGTTTCATTGGCGGTATAGGCAGCGTCGGCAATGGCCTCGATGGCGCTGTCCTCAAAGTCCAGCAGCACCTTATCGACCTCCAGCAGCGCGCGATACTGACGAGTCAGCGCGTTGTCCGGCTGGGTCAGAATGGCCTTGAAGTCCTCCCGGGTGAGGCTGTTCAGCTGCACATGCACCGGGAAGCGGCCCTGCAATTCGGGGATGAGGTCGCTGATTTTGGACACATGGAAGGCGCCCGCCGCGATGAAGAGCATGTAGTCCGTCTTCACCGGGCCGTACTTGGTGTTGACCGTGCTGCCCTCGACAATCGGCAGGATATCACGCTGCACGCCTTCCCGGCTGACGTCGGGGCCGCTGCCGCCGCGATGCCCGGCAATCTTGTCGATCTCGTCAATGAAGACGATTCCCTGCTGCTCCGCGCGCTGGATGGCTTCCTCCTGAACGGCATCCATGTCGATGAGCTTGCCGGATTCCTCCTGCAAAAGGATCTTGCGGGCTTCCCGCACCTTCATCCGGCGGATCTTGGTGCGCTTGGGCATCATGCCGCCCATCATATCGCCCAGGCTGATGGCGTTGCCGCCCATTTCGATGGTCGGGGCGGCTTCCTCCACCTCAATTTCCAGCTCCCGATCCTCCAATTCACCCCGCATGAGCTGCTGACGGATCTCCTCGCGCTTCCCGGACAGCTTCTGCTTTTCGTCCTCCGTGGGCTCGGCTTCCTTCTTTTTGCCCAGGAGGAAGTCCAGCGGATTGCCCGCGCCCTGCGTCTTGGGCGGATGAACCAGCAGCGTCACCAGCCGATCCTCGGCCAGGACGTTGGCCCGGGGCTGCACACGCTTCATATGCTCGTCCTTGACCATGCGGATGGCGTTTTCCGTCAGGTCGCGCACGATGGATTCCACGTCCCGGCCCACATAGCCCACCTCGGTGAACTTGGTGGCTTCCACCTTAATGAAGGGCGCGCCCACCAGCTTGGCCAGGCGGCGGGCAATTTCCGTCTTGCCCACGCCTGTGGGGCCTACCATCAGGATGTTTTTCGGGCTGATCTCATCCCGCATCCCCTCGTCCACCCGGGAGCGGCGATAGCGGTTGCGCAGGGCGATGGCCACGGACTTCTTGGCTTCCTCCTGCCCGATGATATAACGATCCAATTCCCGGACGATCTGCCGGGGCGTCAATTCTGCCATGCCGCGCCTCCTTACACGTCTTCGACAATTACGTTATCGTTGGTAAACACGCAGATGGACGCGGCAATATGCAGCGCCTTTTCAGCGATATCATGGGCCGATAGATCGGTGTTCTGCGCCAAGGCACGGGCCGCCGCCAGAGCATAATTGCCGCCGGAGCCGATAGCCACCACCCCGCCGTCAGGGTCAATGACCTCCCCCGTACCGGAAAGAATCAGCAGAGTGTCCTTATCTGCGACGATCATCTGCGTTTCCAGCTGCCGCATGGCCTGATCGCCTCGCCACATCTGGGCGATTGCCACCGCTGCCCGTTCCAGATTGCCGCCGCACTGGGTCAGTTTTTCCTCGAATTTCTCGCATAGGGTAAAAGCGTCTGCCACCGCCCCAGCAAAGCCGATGACCACCTTGCCGTTATACAGGCGGCGCACTTTGCGGGCTGTGCTTTTAAAAATCACGCTCTCTCCCATGGTTACCTGGCCGTCGCCCGCGATGGCGGTATGGCCGTCTTTGCGCACTGCGCAGATGGTTGTCCCTTTGAATGGACTGCTCATTTCGTTTCCTCCGTATTCAACACGAAATTGGCAATGGCCGCGATGATCCCTTCATCCACGGTGCAAGGCGCCTCATATTCCGCGGTGGTGCCCGCGATGTCTTGCGAAACATCGGGCTTCATCAGCATATGGTTGACGTCGGCCCACAGGCAGGTGAGCCAGGGCGCATCCTTGGGGAGTACGCGCTCCCAGGTTTCACGCCCTTCCTCGGGGATGATCTGGAAGTCCCGCTCGCCGTTGATGATGAGCGTGGGCAGGGCCAGCTCCGCCATCAGCTGAGATGCCGTGGGGCTTTGCGCCATATCATAAAAGTAGTAGGCCGGCTGACCGAAAACGGCAGCCTTTTTAGCTTCCGCCTCGTCCATCTGCGCGAAGGCGTCCGCCTCCTGCCGCATCTGCCTCAGCTGTTCCTCGACCAGCGCGGCAGCGTCAGGGTTGGCCTGGATGACGGCTTCCGCCGCCGTCTCATTCTGCCGGATCATGATGTCCAGCAGGGTGCGGTCGGTGCCGCAGGCCAGCACCATACCGGCAAACAGGCCGTCGCTCTCGCTGACGATGCGCGGCGCCAGCATGGCACCCAGGCTGTGCCCGAGGACGAAAATGCGCTCCGGGTCGATGCGTTCATCCGCCGTCAGCAGCCTCGCCGCCGCGATGGCGTCCTGAATGGTTTCTTGCTCCACGGTGAAGGCGGCATAGGTCTCGGCATCCGCCACGATGGCCTGAGCGTGGACGCTGGTGCGCTTGTCATAGCGCAGCACGGCGATGCCCTGGCTGGCCAGCCCATAGGCCAGGTCGCGGAAGGGCTTGATCGCGCCGACGGATTCATCCCGGTCGCTGGGGCCGGAGCCGTGCACCAGCACCACGGCGGGAAGCTTGCCCTCGGCGGCGGGCAGGGTCAGCGTCCCCGGAAGCTCCCAGGGCGACTCCCCCACCGTGACATCCTCCTCGGTCACGCCTTCAGGAAGCGGAACGGCGTCCGAAGCGGGAGCCTCATGCCGCGTAACCGGCGTAAAGCTCAGCCCGGCGATGCGTCCCTCGCCATCCAGCGCCAGCATACAGGCAAGGCTCATGGAGGCCATCCGCACCGTGCGGGTGCAGATGGTCAGACCGGCCTGCTCCACGGAAGCGCCGTCCTCCTCCAGAGCGACAAAGCCGCCGCCCACCGCCTCCAGCTGCGGCCACAGGCCTGCCAGCGCGGATGTCGGAAGCGCGGACTGCATTTCCGGCGTCATACGCTCATAAAGCGCGGAAGCCTGCTCGGGATCCCGCAGCATGGCCACGGTCTCCGCGATGGGATCCGCCGTTTCCTCCGCCCAGGCGGGCACGCAGGCCGCCATCAGCGCCAGCATCAGCCAATAACAAAGGAGCCTTTTCATTCCTTTTCACCTCATGAACAGCATAGCATATCCGCGTTAACTCAGCATGAAGTTTCGTCTGAAAGCCCCATTTCCCTGACCCAATCCCGCATAAAGCTGAGCGAACGCTCCGAGATAACCTCGTACCGCTGCTGTTTGCTGCGGATTTTTTTGTGCTGCTTGTCCACAATCAGGCCGTCGATCAGCCCGAAGGAGCAGTTCATGGGCTGGAAGTTCTTGTTTTCGGTGCTGATATAGCGCCCCATAGCCCCCAGGGCCGTGATGCCCGGAAGCTCCACCGTGCCCAGTCCCCGCAGGTCGCGCCCCAGGGAAAGGCCGCAAACAAGGCCGCTGGCCGCGCTTTCCACATAGCCCTCCACGCCGGTCATCTGTCCGGCAAAATAGCAGCGCGGTCGGGCCAGCATCTCAAAATGGGCGTTGAGGAAGCCCGGGGAATGCAGGAAGGTGTTGCGGTGCATCACGCCATAGCGGGCGTAGGCGGCGTTTTCCAGGCCGGGAATCATGCCGAAGACCCGCTTCTGCTCCGGCCATTTCAGCCGGGTCTGGAAGCCCACGATGTTGTACAGGGTGCCCGCGTCGTTATCCTGCCGAAGCTGCACCACCGCGTAGGCCTCCTTGCCCGTGCGCGGATCCTTCAGACCGACCGGCTTCATGGGGCCGAAGGCCAGAACCATCCGGCCCCGGCGGGCCATGGATTCCACGGGCATGCAGCCCTCAAAGAGGCTCTTTTCCTCAAAGCCGTGGATTTCCGCCGTTTCCGCCGTCAGCAGCGCATCCACAAAGGCGTTGTACTCCGCCTCGGTCATGGGGCAGTTCAGGTAATCATCGCCCCGATCATAGCGCGACTGGCGGAAAATTCTGTCCATGTTCAGACTGTCGGCGCTGACGATGGGCGCCGCCGCGTCGTAGAAGTTCAGCGTTTTCAGCCCGGGCAGCGCGGCGATGGTATCCGCCATGGCCTCCGATGTCAGGGGGCCCGTGGCGATGATGACCGGGCCCTCCGGGATGGTTGTCGCCTCCCCCTCCACCACGTCAATCAGCGGATGACGGCGGACGGCGTCGGTGATGAAGCCGGAAAAGCGATCCCGATCCACCGCCAGCGCGCCGCCGGCAGGCACCCTCGCCTGATCCGCCGCCGCCATAATGAGGGAGCCGCACAGGCGCATCTCTTCCTTCAGCAGGCCCACGGCATTGGTCAGCCGGTCGGAACGCAGGGAATTGGAGCATACCAGCTCGGCAAACTGGGCGGAGTGATGGGCCGGCGTCATCTTCGCGGGCTTCATCTCCGTCAGTGTGACGCGGACTCCCTGCCGGGCCAGCTGCCAGGCGGCCTCGCAGCCTGCCAGCCCCGCGCCGATTACATAGGCATGAAGCTCAGCCATTATTCTTCCTCCGCCTCGGCGCTGTCGTCCTTGACTTCCACCTTGCACCGGCAGGTCTCGTTGGCGCAGATATGCCACACCTCGCCCTTGCGGCTGCGCTTTTCCACCATGTAACCACCGCACTGGGGACACTTGTCGGTTACGGGCATTTCCCAGGAAACAAAATCACACTCGGGGTAGCGCTCACAGCCGTAGAACTTGCGGTTCTTGCGGCTGGTCTTCTCCATCAGCCGTCCGCCGCACTGCGGGCAGGGCGCCTCAATGTAATGGAGAATCGGCTTGGTGTTGCGGCAGTCCGGGAAATTGGGGCAGGCCAGGAACTGACCGAACCGGCCCATTTTGTAGACCATCATCGCGCCGCACTTATCGCAGGGCACGTCGCTGGGCTCGTCCTTGACTTCAACCTTTTCAATCTCCTTCTCCGCCACCTCCAGGGCCTGCTCAAAGGGCGGGTAGAAGTCGCGGATGATCTGCTTCCAGTCCGCCTGCCCCTCCTCCACGCCGTCCAGCATGTCCTCCATCTTGGCGGTGAACTCCGTGTCCACAATGTCGTCGAAATACTCCTCCATCATGGAGGTCACCATGCGGCCAAGCTCCGTGGGATACAGGCGCTTCTTTTCCCGGCTGACGTATCCGCGGGAAATGATGGTGGTGATGGTCGGCGCGTAGGTCGAGGGGCGGCCGATGCCCTTCTCCTCCAGGGCCCGCACCAGGGAGGCTTCGGTGTAGCGGCTCGGGGGCTGGGTGAAATGCTGCTCGGTCTCCACGTCTTCCACCAGCACCGCGTCGCCCTCCCGCAGCTGGGGCAGGTTCGTCTCGTTGTCCGCCACGGCCTCGTCGGTGCTTTCCTCATAGACGGAAGTGAAGCCGGCAAATTTCTTGTGCTCGCCGTAGAACCGCAGGCCAACGCCGTCGCCGGAAATCTCCATGGTTTGGGTCTCATAGAGCGCGGGCATCATCTGGCTGGCCAGGAAGCGGTTGTAAATCAGGCGGTACAGGTTGTATTGCTCCTTGGACAAGGACGCCTTGATCTTATCCGGCGTACGGCGGACGTCGGTGGGGCGGATGGCCTCATGGGCGTCCTGGGCGTTCTTGCGGCCCTTGTACTCATTGGGCTCCTGCGGCAGATATTCCGCGCCGAACCGCTCGGGAATATAGGCCCGCAGCGAGGCCAGCGCGTCGTCGGAAATGCGCACGCTGTCGGTACGGATGTAGGTCACGATACCCTGCGTGCCCTCGCCCTCCAGATCAATGCCTTCGTAAAGCTGCTGCACCACCTGCATGGTCTTCGCCGTGGTAAAGCCCAGCTTCCGGCTGGCCTCCTGCTGCAGGCTGGAGGTGGTGAAGGGCGCGGCGGGGAGCTTGCGCTTTTCGCCCGTTTTGATGCCGGTGACCGTGAAGGAGGCCTGCCGGATCCGCTGGGCCGCCGCTTCAGCCTGGGCGGCGTTGGCGATGGCGACCTTCTGGCCGTCCATGGCGGCAAGGCGCAGGCGGAAATGCTGCTTGCGCCCCTTGGCGCCGGCAGCCGTGCCCTTGGCGGCGATTTCCCAGTATTCCTCGGGGATGAAGTCCTCAATATCCTGCTCGCGCATGACGACCATCCGCGTGGCCACGGACTGCACCCGTCCGGCGGAAAGCCCCTTCTTGATCTTCGCCCACAGGAGCGGGCTGATCTTGTAACCCACCAGACGATCCAGCACGCGGCGGGCCTGCTGCGCGTCCACACGGCCCATGTCCAGGGGACGCGGGTTCTTCAGCGCCTGCTGCACGGCCTTCTTGGTGACCTCGTGGAACTCAATGCGGCAGGGCTTGGAGGTATCGACCCCCAGCACATGGCCCAGATGCCAGGAGATCGCCTCGCCCTCACGATCCGGGTCAGTGGCGAGGAGAATCTGCGAAGCGTTCTTGGCTTCCTTGCGGATGCGGGTCAGGATGTCGCCGCGGCCACGGATGGTGATGTACTTCACGTCAAAATCGTGCTCCACATCCACGCCCAGCTGGGATTTGGGCATATCGCACACATGCCCCTGAGAGGCTTCCACCTTGTAGCCCTTGCCCAGGAATTTGCTGATGGTTCGGGCCTTGGCGGGAGATTCGACAATAATAAGCTTCTGTTTGGTTGCAGCCATGCGTTCATGCCTCCAAGAATATTTGATCTGATTTCATTCAGGTTCTGACATAGGCTTTGCCCGGAAGGGCGCGGATGATGCCTAGGATTTGCAGCATGGTCAGCGCGCCGGACAGCGCCGAGGGTTCCAGTCCCGTCGCCTGCACCAGCTCATCAAAGGATTGCTCCCCGCCCTTGCACAGCCTGGCATACACGATCCGCTGATCGTCATTCAGGGGCGGCAGTGCCGCTTGCCGCTCAGTCGCGGGCGGCTGGTGGCGCTGGCCCTGCAGGTTCAGATCCTCCAGGATATCCTGCGCGCTGGCAAAATAGTTCGCGCCCTCCCGCAAAAGCTGATGCGCGCCCTCCGCCCATTCCGTACCCACCACGCCGGGATAGGCGTAGACCTCGCGCCCCTGATCCAGCGCATGGTGAACGGTGGACATGCTGCCGGAACGAATCCTCGCTTCCACCAGCACCACCGCCCGGGAAAGGCCCGACATGATGCGGTTGCGCACCGGGAAGTGCCACTGCATGGCAGGACTTCCCGGCGGATACTCCGACAGCAGCGCGCCGCCCTTTGCCAGAATCTCATTCTTCAGGCCGCGATGACTGGCGGGGTAATTCACATCCAGCCCGCAGCCCAGGACGGCAACCGTGGGGCTTCCGCCCGCAAGGCATCCGCGATGCGCCGCCCCGTCGATTCCCAGGGCCAGCCCGCTGATCACACGGACGCCGGCCTCGCTGAGTTCCCGGGCGATTCTTTCCGCGGCCTCCATGCCGGAGGGCGATGGGCTCCGGGAGCCGATGACGGTGATGCAGGGGCCCAGCAGGCAGTCCAGGTTGCCCCGGTAGAACAGCAGCGGCGGCGGATCGGGAATGTCCCGGAGCGCGTCGGGATAACCGAAATCCTCCATGGACAGAATGCCCATATTTTCCCGGCGCATAACCACCAGCATTTCATGGATAGCTTCCGGCGACGCTTTTTCCTCCAGCCATTGCAGCTGCTGGGCATTGGCGACATCGCCAAGGAACGCCCCGCCCTCCCGCGTGAAGCGATCATACACCGCCTCCGCGCATCCGTATTGCGCAAGGATGTGTGCCAGCGCTTCCGGCCGCCAGGCTGCGCAGGTCAGCCAGGCGCGGCATCCGTCTTCCCGGCGATAACGCATGGCCTCCCCTCCCCACATGCTGCCATACTGTACCGAAAGCCGTTTTTTCCTCTTTTCTCGCGAAAAAGAAGTTCTTTAAGAAAAACAGCCTCGCACTTCGTTGAACACTCTATCACAGTTCTTTTGAAAATGCAACGTGGGAAATCGGAAAATTCCCGCAAATCGGCAGAGAAATTTTGTAGGTTTGTCAAACAAAATAGACAGAGAAGGAGGAGAGGAGGTCAGCGGGAGAAGCCCAGTTGAGGGGGCGCATAG
>CBFFZW010000043.1:0-41293 GCA_965646445.1 uncultured Christensenellales bacterium | reverse complement strand
GTCCTATGCGCCCCCTCAACTGGGCTTCTCCCGCTGACCTCCTCTCCTCCTTCTCTGTCTATTTTGTTTGACAAACCTACACATGGCGGAATCCGCGTACACCCCCGCCGACCTCAGCCGCTGAATCAAGGCCTGCCGCAGGGCGTCCATGAAGTCCCGCATTGGAAGCCATCGCGGCAGCGCCGTCGAAACAACCTGCCGCCAGTTCTCGTCCAGGGCAGGGGAGGAAAGCGCGCCCTGGAGCTCCTCCCTGAGCGTGCCGACGGCGTGGATCAGGCGATCCGCGGGGAAGCGCACCGCCTCCAGCTGCGCCTGCAATTGCTTGCAGCCGTGGCCGGAAAGAAGCCAGCCGCCTTCCAGCAGCTGATCCTCCAGCGCTTGCGCCGCTTCCCCGGTCAGGGGAGGCAGCATAGTAAGGCCGCAGACGCGCGCCCCCTCCTGCGCCTCATAAAACAGCTGCCGCTGAACCACCGCCTGGGCCCGCTCAGGGGCCAGCCGCAGCCGCTTCATCTGCTCCTCCGTCAGGCTCACCAGCATGGATTCCGGGTTCTGGGGCAGCAGCGCCGTCAGCTTGCCCTCGCCCTCCAGCAGCACCAGGCGCTCTCCAAGCCACAGGGCTTCTGTTCCGGGGTGCGGGGCAGCCTCCCATTCCGCCTGGGTACAGCCTGCCAGCAGCCCCCGGGTCAGGGGCCTGTCGCGGCTGCGCAGCGCCATATCCCGCACCCGCTTCAGCAGGGCGTGGATTTCCTCCATATCAAAGTCGGTTTTCAGGACGTAGCCCGCGATGCCCTCCCCTATGGTGCGCTGGATGTACTTGACCTCCGCGTGGCAGCTGAGCACCACCTTCACCATGGCCGGGTATTCCAGGTTGATGGCCCGGAGCAGCGCAAAGCCGTCCATCACCGGCATGCTCAGATTCACAAAGGCGACGTCCGCCTCGTGCCGCGCCAGCCATGTCAGCGCTTCCTCGCCCGTGGAGGCTTCGCCCGCCACCGTCATGCCGTACTCCTTCCAGGGGAACAGCGCTTCCAGGCTCTTGCGCACCAGCTTTTCATCATCCACCAGCAAAACGCGCAGCTCCATGACCCTTGGGCCTCCTTCCCCTGTCCATGCCGTTACACCGCCGTATCATGATTCCATGCGTCACAGGGCACATACGGCAGGCGGATGACCGCCTCCGTCCCGCGAACCATTCCATCCTGGATTCTGTTGCGGATGTCCAAGCTGCCGCCGCTTTCCTCCACAATGGCCTTGACATAGCGTATGCCGATGCCCATGCCTCGCCTTTCGCCCTGGTCAATGGCCTTCAGCACCTCCGGCGCGATGCCGCTGCCGTCGTCCCGCACGAACAGACGCACCTGCTCTCCCGCCCGATCAACCGCCAGCTCAATCCGCCCGTTGCCGTTGTGCAGGCCGTGATAAATGGCGTTTTCCACCAGCGGCTGCAAGATGAACCGGGGCACCATGCCGCCCGCCTGGATGTCGCCCGTGACCTCCAGCACAATTTCGTTTTCATAACGGGCCTGGTGAATGCGCACATAGGCCCGCATCAGCTCTATTTCCCGGGTCAGCGGCTCCAGGTGGCCGCCGTGCTCATCCAGGTTGTAATGCAGGATGTACAAAAGCGAGCGCATGTACGCTTCCACGCCCTGGGTGTCCTCCAGCCGGGCCATCCATTGCACAGCGTTCAGCGCGTTGTAGAGAAAGTGCGGATTGATCTGCATCCGCAGCATCATCACATCCTTATCGTGCTTTTCCTTTTCCAGCGTCAGCACCGTTTCCATGGCCTGCCGGATGCGCCGATCCGCCTCAGCGGTGTGCCTCAGGATCAGGTCAAACTCTGTAATGCCCGTATGGGCCAGCTGTGGCTCCTCCAGGGGTCTGCCCAACTGAAGGCCGCCGATGGTATCCGTGATCTGCCGCATGGGCCGGCGGATCCGGCGCACGATGCGCGAGGCGATCAGCACCGCCGCCGTCAGCCCCGCGAGGAAGACGAACGTCATTTTGGCCAGCGCCTCGTTGCGCTCGGCGTAATAGATGCTTTGGGGAATCTCATAGCACAGGCGGACGCCGTACTCATTGGGCTGGGAAAGGATTCGGACGTTGGCGCCCCCGGCGGACTGCTGGTCATCCAGCGGCGCGCCCTCACTGTCGGTCAGGTACACATGGCCCAGGAGAAGGTCGTTTTCACCCGCGTCAGGCAGAACCTGATTGAGCAGGTCGTCAACGGATTCGCCGGTGATGACCACCGTGGTGATGGGCTGCTGCTTGTCCAGGGGTCCCGCCGCGAAGCGGAAGCTCATCATCAGCCGATTGCTGCGATCCCACCGCAAGGGATGGTACAGCGTATACCCCCTGCCCGTGTTGGCCGACTTCATCATCGCCAGCAGGCTCTCGGTGGCCTCCCCGCTCAGGTAAGAGGAGCCCGCGATAAAGCGCGCGTTTTCCGCGTCGATCAGCAGGCAGATGTTGTCCCGCCAGATGGCCTGCTGCCTGACGGCGGTTTTGATCTTTTCCAGGCTTTCCGCCCGACGGTAGTAGCTGGCGTTATGCAGATAGGACCAGGCCTCGTCCATGGCAATAGAGGTGACGCTTTGCAGGGCGCTGGTCATGTCGGTCAGGCGCTTGTTCAGTATCAGCATGCGCTGGGACAGGCCGTACATCACGCCCTCATGGGTTTTCTTTTCAATGATGCTGTTCATCTGCACAAAGCTGAACAGGCACATGATGATCCAGAAGCCCACCAGAGACAGAAACAGCGGCATCGACATGACGGAGCGCAGACTGCGATCTCTTTTCCCGCGGCGCATGGGGCGTCCCTCCTTCGGCAGCCTTTCCTCCATGATACAATATCGCGCCCGAAACGTAAACAACTTTACTCCTTCACCGCGCCCATGGTGATGCCCGTGACGAAGTACCGCTGCACAAAGGGATACACCATCAGCAGGGGAATCATGGCCACCATCAGCTTGGCGGAGGTGAAGTTCCGGCCGGAAATCTGCGCCACCATGGCCATGTAGGTGGGGTTGGTCAGGGTCGCGTTGTTCTGGGCGGAGGCCGTGTCAAAGGTCAGGGAGCGAATATAGGTCTGCAGCGGGATCCACTTGCCCTTGGTCATGACGATCATGCCCCGGAAATAATCGTTCCAGAACCCCACGCCGCTGAAGAGCATCACCGTGGCGATAATCGGCATGGACATGGGCAGATACACCGACATCAGGATGCGGCCATGCCCCGCGCCGTCAATCTGCGCGGATTCAAACAGGGCCTTGGGCAGGTTGCGGAAATAGTTCATCATCAGGATGGCGGAGCCGATGTTAATCATGTCCGGCACGATCAGCGCGGCGAAGTTGTTGGTCAGCCCGATGCTGGTAATGAGCAGATACCAGGGAATCAGTCCGCCGCCGAACATGCTGGTGAACAGCAGGTAGGTCATGTACCGGTTGCGGGCCGGGAAGTACCGTTTGCTCAGGGACATGGGGTAGGCCATCATGACGACGGTGGACAATTGCACCAGGGTGCCCACCGTCGTCCGCAGCGCCGACACGCCGAAGGACGTCAGGTACTGGCCGTCCCGAAGGATGTACTCATAGGGCGCCAGCGTCATTTCCACCGGGAAGAAGCTCACCCGCCCCGCCTCCACCGCCGCCTTGGAGGATAGGGACATGGCCGCGACGTGCATCAGCGGCAGCAGGCACGCCAGCGCCATCAGCGTTACCATGGCGTAAATCGTCCCCTCAAAGAGCCGTTCACCTTTGTACCGTTTCACAAGCCGCGCCTCCTTAAAAAATGGAATAGTTGGCGAACCGCTCCGCCAGGGCGCGGGCCAGCATGGTCAGGCCAAAGCCGATGATCGACTGGGTGAAGCCGATGGCCGTGGAAATGGAATACTGGCGGTTAATCAGGCCCATGCGGTACACATAGGTGGAGATGACATCGCCGGAGGAATAGACCACGGGGGAATACAGGTTGAAGATCTGGTCGAAGCCGGCGTCGAAGATGCCGGCCAGCTGCAGGGTGGCCACCATGGCGACGGTGGTCTTGATGCAGGGCAGGGTGATGGCGAAGATGCGCCGCAGCTTGCCGCAGCCGTCGATGGACGCCGCCTCGTACAGGTTGGGATCAATGCCCGTCAGCGCGGCAATGAAGATGATGGCCGCGTAGCCGTACTCCTTCCACACATGGGAAACCACGATGGTTGTGGGAAACAAATCGTTGCTGCCCAGGAACCAGATGGGCTCGGAGATCAGGCCGCATTTCATCAGGAACTCGTTCAGCGTGCCGTCGTTGGCCAGCATAGAACGGATCACGCCGCTGAGGATGACCCAGGAAAGAAAGTGCGGCAAATAGACGATGGTCTGCGTCACCCGGCGGAAACGAACGCTGCGCAGCTCGTTGAGCAGCACGGCGAAGAACAGCGCCGTCAGCTGCGTGAAGATGATTTTCGCCACGGCAATGGTGAAGGTGTTACGGATGATTTCCCCCGTGTCGAGCATCCGAAAAAGATGCAGGTAGTTTTTCAGCCCCACCCAGCTGGAGCCCATGATTCCCTTGGATACCTTGAAATTCTGGAAGGAAATCGCGATGCCGCCCAGCAGGGGCAGCGTCGCGAACACCAGCAGATACAGGATGGGAAACAGAATCATGGCGTGCAGCAGCCATGTATCCTTGAGCGTAACCATCCGGCTTTTCGATCTTCGCGTCATCATCTTCACATCTTCCTGTCCGTGATTCAAAAGACAGGGAGAGAGGCTGAAACCCCTCTCCCTGAGAGATTGGCTGCTGAAGCGGCTTACTTGCCGTTCACATAGTCGGTCAGCTCGTTGATGACATCCTGACCGCCCACGGAAAGCCACAGATTCACAAACTCGTCAAAGGCATCCAGCTCCAGTTCGCCCAGGGCGATCTTGGTGAAGTACTCCTTCTGCAGCTTCACCAGGGACGCGCCGTATTCCACCCAGCTCTCGGAAGCGTTCAGCTTGAAGGTCACGGGCTCCGCCAGCTGGTTGACGCCCGCTTCCCGCGCAAGGTACAGCTCCATCATGGCGTTGAGGTAGGCCGTGTACTGGGTGGGCCAGGGCTGGAAATCGTCGGACACCAGGAACGCGGACAGGTCGCCGTTGTAGGGCTCCTTCATGACCAGATCCCACTTGGGCACCAGGCCCTGGGCCTCGCCGGGCAGATCCTCAAAGGCCATTTCACCGGCGTAATAGGCCTTCGCGTCGCCGGCCATGGCGGAATGCTTATCATGCTGATCCAGGTTGCACAGGAAGGGGAAATAGGTGTTGGCAAACCATACGCCCTCGTAGCCCTCCTGCTTGCGCAGCTCCACAAACACGTCCTCCGCCATCATGCGGCCGCCGGTGTACGCCTGGATGTTGCAGATCTTCATGACGGCCTCGGCCACCTCGTCGGAGGCTTCGGCATTGACCACGATGTACTGGCCCGTGGGGTTGGACATGGGGCTCACATAGCGGCCCTCGTCATTGAGCGGCACCGCATAGGCCATCCAGATCTTGCCGGGGGTATACTGATCGTTGGCCACGCACTGCCACCAGGGAGAGAGCACCAGGCCGCACTTGTCGTTGTAGATCGCTTCGTTCACCTGGTCCCAGCTCAGGGTGGCGAAATCCTTCTTGATGACGCCCTCCTGCACCAGCTCCCGAATTTGCGCCAGGGCCTCCTTGGTCTGGGGTTGAAGGCCGCCATAGAGCACCTCGGTGTGATCCTCATTCCAGTAGAACAGGGAGGGGAAGGAATTCCTGGTGTGGAAGAAGCTCTCCAGGGAGCCGGTGATGGCGCCCCAGCCGGTTTCGTCACGGTAGATGGCGGAGGTGGCGCCGATGCCCCAGGTGTCCGCCTCGCCGTTGCCGTCGGGATCCTGGGTCATAAAGGCCCGGGCCACGCTGATGAGATCGTCCAGGGTCTTGGGAACCTCCAGCCCCAGCTTATCCAGCCAGTCCTGGCGAACCCACAGCATGGTGCAGGTGCCGTCGGTGGAATCCTGGCTGGGAAGGCCGTAGAGCTTGCCGTCCATGGTGCAGTTTTCAAACAGCACGTCGCTCCAGCCGTAGATTTCCTTCACATACTCGCTGGCATACTTGTTGTAGATTTCGGTCATGTCCTTGACCTTGCCGGCTTCCATCAGCTCCTGCATGGCCGACGCGTCCACCACCATGGCATCCGGCAGCTCGCCCCCGGCGATGACCAGGGAAAGGGTGGCGTTGTAGTCGCTGGTGGGAATCATCTGATCGTACACGATGTCGATGTTCAGCTGCTTTTCCAGCATGCGCAGATACCAGTTATCCTCCTCGGTATCGCTGCCAAAGTAGGTCAGGTTGGGGTCGCTGCGGTGAGCGATCTTCACGGTTACGGGCTCGCCGTCGCCAACCGGCCGGTAGCCGGGATCGGCGTACTCGCCCTCGCTACCCAGGTACACCACGCCGTCCTCGCTGACCTCCACAGCAAACGCGCCCGTCACGCAGGAGACTGTCAGCGCCGCCATCAGCAGCCATGCGATCCATTTCTTCATACCATGGTTCCTCCTTCATTCGTCCCGTAGGTTGTGTTCAACACGGATCATATTGACCGATACCGACATTATCGCTGAACTTTCCCGAAACGGCAATGCGTTTTTGTGGTATGGTAGCGCAAATATGTGATTCCTTTTTTATCTTCGTATTATTTTGACATGAATGCATCACACTTTATCATTGAACCTGCACGGAATGCATGTATAATAAGAATGAATCCGTCCAGGTTTTCCACCCCTGGACAGCGGCGGAAGCCATCACAAAGGAGGTCAACCCATGGAAACGGCCAAACATCAGGGGCAATGGATGAAAGAATATACAGGACAGAACGTCCGGGAGATTTCTTTCCCCATCGGCGGCATTGGCACAGGCTGCATCGGCCTTGGCGGCGACGGGCGGCTGCGGGAATGGGAAATCCGCAACCGCCCGGACAAGGGGGGCTCTTAACGGCTTTTCCCATCTGGCCGTCAAGGCCATGCACGACGGCCAGGTATTGGACGCCCGCGTACTGAACACCGACCTTACCGATGGGCTCACCGGTCAATATGTGGACCGCATGTGGCTCGGCTTCGGCCACGGGCCCTTCCGCGAAACCATGGCGGGTATTCCCCACTTTGCGGACGGCGTATTCCAGGCTCAGTACCCCTTCGCCCGGCTGCGCTTTCAGGATAAGGATTTCCCCGGCCAGGTGGCGATGAAGGCGTTCAACCCCTTCATCCCCCTGAACCCGGACGATTCCAGCATTCCCGCGGGCTTCTTTGAGGTGGAGCTTCACAACGACACCGCCCTGATGCTGGATTACACCGTGGCCTTCTCCCTGGGCAGCATGTTCAGCCAGGCCGAGGGCCTGAACACCTATGAGCACGCGGACGGAAGCCATTGCCTGCGGCTGCGCAGCGCCCACACAGATCAGAACGATCTGTCCTACGGCGAATTGTGCGTAGGCACGGACGCGGAGGATATTTCCTGCCAGCAGTATTGGTTCCGCGGCCAGTGGTACGACGGGCTGAGCGTCTTCTGGCAGAACTTCACCGCGCCGGAAAGGCTCCGCAACCGCGTGTACGATGGGCCTACTCCCGCCGTCAACGCATCCGTCAACGATACCGCCACCCTGGCCGTCCATGTCAGCCTGGCCCCGGGCGAACGCCGGGCCGTGCGCTTTGTGGTCAGCTGGTATTTCCCCAACTGCAACTATTACCTGGATCCCGCGCGTCAGGCCCCGGACGGCTCCACCCAATGGAAGAATTACTACGCCACCCGTTGGCCGGACGCGGTATCCGTCTGCGCCGACGCCCTCCGCCGCTGGAACCGCCTGGAAGCGGAAACCCGGAAATTCACCGACGCCTTTTATGCCCAGACCCTGCCGGAGGACGTGTTCGACGCCATCAGCGCCAACATCTCCATCCTCAAATCCCCCACGGTGCTGCGGCTGGAAAACGGCGAATTCTGGGCATGGGAGGGCGTTCACTGCCGTGCCGGAAGCTGTGAGGGCAGCTGCACCCATGTGTGGAATTACGCCTACACCCTGCCCTTCCTGTTCCCCTCCCTGGAGCGGAGCATGCGCGAGCTGGACTACCGCTACAATCAGGACGAGCACGGCGGGATGCAGTTCCGCCTTCAGCTGCCCCTGGGGTCTCCCCGCAGCGCCTTCCGCCCCTGCTGCGACGGGCAGTTCGGCGGCATCATCAAGACTTACCGGGACTGGAAGATTTTCGGCCGTGACGATTGGCTTCGGGCGTTGTGGCCCGCCGTCAAGAAAAGCCTCGAATTCGCCTGGTCGCCCGACAACCTGGACCAGTGGGACAGCAATCGCGACGGCGTGCTGGAAGGCCGCCAGCATCACACCCTCGATATGGAGCTCTTCGGGCCCAATTCCTGGCTCACCAGCATGTACCTGGCCGCGCTGAAGGCGGCGGCGGAAATGGCCGCGCATCTGGGCGAGCCTGAAACCGCCGCGGATTACCTGCGCCTGTACGAAAACGGCCGCGCCTATGTGGACGGCAAGCTGTTCAACGGCGAATACTATCAGCAGCATATCGACCTGAACGACGCCTCCATCCTGCGGCCCTTTGACAAGGGGGTGAAATCCCTCCAGGGCGACTCCGTGATGGATGCGTACTGGAACAAGGAAGCCGGCGAAATCAAATACCAGTTTGGCGAGGGCTGCGCCATCGACCAGCAATTGGGCCAATGGCACGCCTCCCTGTGCGGCCTGGGCGACATTCTGAACCCGGAGCACAGCCGCGCGGCGCTGGAGGCGGTCTACCGTCATAATTACAAGCGAAGCCTGCGCAGGCACTTCAATCCCTGCCGCATCTACGCCACTGGCGACGAGCGCACCACCTTCATCTGCGACTGGCCTGAAGGCAAGCGGCGGCCCGTCATTTCCGCCCCCTATTCGGAGGAGGGCTGGCCCGGCTGCGAATATCAGGCTGCCTCCCACATGCTCCTAAGCGGCATGTACGTGGAAGGCCTGGAGCTGGTTCACGCGGTGCGCAGCCGGTTCGACGGTGCCAAGCGCAACCCCTGGAACGAGTTCGAGTGCGGCTCCAACTACTCCCGCTCCATGTCCTCCTACGCGCTGCTGCTGGCCCTGAGCGGCTTCCGCTTCGATATGACCACCGGCGCCATGGGCTTTACGCCCCACGATTCGTCGGAACAGCGCTGCTATTTCTGGTCGCTGGACAGCGGCTACGGCCTGTTTACCCAGCAAGGCGATCAGCGCAGCCTTCGGGTGATTTCCGGGCAGATCACCCTGCGGCAGCTGGAAACGGATCGTCCCGCTCACGCGGCCTGTCTTCGCGATCAGCCGGTTCCGTTCCGGCAGGATGGCCGCAAAACGATCTTCCCCGACGCCATCACAATTTCCGCCGACGAGGAATTGCGGCTTTCCTGATGGCTTATAACCAAGCCGTCTTACAAGTACTGATAAAGCTCCTACTATTTCGCTTTACCGCCGACGGGTTATGAGGTATAATGAATTAACAACATTTGACGGGCGGGGGGAATACGAATGACTGCTGCTGAACAGCGGAGCGCCGCAAAGCAATTCTTTGCCGATTGGAAGGATCGCGGCGATGAAAAGCAGGAGACGCAGAGCTTCTGGCTGGCGCTTCTGCGAAACGTGTATGGCGTGACGGAGCCGGAAAAGTATATCGAATTTGAGCTGCCCGTGAAGCTGAGCCATACCAGTTTCATCGACGGCTACATCCAATCCACCCGCGTCCTGATCGAGCAGAAGGGGCAGGACATTGATCTGCGCCGGGGCTATAAGCAGTCCGACGGTTCCATGCTCACCCCCTTCCAGCAGGCCCGGCGCTATGCGGGCTATCTGCCTCACGACAAGAATCCCCGTTGGATCGTGGTGTGCAACTTTCAGGAGTTTCACATCCACGACATGAACCGACCCAACGACGCGCCGGAGGTCGTTCTGCTGTCCGATCTGGAAAAGGAGTATGCACGCCTGAATTTCCTTGTGGATACGGGCGATGAAAACATCCGGCGCGAGATGGAAATCTCCATGCAGGCGGGCGAGTTAGTCGGCAGTCTGTACGACGCTTTCCTCAAACAGTACAAAGACCCTGACAACGAGCGCACGCTGAAAAGCCTGAACGCCCTGTGTGTGCGGCTGGTGTTCTGCCTGTACGCGGAGGATGCGGGTGTGTTCGGCAGGCCAAATATGTTCCACGATTTTCTGCGCAATCGCGGAATGCAGAATGGGCGCAGGGCGTTGCGCGAGCTGTTCCGCATTCTCGACCAGAAGCCCGAGGAGCGCGATCCTTATCTGGCCGACGACGATCCCGATCTGGCGGCGTTTCCCTATGTGAACGGCGGCCTGTTTTCCGATGAAGATATTGAAATTCCGCCGTTTAACGAAGAAATATACAACCTGCTGCTGACCCGCGCCAGCGAGGATTTCAACTGGAGCGAGATCAGCCCCACCATCTTCGGTGCGGTGTTTGAATCCACATTGAACCCCGACACCCGCCGCAAGGGCAGCATGCATTACACCAGCATCGAGAACATCCATAAGGTCATCGACCCGCTGTTTCTGGACAGCTTAAAGGCGGAATTGTCCGAAATCCGGAATGATCCCGTAGATCGAACCCGCAGGGCGAAGCTGACGCTTTTTCAGGAGCATCTTGCGTCCCTGAAATTTCTTGACCCTGCCTGCGGCAGCGGCAATTTTCTGACGGAAACCTATCTTTCCCTGCGCAAGCTGGAAAATGAAGTCATTTCATTGCTGCTGGACTCGCGTGTGGCCAACACAAAAACAGAGCGCGATAAGATTACGAAGGGACAGATTGCGCTGGGCTTTGAAGACCTGAATCCCATCAGGGTATCCATCGGGCAGTTCTACGGCATCGAAATCAACGATTTTGCGGCGGCCGTGGCAAAAACGGCGCTGTGGATCGCGGAAAGTCAGATGATGAAGCAGACGGAAGATATTGTCCACATGAATCTGGACTTCCTGCCGCTGAAATCCTATGTCAACATTGTGGAGGGCAACGCGCTGCGTGTGGATTGGGAAAGCGTTGTCCCCGAGGCGGAATTGTCGTACATCATGGGCAACCCGCCGTTTGTGGGGGCACGTCTGATGGGCGAAACGCAGAAAGCCGATGTAAATGACGTATTCCCCGGATGGAAGAATGCTGGCAATCTGGATTATGTGTCCTGTTGGTATAAGAAAGCCGCCGATTTGATGAAAGGTACCGCAATCAGAACGGCTCTCGTATCTACCAATTCTGTTACGCAGGGCGAAAGCGTTTCGCTGCTGTGGAAGCCGCTTTTTGAAGCAGGTGTGCATATTGATTTCGCGCATCGTACGTTCCGCTGGGACAGCGAAGCCAGCAGTAAAGCGCATGTTCATTGCGTGATCGTTGGGTTCAGTCTCGCCCCCAATGACGCGCCCCGCATTATTTTCACCGATGGCAGACCGCAGGCTGTCAGCAACATCAACGGCTATCTGATTGATGCGGATGATGTTTTTGTGGACAGCCGCAGCAAGCCTCTGTGTGATGTGCCCGAAATCGGTATCGGAAATCAACCGGTTGACAACGGCAATTATCTATTTACCCACGAAGAAATGCTTGATTTTTTGAAAATTCAGCCGACAGCAGAGCAATGGTTCAAGCCTTGGTATGGCTCACAAGAGTTCATCAACCAGCGGCCTCGATATTGTTTGTGGTTAGGGAGTTGCCCGCCAAATGAGTTGCGCAAGATGCCTCATTGTTTGAAGCGCGTAGAGGCTGTAAAAGAATATAGAGCCGCCAGTACACGCGCAGCCACCGTCAAAATGGCTGCAATGCCAACGAGGTTTCAGACCGAGAACATGCCAGCAGGAACTTACATCCTTGTGCCGGAAGTTTCTTCTGAACGTCGTCGATATGTGCCTATGGGATTTATGACACCCGATGTGTTGTGCAGCAATCTTGTGAAGATCATCCCGAATGCATCGCTTTATCATTTCGGCGTGTTAACTTCCAATGTCCACATGGCTTGGATGCGCACGGTATGCGGTAGATTAAAGAGCGACTACCGCTATTCAAAGGACATCGTCTATAACAACTTTCCCTGGCCCACGCCCACCGATGCACAGAAAGTCAGGATCGAGCAGACCGCCCAGGCCATCCTTGACGCTCGTGCCCTGTACCCGGATTGCTCGCTTGCCGACCTGTACGACGAAACCACCATGCCCCCGGAGCTGCGCAAAGCCCACCAGCAGAACGACAAAGCCGTCATGGAAGCCTACGGCATGTCCGTCCGCGATACCACCGAAGCAAGCTGCGTCGCGGAGCTCATGCGGCTGTATCAGGCATTGACAGAAAAATAAGCGCCGACAGCGGAGGATTCCACACAACCACTATTGGGGGAGGCGAAACTCTTATATCATCAAACGGTTCAAGAGTATAAAAAGCAGACGTAGGGAGCCATTAGCTTTCTGCGTCTGCTTTTTTTGTAAAATGTAAACAGGTCAATCCTGCTATTTGACAAAACTCCGCCGAAAAGCTCTTACAATAGCAGCTTTACAGCTTTTAGGAAATAAAAAATCTACCAGCCGCTATTTGAAACGCTGGTAGATCATATGGCTCCCCAGGTAGGGCTCGAACCTACAACAACTCGGTTAACAGCCGAGTGCTCTGCCATTGAGCTACTGAGGAATATAATTCCGGCAGCGACCTATCCTCCCGGGCCGTGTCCAGCCAAGTACTTTCGGCACTGAAGGGCTTAACTGCTGTGTTCGGGATGGGAACAGGTGGAACCCCTTCGTCATTGCCACCGGAAATGGTGAGCTATTCAGTTGCCGGGCTCTTCTGCGCCTGCCTGGGCTTCCGTTCTGGAACTCTGTTCCATCTCTTCTGCTCTCAGCTCGCCCGCGGATCCTCTCCGCTTCCCGGCTCTCGCATTGTAGCACGCTCTCGCTTCCCTGTCAAGTCCGCTTTTCGCTTCCCTTGACCTCTCCGCTCCTTCGCGCTCCTCTGCTTCCCGCACCCTGACAACTGCACATCGAATGATTTCCAGATCGACCTTCAATTGATCTCTTCGTTTTTCCTTCCAGGCGACGCTTCCGTTCCCGGCCGCTTCACCCTTCCGGCTTCCTTTTCAAGCGCTTTCAATCAAGCCCTCGACCGATTAGTATCATCAAGCTCCATACGTTACCGCACTTCCACCGATGACCTATCTACCTGGTAGTCCTCCAGGGGTCTTACTTCTTTCGAATGGGAGTCTTATTCTTGAGGTGGGCTTCACGCTTAGATGCCTTCAGCGTTTATCCCTTCCGCACTTCGCTTCCCTGCTATGCCGTTGGCACGACAACAGTTGCACCAGTGGTGCGTCCATTCCGGTCCTCTCGTACTAGGAACAGCTCCTCTCATGACTCCTACGCCCACGATGGATAGGGACCGAACTGTCTCACGACGTTCTGAACCCAGCTCGCGTGCCACTTTAATCGGCGAACAGCCGAACCCTTGGGACCTACTTCAGCCCCAGGATGTGACGAGCCGACATCGAGGTGCCAAACCTCCCCGTCGATGTGGACTCTTGGGGGAGATCAGCCTGTTATCCCCGAGGTAGCTTTTATCCGTTAAGCGACGGCTTTTCCACTCAATACCGCCGGATCACTAAGCCCGACTTTCGTCTCTGCTCGAGTTGTCACTCTCGCAGTCAGGCACCCTTCTGCCTTTGCACTCTGCGAATGGTTTCCATCCATTCTGAGGGTACCTTTGGGCGCCTCCGTTACTCTTTCGGAGGCGACCGCCCCAGTCAAACTGTCCACCTGACACTGTCCATTGCCCGGTTTCACGGGCCCATGTTAGAACTTCAGTAACCGAAGAGTGGTATCCCAACGTCGACTCCACCAAGTCCGGAGGCCTGGCTTCTATGTCTCCCACCTATCCTGTGCATCAGTTACCGAAATCCAATATCAGGCTGCAGTAAAGCTCTACGGGGTCTTTCCGTCCAGTCGCGGGTAATGGGCATCTTCACCCATACTTCAATTTCACCGGGCCCCCTGTTGAGACAGCTCACAAGTCTCGTTACGCCATTCGTGCGGGTCGGAACTTACCCGACAAGGAATTTCGCTACCTTAGGACCGTTATAGTTACGGCCGCCGTTTACTGGGGCTTCGGTTCGATGCTTCGCTTTCGCTAACATGTCCCCTTAACCTTCCAGCACCGGGCAGGTGTCAGCACCTATACGTCAGCTCTCGCTTTCGCAGATACCTGTGTTTTTGCTAAACAGTCGCTTGTGACTATTCTCTGCGGCCTACTCTCGTAGGCACCCCTTCTCCCGAAGTTACGGGGTCATTTTGCCGAGTTCCTTAACAAGGGTTCTCCCGTTCGTCTCAGGATTCTCTCCTCGCCCACCTGCGTCGGTTTCCGGTACGGGCGCCTTCAGATATACCAGCAGCTTTTCTCGCCAGCGTGAACTCACTCGCTTCCCTACTTCATTTCGGTCCCCATCACGGCTCACCTTATAGGGATGCGTACTTCACTACATCCCAAGCTTACCGCTTAGACCGGGTTGACCATCACCCGGCTCGAGCTATCCTTCTGTGTCACTGCTTCATTCCTTCGGCGGTGCAGGAATCTACACCTGCTGTCCATCGCCTACGACTTCCGTCCTCGGCTTAGGCCCCGACTTACCCTGGGTGGATGAACCTTCCCCAGGAAACCTTGGGCTTTCGACGGGCATGTTTCTCGCATGCCTCTCGCTACTCATACCGGCATTCTCTCTTGTATGCAGTCCACCAGTCCTCTCGGTCTGGCTTCAGCCCCGCATACATTGCTCCTCTACCACGCGCTTAAAGCGCATCCATCGCTTCGGTGTCACGTTTAGCCCCGGACATCTTCGGCGCACAATCACTCGACCAGTGAGCTATTACGCACTCTTTAAATGTGTGGCTGCTTCTGAGCCAACATCCTGGTTGTCTGTGCAATTCCACATCCTTCTCCACTTAACGTGTACTTTGGGACCTTAGCGGTTGGTCTGGGGTGTTCCCCTTTTGCCCGCGGAACTTATCTCTCGCGGACTGACTCCCATGGTCTACATTGTATGGTATTCGCAGTTTGATAGTGTTTGGTAGGCTTTGTGGCCCCCGCGCACATTCAGTGCTCTACCCCCATCAATGACCCATGAGGCTAGCCCTAAAGCTATTTCGAGGAGAACCAGCTATCTCCGGGTTCGATTGGAATTTCTCCCCTATCCACAAGTCATCCCCGCCTTTTTCAACAGACGTCTGGTTCGGTCCTCCATGGAGCTTTACCTCCACTTCAACCTGCTCATGGATAGGTCACCCGGTTTCGGGTCTACGTCATGCAACTATCGCCCTCTTCAGACTCGCTTTCGCTTCGGCTCCGAACCTCCAGTTCTTAACCTCGCTGCATAACGTAACTCGCCGGTCCGTTCTACAAAAAGTACATGATCGCACCTTTATCGTGCTTTCACTGCTTGTAAACACAGGGTTTCAGGTTCTCTTTCACTCCCCTCCCGGGGTTCTTTTCACCTTTCCCTCACGGTACTATGCGCTATCGGTCACCATATCGTATTTAGGCTTGGAAGGTGGTCCTCCCTGCTTCCCGCCGGATTCCTCGTGCCCTGCGGTACTCTGGTACCAGTTAGCCGTCTGACCTTTTCGCGTACGGGGCTGTTACCCCCTTTGGCTGCGCTTTCCATCGCTCTTCCGCTAAGGTCTCGCGTACATGTCACTGGCCCACAACCCCAGAAGGCAAGCCCTCTGGTTTGGCCTCTTTCCCGTTCGCTCGCCGCTACTTAGGAAATCATTCTTTATTTTCTCTTCCTACGGGTACTTAGATGTTTCAGTTCCCCGCGTCCCCTCCTCATGACCTATTTCATTCAGTCATGGGTGACAGGTTCTTCACCTGCCGGGTTTCCCCATTCAGATATCTACGGATCTGTGCCTGCTTGCGGCTCCCCGTAGCTTTTCGCAGCTTGCCACGTCTTTCTTCGGCGTATGGTGCCTGGGCATCCACCCTGTGCTCTTAGTAGCTTGATTTTCTTCGTCGCTTGATCCTGAGACCAATTGTTTCTCTCGATTCATTGTATATATGCTCTGAGTCCGGCTCTCCCCGACCGTTTGCCTCCCCTCTCGGGCTTGCTCCCTTTCGGTTCCTTCCAGCCCTCGCCTATTACGCCCGCTTGCAACTGCCTGATCTTTATTCATTCTTTGTTGCAGTTGTCAAAGGTGCAGAAGCCACTCTAAAAAGATGTGGTGGCGGGTCCGCAGTATGACTCGAACCACCGACCTCACGCTTATCAGCGTGTGCTCTAAACAACTGAGCTAGCGACCCATTATGTGGTGGAGATTAGCGGTGCGAACCGCTGACCTCCTGCTTGCAAGGGCAGGCGCTCTCCACCAGCTGAGCTAAACCCCCCACAAATCTTCCATTGTTGCCGAACCCTGAAACACGATACAGTTCCCAATCGCGATTCTCAACAGTATTTTTCCTTTGACGCTGTGCGTCTCTTTGTCAGCCCACCTCTTCGGTGTCTGACTTGCATCTCAGCCTTCGCTTCCATGCTTTGCTGTCTCTGACAGCTCCTTACGGTGTGAGTTTGGTTGAATTTCTTCTCCCTTTTCTCTCACCGATCGACCTTAGGATGAAGCTCCGCATTCCTGCTTCGCTTGCTCCTTAGAAAGGAGGTGATCCAGCCGCACCTTCCGATACGGCTACCTTGTTACGACTTCACCCCAGTCATTGGTCTTGCCTTAGACGGCTGGCTCCTTGCGGTTGCCTCACCGGCTTTGGGCACTCCCAACTCCCATGGTGTGACGGGCGGTGTGTACAAGGCCCGGGAACGTATTCACCGCGGCATGCTGATCCGCGATTACTAGCAACTCCGACTTCATGTGGGCGGGTTGCAGCCCACAATCCGAACTGGGACCACTTTTTTGAGATCCGCTCCTCTTTGCAGACTCGCATCTCTCTGTGGTGGCCATTGTAGCACGTGTGTAGCCCAGGTCATAAGGGGCATGATGATTTGACGTCGTCCCCACCTTCCTCCGAGTTGTCCCCGGCAGTCCCTCCAGAGTCCTCGCCTCTACACGTTAGTAACTGAAGGTAAGGGTTGCGCTCGTTGCGGGACTTAACCCAACATCTCACGACACGAGCTGACGACAACCATGCACCACCTGTCTCAGATTGCCCGAAGGCACACCTAATCTCTTAGGCTTTACCTGGATGTCAAGACCTGGTAAGGTTCTTCGCGTTGCGTCGAATTAAACCACATGCTCCGCTGCTTGTGCGGGCCCCCGTCAATTCCTTTGAGTTTCAACCTTGCGGCCGTACTCCCCAGGCGGAAAATGCTTATTGTGTTAACTCCGGCACAGAAGGGGTCGATACCCCCCTACACCTAGCATTCATCGTTTACAGTGTGGATACTACCAGGGTATCTAATCCTGTTTGCTCCCCACACTTTCGCGCCTCAGCGTCAGTTACAGTCCAGTAAGTCGCCTTCGCCACTGGTGTTCCTCCCCAATCTCTACGCATTTCACCGCTACACAGGGAATTTCCACTTACCTCTCTCTGCACTCAAGGCCCGACAGTATCCAAAGCAATTCCCGCCTTAAAAACAGGACTTTCACTCCTGACTTACCGAGCCGCCCGACGCGCCCTTTACGACCATCATTCCGGACAACGCTTGCCCCCTACGTATTACCGCGGCTGCTGGCACGTAAGTTAGCCGGGGCTTCCTCCTTGGCTACCGTCTTCTCCTCTTCACCAAGGAGACACAGAGGTTTACGATCCGAAAACCTTTCTTCCCTCACGCCAGCGGCGTGCTGGGTCAGGGTTTCCCCCATTGCCCAATATTCACCACTGCTAGCTGGGACCTCCCGTAGGAGTTCGGGCACCAAATGATCTCAGTCCCAATGTGGCCGATCACCCTCTCAGGTCGGCTACTGATCGTCGCCTTTGGTGAGCCTTACCTCCACAAACTAGCTAAATCAGACGCACGATCCCACGCTTGAACCGGAATTGCTCCTTTCACCCCCAGGAATCATGTGATCCCCGTGGTCCTATACTGCGGTATTAGAACCGCCTTCGAGGTCATTAATCCCCCTGCTCAAGGACAGGTTGCTCACGCGTTACGAGCCCGTCCGCCGCTAAAAATCGCTCTTAACACAGCGCCGACAACCCTTCCAAACCATGGTCTCCGCTCGACTTGCATGTGTTAGGCACGCCGCCAGCGTTCGTCCTGAGCCAGGATCAAACTCTTTCGTTTAATCCTTCTTTATCCAGCCAAGCTCTCACTTGACCAGCTAAACTCATTCGGAATTACTGTCTTCCTTTTTCGCGTTTGGTCTCTGTATCGTTTTCAAGGTTCAGCACCGATTGCCTTGCAGTCAATCAGCTTGGTTATCTTATCACTTCCTATGCCCGTTTGTCAAGACCTTTTTTATCTTTTTTTGAAGTTTTTTTAATTGTTTTTATCAAAGCGTACGGCTTGACTTTTCTATGCAAAATCGTTCGTGTTTTTGGCTGCATTTGGTATTTGTGACGCTTCATCAACGCTATCCGATTCGCCTGCGTCCAGCACCGTTTCCACCACCGCGCCGCCCAGGCAGCGCTCTCCCTGATAGAGCACGGCGCTTTGCCCCGGCGTCACCGCCCGCTGCGGCGTCAGTGCGCGGATCATCAGCCGCCCCGCCGTCAGCGTGACCTCCACCGGCTGATCCGCCTGCCGGTAGCGGAACTTGCATGTGCAGCGCAGGGGTTCGCCCTCAGCCATCGGTGGCTCGCCGATCCAGGTCACCTCCGTGCCCACGCACCGGGTGGAATACAGCATGGGATGATCCTCGCCCTGGGCCACCAGCAGACGGTTCCCCGGCAGATCCTTCCCGATGACGAACCAGCTCCGCCCATCGCCGCACCCGCCGATGCCCAGCCCCCGGCGCTGGCCCAGGGTGTAGTACATCAGCCCGTCGTGCCGACCGACGACGCTTCCGTCCGGCGCCACCATGTCGCCGGGCTGCGCGGGCAGGAAGGTGGACAGGAACTGCTTGAAGTTCCGCTCACCGATGAAGCACACGCCTGTGGAATCCTTCTTCCGGCTGACAGGCAGGCCTCGGCTCTCCGCCAGCGCCCGCACCTCCGCCTTGGTCATGCCGCCCACGGGGAACATGGCCTTGCGCAGCTGCGCCTCCTTGAGCATATAAAGGAAGTAACTCTGATCCTTCGCGCCGTCAGCCCCCCGAAGCAGCGCGCCCTGGCCGTCCGTGCGGACGAAGTGGCCGGTGGCGATTTTCGCCGCGCCCAGCTGCATGGCGAAGTCGAGAAAGGCGCGGAACTTGATCTCCCGGTTGCACAGCACGTCCGGGTTCGGGGTGCGGCCCGCCCTGTATTCCTGCAAAAAATAGCTGAACACCCGATCCCAGTATTCCCGGGCGAAGTTCACCGAATAGTACGGAATGCCGATCAGGTCGCACACGTCCCGGACATCCTGCCAGTCGCGCTCGGCGGTGCAGACGCCGCTTTCGTCCTGCTCCTCCCAGTTTTTCATGAAGACGCCCACGACATCATACCCCTGCTCCTTGAGCAGCAGCGCCGCCACGGAGGAATCCACGCCCCCGGACATCCCCACCACAATCCGCTCTTTCACGCTTCCGCCTCCATCAGCCGCGCCAACACCTGCCGCGCCGTCTCCCGGCCGACCTCCTCCGGCGCCTTCGTCGCGTCCACCACAATGAACCGCGCCGGGTCCCGGGCGATCATCTCCCGATAGGCCGCCTCCGTGCGGGCATGGAAGCTGTCGTCCTCCCGCTCGATCCTGTCCAGGGCAGAGGCCGCGCTGCGCCTGCTCAGGCTGACGCGGTGGTCGATGTCCAGATACACCGTGGCCATGGGCAGGGTGCCGTCCACCGCCGGGGCGTTGATGTCCAGCACCCGCTGCACGCCCAGCTGACGGCCGCCCCCCTGGTATGCCACGGAGGAATCCACAAATCGGTCGCACAGCAGCACCTTGCCCGCCGCGATGGCGGGGCGGATGACCTGGCGCACATGCTGCGCCCTGGCGGCGGCGTAGAGCAGGGCTTCGGTCTCCCGCTCCACCGGGGCCAGCTCCGGGGACAGCACGACTTGCCGGATGACCTCGGCAACCCGATCCCCACCGGGCTCCCGGCTGTGGACAACCTCGAAGCCGTAACTTTCGAGGGCTTCTGTCAGAAGCCGAATCTGCGTGGTTTTGCCGCTGCCGTCCAGGCCCTCCATGGACAGGAAGGCCCCCTCGGGCGGCTGCGCGTTCGGACAAAGCAGGTCAATGAGCGCCTGCACCGTGGGCACATAGGCGTCGCAGCCCGCCTGACGAAGCTCTGCCTCGTCGCCGTAGCCATAGCCCACGCCCACGGTCTTGACGCCCACCTTCTTCCCGCCCTCCACGTCAAAGCGGCGGTCGCCCACCATCCAGGCCGAACCGTAATGATCCGGCAGCGCCGCGCGGATGAGGGCTTCCTTGTCCGCGCCATGGCTGTCCCGCGGCCCCACCACCCTGTCAATCCACCGATCCAGCCCAAAGTGGCGCAGGATCCTTTCCGACGGCTCCTGGGGCTTACCCGTGGCGACGCCGATGTACCAGCCCTGCCCCTTCAGCGTGCGCAGCAGCCGGCGGATGCCCGGAAACACGCGGTTCTCGAACAGGCCCACCGTCTGATACCGCTCCCGGTAGGCCTCCACCGCCCGCTCGGCCATGGCGTCGTCCATGCCCATGTATTCCCGGAAGGACCAGCCCAGGGGCGGGCCGATAAACCTGCGCAGGGTGGCGGCATCCGGCACGGGAAAGCCCAGCTTTTCCGCCGCGTAGGCCACGCAGTTCCAGATGCCCTCCTCCGATTGGGTCAGTGTGCCGTCCAGGTCAAAAATCACGCATTGTCCCTGACACATACGATGCCGTCTCCTTCCGTTCCGAATCTCCGGCGGGGTTCAGCCTCTGTCAGCCGCCGCGCCGTCTCCGGGGTGATCTCCTCCCCGGGGCACACAAGGGGGATGCCTGGCGGATACAGCCCCGCCGACGTCGCCGCGATCCTGCCCGCCGCGCGCTGCAGCGGCACCGTCTCTGCTTCAGCCATGGCCGCCGCCCGCACCTCCATCCGCCTGGGCGGAAGAGCGGGCAGCTCCGGCAGCTCCGGCAGGTTCGCCTTCCGCGGCGGAATATCCGCCAAGGCCCTTCGCAGTGCCAGGAAGTCCTCCGCCTCGTCCATGGCCGTGAGAATCAGCACCACCCGGCGCGCATCGTTCATTTCCACGTCGATACCGCGGTCACGCAGAGCAGCCGCCAGCGCCTCGCCGCCCTGGGGCGCGTCGATGACCAGCCGGGTGGGGTCGAAGGCTCCCGGAATCGACCGCCATGCAGCGTGCGCGTCCCCGTAGCCCAGGGAGGGCAGCAGGGCGCGGATTTCCTCCGCCCAGCCGACGACCCGGCGCAGCCTTTCCCTGCCCCGCGCCTGCATAAAGGCCCGGGCATCATCGATGCCAAGCATCAGCAGGAAGGAGGGAGAGGAGGTCTGCCCCCGGCGCAGGAGCGTCATGGCCCGCCCGTGATCCGCGCCGTCCCGCAGGTGGAGCACCGCGCTGGCCGTGAATCCCGGCAGCGTCTTGTGGACGGACTGCACCCAGGCGTCCGCCCCCAGCACCCCGGCGGAGGGCAGGCCGTCCAGCCAGGGCAGGTGCGCGCCGTGGGCCTCATCCACCGCCACCCGGACGCCCAGCGAACGGGCCTTGCGAATCACTTCTTCCAGCGGCATGCAGCCGCCGCAATAATCCGGCCTGGTGAGCAGCAGCACCCGGGCCTCGGGGTACGCCGCCAGCGCCGCCAGCACATCCGCCGCCCGGACGTAGCCGTAGCCGTCCGCCCGCCAGGTCACGGGAATCCACCGCACCCGCAGGCCCCCCAGGATGCAGGCGTTCACCGCCGAAAGGTGCGCGTTGCGGGGCAGCAGCACCGTGTCGCCCTCCCGGGCCCACAATTGCAGCATCGCGTGAATACCCGCCGTGGCCCCGCCGTGCAGGAACAGGGTTTCCGCGGCCCCCGCCGCCTCCGCGTACAGCCGCTGCGCCCGGAGCAGCCCGCCCTCCGGCGCGTAGAGGTCGTCCGTGTTGGGCAGCTCGGTGGTGTCCAGGGCATAGCCGTCCATGGGGCCGAAGGGCGCACGGCCCTTATGGCCCGGCATGTGAAAGGCCCGCCGTCCCCCGGCGGCCGCCAGCATATCGTAAACCGGCCTTTCGACGGCTTCCTTCTCACGCCCCATGCGCCCACCCCCTTTTGCCGCTTCAGTATATCAGCTTTTCCCCGGCATGTCAAAAGCGGCGGCCCCTCATGAACAAGGGAACCGCCACCTATACGGATTGCTCGCTTTCCCGATGGCGTGCCGTCAGGCTGCCCGTCACCGCTGATATTTCAGCCGCAGGGGCGTGGCCTCGCACACCGCGTTTTTCTTGTGAACCCAGCCATAGAAGCCATCGGGCCGCATGGGATAGGTCTGCGCGTTGGGCTTGAAGACGAGCAGCCAGCCGTCCTTCGATTCTCCCAGCACAGTCAGCACATCCTTAGATGTGGCGGTATACACGGCGCCCTCGGCAGCCGCGGCCTGTGCGTCGGACACCTCCACCCCCAGCGCCTCGGTCTCGGCCACCATCGCCTCGTGCAGCAGCGTTTCCTCGGTGACGCGGCATACAGACAGCGGTTCCTCATTGATCCACGCGACGGGATCATGGACATAGGCTTCGCTGACGAAGCCTGTCTGATTGCCGACGATGACGTAATGCCAGACCATGTCGCTGCCCTTGCGCTCCGACGCGAACACGCCGATGTCCCGCATGGCGACGCCGTTGTTGAGCATGGCCAGGCTTTCGCTGTCGGTGGTGGGGCGCACGCGAAGATTCGCCCCGCCGCAGATGGCCAGGCCGCTCACCCCCAACAGCTGATGGGCCTCCACATAGCGACGGAGCTCCTCCAGCGTCGTGGGGAAGCCGTCGCCGTCAATGTCCTCCGCCAGCAGGCTTACGAAGCAGCTGTGCCCCTCGATGCTCCCGCCGCTGCTGATGGCGAGGCTTCCCGGGAGCAGCTCGGCGCCGAAGCTCCCATCATGGCGCTCGTAGCCCCGCAGCTGCCATGTTCCGCCCGAGGTGTACCTGAGAAAGAAAGCATCGTCCTCATAGCGGACGCAGAACACAGGGAGGCCGACCTCGTCCCGCTGCACGGTGATGACGAAGTCCGCGCCCGTCCGCAGAAGCGTCTCGGACACCGGCTCGCACCGCCATTCTCCGGCGCTCTTCTCAAAGCCGATGAGCATCGTCCGGCCCTCGTGCCGCACCGCCGCCAGGGCCTGGCCGGTTCGCCCGCCGGCTTCTACGGCATCCTGCCGAAGGGCCAGGGCGCCCCGCGTCACCTCGTCCTCCGCGAAGGGCGAGTCCGCCAGCGCCGCCATCAGCTCCTGCGGGAGCGCTCCTGTCCAGGCCGTGCTCGACCAGGTTTCATCGGTCAGCCCTCCGTTCATCACTTCATACTGAACCTCCGCCTCCTGTTCGCCAAAAGGGGCAGAGAACGCTCCTGTCCGGGCCAGCACCTCGTCGTGCCACTCCCGCAGGGCGGAGGTCCAGCCCGCCTCCGGCCCATAGCAGGTGCGGAAGAACGCCGTCACCGCTTCCTTGGCGGAAAGCGTGCCCGCCGACAGCCCCGACGCCAATTCCTCGCTAACGCTGAACCGCTGGTCGCCTTGCAGCATGGTCAGGAAGGCCGTGCTGGCCTCCGCGTCCCATTGCGTCAGCCAGCGCTGCGCTTCCGCCTGGCGCAGGGCATCCCGGACGGCGCTCTCACCGGGATAGCCTGCGTAGTCCGTACGGAAAGGTGTGGCGCTCTGGCTGCTGTCCTTGTGCCCGTTGGCCCATACGCAGCGGTACTGCCAGTTGGGATGCTCCGGCGGCGCGAACCGCACCCCGAGGAGCGTACCGTCATGCTCGAATGCAACGGTGAAAGCCGCGGCTTCCTCCTCCGTGTAGCCGTAGACCTCGGTCAGGTCATTTTGCGCACTCTTCCAGGCCCGCTGCTCCTCCTCCGTCAGCTGAGGCGCGGGGGTGGGCGTCGGGGTCTCCGTGGGCTCGGCGGTGGGCGTTTGCGTCCCCTCCGACGCCGGTACCACCACAGGCCGCAGCGGCTGGCTCAGCGTGGTCTCCGGGCCGATGGGCTGCTCGCTGCCCAGCATGCGTGGGAGAATGGCCAGCATCACGGCCCCCGCCATCAGCATAACGCCCGCGATGGCCGCCGCTGTCAGGCGCGGCCGGGTCTTGGTTTCCGCGCCCTGCTTGCTCTTGGCCAGCACCCGCATGGCCAGCCACGGATCCTCCCGCAGCCCGGCCAGGGTCGTGTCGATGGCCTGGCGCATCAGCGCCCGATCCTGCCGCTCACTCATGGTCATACCCCCTTTCCAGCTCCTGGCGGAGTCGCTCCTTCGCCTTCTTCAGCCGATTGGATACGCTGGACTGGGCCAGCCCCAGGGCCTGGCCGATCTCCTGCACCGTCATGCCCTGATAGTAATACAGCGTGATGACCTCCCGATCCCGCGGCGGCAGCTGCATCACCGCCATGGTCAGGGCCAGGTTGGATTCCCCCGGCCAGGCCGTCTCCGGCAGATCCTCCGGGGTAATCCGCCGATCCATATGCTTGAACCAGAATGACCGCCGCATGTCCCGGCAGGTGTTCATGGCAATGCGCATCAGCCATGTCTGCTCGCTGCTTTCACCCCGGAAGCGCTCCATGGCCCGGTACGCCTTCAGGAAGGTTTCCTGCACCGCGTCCCGCGCCAGCTCCTCGTCCTTGAGCATGAGGTAGCACATCCGCAAAAGCGGCCGCTGATAGGTACTGACCATCTCAATCAGCCGCTGTTCCCGATCCTGCTGTGCCTCCATGACCCGCGCTGCCTCCATTCCGCCTCACTCCCTACACCTGTTAGACGCGGGAAGCGATCAGTTTCATCGAAGATACCGCCCCATTATATCAAAAAATGGGGAAAAAGAAAAAGGGAGCGCGCGGATTGACAATCCCCCGGCATCATGGTATCTTCATGGGCGAACACTCAGCCCTTGCGAAAGAGAGGACAACGACCATGATGCCCACCCCTCAGCTGATTGCCCGCATGGAAGCCCGCCTGCGGCCCGTGACGGACACCCTTCGCCCCGTGGAGGGCCTGCCCGACATGTTTGCCCGGTGCTTCCTGAGCACCCTGGAAACCACCTGCCGCCAGGCGCCGGACGGCGGGGCGTTCATCATCACCGGCGATATCGAGGCCATGTGGCTGAGGGATTCCACCCAGCAGGTGCTGCATTACCTTCGCTTCGCGGCGGAGGACGACGAGCTGGCCGCCTGGATCGAGGCCGTCATTGCCCGTCAGACCGCCCTTGTCCGCATCGACCCCTATGCCAACGCCTTCAACAGCGCCCCGGACGGCCGCCACGGCTTCGAGGATCAGACCGAGGCCGGGCCGTGGATCTGGGAGCGCAAGTATGAGCTGGACTCCCTGTGCCATGTGCTGCTGCTGGCCCTGCGCTATCACCAGGCCACCGGCCGCACCGCCTTCATGGACGAGGACTTCTTCCAGGCGGCGGAGGTCATCCTGACCGTCATCGCCCGGGAGCAGCGCCACGGTGAGGCAAGCCCCTACGCTTTCCAGCGCTTCGACTGCCCGCCCTCCGACACCCTGACCCATGAGGGCCGGGGCGAGCCGGTGGGCTTCACGGGCATGTCCTGGTCGGGCTTCCGCCCCAGCGACGACGCCTGCCGCTTCGGCTACCTGATCCCCGCCAATCTGTTCGCCGCCGCCATGCTGTCGGAGCTGGCGCCCCTGGCCGAGGGGCTTGGTCGGCATGCCATCGCCGGCAGGGCCCGGGCGCTGGCAGCGGACATCCACGAGGGCATCCAGCGCTTTGGCCTGGCCACCACGGAGGGCATCGGGGACATCTATGCCTACGAGGCGGACGGCCTGGGCCATCAGCTGCTGATGGACGACGCGAACATTCCCGGCCTGCTGTCCCTGCCCTGCCTGGGCGTGTGCGCCCCGGATGACCCGCTGTACCGCCGCACGCGGGCCTTCGTCCTCAGCGGCAGGAACCCCACTTATTACCGGGGCAGCGCCACGCAGGGCGTGGGCAGTCCCCATACGCCCCAGGGCTGGATCTGGCCCATCAGCCTGTGCGTGCAGGGGCTCACCGCCATCGACCCCAGCGAGCGCGTCGGCCTGCTGCGCACCCTGCTGACCACCCACGCGGGAACCGCCCGGATGCACGAGAGCTTCGACAAGGACGATCCCGCCCGCTATACCCGCTCCTGGTTCGCCTGGGCGAATTCGATGTTTGGCGAGCTGGTCATGTCGATGTACGAGCGGGGCGAGCTGGCCGCCGCCATCAGCGCTCTGACGGCGGAGGGACTGACCCGGGTGGATGGCCCTGTCAGCTGATACCCGCCGCAAAGATCACCCGATAAGACACGGAGGAATTCGACATGGTTATCGGCATCATTGGCGAAAACTGCAGCGGCAAGTCAACCCTAGCAGGCGCCCTTCAGCAGGCCATCGGCGCGGAGGTCATCACCGGCAGGGATTATCTTCGCCTCGCGAAATCGGAATCCGAAGCAACCGCGCTGTTCAAGGCCAAGCTGTGCCAGGCCATGACCGGCGCGCACATCCTTTATGTCATTTCGGAGCGGGAGCAGCTGGCGCTCCTGCCTCCCCAGGCCATCAGGGTTGTCGTCACAGCGGAGCTAACCGACATCAAGGAGCGCTTCAAGCGCCGCATGCACGGGCATTTACCCGCCCCGGTGGAGCAAATGCTTGAAAGAAAGCACGGCATGTTTGACGGCGAGGATTGCCTGCTTCGTTATCACAGCTCCCACGACCATCCCGATGAAGCGGCGGCACAGGTTGTCCGCCTGCTGTCCCGGACGGCTGATTGACGGGCGCGATGCGTCCCCGCATACGCCTTCGGGCATACCCGAAAAAGGCTCTGCATCCCTCAAGAGAGGTGAATGCAGAGCCTTGACTTTTAGCCGGCTTGACCGGTCGGACGGGTTGTGATCCTATCCGAAATCGCTTTTCTTATTCCGTCCTGTGCTCCATCGCCATGGCTGCGTTCCGCACCATCCGGCGCATCACGCGGTCAAGAACGGCGGTGTCCTCCGCGCTGATGCCGGCCATCAGCCGTTCCATGGCCCGGCTCTGGGCCTCCGTGGCCTCAACGACGATGGTCTGCGCCGCGTCCGTCAGGGAAAGATGCACGCGGCGGCGATTCTTCTCATCCCGGGCCTGCTGAATGAGGCCCCGCTCGGTCAGATGATCCACGGCCTTGGAAACATGGGACTTGGTCAGCATCCGCAGCTGCACGATCTCCGCGGCGGTATCAAAGCCCGGATTGTTGGACAGAAACAGGAGCACATCCAGCTCCATGCGGGTCAGGCTGAACCGCGCCATCAGCGGCGCCATCTCATGGTCGTACAGGCGTTTGATGGCCAGGCGGCCGGTCAGCAGAGGATTCATCATCGCGATACACCTTCCTTGCATTTGCTCAGTCGGGCTTTGGGGAAGAGCGCCCGGAACAGGAAGCTGCCCACCGCCAGCCCCAGGGCGATCATCAGGATGCTGATCATGGCGGCCGCGCCGGCCTGCAGGCCCGCGGCGTTCTGTCCCTGACCGATCAGCTCCATGCAGCGGTACAGGCCAAGACCCGGCACCAGGGAAACAATGGACAGGGAAACGAAAATGGTGGCGATCATGCGCATTCTCCGGGCGCAGAACTGGGCAAGGACGGAGGCGGTCATGGCGGCGGCAAAGATCGCCAGAGGCTCCCCCGCGCCCAGCCGCAGAAGCAGCCAGTAAAGCACATAGCCCACCGCATCAATGGCGGCGGCGGGAAGCCAGGCACGCTTGGGGGCGTTGAGCAGCAGCGCGAAGCCCCAGGTGCCCACAAAGCTGGACAGCGCGGCCCGCGCAAGCCCCGTCAGCATGGGTTCATTCATCACAGGCCACCTCCCGTCAGCGCCCTAAGCAGAGAAGCCGCCATCAGGGCGCCGCCCGCCACCATGGCCGCCGTCAGCAGGGCGCTGATGCCATGGCACAGGCCGGAAACGATGTCGCCCCGCATGGTGTCCTGCACGGCGTTGGTCATGGCCAGTCCGGGCAGCATGGGCATCAGCGCGCCGGCAACGGTGGCGTCCACCATCAGGGGCCATCCGGCATGATTGACCACCATGGGCAGCAGCGCCGCCAGCAGGCTTCCGCCCAGAACGGAGACCAGGCCGTGCAGCTTGCGCCGCTGGAAGGCGCCGCTCATCATCTGGCTGAGCCCCGCGGCCAGGATGGCCACCAGCGCCTCCGGGAAGCCGCCGCCGAACATCATCGCCCAGCCGCCGGAGGATACCGCCGCCGCCAGCACCAGCTGAAGGGGAGAAAGCCTTGCGCGCTGGTGCTCGATGGTCTTCAGCGCGTCCAGCGCTCCCTGGCAGTCCAGCGCCCCGGCTTCCACCTGGCGGGACACCTGGTTGACGGCGTCCACCCGCGTCAGATCCGTGGAGCCCTTGCGCACCCGCATGACGGCGGTTTCCAATTCGCCGTCCTCCTGGCGGAAGCTGACGAACACGCCGCTGGGGATGGCGAAGCTCTCCACCTCCCGCAGGCCAAAGGCCCGGCCCATGCGCGTGATGGTCTCCTCCACCCGGTAGGTCTCGCCGCCGTTTTCCATGATGAGCCGTCCGGCCAGCTGCAACGGGGCCATGCAGCCGCTCTGCTTCTTTGACAAGGATGCGTCCCCCCTGCCGTCAGTTGTTCAGCGTCACGCGGAAAAGATACAGCCACAGCACTCGCCGGTATCGCTGATACGCGCCATGGCAGATATACAGCCGGCGATAATTCTGGTACAGCCGCCATTTGACCTGGCAATTGCTCAGCGGATGGCGCACGCAGTCCATGAATTGCGCGGTGGTCATGCCGGAAACGCTGCGATAGTAGTCATACACCACGTCGCCGATGTACCCGACATTCTTCACATGGCGCAGGTAAGTGGTCACAAAGAAGAAATCCTCGCCCCAATCCAGGTGGGGCACAAAACGGATTCCCTGCTCACGGATGATGTCGCCCCGAAACAGCTTGTTCCACAGCACGCCATAATAAAAGCTATTGGAACGGCTGCACAGGTGCCGAAGAAAATCCTCCATCGGCAGTACGGCGGCATCGGGCGCCAGGCAGCGCCGCGAGCGCAGCGTGCCCACCACCTCGGTATAGGCCGCGACCACCAGCTCGCACTCAGCGGCCTCCATATGCCGCACCAGGGTGGAAATGGCGCCTTCAGGCAGGCGGTCGTCGGCATCCACAAAACGGATATATTTCCCCTGACACACATCCAGGGCCGCGTTCCTCGCGCCGGACACCCCGGCGTTTTCCTGATGAATCGGACGGATCCGGCCGTCCTTTTGGGCCATCTCCTGCAAAATGGCCCAGGTTCCGTCCGTGCTGCCATCGTCCACAACCAGAATTTCCAAGTCCCGCTCATCCTGGGTCAAAATGCTCTGCAAACAGCTTTCAAGCCGCTTTTCGCCGTTGTAAACCGGCACAATAACGCTAATCAGCGGTGTAGGCACATGTTTCGCGACCTTCCATGGCTAATTTCCTATTTATTATACGATTTGCAGCAAAAAAGTCAAGAAGAGGCGGATGGTGAAAGCAAACTGCCCCCAAGCATCGGACAGAAAAATCAATGCAATCCGTTTCTTGGGGGGATGATAATGCCCTTTTCGTTTCGATTTTTCGCTTATTTGCGCAGAACACCGGCTTCCATCCGATGCACCGTATCGCACAGCATATCAATGTCCTCGGCGTAATGGCTGGAAAGAAGGACGGTTTTTCCCGCCTCCTTGCATTGCAGAATCAGCTTTCGGATTTCCGACACGCCTACATGATCCAGGCCGTTGAACGGTTCGTCCAGAATCATCAGTTCAGGATCGCCCATGATGGCCTGGGCGATGCCCAGCCGCTGGCGATGACCGTCGCGAACATCACAAGGGCGTTGATGACGACGTATTCCTCCTCGAACAACGGATCCCACACGGTGCCGACCATCATGCGAAAAGCATCATCGGCAGTACACATTGGTTAACAAACCTGCAATCTATACTCAATATCCATTGTATAGATCGAGCATGCTGAGCTGGTCAGCCACCCCAAAAGCCACTCTGCGTTTCTGCAAAGCGGCTGGAGATAACTGTGCATCTACCGTAGCAGATGATTCGGATGGGGTCCCGCTTGTTCAGAGGAAACTTTGCTTGGGCATACGGCTTATTCTCTATGATGTGAGCTTAATGCAAGTACCCCACCTGCGAACAACGTGAGCACGAAGGAATAGAAAACAGGGATGAGCCCCTTCCTATGGAGGACAACATTAATTCCATCGCCCAATGTTGCATCGCTGATAGGGGATATAATGCAAGCGGCGAGCAGTATAGCTACAGCGATCATTGAGGAAGCCATCAGTGTAAGTCCGAAAACAATGCGTTTCATAATCACCTCGATTATCTGCCGATTACTTGACCTTCAGTTCGAGATAGATGTGACCATCATAGGGCTTACTTTCGGCAGAACAGTCTTTGATCGTCTCCGTGTAGTATTGGATCGGAACACTGTTCAGCACATAGGTCACTTCATCGTCAAAGGTATAACGATCATACTTGATGCGATAGGCAATGCGTCCCATATAACCCGCAGGGATAGCAGGTGAAGTGTAGGAAGTATTTTCACCATAAGTGTACGACCCGCCAACAGTAACCCCCAAGGCACGACTCAATTCGGAGTTGGACATACTTGCATTCATCGACATGGAAAAAGAGACACTTTTTGAAAACTCCTTCGAAATGACAAACCCTTCATCAGCATAAGCGGAAAGAGGTTCGCTCCTCGTCAGCCCGCTTTTCGTCTTTTTGTTAACTACCTTGTGAGTATGTCCCAAGGGGTTAAAGTGGCGCGTCTGAAGCAGATTGCTAAAGGAACAGAGGTCTTCATCCGGCGCGGGTAGAATAGAAGTAGGCTCAAGCGTATCAGTGAGCTGAATAAGAATGGTATGGTTGCCATACTCGTCAACGCTCGGAATACCAAACATATCGATATACTCTTGGGTCAGTTCCAGCGGAGCTTCCGCAAGAACCGAGCAAGAGAGAGTGAGAATAGAAGCCAAAGTAAGAATGAATGTCAGTAACTTCTTCATGGGATAACCTCCAAATCGTTTTCTTGTTTCATTTCGAGCGACGATCGTGTATCTGGCCAGCTCTCACTTAAAGTGTCGTTCGTTATGGCATACGAGCATCGGTCACATAATGTGACAGCAGTTCCTTTCCTGCCATACGCTTGCGTTCTCCTCCATGCAACATGGTATACTAACTCATGTCCTTGCGGAGAATATCGCTTTAGCGATGATGCTGCCCAGCACTCCTGCAAGGGTTTATGTTGCCATCGGGGTTTCTGCAGCGGTAACGCAATACCCTCACCTCCCTCTTTTTCGTATTCATAACAACCGACATATCGGCTGATTATGGCATGCATCAGTAGGTTTGCTCAGGGGATTCCTTCGTGGATTTTTCCCCATCCACCAAACCCACGCTGACAACCTTGTATGTACCATGCCCTACACTGTGTGTGTTATTTATTGCCGCGCAATTGCCATTTGACGCACTGGCAGACCAGGAGTGTACTGGATCCCACCTGTTTCCATTTTTCTTGTACAGAGTAACTGTTATGGAACAATTTTGGCCATCCTGAGGAGATACTTTTCCTTTGCAAGTAGCAATGCCATTGCACCATGTCAGATTAGCCGTTATTTTCTGGGTCTTAATATACTGTACAGAAATCCCACCGTCATCATGACGAACCACGGCCCACGCGGGAGTAATCACCATCGTCAACGCAATCGCCAAGCAGAGAATCCAGGACACCGTCTTTTTGAAGCTCATGTAAAACCCTCCTGTTTTGGTCTTTTCACTTATGGAGAGTCAAACGGAGGGATGTTTGTTACACTATTCCAAATAATTTTTATTTTATTTTTCGCACGCTGTTTGCGTACATCAGCGCTTCCTCTTCCGAGTGTCCGCGAACATCCAGGAAGAAGAGCTTATTTCCGTCAAACCAGTAAATCGAAACAATTTCTCCCTTTGTCGCCATCGTGCCGTCATAGCCGCAAACCTTAACCGACGTAATGACAGCGCCCTCGGTATCAATATTCGCGCCGCCATCCCTCATTTCTTCAAACATAAACTGCCATAATTGGCTTCCAGGAAAAACATAAGTCACATAACTATCTATGTCATCACTATCTAATTGATTGATAACCAGCCCTTCCGGAATGATGGACGGATAATACTCCCCCTGCCACTCCGCGGGCACATCAACATAATGGTCTGTATCCTCAATCATCGTCAGGCTGATATATTGCGGCGTTACCTCCACAAGCAGCTTTGTCAGATAGACACGAACCATCGGGCTTGCCGCCACCGCGACGCCGCCTGCCAGCACAAAGACCGCAATCCAGACCGCCGCCACCTGCGCCGCGCGGAGCACCGTTCCTTTCATAAAGCGCTTTCTGCCATACCTGCTTGCGTATTTCTCGATCTGCTGAAGGTTTTTGGCGTCATACTCGGCGAAAAAAGCATCCATCTCCGCCGTTTGATCGGCAGCCTTATTCGCCTCCATTTGCTCAAGGATTTCGTCCGCTTTTTTGTCCAGCCACATCTCGGCAAGCAAATCCCATGAGCGGTCTTCCAGGCTTCTGATTTCCTCGGCCTTCTTGGTTCTCTTTTTCATCACAGGCCGTTTCTCCTTTCCGCCGCCCTTTTCTGGACGCGCTGTTTTGCCCGCGTTAACGCCGTCCGAACCGTTATTTCCGTCATACCCAGCTGATTGGCTATTTCGGAAAAGGTCAGTTTTTCAACATGGCGCATCCAGAACAATTCTTTGTCCCGCTCGCCCAGCCCGTCCAGTTCGTCCAATAACGCGCGGGCGTCGGCATAAGCAAACACCGATGCGTATACATCCGCCGTGCCGGGAATGTTCTCGATCATCTCCTGCGTTGCGCCTTCGTCCCGGTACGCCCTTTGCTTGCCCAGCTCCCGCAGGCGACGTTTGCATACATTCTCAACAGTAGAGAGTACATAGCTCTTCAGTTTGTTACATTCGACCGCACGAAAATTTTCAACATATTTGCACATGTTCTCGATGGCCAGGCTGATTGCGTCCTCGATCTCCGCTTTGTTCTGCCCAAAGTACTTTCTGGCGACGAAATACATCAGCCCGCGATACTCAAAATAGATCTGCTCGACGAACCGTCTGTCCTCATCGTTTGCAAGCATGAAAATCGCGAGGGGCATTGAAGCGGCAGGATATGATATCACATTTCTGAACCAGACCCCGTTCATTTCTTAACGCCTCCCTGTTTCTCCTGTATATCTCAACAGCGCTTGTTGACCACATGATCCATAGTATACCATCATTATAGCAGATTTTGGCGGATTGCTCAAATGATTTGCAGCTGGTGTACGATTTGCTGGGCATGGGGGAGGTTATGTTGAGGGACAAATGCAGGGAAAAAGCCAACTTTGCAAGTCTCATTCCGGGCTGCGGCAGGATCAGTTTCGAACCGATTCAGCTCAAATTTGAACCATGCAAAAGCCTTGAAATACCTGGATTTTTCGGTCCTTGGTGTCAAATATGGACCGGCCGAAAACAACCCAAAGTATCACTTTTGACACCAAAACGCAGGCTTCGGCTCATATCTGACCCTTTACTTTCGTTCCTGCCGCTCTTATGCTGGCGGTGCAGGCAGGGAACAGTCCCGCCTGAGGCAGGAACGGCACCGCCTCTGCCTGACCACAGCAACCGTCAACATCAAGAAAGGGATGATTCCAATGGGTCGCGCTTGATTCCCTCCCAGTATGGAGCAAAGCGTTATCCTCATCATGTGACCGCGCTGCCGGCAGCACCCGTTCCCGGTCAAACAAAAGAAACGCGGGCACGGCAGCGCAAGACGGATCACAGCAAGGCATATCGCAATCAGCCTGATCCCATCCACCCAAACAACAATAACGACAAGCGGAAACACCGCAATGAAGAAAGGATCTGTATGATGAGTACGAAGCTTACATCCAACGAAACCTCCTCCAAGAAGGCTTATAACGCTCCCTTGACCATGGACGAGCTGAACCGCATCCCCGGCAAGGAAACCAAGGCCAAGCGCACCCGTACCGGCAAGATCTTCAACCTGGGACAGAACTTCCATCAGGCCGTGCTGTTCGCGGAACCCGTTCACTACCGCGACAAGGCTACCGGCGAATGGGAAGAGATCGACAACACCCTTATTCCCATGACTGACGAAACCGGCGCGGCGTTCCTCACCAACCGCGCCAACGACGAATTCAAGGTCGAACTCCACCCCACCTCCGATGATGCGACCATCCTCCTGCGGGACGATGAAGATCATCTGCTCTCCTGGCAGCTGGAAGACGCGGACGACGTTACGCCCGCCTGTGTGGATACTCCCGCCCATGAGCGCAGCGAGCGCGACCTGCATCGCGACGTGCTGGAGCATACCGAATCCTCCGCGAGCTATTCCAATGTATTCCCTGGCGTTGACCTGCAATGTACCATTCATGGCCTGTCCTTCAAGGACGCGCTGATCTTTGCCGCGGCGGACTCTGTTCGCCCTGTGGCCTTCACCTTGTCCGCCCCCGGCCTTCAGCCGGAACACCGGGAAAACGGCGATATCGCCTTCCTGGACGCGAACAGCGAAGCCGTCTTTACCCTGCCCGTGCCGTTCCTGCGGGACAGCGCCGAGGAAAGCCTGTTTGGCGACGTGCGCTGCGAGCTGACCGCGGCGGACGAGCCGGACGTCTGGCATCTGACTTATACGCCCGACGCGGCGTGGATGGCCTCCGCCCAGTTCCCGGTGGTGCTGGATCCCGTTGTCATTACCAAGAAGCACTCCTCCGCCATCGAGGATAACTTCGTCACCAGCGCCAAGCCGAATACCGTGCAACCCTACGCCGATACCGGCATGAGGGTCTCCGACAGCAACAGCACCTGGGGAACCAGCATCGCCTACATCAAGTTCCTGAGCTCCGGCCTGCCGTCCATTGATTCCTCCTATTACGTCACCAAGGCGTATTTCTCCGTCATGACCAAGACTGAGCCCACGGCGGCGTCTATCTACCTGAAGGAGGTGCTGGGCAGCTGGAGCAGCCAGACCATCACCTACAGCAACGCCCCCGCCCGCAGCACCAAAGCGTTGGACTACGCCTACATGACTGCCAACAACACCTGGTACACCTACGACATCTCCAACCTCGTGCGTAAGTGGTACGCCGGAACCAACTACGGCTTCGCACTGGAAGCGGACAGCAAGACCTCCTTTGAGCTGTACACCAGCGACCACAAGTACAACAAGCCGTATGTCGTCATCAACTACATCTCCCTGGCTGGTACCGCGGATTATCTGGCCTATGAGGATCAGGCCGTGGGCCGCGCGGGTGTGGGCCATGTGAGCCTGTACAACGGCAACCTGATATTTGAGCGCCAGGATACCTCCTGCGGCGGCAGCCGTATGCCGGTCTCCATCAGCCATGTGTACAACTCCTGCTACCGCAATGAAACGGCCTTCGGCGCGGGCAAGGGCTGGAAAATGAATGTCCAGCAGGCGCTGTACCGGGAAACGCTCACGGATCCCGACGGTTCGACGCTCTACTATGTCTACATGAACGCCAGCGGCACGAAGATTCATTTCAAGCAGGTTTCCGGCGTGTGGAAAGATCAGGCGGGCATGGACATGACCCTGACCATTTCCGGCTCCACCGCCACCATCACGGACAAGGCCAACAATACCCTGGTCTTTGACCTGCCGACCGTGGAATTCGCGGATAACTACGCCAACGCCAAGATGCTGAAGTCGATGTCCGACGCCTGCGGCAACACGGCGACCATGACGCTGGATGGCCGTATGGTGACCAACGTGCAGGATGGTTCGGGACGCAACACCGGCATCGCGGGCCTTGAGCGCATCGGCGGCATCTATCCTCCTGGGTATGGCGAGAGTGGGTATTGCGGCTTTGAGTATGACGCCGACGGCTATATGACCTCCGCATGGGAGATTGCCGGGACACCGGGGACGGAGGACATGTACTACGCCTATGACGCCAACGGCCTGCTGACCTCCGCCACCAACTGCGACGGCGTGAAGGCAACTTACGAATACTACACCGACCGCGAACCGTACCGCGTCAAGCGCGCGCGTATCCTGAACGGCAGCCTGGTGGGCTTCGACCACACCTATCAGTACGACGACTGCCTGACGGTGGTCACGGACAACCTGGGCGGCAAGAAGCTGTACTATCACTTCAATGATTACGGCAACTGCGTCTCCGTCAACGACCAATTGGGCTACGCGCTGTTCGCCAAGTATTCCCCGGATGACCCGGTGAACCATCCCCAGGCTGTTTCCCACATGCAGAAGTCCATCGTGAACCTGCTCAAAAACCACAATTTTGAGGCCGGCTTGGACTGGGGCGTTACCAACAGCGGCAGCGCGGCGGGCAATACAATCGGCTATTCCACGGATTCTCCGTACATGGGCAAGCGCTGCATCAAGGCCACGGTCGTGAACGGCGGCCGCTGCGACATCCAACAATGGGTGACGCTGGAGCGCGGCAAGACCTACACCGCTTCGTTCTATGCCAAGTGCACCGGGAACATACGGGTCTGGCTCGAAACCTACACGGAGGACGAGGGCTGGACAGTGTTTGAAAAGCCGCCGATCCAGACAGTCTCCGCCTATCAGCGCTATATGAACAGCTTCACCGTTCCGGGAACCAGCGGCACCTGCAATGTGTACATCGGCATCCGCATGGGCAGCGGCAACGGCACCGCGTGGATCGACTGCGTCCAGGTGGAAGAAGGCCCTGTGGCCAACAGCTACAACCTGCTCATCAACGGCGACTTCACCTTCAATGTGGACGCCGCGCCCACCGGCTGGCTGGCCAACAGCTCCAACACCGCCCTTGACAAGGTGTACCCCACCGCCACCGGCGTGAAGCCCGCGGGCCTGTCCGCCAACACCATGCGCATCTACGGCCAGGGCCGCACCAAGTACCCCGGCATCTATCAGGACATCGCCCTCTCCGGCAGCCAGGGCGACGTGTATGTTGCGGGCGGTTGGTCCCTGGGCTACTCCAAGCCGCGCAAGGGCGAGAACTTCCGCTACGACATCCGCGTGTCCTTCCTGAAGGCGGGCACCTCCTCCACCCGTGAGAACGCCCCCTCCATCGAATGGAGCGAGGAATGGACGGACTGGCAGTTTGCCGCCGGCCCCGTGGTCGCCCCCTGCGACTACACCTCCGTCCGCTTCAACGTGGACTATGAGCGCAACATCAACTACGCCGAGTTCGGCGGGTTCTTCCTGTACAAGGAGCAGTTCGGCCAGTCCTTCGTCTACGACAGCAAGGGCAACGTACTCTCTTCCACCGACGCGGCGGGTCTCAAGGACGGCGCGACTTACGACAGCTTCAACAACATCCTGACCTACTGGCAGACCGGCCGCCCCAGCACGGTGAAGACCACCCTGGAATGGGGCTCTACCGACGCGGAGAAGAAGAAGCATCTGCTGCGCAAGTCCACCAGCCCCCTGGGCACCGTGAACGAATACACCTACGACGCTTACGGCAACCGGCTGACGGCGAAAACCAGCAAGTCCGGCGCCGCGGCCTTCATCCAGACCTCTACCGCCTATGATGACAGTGCCAACCATGTGGCCTCCCAGACCGACGCCCGCGGCAAAACCGTCGCCCAGGTGATCAATCCGACCCTGGATACCCTGACCTCCGTCACCGATCCCCAGGGGCAGACGGTGAACTACACCTATGACCAGAACCGTAAGGTCACCCAGACCGCTGCGACACCCCCGGAAGGCACCTACAAGAACAACTACGCCTACACCAAGGACATGCTCACCCAGGTGAAGCACAACACCTCGGCCTCCGCCGCTGACGACGTGGCGTACAACTTCGCCTACGACGCGCTGGAGCGCCCCACCACGGTGAAGGTCGGCACGCAGACGCTGTCCACCACCGCCTACAACCCCGACGCGACCATCGCCGGCGTCACCTACGGCAACGGCGACAAGGTGGAAAACACCTACGACGCCTTCAAGCGGCTCATCGGCGTGAAGTTCGACGGCGAAACCACCGACCGCTTCCGCTATACCTATGGCGCCAACGGCGCGGTGGCGCAGGTGGTGGACGATCTGTTCGACATCACCGTGCGCAGCGAGTACGACGCGGCCAACCGCCCCATGCGCAAGACCACGCTGCACGGCGCGTACCACGACTACACCGGTGAGGTGACCTACGACCAGTACAACAACCTGGCATCCTTCAAGGAGCAGGTGGGCAGCGAGTACACGCCGTACAGCACCGCCTTCACCTACGACACCGAGAACCGCCCGACCCTGCTGAACTACGGCGGAAGCCGCCAGACGGCATATACCTACGACGGCCTTGGCAGGATTGTAAATCGTACCGTCAATGCAGGAAACGCGGCGCTGACGTCGAATTACACCTATGTGGCGGGCGGTTTTGGTACCAACAGCAGTACGCCGCTGGTGCAGACCATTTCCCAGCCCACGGGCAATCTGACCTATGCCTACGACGCCAACGGCAACATCACCAGCGTCAGCGACGGCAGCAAGGCCATTACCTACGCCTACGACGCCATCGGCCAGCTGATCCGCGCCAACGACCCCTATGATACCACGGCAGGCAGCGGCGGCACAACTTGGATCTATGCCTACGACCTGGGCGGCAACATCCGCTTCAAGGCGGCCTACGCCTACACCACGGGCACGGTGGGCGCGGCGGTGAAGGTTATCCCTTACGCCTACACCGACGCGAACTGGAAGGACAAGCTGACGGCCTTCAACGGAACCGGCATCTCCTACGACGCCATCGGCAACCCACTCAATGACGGCAAGTGGGACTATTCCTGGGTGCAGGGGCGGCAGCTGCGGAGCATGTACAAGGGCGAATTCGGTGAAGCCGACTACGATGAGCTCACCTTTGAGTACAATGCGGACGGCCTGCGCACCAAGAAGGAGCGCATGTACTGCAATGAAAGGGGCTCGATTGAGTACCAGGGGATCGACTACACGCTGCACGGGAAGAACATCGTCCACCTGACGGACAATGAGCATGAAATGCACTTCTTCTACGACGCGCAGAACAAGCCCGCGGTGGCGCTCTACGATGGCGTGGCCTATGCCTACATGTACAACCTCCAGGGGGACGTCATCGCGCTGGTTGACGCCAGCGGAACGAAGGTGGTGGAGTATCGGTACGACGCCTGGGGCAAGCCGATCAGCAAGACTGGTTCGATGGCCAGCACGCTGGGTACGCTGAATCCCTTCCGGTATCGCGGGTATGTGTACGACGAGGAAACAGGGCTGTACTATCTGAGGAGCAGGTACTATAACCCGGAGTGGAGCAGGTTTGTTAATGCGGACGCGAATATTGGGAATTCTCAGGCGATAAATAGTCATAATATCTTCGCCTATTGCTGCAATCAGCCTGTGCTCTGTAGCGATCCGGACGGAGAGTGGTTGCTATTCATTTCGCTGTGTGCTGCATTAAGTGGAATTCTTTATGCAGACCATAAAATTGCCACAATGCCTGGTTTTACGGAAGCTGAAAGGCAAGTGGCACGAGCACATCCGATTGAAGCTGCAATTGCAAAATCCGCATCTAGCGCTGCCTCTGATCTTACGAATAAGTATTGGGGAGATAACGCCACAAACTACGATGCTACAGCAGCAAATGCATTCAAACATGCTGTATGGAATGCTATTATGACCCGTGATTTAGGCTATTCAATGGCAAAAGCATTTGCTACAGCGCATGAATCTCCTTATTATGGCGATATGACTCCTTATGTCATGTGGTATGATCAAAGCATTGTTACAACTATTCATGATGGAACCATTATGGATCTTACGAACAATGAACGTGGTCGCTTTGTTGGTATGAATGTTCCTTTTTACTATTCAAACGATCAGGTGGCTCAAGCCGTCCTTAAGGATATGGCTGATAATCCGGCGTCATACTCTATTATCGTATCGGATTATTGTGCGCAACCAATTCAATAAAAGAGGAGGAGAAGATAGAAGGTGATGTTAAAAATCAAGATTGCTTTATTACTCATGCTATTATCATTTTCTGTAGCCTGCATCTTGAGTGTCAACAATAATATTGATGAGAGCAGCTATACAATATGCTCAGAAGATGTCTTGCAAAACAGCCCAACTTTGTTGGATTTAATATCTGATAATAGCAGCTCATATATAAGTAAAAGCAATAAGATTTTGTCAGACTTTCAATCTTGCTTTCGCTTGGAACTAACATCAGTTGATATGAGAGCACCGGATTATGTAACGTTTAGTTTTGACTGTAATCATCCCGAAACAACAATCCAAGTCACCTATTGCAGCAGTGATCAATATCTGGTTCCTCCTGATCACTTTGTTACCGCGAGTAACCAACAGGTAAGGATTGAGCACCTTGGAATAACAGATAATGGTTATATCCAGTGCATAAGAATTCTAGACAAGTGGTTTTATGTCGAGTCTTTTCTCCCAACCTAATTAGCTTTCAGCGGAGCTTCTACGGAGGCTCCGCCTTTTTGTAACTACGGACATAAGTTCAAGTCGAGAAAAAAAGGTATACTTCCTCGCAACAATGTGTTACACTTGATTTGGAATTGTTCCGCCCTGCACTTCTTCTACAACGCGCAGAACAAGCCCGCGGTGGCGCTCTACGATGGCGTGGCTTACGCCTACATGTACAACCTCCAGGGGGATGTCATCGCGCTGGTTGACGCAAACGGTACCCCGGTGGTAGAATACAGGTATGACGCCTGGGGCAAACCCCTGTTCAAGCTTGGTACCTTGGCAACTACATTGGGCACGCTGAACCCGTTCAGGTATCGCGGGTATGTGTACGACGAGGAGACGGGGCTGTATTACCTCCAAAATCGCTACTATAGCCCTATATGCGGTCGATTTATCAATGCGGATACGATTTTCAAGGGGAATCTGTATGCTTACTGTGGCAACAACCCAATCGTCTTATCCGATGACAATGGTAAATCTGCTCAATTTGCTTATGCATGCATGAACGATGGCGGAGGCAATGGTTAT
>CBFFZW010000042.1:0-38628 GCA_965646445.1 uncultured Christensenellales bacterium | reverse complement strand
TGCTTCTCAATGATAACAGATTGGCTCTCAAGTCTCTTCTCTTTTTCCCTTTTGTCCAACTTGTATTGTAGTACTACAAAAACCACATTCGCCCCACAGTTTCGCTATAGACAAAGCTCCCATGAAATGGTATACTTTTCAAAAAGGAAAGGCGTTGTTCGGAATGAGTTGGTTTTCTCTCTGACACTGCTTGCGGTTTTCCCGGCCTTGGCCGCAGCCACAGATTCTGAGCCCAGTGGAAAACCCTTTTACCAGGTGTTGCCCATGTACTACTGGATGATCTCCCAGTGGAACGAGGATGTTCCGAAAACAGACGTCGAACTGGCTCCGGGTCCTGATGGGCGGACGATCTATTACACACCTGAACTATCGTTTTGTACATTTCCCGACAGCCCGATCGTTCAGTTTGTACTTATTCCATTCACAGGACAGGAAACTGCCATTATTCAATCCATGCTCTTTGCCTTGGAATATACATTCGAAGAAGCCTCGCAGCTCTCCAACGCCTACTTAACGATCAACAGCAAACTTCTAAGCGATATCCTTATGCCTATCTTGGAGGGGGAACCCTACGTTTCTGATCACTATGTGTATCATCTCGCTTTGATGGATTCCTCTCAGGAAGAGGATGACTCCTGGTATATCCGCATGGATCATATCACTTTCTACGAATCCATCTACGGCCCCCTTTGATGCTGTCGCCAGCCCCACAGGGGCACCTTGCTTTTTCTCAAACTGAATTTTTTCTTCGCATATTTCATCAGTGCCATATAGACACTGATGATTTTTTGTTTTCATAGGCTTCCCCCCGTTCGCATTGACATCCCCCTTTCCCTCCACTATAATACAGGAGCAAGGGAGGGACGCGCCATGGCCAGAATCAACTGGGGAGAAACGCTGGAACTGAAAATCGCCAAGCTGCCAGAGAGCCCCGGCTGCTATCTGATGAAGGACGCGGAGGGCGTCATCATTTATGTGGGCAAGGCCGTCAACCTGAAAAACCGCGTCCGCTCCTACTTCCGCGACACCGCCCACACCCCTAAGGTGGCGGCGATGGTCTCCCACATCGCGGACTTCGACATCCTCCTGTGCGAGAGCAACCTGGAGGCCCTCTGCCTGGAATGCAACCTTATCAAGCTGCACAAGCCCTACTACAATATCCTCTTGAAGGACGATAAGCATTATCCCTACCTGCGGGTGGACTTGAAGGAGCCCTTTCCGCGCCTGACCCTGGCCCGGCGGATGGAGAAGGACGGCGCGAAATATTTCGGCCCGTATATCGGTGCGACGGCGGTGAAGCAGGTCATCAGCGCGGTGCGGGACGTGTTCCCCCTGCGCACCTGCAAAAAGGCCCTGCCGCTGAAGACCCCCTCCCGCCCTTGCGTGAATTATGAAATTGGCCGCTGCATGGCGCCCTGCGCGGGCAAGTGCACGGAGGAAGCCTACTGGGACATGCTGGACGGCGTGCTGGCCTTCCTGGGCGGCGATTACAAAAGCGTGGTCAGCGGCCTGAAGCGGGACATGGCCGCCGCCGCCGAAAAGATGCAGTATGAGAAAGCCGCCGTCATCCGGGACAAAATCCGGGACGTGGAGGGCCTGATGGAGCGGCAGATCGCCATTCAGACCGCCGCCGCCGAGCAGGATATTCTCGCCATCGCCCAGGACGGCCTGGACGCGATGATCCAGGTGGTGTACGTTCGCGGCGGGCGGATGATCGGCGGGGATCATTTTCCCCTGCCGCGGGAGGGCGGCGAGGATCCCGGCGAGGTGCTGGCCTCCTTCCTCACCCAGTATTATGAGGACGTCAACCTGATCCCCCGGCACATTCTGGCCCAGGCCCTGCCCGAGGGAAGCCAGGAACAGCTGGAAAGCTGGCTCCGGCAGCAGAAGGGCGGCGCGGTGACGCTGGCCACCCCCCGGCGCGGCGAAAAGCACGACCTGGTGCTGCTGGCCGCCAAGAACGCCGCCGACGCGCTGGAAAAGCGCAACGCCCGGGCCAGCATCCAGGAGGAACGCACCACCGGCGCGGCGGCTGCGCTGGGCCGTGCGCTGGGTTTGCCCAAGCCGCCCCGGCGCATCGAGGGCTACGACATTTCCAACACCCAGGGCGTGCTGTCCGTGGCCAGCATGGTGGTGTTCATCGACGGCGTGGCCGCGAAAAAAGAGTATCGCCATTTCCGCATCAAAACGGTGGAAGGCGCCAACGACTTCGCCTCCCTTAACGAGGTGCTGGGCCGCCGTTTCGCCCACGGCCTTGAGGAAAAGGCGGAGCGGGAGGCCGCGGGGCTGTCCCCCATCGGGGGCAAATTCAGCGATCTGCCCGATCTGGTGCTCATCGACGGCGGCCCCCAGCAGCTTCGCTTCGCGCGGCAGGCCCTGCTGGACATGGGGGCTGAGGTGGCCATGTTCGGCCTGGCGAAAAAGCAGGAGGAGATCTTCCTCCCCGACCGCGAGGAGCCCATTCTGCTGGACCATCACACGCCGGAGCTGCACCTCATCCAGCGCATCCGCGACGAGGCCCACCGCTTCGGCATCACCCACCACCGGGCGCTGCGGGGCAAGGCCAGCATCCACAGTCAGCTGGAGGACATCCCCGGCATAGGCCCCAAGCGCCGCAAGGCTCTGCTGAACCGTCTGGGCTCCCTGAAGGCCATCCGGGAGGCCTCCCGGGAGGAGCTGCTGGCCGTACCGGGGATGACATCCGCCGCTGCCGAGGCGGTGCTGGCCTGGGCGCGGGATCCCGGAAAGAAATAAAGCAAAAATGGCGGAGCAGTTCAGGATGGCTGCTCCGCCGTTGTATTGAAATTGAATGTCTAACCCTCTGGCGGAAGCGACCCCTGATAGCCCGCCTCCTCCAGGGTTTTCCCGGCAATGGTGATGGTTCTCATCCCCGTATGATGAAGACCCATGCGCTCATAGAACGCCCGGGCCCTTGCGTTTTCAGCCAGTGTCCACAGGCTTACGCCGTCATAGCGCCGCGCCAGAACATTCATGGCGCCCCGGAGCAATTGTCCGCCAATCCCCTGGCGCCAATATGCCGGAAGGACATACAGCGTGTAAATCTCGCCAAGCGGGCCGCCATCCCGGGCCGGGCCAAAGGCGGTCAATCCGCACAGCGCGCCGTTTGCTTCTGCCACCAGGCAGCCGTCCGCTCTGATGGACGCCGGCCTCGGGGCGCAGCCTTCCGCCGTCAGGGAGGCCAGAAACGTCTCCGGGATCAGGCCGCGATACCCCGCTTTCCACCCATCGGCATAGACACGTCCCATGGCCAGAGCGTCCTCCGGCACACCGGGACGGATGACTGCAGGCATCAATCCCGATCCTTCGCGATCAGCAGCAGCCGCAGGAGCGACAGCAGGCTGGTCACTGCCGCCGCCACATACGTCAGCGCCGCCGCGCGCAGCACCTTGCGCACGCCGTCTTCCTCATCCTGGGTCACATAGCCGCCCTCCGCCAGCATCCGTACGGCGCGCTGGCTGGCGTTGAATTCCACGGGAAGCGTGACCAGGGCAAACAGCACCGACAGGCTGAACAGCACGATGCCCACCGTGACCAGAGGCTTCCAGGAAAAAATCAGCCCCAGGATGAACAGCGGCGTGGACAGGGAGGAGCCGATGTTGACCACCGGCACCACCGCCGAGCGCAGGCGCAGGGGCGCGTAGCCCTCCAGCTTCTGCATGGCGTGGCCCGCCTCATGGGCGGCAATGCCCAGGGCCGCCACGCTGGCGGAACCATAAACGCCTTCGGAGAGGTTCAGCGTCTCGTCGGCAGGGTTGTAGTGGTCGGTCAGCTGGCCCGAGGTGCGGGCAATGCGCACCCGGTCGTTGCCGTTGCGGCGCAGCAGCTCATCCACCACCTCGCTGGCAGGCCGACCCAGCCGCGTCGGCTTGCGGCTGTAAGCGGCGTAAGCGCCCTTCACCAGCGCCTGAGCCCACAAGCCCAGCAGCAGCCCCGGAAGAATCAGGAAATACGTCCAATCCCAGAAAAACATGGCATCGACCTCCTTCATGGGTGAATGAACTGATGATACCATATCCTTTCATGAAGCGCAAGCCGCAAAGGATAAAATGTCGCCCAAATCGCTTCAACGCTGCGACGTATCCGCGCCATTCATCATGCCCGCTTAAACTGTTCTCCATGCCCCGGGGATGCAAAAAGCCGCCAGCTGACGCTGACGGCCTCTTGTCCTGATGCAATTCGCCTGATGGCGACTCACCGGGCTTCTTCGATGCTTAGAAGCGGTTGGCGCGCTGAGCCTCGAAGCAGTCACGGCAGTACACGGGGCGATCGCCGCGGGGCTGGAAGGGCACCTGGGTGGTGCAGCCGCAGCCGTCGCAGATCACTTCGTACATCTGGCGGGGAGCAGAAGCGCCGCCATTGGCCGCACGACGGGCGGCACGGCAGGCGGGGCAGCGGGAGGGCTCATTCTGGAAGCCCTTCTCGGCGAAGAAAGCCTGCTCGGAAGCGGAGAACACGAATTCGTTGCCGCAGTCACGGCAGGTGAGCGTCTTGTCCTGATACATGGTGGAAAACCTCCTCAAAAATTGTCACCCATACCGACGCCATTCAAGATGTTCCAGGGTTCCCGACTTGGTTATGTTTGACAACCAAAGGAGGAATGAACCTTGCATACCCGGCTGGATTACAGATGCTATTATAGCATGGCCCATGCCAAATGTACAGCCCTGACGAAAAATTTCTTTTGGTTTCCTTCCAGAATTTTGAATTTCTAACAATAGCATTTTCGGCATGTGACAGCGCATATAAAAATTATTCGACAAATGTACAAATTGTCTTGTAACAATTCTTTTGGTGTGTGTATAAGTTTTGCCAAATGAAGTACAATACAAGGGTGATATCAAATCTTGCGGGAGGCGCGAATCATGGCGAACACGAACACGAAAATGAACTACACTGACCTTGGCGAGCGCGTGAGGCTGCTGCGGCGTCAGAAGAAGCTTACGCAGGAGGAATTGGCCGAGAAGCTCGGTATCTCCGCTTCTTTCTTGGGGCATATTGAGCGCGGCACCCGCGTGGCCAGCCTGGAAACCCTGGTCACGATGTGCAACACCCTGCAGGTTGCGCCGGAGTATTTTCTCAGCGCCAGTCTGCACCATCTTGACTGCAAGACCCCGGACGGGATCACCCCTGAGACGCGCGCTCGGCTGACGGAGTTCCTGCGCCTTGCTCAGGAGACCCTGCGTCACTGGGACGACTAAGGCAGCGGTCATCGTTTGACCATTCCACGCCGCCCATTTTTTCCGATGGAGCGGCGGGCCTTTTGAAATTTGCCGTTTTTTAATTATTTACACCATAATGACATATTGAGAGGCCGTCTGTCAAGCGCAGACGGCCTTTTGGTGATGCCATCGAAGATTTTGGATATTCCTCACGCCTTGGGGATGCGGTTGAGCTGGGCGTTGAGCGCAAGGAGCTGTTCCCGCGTCACCTTCGCGCCGCCGGCGCCCATCAGGCTTGTCAGGCGCAGCACAGTGAAGGCGCCCATCATTTCCATCATCGCCGGGGACATCTCGAAGCCCGCGGGCCCCTTGCCCTCCAGGTTGCTGACCATCTGCTTCATCAGCTGGCCCAGCACCACGGAGCCCTGGGGATTGCGCTGAATGTCGCTCACCTTGTCCTGGAGAGAGAAATAGCCTTCCGGGGCTTCCACGTCAAACCAGTTCAGCACCGCGCCCTTCTCCCGGAGTCGATAGCTTTCGTTGAAGGTTTCCACCTTGCGGATGCGGCTCTCGTCCCGGCACTTCCCCGCCTGGGCCGTCAGGAGGCTGACGCCCTGGTTGGGCACCTCAAAGCGGAAGAAGTGATCCTCCCGCCGCTGCTTGCCCAGGCTGCGCCCATTGACCAGCAGCTCCACCTCCGGCTGATTGGAATAGACCGTCACCTGCGTGACAGGCTCAACACGATCCACATAGCGCTTTCCGGCAATGTGGACAAAGGGCTCGTCGCTCAGCCACGCCTTGTAGGCATAGAAGGCGTCCTTTTTGTAGCGCCGGTCGAAGGTCACCAGCCCCTTGTGATTCTGGCCGTTCTCCCCGCCCTCGGAACGGTTGTCCGCGCCGAAGTCAAACATGTTCCACACATAGGTGGCCCACAGATAGGGCCGCTCGGCAATCTGCCGGATCAGCTCCTCGTGGTAGTAGGCCTGATATTCCTCGGTATAGTCGCCCTGGATGGGCTGGGAGGAATGCCAGTTCAGCGCCTCGCAGCCATATTCGCTCAGGCCGATGGGGATGTCGGGAAATTCCCGGTGGAAGCGGTCGAACCAGGGGCCGTTCATGCTCGTTTCCCCGCCGTACCAGCCGAAGTAATGGTTGTACGCCACCGTGTCCGGGATGCGGATGTAGGGCGCGTGGATGTCGCACATGCTCAGGACAGCCATGGTGGTGGGCCGGGTCTTGTCCAGGGCATGGCACAGATCGTTGAGACGGCGATGATTTTCCACCATGCCCGGGTCGTCCTCCCCGCCCATGGTGATCTCATTGGACAGCCCCCACACCACAATGCTGGGATGGTTATAGTTCTGCACAATCAGCTCCCGCATCTGCTGGAGGGTATTGTCCACGCCCTCCGGGAGATGCTTGGAGATGTAGGGGATTTCCGCCCAGACCACCAGGCCCCGCTCGTCGCACAGATCGTAGAACGCCTGATCGTGCTGGTAATGGGCCAGGCGAACGGTATTGGCCCCCATTTCACAAATGAGGTCGATGTCCTCCCGGTGATGCTCCGGCAGCAGCGCGTTGCCGATCCCCCACCGATCCTGATGGCGGCTCACGCCCCGCAGGGGATACCGCTCGCCATTGAGGATGAAGCCCGCGTCCGGGTCAATGCGGAAGCTACGGCAGCCAAAGCGGGCGCTTACCCGGTCGATGGCCTCGCCATCCTCCAGCAGCTCGGCCTGCACCGTGTACAGATAGGGATCCCGCCGCCCCCGCCACAGGCGAGGCTGGCGGATGCTGGACTCCCAGGTGGGCTGGGCCGCGTCAACGGTGGACTCCGCCAGCCGCCTGCCCTGGGCGTCCAGGAGCACAAAGCGCAGCTTCTGCCCCGGCTTTTCGTCCGTCAGATGCACCTGCACGCGGACATCCGCGTCCTGACCGACGACCTCCGGCGTGACCGCGATGCCCGGACTGCCGAAGTACATCAGGTCAAAGTGAGACTCGCCCACGCAGATCATCCTGACATCCCGGTACAGCCCGCCGTAGAAGGTGAAGTCCGCCATTTGCGGATAGACCTGTTCTCCCTCGCTGTTGTCCACCCGCACCGCCAGCACATTCCGCGCCTGAAGGGCCTGGGTCACCTCCACCCGCCAGGTGCTGTACCCGCCGTCATGCCGGGCCAGCATGCGGCCGTTGACATACACCGCCGCCGAGGCGTTGGCGCCCAGGAATTCCAGGTAGTACCGCCGCGCCCGCGGCAGCTCCTCCAGGGCCAGCTCCTTGACATACCAGCAGGCGCCCCGATGGTAATCCCCGCCGCCGTCCTGGCCGTCAATGGCGTTCCAGGTATGGGGCAGGTTCACCCAGTAAGGCACCCGGGGCATTTGGCCCGGGTCGGGCAGCTCCTCCTTGGTGAAGGCCCACTTGTGGTTCAGGCTGACAATTTCGCGCATAACCGCACCTCTTTCCGATGATTCCACAGGATCACTCCTGATTTCCCTTTTCCCGCTTGCGCTTCAGCGTGGCCACGTTGCGCTCCACCACGGCCTTGCGCAGGGGATACCACCACCACAATACCGCCGCCAGCAGGCCGAAGCCCAGGGCGGGCACCAGCGCCGCGATACCGTAGATCCCATTGACGACCCCCGGCTCGAAGGCCGTGGCCTGGTCGTAGCCGATCAGGGTCAGCAGCCCGCCCGTCAGGCCTGCGGACGCCGCCTGGCCCAGCTTCCGGGCAAAGGAATACAGCGCGTAGACCGTGCCGTCCTCCCGGATACCGTTTTTGACCTCCGCATCGTCGATCACGTCGGTAATCAGCGCCCAGGACACCATGGCAAAGACGCCCAGGCCCACCCAATTCAGCGTTTGGATGGCCACATAGACCCACACGTTCGCCGGGCGGAAGAAGAACAGCCCCAGCGAAACCAGCGCGGCCAGGGCATTGGTGGCAGCGCTGATCTCCGTCTTGCCGAAGCGCCGGGCCAGCGGTTTGGCCACGGCCGCGGCCACAGCCATCGCGCCCAGCATCAGGAAGGTGGACGCCGCCTGAGCCTCGGGGCTGTTGTAGTAGTTCGGATAGACATAGTTGGCCATGGACTGGATGGTCAGCTGTGCCAGCAGCATCAGGATGGAGGCCACGATGATGGAAATCAGCGACCGGTTGGACGCCGCGTTCTTCAGCATCATCCAGGTGGAAGGCTGCTTGCTCTTCGGGGTCTCCTGAGGGCGGACGCGCTCGGTTACCAGCGTATAGCACAGGAGGTAGCAGCCCACCGCCAGCACGGAGAAGATCCCCGCGATCAGGGTAAACGTCCCGCCGTCCAGCACCGCCTGACCGTTCACGTCACGGTAGGCCACCATGGGCACCACCGCGCCGATGACGGTTCCGGCCAGCATACCGCCCATGGAACGGTAAGTGGACAGGGACTGGCGGTCGCCGGGCTCCGGGGAGATGGCGGAGGCCATGGAACCATAAGGGATGTTGATGGCGGTGTAAAAAATGGAGCCCCACAGGATGTACGTCACCACCAGATAGGCGATTTTCGCCGCCATGGGCATTCCTGCCAGCCCGCTCTGATAAATCAGGAAGGAGGCGATGGCCACGGGGCCGCACATCCGCAGGATCCAGGGCTTGAACTTGCCCGCCGCCGTGAGCCGGCTTCTGTCGCAGATGCGGCCCATGGTCACGTCCGTGAAGGCGTCCACAAACCGGGCGATCATCATCACCACGCCCACCACCGCCGCGGGCACGCCCATGACGTCGGTATAGAATTTCAGCAGAAAGCTGGAAGACAGAATAAAGGTAAAATCATTGCCGAAGTCGCCAAAGAGATAGCCCAGCTTATCCCGAAAGCCAAAGGGCCGCGCTTGCTCGGACACCGCGCTCATTCCTTCCGTGCCATCATTCGCGCCGCGTGGCGCGTCAAGCCTATTATGCACGGCTGACGGCGCAATCATGGTTGGATGAATTTACCTGCGGCAAAAACACAGCTTTGGGTGCCGCGCAGCAGTCGCTCAGATCATTTTCTGCTGTTTACAATAATGATAAATGCCATCTTCATCAACCGACGGACAGACCGCTTTGGCGCAGCGCTTGACTTCATCCGAGGCATTCCCCATCGCGATGCCCATACCGACGGTTCGCAGCAGTTCGATGTCGTTTTTCCCGTCTCCAAAGGCCATGGCTTCATCGGGCGAAATCCCATAATAGCCCAACATCTTCTCCACGGCGGCGCCCTTTCCACCGTTTGCGGGGATGACGTCGGCGGCCTTGACAGACCAGGACGTCATGGTTACATTCCTGGTGTTGGACGTAAAATGGCCATATTTATCCGGGGAACAGGCGATCATCATCTGGTAAACAGGCTGACGCCTGAGCTGGTCAAAATGCTTGGCAACGCGAATGATCTGATTCGCATGGGCAAAGTACTCCTCCAAATTCGAGTCTTTTCCGTTTGCTCCCATTTCGTGGAGGGTCGCCAGCGCTACATACCGATGCCGATGGGCGGCGTTTTCCAGCACCTGATCCACATCCTCGGGAAAGATCGGATTGGCGTAGATCACTTCCTTTTGATTGCGGCAATAGGAACCATTGAAAGTCAAATAAGCATCGAACTGTACCCGCTTAAAGCAAGGAACCTCCCTGAGCGGTCTCCCGGTAGCGATGCAAAGCAGAATCCCCTTCTCTTTCAAGCGGATGAGCGTTTCCTCCATGCGCGCTGTCATCTGCTTTTTGCCCATTTCAATCAATGTGCCATCTATGTCGAAAAATATCATTTTGACCATGGGCGCCCCACTCGCCTTCCGCATATTGATAGGATCTCCCTGTAGTTGGAATCCCCCTGATGAAACCATGATGCTTCCATCAGGGGGATTCTGTCTATGGTTCGTTTTGACCGATTCTTCTCACAACCGACAAAGGCTGCCGCGTTCAGTCCGCAGCCATGCGCCTGTTATCGAAAGAGTTTCCACGGGACATGCAGCCGATCGAAGCTGTCCGTATAAAACTGCGGGGTTCGGGTCTCATCACACGGGGGCGCATACTGCATACCGACCATCTCATACTTGGCCCCTGCCGCAGGCTGATACGGAAGCAGCTCCACGCGCAGCAATGACGCGGAACCGGCAACAAGCCGCGCCGCCACCTCATAATGTGAAGGCTCATCATTCACGCCCGGGATGATCGGCATACGCAGGATGAACGGCGTGTTCCCTCGGGCAAGCATTTCAGCATGACGGCGAATCGGTTCCTGATCCACGCCGGTATACCGTCTGTGCTTGTCGGGATCCGATACTTTCCAGTCCAGCATGATCAGATCGCAGCGATCCATCGCAGCGCAAAATACACTATCGGACGCAAAACCGCTCGTCTCAATGGCAGTATGCACGCCATCCAGCCGCCCGATCACCTCTTCGACAAAGCGCCACTGCATCAGCGGTTCCCCGCCTGAAAAGGTCACGCCGCCTCCGTCCAATGCATACACGTCTCTGTCCTTCAGCAGCCGGCTTGCCAGATCATCCGCCGACCAATGCTGGCCCACGATTTTGCGGAATCCGCCGCGGCACACCGCGATGCACTTGCCGCATGCCGTGCATCGTTCCGGCGAAGGACACACGGCCTTGCACGCGCCGCAGCCCGTGCACGCGGCCTTGCTGACCATCAGCTGCGGCTGCGGCGAGAGCCCCTCAGGATTGTGACACCACTGGCATCGCAGTGGACACCCCTTCATGAAAACCGTCGTGCGGATGCCCGGTCCGTCAAAGACGGCAAACTCCTTGATGTCAAATACAACGCCATCCATCGCGTTCATCCTTTACACAAGCAGCTCGGCACGGCGGATGATATGATCCTGATAGCACTTGTCCAGTTCAACAAAGTATCCGCTCCAACCCCACACACGCACAATGAGGTTCCTGTACTGTTCCGGATGCTTCTGGGCGTCCAGCAGGCGCTCACGGTTAACGGTATTCAGCTGCAGCTGATGACCGCCGCGCAGAATGAACAGCTGCACCAGCTGCGCAACCTTCTCAATGGACTCCTCCTGCGTGAATACGCTTTCAGAGAATTCAATGGTCAGCGGGCCGCCATTGATGGTCTTGCCAAGGTCAGGCTTGGTGAAGGACTTTATCAGCGATACCGGGCCGTTCAGACGAATATTCAGCGAGGGCGCGTAGTTCGCCGGCAGCGGCACGCCCTTCTCACGTCCGTCCGCGGTGGCGCCCAGTTCGTTGGCATGGAAGATGTAGTACATCGCCGAGCCCGTACCGGCACGGACGATACCGCCCCGCTCGTTGGTCAGGCCCTCCAGGGAACGTGCGAAGGCATCCAGCAGCCAAGCGGCATACTGATCCGCTGCATCCTCATCGTTGCCCATCTTGGGGCAGTGGTTTTTCAGCAGGTCACGGAGCTCGTCATAGCCCTCAAAGTTGGCCTCCATGGCCGCCAGCAGGGTTTCCGCCGCCACATCGCCGTGGAACACCGCATGGTCGACCGCTGCCAGCATATCGGCCGCAGGGGCCAGGCCCGTGCCGTGCAGGCCCCAGTTATTATAGACGCAGCCCTGAGCAATATCCTGTGCTTTCTCCACGCAGCCTTCAAAGAACAGGGACATGAAAGGCGAAGGGATGATGTAGAGGTTCTTGCGCTCTGCCAGGGTCTCCCGCACGCTGCGGAAGATTTCCTTTTCGATGTCCGCCTGCAGGACGGTCATGTCCGCGCAGGCGGTCAGGCGCTGACGGATGATGCCGTCCACCACGTTGGCAAAGGGCAGTGCGCCGATGTTGGGGATTTCCATGCCCTTGCCGGGGATGATAAACTCCCAGCAGGCGGCCATCGCGTAGTTACGGGCGTCCTCAGGCTTGTAGCCCAGGGCCGTCAGGGCAGGGACGGCCACATCATCGTTCTCGTACTGGGGGAAGCCCAGGCCCAGCTTGGTCAGCTCCGTTCCCAGTGCGTAGACCTCAAGGGGCGTTTCCCGGTTCACGCGCAGGTTAATCTTGGGATCAATCAGCCGCAGCTCCGCGGAGGCCTGCAGGCACATGCGGGACAGCAGATTGTAGCCGTTGCGCCCATCAGGCGTGACGCCGCCCAGTACGATGCTCTGGCCGTTGTCGCCCTGCTGCATACCTGGGTACAGATCGCTGTCGCGATTGCAGGCCAGGAAGAAGGCTTCCAGCAGCTCGAAAGCGCTGTCCTCCGTTTCCCGCCCGGCTTCCAGGTCAGCCTGCAGGTAGGGCATCATGTACTGGTCAAAGCGGCCCAGGGTATTGTGGTAATCGCCCTCGCACCACATGGCGTAGTGCAGGATGCGCAGGGATTGCAGGGCCTCCCGGAAGGTACGCGCGCCGTAGGCGGGCACCCGCGCCAGGGTATCGGCCAGCGTGGTCAATCCCTGGGCGCGGGCGGCCTGCTCATAACGGGCAGTCAGATCCAGCAGGGCATCCATGGATCGGCGCATCGCCTGGTGCTCAGCATGGTCACCCAGCCGCTCCCGCATGGACAGCAAACCTTCCTGGATGATCCTGCCGTAATCAGGGGACAGGTTGCTCACATTGCCCAGCTCATGGATGAAATGCTTCGCGGTGATCTCCGCCCATTCCGCATCGTCAAAAATGCGGGGCAGATTGGGCAGGGTACGGGTGAAGGCGATGATCTCACCGGGAGCAATCCAAGGAATCTCATTGGCCAGCGCTGTTTCCAGGCGGACGGCTGTACGGGTTACGTCCGGCATGTCTGCCTTGCGGTAGGCAGCCTCAATGCCCTCAGGCAGGGGACGGCGGGCAGCATGATGCGCCCGGTTCCACTGGTAATCCTTGAGTGCGCGAATATTCTCAGTCACGCTCGTTTCCTCCGTTGCGGCGACATCGCCGTATGGGCGCCGCCGCGTATCTTACTTGTTCTCCAGCTTCACCGTCAGCACCGCGATGGACGCGGCGGGCAGAGTAATGCAGGCATCCTCCGTCAGGGTGACGGTCTGTTCGGTGGGGACGACGGCATTGGGGTTCTCGAAGGTATTGCAGGTCATGGGATCCTCATGCCGCAGGATGCGCAGGGTACCCTTGCCGGCGATGCTGCCGTTCAGGGCAGCCAGGCTGACGTCCACGGAAGAAGCCAGCTCCATGTTGGCCATGGTCAGCGTCAGCACACCGTCCTTGACGGAAGCGGAGGCGCTGAGCAGGGACATGGGATCATACTTTTCGTTCTCCAGCACACGGGCGTCCACCGTTGCCTCAATGTGCCGCCCCCCCTTGTGACCCTGGAACATATCAAACACATGGTAGTTGGGCGTCTCCACCATATGCTCGCCTCCGGCCAGGTACAAGGAGTGCAGGTTGTTGCACAGCTGGGCCACGTTGGCCATACCAACCACATCGCAGCGGTTGTTGAAGAAGTTCAGCGTCAGTGCCGCCACGGTCGCGTCGCGCATATTGCTCTGCTGCTCGAAGAGGTTATAGCCCTTGCTGGGGCCGGTACCGTCGATATGCCAGTTGCCCCACTCGTCCACAACCATCTTCAGCTTGCGGTCGGGATCGTAATCATCCATGATCGCGCGGTGATCGTCCACGATATGGCGCATGAAGTCCGCACGGAACAGCTCATCGTACCAGCCAGCCTCGTCAAAGTTGACGTCATCCTTGCCGGACAGCGCGTTGGTATAGTAGTGTACGCACATGCCCCAGGCCGGCGTTTCGTGCCAAGGGCGGCCGGCCCACTGCTTCATCAGGCGGCGGGTCCAATCCAGGTCATGACCATTGGCGCCGCACATGATGAAACGGGGCTTGAGGGGCAGCAGCGGACGGCATACGGTGGTGAAACGGATGAACTCGTCCGCGCAGTGCTCGGGCGTCATCTGACCGCCGCCGCCCCAGTTCTCGTTGCCAATGCCCCAGTAGCGAACGTTGAAGGGTTCCGCATCGCCGTTGACGGCACGCTCATCCGCCAAGGTGGTGGTGCCGGCGGGCATGTTGCAGTACTCAATCCAGTCGCGCACATGCAGCGGGCTAACGGTGGTCATGTTGGCGGCCACATAGGGCTCTGCCCCCACCAGGCGGCACAGCTCCATGAACTCATGGGTGCCAACCTGGTTGGACTCAATGCGGCCATCGCAGTAATTCCACCAGTTGACACGGCGCGGACGCTGCTCGCGGGGGCCGATACCGTCCCGCCAGTCGTACGTCTCAGCAAAGCAGCCGCCCGGCCAGCGCAGCACCGGCGGAGCGATTTTCTTGAAGCTATCCACCATGGCCTTGCGGAAACCATGGATGTTTTCCACCTTGCTATCCTCACCCACCCAAAGGCCGTCATAGAAAACGCCGCCGATGTGCTCAGCGAAATGGCCGTACAGTTCCGGCGCGATGGTACCGCGGGAGCGGCTGAAGTCCAGCATAATCTTAGTCATTTGAAATTGCCTCCACATGCATATTTTTGAACCAACCCAAATCTCCGTCCGCTACCAGACCGATACGGCCCGCGGAATACGTCGCATCCTTGACATTCACCGTCACGTCATCCACGCGCGCGGTGATCTCATTTCCCTGCATACGCACATGCAGCGTCAGCCAGTCGCCGTGGAACTTGCGCACCGGCGCAATGGCCAACCGGGTGGGTTCGCCGCCATCCAGACGGAGAATCTCCAGGCCAAACCGGGGCGACAGGGCTGCGACATAGCCGTGCATCAGGAACTTTCGCGCGCCGACATCGCTTGCGCGCAGGATCACGCCCGCGCATTCGCCGTCCGGCATTCGCATATCCACGGAGAGCTCCGCGTTATCCCAGCGAAGGTTGCGGATCATCACCTTGCCGCCGTATTCCGGGCGGTAGCAGCCATCCAGGTAGAGCGTATCCTCCACAATCTGAACATACTCCCTGCCGGTGTAGGAAATGAGATGCTCGTTTTTTGTGCGAATCGCGTTATCGAGCACCGTACCGGGCTTATCCTCCCTTTCCCCCGGGGGCAGAGGCATGGGTTCGCCCAACGGCAGCGGCCTGCCGAAATCAGGGGTACCGTCCTCATGCCAGCCAAAGGGCTGCACACAGACCATACGGTGCATACTGCCCGGTTCGCCGAACTGGCTGTTGGCATTGGACTTGCAGTGGTACACCAGGTATGGCGTCGTGCCGTCGGGAGAAACGGTCATGCTGGCATGACCAGGGCCCAATACGCCGTTCCCCTGAGAGAAGGACGGAACGTCATACTTCTTCCAGGAAGCAGGATTGAGCGCGTCATCCGGCCGCTCGCACACCAGCAGCGCCAGGCAGTAATTCGGAATATGCGCGCCGTGGGCGGAATAGACGATCATGATTTTGCCGTCATGCACCAGCGCCTCGGGGCCCTCGTTGACGAACTCCTCCCAGGGGTACTGGGGGCGGGAGAGCAGCACCGGCTCACCGGAAATCTTCACGGGCGATTCCATCGGCGCGATGCACAGCGTGTTGAGCGAATCCCCAAAGCGAAGATTGCGCATGTACACAAAGAACAGTCGGCCATCCGGCATCTCCAGCACCGTACCGTCAATGGACATTTCCTCGCCCAGTTCCAGACGGCCACAGTCCTTGTACGGCCCCAGCGGATGCTCGGCCTCCAGCACGCCAAGGCGGCGGGTGGCCCAGCTGGCGACACCGCTATCCATCACCGCGGAAGTATAGTAAATGTAGTACTTCCCGCGCAGGTAATGGATTTCCGGCGCCCAGACCGTCGCCGAATTCCATTCGCCGTCCACAGCCGTCCACACCCGGTGGGCAACGCCGGGTTCGCTCAGACGGTCGGATACCGCCACATACAGGCTTGTACCGCCATTGCCGCCGTTGAACACGCTGTAATACAGCCCATCCGGCGCCTTCATGAAATAGGGATCCTGTCCTCCACAGAGGGGATTCACATAAGTCTGCATGCTTTTGTTCCTTTCCCCGCCCCCCAAGGGGCTTTGATTGCGCGGCGGATACCTGAAAATCCATTGGATAAGGGAATCGGCATTTTCGTGGGGCGCGGCGCAGCCTCGCAGGTTTCTTTGGCCGGCTTCCCTGCCATGCGGTTCCTGCGTGCGTGCGCCGCTCCGTTGCTTGCTTACTTCGTTGCAAAGTCAATCCTGACCAGGGAAACAGGCTTGGTCGTGACGATCAGATGACCGTCCTCCGCCACGCCGCGGTATTCGCCGTATTCTGTGGGCTTGACCATGGCAGGGTGGGCATTGCTGTTGTACATGATGTTATTGGGGGTGAACAGCTCGGTCACGGCCGTGATTTCCACCGCGCCAAAGGGCAGGGTAATGTCGAAGGCGGTGTTCTCCTTGTAAGCCCTGTTGAGAATGAACAGGGCGCCCTCGCCGGTTTCACGGCTGAAGTACACCGCCGCGTCGCCCTCGGATACGCCGCGTGTGGCCGTCATCAGGCCAACGGCAGGTGCGGTGAACGTCTTTGCGCCCGTGACCCGGGTATCCAGCACCTCGCGGCCGATCTGCTCGGCATACATACGGAACACCATGGACACCACGTTGTCCCAGGAAATGTTCTCGCCCAGCTCGTTGTAGTAGCCCAGCAGATTGTTGGCCGCAGGATGGTTGGTCAAGGGGAGATAATCCGCGCTGATAACCCGTTCTTCCGCCAGCACCACATGGAAGAATCCCGCCAGATACATACCGCCGGGCATACCGGAGGTGTAAGGATCCCACCCAGGGGGCCATGCTCGGAGATGGCAATCTTCACATTGGGCGCATGCTGCTCCAGCGACTTAATCTCCACATCCAAATGCCTGCGCACCCGGTCCGCGCTGGCCAGCAGACATTTGATGATCTGCTCGTTGTTGTTGCCGGACACATAGTAAGGTGAGTAAGCCACATGGATGTCAATGAAATCGGTCTTGCCGTTCAGTGCGGCCAGCACCACGTCATCCCAATCGTGGTACTTGCACAGCGGATGGGACTTGGGGATGCCGATGCAGCCGAAGGGAATGCCGCGATCCGCCAGTTCCTGGCGCGTTTCCTCCCCCATCAGGTCATACACTTCCAGGTAGAAGTCCACATACGCTTCGGGCGTCTTGGTCACACGGATGCCGGAAACGCGCTCCTCCGCCATACAGACCTCGTTGCCGACGGTGATGTCGTCCATGGCGACGCCGCTGTCCAGGCAGTAGCGGATGAAGTCCACCGCCTCCTGGGGCGTACCGTTGCCGGCGTTGAGCTGGATGGCCAGCGCGGTGTCGGTCATGCTGCATAGCGCGATCCACTCGTCCGGGCCGAACGCCACCAGGTAGGGCGCGCCATTTTCCAGCGTGTAGGTTGGATAATCCTTGGAGAAGCAGTCAATCTGCGGGACGCGGTTTTCAATGGGCCCCACGGACTCATACCAGTGGAAGTAGTCGCCCTCGATACCGCCGGGAAGCCGTACCACGGTTACGCCGGAATCGCGCAGCTGCCGCATGAGTGTCTCGTTGAAGGTCAGGGTCTCCTCCTCGTACAGGCCGTAGCCGCCGCCGCGGTAGCTGGTGTTGGCGCCAAAGATGCCTTTCCTGACCGTATTGATCGCCGTGTTTTCCACCGTCACCACGGCAACCTGATCGCTGACTGCATATCGGCTGTAAGACAGATCCATGGTCGTTTCCGCCATGGCCGACCCGCAGCCGAGCAGCAGCGCCAGTGTCAGCAGCCATGCCATTTTCCTGCGCATCTTCTTGCTTCTCCTGCTGTTCGGGTCATTCAATCACAAAGTCAATCTTCACCAGGGACACAGGCTTCACCGCCACGGCGATCTTGCCCTGCGACGGCTGTACATCGCAGGCAACCTCCACCGGCACAACGGCTTGCGGCTCCTCCTGGGTATTGCACTTGGAGTAATCCTCGTTCCACAGTTCGGTCACATGGATGATCTTCGCGTTTTCAAAGGGCAGCGTCACATCGAAGACGGTGTTGTTCCGATAGGCGCGGTTGATCAGGAAGATGCTGCCCTCACCGGCCGCGGAATCAAAGTACACGGCGCCGTCGCCCTCTTCCACATTCAGCAGACGCGGGATCAGGCCCGTGGCCTGTGCCTTGAAGGTGCCGCTGTTTTCACTGGTCGTCGCCAGCACGTCGCGGCCGGTCTGATCGGCATACAGCTTGAAGACATAGCCCAAGGTGTTGGTCCAGTATGCATCGCTTGCGGTGTTGGCGCCAATCAGGGTATTGCGGGAGGTATCGGCGAAGCACAGGGGCAGGTAATCCGCGCTGAACACCCTGGGCTCGGCCAGCACGGTCTGTAAGAAGGATGCCAGATACAGCGAGCCGGCGGTACCATAGCAGAAACCGTTGCCCAGGGGGCCGAACTCAGACATCTTGATCATCGTGTCGGGCGAAGCCTTCTCGATGCTCTTGACCTCCATGTCCAGCAACTTTTTCACATAGGCGTGAGTGGCCATCAGCGTTAAGTGGATCTGCTCCTCCGTGGCCTCGCTCAGGTTGACATTGAAGGGAGAGTAGCCAATGTGGATATCAATGAAGTCGGCAGGGACATTCACGCCGGACAGCACGGTATCGTCCCACTTGCGGTGGATGGACAGCACATGAGAACCGGGCAGGCCGATGCAGCCGAAGGGAATGCCCTTGGCATCCAGCTCGGCCAGCATTTCCTCGCCCATGAGGGCCAGCACTTCGTTGTAGAAGGCAACGTAATCCTCCGGGCCGCAGGTAACGGTGATGCCCTCCACGCGTTCCTCCTGCATACAGACCTCATTGCCCACAGCAATGCTTTCAATATCCACACCGCTGTCCAGGCAATAGCGGATGAAATCCACCGCCTCCTGGGGGGTGCCGGTACCGGCGTTGAGCTGGATGGTCAGGCCAATACCGACCTCCTTGCACAGCGCAATCCATTCGTCAGGGCCGAAGATGACGTCGTAGAGCTCGCCGTCCTTTTTCGTATAGGTGGGATAGTGGGAGGAAAAAGGGTTAATCTGCGGAATACGATCCTCCACCGGGCCGACCGTCTCGTACCAGTGGAAATAGTCGCCTTCCGTACCGCCAGGCTGGCGGATGTGGGTGCTGCCGCTTGCACGGATCATATCCAGCATCCCCTGGTTGAACGTGCGGCTTTCTTCATCATAGATGCCGTAACCGCCCTTGCGGTAGCCATTGTTCGCGCCAAAGACGCCTCCCTTGACCGTGTTGATCGCATCGGCCGAAACAGTCAATCCCACCGTCTGCTCGCTGGTGGCGTAGCGGTCATCTGCCAGTGTAAGCACCGGGGTCTCAGCCAGGGCGGGGCAGGCGCCGAGCAGCAGCACGAAGGATAGCAGTACACACACCAATCTGTTTTTCATACGGTAACTCCTTTACACGATTTTTTTCGCGGAATGCGTTATGGGATTTCTTCCAGCGTTATAAGCCTTCCAGCCGCCATCCGGGGCGTACAGGGAATCCGTCGGGATATTTCATAGCGCGGCATCGCTGGCGTACACCGGAAGAACGTCGCGTCGAAAGGCTGTGCCAGGGCATCCTTCACGTTTTCGACGGCAACAGCCTTGTAATCTTCATTGTTAAAGTTCAGCGCGCTCACATCGGAATCGGTGAGTGCGGAGAAGAAAGTCATGTCTGCAATGAACCTCGTTGGTCAGTTTTTTCCTTAGTTGCTTTTGTGATAGCCTGGTCATGAAGCAGATGATTTCGGCTTCCGGGCAGAAGGAATGTACATCGTCCATCAAAGCATGATGGTTTTAGGGGCTCCATGTTTTCCGCCGAAGCGGCAGGCAGAGCCGAGCACAGCGGGGCAGCTGCGAGCATCAGGCAAAGCATGATACACCCATGTCAGCGCAACGTCCCCTTATCATAGAAAATCCTGCGAAACAAGAAATGCCTGCCTGCGAGGGGACGGATCCTCGCGCCGTCCGTCCCACAGGCAGGGCATTGTACTGATCGTTCTGCTTCACAAGGGCAGATTACTCAGCGATGGGGTACACAGTCAGGTTCTTGAAGTAGCAGGGATCATCGCCAGCGACGGCCTTCACGCGGACGCCCACGCCGCCGGAGGTATAGGTGCTGTCCTGCATGGACATGTAGGGAACTTCCATGTCGTCAATGTACAGGGTGGCGATATCGCCCTTCACGACGAGCTTCCAGTGCATTTCGTCAGCATAGGGGGTGGCGGCGGCAGAGGGAGCGTCGGGGCCAGCCGTGCCCACGCTCATCCAGCTGTCATCGTTGTCCATGCCGAAGAAAGCCCAAGCGGAGTCATAGCCGACATAGTAACCGCCGAAGGTGTCGATGCCAGGAGCGGGATCGGTCACGCGGAACAGAATGCCGCCTTCCATGCACCACTGCATGTCCATCTCGACCACATAGTCAGTCCAGCCCTTGTCGACGCCGATGAACGCGAAGTACCACACATCGTTGCCGTCGTTCTCGCAGGAAATGCCGTCCTCGGTGAAGGACCAGGTGCCGGTGAAGGAGCTCCACTCCTCAGCGGCGGTCTCGGGGTTGTAGATATACAGGGGCTCCGCGGGCGTTTCCGCCATCGCGGCGAAGGAAACCAGCATCATCAGGGCAGCCAGGAACAGAGCAAAATACTTTTTCATGATGTTACACTCCTTACTAATTTTTCACGGACCCGAGGATTTGTCCGTTTGGAACATGGTGAGGATTGGCCGTTATTCCTTCACCGAACCAAGCACCAGACCGCTCTTGACGTACTTGGAAAGGATGGGGAACACCAGCATGATTGGAATACAGGAAAGGCCAATGTAGGCGTACATCAGGCTGCGGCTGCTGACCAGCATCATCTGCTCCACATCCTGATTGTTCTTGATGTTGTTGATGGAGGCGATCTTCGCCTGCAGGAAGGTCTGCAGCGGGTACAGATCCGCGTTGCGCATGAACAGCATACCGTCAAACCATGCGTTCCAGTGGCCGATGATACAGAAAGTTGTCAGCGTGGCAAAGCAAGGAAGGGAAAGCGGAATGTAAATCTGCACCAGGGTGCGGAAATCGCTCGCGCCGTCGATCATCGCTGCCTCGCGGATACTGCTGGGGATGCCGCGGAAGAAGTTCATAATCAGGATGACGTTGGCAATCGGGATGGCGCCAGGGATGACCAGCACCCAGATGCTGTTGATCATGCCCAGGTTGGACTTGAGGATGTAGTCCGGGATCAGGCCGCCGCCGAACATCATGGTAATGAGCATGAACACGACGTAGAACTTGCGTGCCCCGAACTCTCGCTGCGGCAGGGATACAGGGTAAGCCGTCAGAACCGTCAATACCATGGTGATGACCGTACCCAGGAACACGCGCAGGACGGAGATTTCCACGGCGTTAATCATGCGCGTGTCCGCCAGCACTTCCTTGAATGCTTCCAGGGAGAACTCCTTCGGATACAGCCCCACCAGGTACTGGGAGGTCATATTGCCGCTGGAGAACGCCACGGCGATCAAGTGCAGGAACGGACAGATACCAATGATGCCAATGAGGATCATCAGAATGGTATTGACGTAGTCAAACAGGGTTGTCTTCTTCAGGCTGCTCTTCTTTTTCATCTTCTCTCACCCGCCTCAGAACACCTGATATCCGGCAAATTTCTTTGCCGCCCAGTGGGAGCCCACCAGCAGGATCACACCGACCACCGACTTGAACAGACCCACAGCCGTGCCCAGCGAATACATGCCGCTGCCGATGCCCTTGCGATACACAAAGGTATCAATGATTTCCGCGGAGGAGCGAACCGTCGCGTTGTACATGTTCCAGATCTGGTCAAAGCCGCCGTTCATCACACCACCCAGCGCCAAGACCGTCAGCAGCACGACAATATGACTGACGCCGGGCACGGTGACGTAGCGCATCTTCTGGAAACGGGTCGCGCCGTCGATATCGGCCGCCTCATAGAGGTTGGGGTCAATGCTTGCCAGCGCGGCCATGATGACCACGGCATTGTAGCCGGCATCCTTCCAGATGTTGGTGATGACGAGCAGCACCCGGAACCAGTCAGGATCGGTCAGGAAGGAGACATTCGAGCCGGTCAGGGAGAAAATCACCTGATTCAGCATACCCTCCTGCGCCACAATATCCTTGATGATGCCGGCACAGATAACCCAGGAGAGGAAGTTGGGGAAGATGGCCGCTCCCTGGATGAGACTGCGGGTTCTGCGAAGGCGAAGCTCATTGAGCATCAGCGCAAAGATCAGCGAAGCCAGCTGCAGGGTAAAGATCTTCAGGAGTGAAATGAACAGGGTGTTCCAAACAATCGAGGTAAAGTTGCTCATGTTGAACATGAACTCAAACCACTGCCATCCCACCCACGGCGACTTGGTCAACCCCAAATTGGGCATGTAGTTCTGGAACGCCATGAGAATGCCGGCCATCGGCACATAGTTGAAAATCGTCAGAATAATCAGCAAGGGAAGCATCATCAGGTGCTTTTGCCAGTGCCGTCTGAAATGAGTAACCACTCCTCCATGCTTTTTCATGTAAATCATCCTCAAAATTGCAGCCTGTACGAGGGTGCCGCCTGCACTGCCGCACCCCATGCAGATGCTTACTTGTTCATCATGTACCAGCTATTGACCATGGTGGTTAGGTAATCGCCGCCTTCGTCGTACCATTGCTCCACAAACTGGTCAAACAGCGAGATATCCTCACCCATGATGATGCGCACGAAGGTGTCAATTTCCAGCTCGTCCACGGTGGACTGCATCGCGCTGAAGATCACGTCCGTGGGGCCGCGGAACTTATCGTACACGAAGGTGTCGTAGGTTTCGTTCAGGAGCTTGAAGCTGCCGTACCAGGTCAGATAATTCGCCTTGTAGCTTGCGGGCGAGGCAGGATTGACCATCCTGGTGTAGGCATTCATTTCTTCGGGATTCAGCTTGCTGATATCGCCGGTTTCAAAGGCTTCACGCAGGTGGAGGCCAACGCCGCAGTTTTTCAGCGGCGGATCGAAGAAAATGGGGGAATAGTACTTCATGTCGATGTCCTCATACTCATCCGACATCTGCAGCCCCCAGAACCAATCCGCCAGACTGCCCTGCCACATTTCGTACCACAGGTTCATGGTCTTGACGACGGCTTCAGGATGCTGGCAGTCAGCGCTGACCGCCAGCCAGCGGTAAGTGGTGTTCCACGCGCGGGAAGCAACGGTATCGCCCTCGTTCAGGGCCAGGTTGTTGATGACCGTCCACTCGGCGTCAGGGTCAGCCTTGAAGTTGGAGGAAATGTACAGGTTGTTATACCAGAACGGGCCGATCAGAATGCCCAGACGCCCCTGCGCCACATAGCCGCCCAAACGGGTGATGTCCTGGGCCGCGAATTCCTTGTGAATCAGGCCGCGCTTGTACAGATCCTGCATGGCCAGCAGGGCGTCGCGCATTTCGGGCTGCACGCTGCCGTACACAAGCTGGCCGGCTTCATCCTCCAGCCACAGGTCGGGGTAAGCGCCGTAGGCGTTGGCAATCACGTCCATGGAGAAGCCCAGGTCACGCGCCATGGAGATACCCATGGTGCTGGAGCGTCCGGACATGTTGTTGGCCACAAACGCTTCGGCCACCTCAATCAGTTCGCTCACGGTCGAGGGTACTTCCAGGCCCAGGGTATCCAGCCAGTCCTGACGGATGAACACCAGGGAAGCGCCGTCGCCCACGTCATTGGTCAGCGGCAAGCCGTAGAGCGCGCCGTCGATCATGCCAGACTCAATGCCCTCATTGTCGTTGAAGCCAAGCACGGCCTTCAGGCCATCAGAAGCGTACTCTTCGTAGTAGGGCCGCATATCCATCAGCTGGCCGGTGGTGCCCAGCTGATACAGCTGCTGCTTGTTGAGCATGAACATGTCGGGCAGCTTGGTATTGCTGCCGATGGCGGCGTTGAGCTGCGTGGTGTAGGAACCCGAGTCCACCTGCCAGCTCAGATCATAATTGATGTTCAGCGCTTCGGCGTACTTGCGGGTCACCACGTTGTTGTCGATGGTATCACCCGCGGGGAAGGTGACACCCACGTCCACCTCGTAGATCATGCTCAGCGTGATCGGATCCTCATAGGGCTCAAGCGCCTTGTCGTTTTCGCACATGGCAACGCCGGGCAGTGCGACCATGCAGGTCAGCACCAGGGCGAGCATGCGGCTCCACAGCCTGTTCATGCGGCAGAACTTTTTCATGTCTGTTCTCTCCTTCTCTGTCGTTTGATCTACGGTTGTCCGCAGAGGATCACATGTGCAAAAACGGAACATTTCTTACCGCTTTTACGTTTTATAAACTTATTATATCAATCAAGCGCTTTTCTTTCAATAATCTGTTGTTATTTTAGATATTAAGGTTCATATTATATAAATTATATATATATTTTTTATGTGGTTTTACTTTTATCAATACGAGTTTTTTCTTTAATTTTATTTCGTATTTCTCATAGAGCCTTGTTTTCCCAATGCAAAACGTGTTATAATGGAGGCACAACCGCAGAAGGAGAGAACTGTATGGCAGCAGGAAATCGTCCGCGCAAGACTATCACACTCAAGGACATCGCCAATGACACCGGCTATTCCATCACCGCCGTGTCCCACGCGCTGCACGACCGTTCTGACGTATCTGCCGAAGCGAAGGCCATTATCACCGAGAGCGCCACCCGTTTGGGGTATATCGGCAATCATATGGCGGCATCGCTGCAATCTGGATATACATGCATCATCGCGGTGATCGTCGGCGATACCTCCAACCCATTCTTTGCGTTCCTGACGCATACGTTGGAGAATGAATTGCGCACGCATGGTTATTCCCTGTTCTTCATGAATACCAATGAGGATGAATCCATTGAGCGGCAGTGTCTTCTGCTGGCTGCCCGTCAGCATGTAGACGGCATCATCTGGTGCCCTGTGCAGCAGACCGAAGATAACCTTAAGCTGCTGGAAAACACGCGCATCCCCTTTGTCATCATTGGGCGCTACTTCAAGGGGCACTCAGCCAATTACGTCAGCAGCAACGATTACAAGGCCGGACGGCTGGTGGCCGAGCATCTGATCAGCAAAGGGCATTACAAGACCATCTATATTGATACCCTGCAGCAAAATTCCTCCTCATCTGAGCGCTACGAGGGCTTCATTTCCGCCTATCGCTCCTGCGGCAAGCCCTACCAGACGGAAACGGTGTATTTTGACACCAACGGCAGTTACTTTCATCTGTTGCTCCAAGCCGACGGTTCCTGGCGCACAGGCGCCGTGGTTGCCTACAACGATCTGATTGCCTGGGACGTGCTGACCCGCGCCTCTGCGCCAACCAAAAACGGTACCGCCCGCCCGCCGCTTTCCATCATTGCCTTCGATAACCTGCATTCCTTCCTGCCGCTTCCCTTCCATCTGACATCGGTATCGGCGTCCAAATTTTCGCTGGCCCGCAACTCGGCGGAAATCCTGCTGCGGCAGATCGACAATCCTCATGTGCCGCTGGCGCATCTGATGCTGGATGTGGAGCTGATCGACCGTGGGAGCGTGCAGGACGTTACGGCCGCCAACAAATAAGCTCGGCCGATTTGGCACCATCCCCCTCTTCGGAGTTTGGTCAAACCAGCCGAGCAACCGTCCCGCAAGCCCTTGCTCATCAAGGGAGTGGGACGGTTTTTTATTTGAGCAGCAACATCAATGCGTAAGGCATACATGGATACCCATCATCTTCCCGCCAGCAGCCACGCCGTCTCGATCCAACCCAGCAGCTCGCCGTCCACCTCCTCCGCCGTCCGCACCCACACATGATGGGTCCAGCGGCCCGGATAGGACTCCACCGCCTGAAGGACACGGGGCGACATCACCCGCTCCCGCAATCCGAAGGTGACGATGAGCCGCTGTCCCCGCAGGGAAACAAAGGCGAAGCGGCGCTTCACCGTAAAGGCAATCTGACTTTTCTGCACCAGGATGTCCGTGCCGGGGCATCGGGCCAGGATTGCGGCCTCCACAGCCTCGTAGAGGGGCAGAATTCCCGGCGCCTTCTGGAAAAACAGCATGGCCTCAAGGGTCATTGGCCGCCGCCCCCTTTGCGTTGACCAGGAAAATGCTGCTGATAATCATCCCGCCGCCCACCACGGTTTGCCAGGTCAGCGTTTCGCCCAGGAGGCAAACGCCGCCGACCATGGTCGTCAGGGGAATGAGGTTGATGAAAATCGCGGAGGCCAAGGGGCTCATGGTGTGCAGCGCGTTGCCGTAGAGCCAGTAGCACAGCGCCGAGCAGATGACCGCCAGCACCCCCACGGCCAGCCAGCCGCTTGGCGTCACCGCCCCCAGGTCGCAGTCCTCCATGGCGGCCAGGGGCAAAAGCGTTGCCACCGCCAGCATGGCCTGCCAGGCGTTCATGCTCAGGCTGCTGTACCGCGTCCGAAGGCGCTTGCTCAGGAAAATGTACCCCACCCAGACCACGCTGGCCCCCAGGATAAACAAATCCCCCGTCAGGGACGACGCGCCCTCCTGCGCCCCGCCCAGCACAATCAGCGCCGTGCCCACCACGGACACCACCGCGCCGCTCATCTGACGGCGGCCCATCCGCGTTTTGTCGATGACGGTTTCCGCCGCCATGGTCAGGATCGGGATGGCCGCCAGGATCAGCGAGGCGTCCACTGTGGATGTCTGGCTGATGCCCTGGTATTCGCAGAAGTAATACAGCGTGACCCCCGTCAGCGCGGACAGGAGCATGAGCCATCTGTCCTCCCGGCGGAGGGCCAGGCGCTTCTCCCGCAGAAGCGTCATCGGCAAAAGGCAGGCCGCCGCCAGCACATAGCGAACCAGCGCCAGCGTCATGGGCGTGAAGCCGCTGAGCATCGCGTGCTTACTGGCGATGAACGACAGTCCCCACATCACATTGCAGAACACCATGGAAAGGATTTGCCGCGCCACGGCTCTTCAGCTCCTTCATCCTTTGTTTGGGAGGCCCGCCGCGCAAAGCCGGCGATAACAAGAAAACCCGCCTCTCGCACAAGAGACGGGTTATCTATCATGTGGGGCTCAAGCCTCTTCGTGAGTCTTGGGCAGCGCACGCATCACATTGCCGCTGCGCAGGCAACGGGTGCAAACGTTCATCCGCTTCGCCGCGCCGTTCACCATCACGCGGACGCTCTGCACATTGGGCGCCCAGGTACGGTGGGTCTTGCGGTTGGAGTGGCTGACGCTATTGCCGTTCAGCGTACCCTTGGCGCAAATTTCACAAAACTTACCCATGGTAATCCACCTCCTCGTTGGAGTATGCACACATCAAAGCCTATTGATTGTACCACGGGTGGAGGGAAAAAGCAAGCCCCATTTTGGCGGGAATGCGGTTTTTCTGCGCAAAACAGGCCCTTCAGGAGAACATTCGCTCCAGCTCCTCATACTTTTCATGGGTAATCAGCGCATCCTGGGCGGTACCGTTCAGCCGCACCACATACGTCCAGCGTCCGTAGGGCGTGATGTTGCTGATCTGGTTAAGGTTGATAATGTAGCTTTTGTGGCAGCGGAAGAACACGGACGGATCCAGCCGGGCCTCCGTTTCGCCCAGGGAATCCCCCGTGACGTACCGGCCGCCGCCCGCGGTATAAATCACCGTGGAGCGATCCTCCCGCTGCACCAGCAGGATATCGTTCATGCTGATGCAGCTTACGCCCTCCCGATGGCGCAGCATCAGCCGGCCGGCGGCGGGACGGGGCGTCGTCCTGGGCAGGCTGGGCAGGGGCTTGTCATCGATGTGCCCGATGCGATCCCTGGCCCTTTCCAGGGTCTTCATCACCCTGTCCACCTTGAAGGGCTTCAGCAGGTAGTCGAAGGCATACACCTCAAAGGCGTCGCCCATGTACTGGTCGTGGGCCGTGGCAAAGATCATCACCGTGGACGGATCCATATCCTGGATCACCTTGGCGCATTCCACGCCGGTCTTGCCGGGCATCTCCACATCCAGGAAGACAATCTGCGGGCGAAGCCGCTCCACCAGGGCCAGCAGCTCCTCGCCGTCCGAGGCCTCCCCCGCCAGGGTGAAGCCCTCCACCTTTTCGATCATTTTCCGCTCGATGAGCCGCATCCCGGCATCGTCGTCCGCAATCACCACTTTGATGGGTTCCATGGGCATCAGCCCCTTTCTCCCGGGAGGCTCCGGGCATGAATAAAGGAGGAACCGCTGGGCTGCGGCTCCTCCACAATTGGTCACACTCTCCTGCGCCGCTGGCAGGGTCTGGTCAGCACCTCGGACATGATGAAGGACTTCACCATGGCGTCGCCCGTCCACTGAAGATTCAGGCCGGGGCGCTCGTCCTCCGGCAGGCTGAAGTCGGGACGCTCCTGCTCCACGTCGGGCAGCATATCCTCATGGCAGAAATCCACGCCTTCCGTGCTCTTGAATTCCATGCTTCCCTGCACATCATGGGCCGGGCCCCCCGGCGCCACATGGGTATGAACCCTGGGCGCGATGGAAGGACGCTCCTCGGGGCGCTGAAGCACCGGCACGGTCTTTTGCGTCCGCATGGGCGCGGGATCGGCAGGCTTTGCCGCCTGGGTGACGGGGATGGCAGGCTTCACCACGGGAATCGCGGGCTTCTTCACCACCGGCGGCGCGTAGGGCGACCGGGCGGCGTCCTTCTTGTTCTTGCCGTTTTTGCCAAACAGCGCGGTGATGCCCCAAACCAGCAGGATCAACCAGATGAATGAATCCATGGACATCACTCCCTTTCAGCCGACATCCGGCTTATACGTTCCATGCCGTTACTTGCGGGGCTCGGCGCCGGTGCTCTGCTGGGGCGCGCTGGCCTTGGCGATGGAATCGCGCATGGTGGTATCGGCGATGGTGTTCTGCAGCTGGTAGTAATCCAGAGCGCCCAGCTTGCCCTCCCGCAGCGCGGCGGCCATGGCCTTGGGCACCTCAGCCTCGGCTTCCACCACCTTGGCGCGCATCTCCTGCACGGAGGCCTTCATCTCCTGCTCATGGGCCACAGCCATGGCGCGGCGCTCCTCGGCCTTGGCCTGGGCGATGCGGCGGTCGGCTTCAGCCTGATCCATCTGCAGCTGAGCGCCGATGTTGCGGCCCACGTCCACGTCGGCAATATCAATGGAAAGGATCTCAAAGGCCGTACCGGCGTCCAGGCCCTTCGAAAGCACCGTGCGGGAAATCAGGTCAGGGTTCTCCAGCACCTGCTTATGGGTTTCGGAGGAACCGACAGTGGTCACGATACCCTCGCCAACGCGGGCGATGACCGTCTCCTCGCCGGAGCCGCCCACCAGGCGCTCAATGTTGGTGCGCACGGTGACCCTCGCCTTCGCCCGAAGCTCGATGCCGTCCTTGGCGATGGCGGCGACCACGGGCGTCTCAATGACCTTGGGAGTTACGGACATCTGCACAGCCTCGAACACGTCGCGGCCCGCCAGGTCGATGGCGCAGGCCTTCTCAAAGGCCATCTCGATGTTGGCGCGCTGGGCGGCGATCAAGGCGTTGATGACCCGATCCACATTGCCGCCGGCCAGGAAGTGCGTTTCCAGCTTGCTGATGGTCAGATTGAGGCCCGCTTTGTTGGCCTTAATCAGCGGAAGCACCAGCCGCTTGGGCTGGATGCGGCGGATCTTCATGCCCATCAGCGTGGTGACCGGCACATGCACGCCGCTGGACAGGGCGGAAATCCACAGGCCCAGGGGTACAAAGTTGAGGAACACACACAGGAGAATAAACGCTACCAGGACAACCAGACCAATCCAGAGAATACCATCCATAATCTTTCCTCCCTTATCCTATTCCGATGCCTTACGGCATGGTTTACGCTTTGACGGTGCGCACCAGAACCCGGCTGCCCTCCACGCGGACGATGCGCACCTTCTCGCCCGCGGGAATGAATTCCCCGTCGCTGACCACATTGAGCTTCACGCCGTCAAACTCGGCCATGCCCGTGGGCCGCAGCACGGTGGTGGTCTCCCCTTCCTTGCCCAGGAAAACCTCCATATCCGCGGCGGAACGGTAGCCGGCCTCGTTGCTCTCGGTATCCTTGAGAATCAGCTTGCTTCGGCTCAGCTTGCCGTTGGCCGCGCTGCGCAGGGACATCGAAATGGCGATCGCCACCACAGACAGCACCACCAGCGTCATGCCCAGGGCCGCCATGGGGCCATGGGTGAACCAGGTCAGCACAACGGCAGCAACCTCCAGCAGAATGCCGGAGATACCCGGCAGGCCGAAGCCCGGCATGAACGCCTCCAGCACCATCAGCCCAATGCCCAGCACAAAGCAAACCAGCATCGGCAAATTCACCGCGATCCAATCCAACATATCTGCATCCTCCCAGTCGTCTGTTTCGGGCCCGGATGCATCCGCTGCGTTCCGTGGCCATCCGTTGCTTGACGGTGTCAGTATAGCATAGTTCTATTTTCCGCGCCATGACTTGTGCGCCAAAGATACATTTTCATGTTTGAATTGACAGGCAGTCCTCCGCATCCATGAGCGTTCTGAGCTTTTCCAGATCCTCCTCATAGGTTTGCGTCAGCGAACGGTTGTAAATAATAGACGCCGGGTGGTACAGCGGAAAGACCTCCACCGTCATGCTGTCGCCCTCATGCGTGACAACGGCCTCCCGCCGCTGGCCATGACAGCCGCCGATGACCTCGCCCCTGCCCAGCAGGGCCTTCAGAGGCACGTTGCCCAGGGTCACGATGCGCCGGGGCCGCACCAGCAGGATTTCCTCCATCAGCCAGGGTGCAAAGAGCATCAGCTCCTCCCGGCTGGGGGGACGGTTGCTGACCGAGCCTTTGGGCGAAACCTTGGTGGGGCGGATTTTCACCACATTGGTAATGTAGATATCCTCCCGGCGGATACCCACCACCCGCAAAAAGCCGTCCAGGTTTTTGCCCGCCTTGCCCACGAAGGGATGACCCTGAAGGGTTTCCTGCTCCCCGGGCGCTTCCCCAATGAGCATCACCGGCGGGCGAACCTCCTGGCCCTCGCCGAAAACCAGGGGCTTGCGCTCCCCCGGCCAAAGGGAATCGAAAAACGATTGGCACCGTGCGCGGTAACGTTGCATGGCAAAACCTCCATGGCATGATGGTATTCAGCAAAATCTTAGCTTTCCCTTCGGGCATCAGCGCCATGCGCCCAGGGCGGCGCATCATCCGCCATACAGGTCGCTGTACTCCCCCAGCTCAATCAGCCGGTCTCGAAGGGCCTGCATGTCCTCCCAGGCCTCGCGCTTTTTGGCGGGGTCCCGCAGGAGGGCGGAGGGATGATACGTCGGCATGAACCATACGCCCTTGCGCTCATACCACTGTCCCCGATCCCGGGTAATGCGGATATCCGATCCCAGGATATTCTTTGCCGCGGTGGAGCCCAGCAGCACAATCACCCGTGGCCGCACCAGGGCAAACTGCATCCGCAGGTGCAGCTTGCAGGCCTCGGCCTCATGGGGCTCCGGCACACGGTTGCGGGGCGGGCGGCACTTGACGATGTTGCAGATGTACACCCGATCCCGGGGCAGGGAGATGGCCGCGAGCATTTTTGTCAGCAGCTGTCCGGCGGGGCCCACAAAGGCCAGTCCCTCCTCGTCCTCCACCTGACCGGGGCCTTCGCCAATAAACATCAAGGGAGCATGAATATCCCCCTGACCAGGCACCTTATGGATGGCTCCCTCATGCAGAGGACACAGATCGCAGGCCTGCACCTGCTGATGGAACAGCTCCCAGGTGATCTCCGACATGACCGCTCCTCCTTTGTATCGTCTGATTTACAGCTTGGTCTGCAGCAGGGTAAAGGACTGAAGCATGTCGCTCTTCACCCACTTCAGCAGGCTGATGAGCAGCAGGATCAGCACCAGAATTACCACGGCGCCCACGATGACGCCGACGAAATCCCCCACGCCCGCCAGCAGCCGCCAGCGATCCCGCCTGCGCCAAAGCCGCTCCTCCTCCTGAAGGCCCTCGTCATCCTCCAAATCAAGGGCGGGGTCAAAATCCTCCGCTGGCATATCGTCATCGAAGTCTTCCTCCGGCTCGTCCGTCACCGGCTGCTGGAATACCCGGCGGTGCCGCCGCTCCGGCTGGTCTGAATGGTCAAAATAAGGCATTTGCTTTACCTCCGGTCTTTGTCCGATGGAAACGGCGCCGCGTCAAACGTAGTCCAGCCAGGGCGCGTCGCTTTCCTCCCGCCCCGTCAGTCTCCCCTGTCCGCTCAGCCCGGAAAATTCCGTCTGCCGCAGCGCCTCATAGAGCACCACCGCCACCGCGTTGGAGAGGTTCAGGCTCCGGGCCTCCTGGCGCATGGGAATGCGGACGCACCGCTCGTAAACCCGCGACAGCAGCGTTTCCGGCAGCCCCCGCGTCTCGCAGCCGAAGACAAGGAAATCATCCGCCCGGTACTCCGCCTGATGGTAGGCCCGGGGCGCCTTGGTCGTGGCGAAGTGCATCCGCGCCCTGCCGTGCTCCTTCAGAAAAATCTCCAGGCTGGGATAGACGCGGTACTGCATCAGATGCCAGTAGTCCAGGCCCGCCCGCCTGAGATATTTGTCGCTGAGGGAAAAGCCCAGGGGCTCAATCAGGTGCAGCGTCGCCCCCGTGGCCGCGCAGGTTCTGGCAATGTTGCCCGTATTCTGTGGAATCTCCGGGTTGACCAGCACGATGTTCATGGGCATCGTTCGCACCTCCATGCTTCTATTGTACCATCGGCGGGGGTGAGATGCAAGGGTTTGTCGCGCCCGGTTGCTTTTGAGCCGTCAGCGGCAAAGCCCCCTGCGCCGCCCGCCTGGTCATAAAAAATTCATACCCTTTCCCGGGGAAAACGCTTGACAAAACCGCCCCTTGGCGCTATGATAGGAACCGTGGTTAGCACTCAAAGGGTTCGAGTGCTAACAAAACGGATTTTCGGATGAAAGGAGCTGACCCCCCTGGCGATGGACGAGCGCAAGTTCAGGATTCTGCAGGCCATCATCGATGACTATATTCTCACCGCCGTGCCCGTCGGCTCCCGAACCATTTCCAAGAAGTACGACATGGGACTTTCCTCCGCCACCATCCGCAACGAGATGAGCGATCTGGAGGAGTTGGGCTACCTGGATCAGCCCCACGTTTCCGCCGGCCGTATCCCTTCCGCGAAGGCCTACCGCCTTTACGTCGACCAGCTGCTGCGCTCAGGCCGCCTTCACTCGGACAGCGAGGCCGCCATTCGCGCCCACTTTCTGGGGCGGATGCGGCAGATGGAGGATGTCATTGACCACGCGGCCCAGGTGCTTTCCACCCTGACCCACTACACCGCCGTGGTGCTTCCGCCCAGCGGGCCGCAGCCGCGAATTCGCACCATACAGCTGGTGCCGGTGAGCTCGTCATCCGCCCTGGTGGTCATCGTGACGGACAGCGGCATCGTTCGGGACACGGTCATCCACGTTTCCGAGCAGTTGGACGGGGACACCCTTTACGCCATCTCAAAGACCCTGACCTCCTCGCTGTCAGGCTATACCCTGCAGGAGGCGATGCAGCTGCTGCCCGGCATCACGGCGGGAATCAGGGAGAACGAGCGGCTGCTGGAGAGCCTCAACGCCTTCCTGCACGAAAGCGCCGACGCGGCCCACCCCCGGGTGGCCATCGGCGGGCGGAGCAACATCCTCAACTACCCGGAATACAGCGATATGGAGAAAGCCCGTTCCTTCCTCTCCCTGATGGAAACCCGCGATAAGCTGGCCTCCATCATCGCCCAGCAGGGAGAAATGGCCTTCACTGTGCGCATCGGCCCGGAAACCGGTGTGCCGGAGATGGCGGATTGCTCCATTGTTACCGCCACCTACTCCACCCGCTCGGGCCAGCAAGGCACCATCGGCGTTATCGGCCCGACCCGGATGCAGTACAGCCGGGTGCTGTCCATCCTCGGCACCATGGGCCACCAATTAACCGAGCTGTTCGGTGAGAACGGCTCCCAGGAGTCTGAACGATGAAAAAGAACCGAATGTCACGGAAGAAAGGCGGCGACACCCCCATGACCGAGAACGAAATGCCCCTGGATGAAACCATGACGCAGGCGGAAGAGCCCGCAGACGCCGAGGAGACCCCCATGCCCGACGCCGCGCAGCTTCAGCAGGAGCTGACGGCCAGCACGGCCAAGGCGGAGGAATATCTGGCCCTTGCCCAGCGGGTACAGGCAGATTTCGACAACTTCCGCCGCCGCAATGAATCTGTCCGTGCCGATGCCTACGCCGACGGTCAGCGTCAGGCGGTGGCGGCGATGCTGCCCGTGCTGGATAACCTGGAGCGGGCCATGGACGCCGCCGGGGAGGAAAGCAGCCTGCGCACCGGCGTGGAAATGACCCTGCGCCAGATGCGGGAAGCCCTGGAAAAGCTGGAGGTCGCCCCCATCGACCGCCTGGGCGAGAAGTTCGATCCCAGCCTGGAAAACGCCGTCCTGCAGGGCAATCCCGAGGATGGCGAGGCCGGAACGGTCTGCGCCGTTTTGCAAAAGGGCTACACCATGAAGGGCCACGTTCTGCGCCACGCCATGGTCAAGGTTGTCCCGGACTGACGTCGACAAAGTGACAGCGCCACTTTGTCGAGGAAGTTGAGGTATGTTTTTCTCCGCAAAATAAATTTTGCTACGAAAAACTCCCCGCCCCGTCAGCAAAGCCGGCGGATACGATTTCAGTCTTGCAGACGGCAAGTTAGCCTACATCGGAAATTCCGAGCATCCCTTTAACAGCAAAAGGCCAACGCCTTTTCTGATACACTACCATCCCACACCAAACGTGTTTGCATGATTAAAGGAGGCTATTCACATGAGCAAGATCATCGGTATTGACCTGGGTACCACCAATAGCTGTGTCGCCGTGATGGAAGGCGGCCAGCCCGTCGTCATCCCCAACGCCGAGGGCAACCGCACCACGCCCTCCGTCGTCGCCTTCACCAAGGACGGCGAACGCCTGGTGGGCCAGATCGCCAAGCGTCAGGCCGTCACCAACCCTGACCGCACCGTGATCTCCATCAAGCGCGAGATGGGCACCGCCTACAAGGTGAACATCGACGGCAAAGCCTATACGCCCCAGGACATCAGCGCCATGGTACTGACAAAGATGAAGGAAACCGCCGAGAGCTATCTGGGCGAGAAGGTCACCCAAGCCGTCATCACCGTGCCCGCCTACTTCAACGATTCCCAGCGTCAGGCCACCAAGGACGCCGGCCGCATTGCCGGCCTGGAGGTGCTGCGCATCATCAACGAGCCCACCGCCGCATCCCTGGCCTATGGTCTGGACAAGGAAGGCACCCAGAAGATTCTGGTGTACGATCTTGGCGGCGGCACCTTCGACGTCAGCATCCTGGACATCGGCGATACGGTGTTTGAGGTGCTGTCTACCAACGGCAACACCCGCCTGGGCGGCGATGACTTCGACCAGCGCATCATCGACTACATTGCCGATCAGTTTAAGAAGGAAAACGGCATCGACCTGAAGGCCGACCGCACTGCGGCCCAGCGCCTGAAGGAGGCCGCCGAGAAGGCCAAGATCGAGCTGTCCGGCACCACCACCGCCAGCATCAACCTGCCCTTCATCACCATGGACGCCACCGGCCCCAAGCATCTGGACATGACCCTGACCCGGGCGAAGTTCGATGAGCTGACCGCCGACTTGGTGGACGCCACCATCACCCCCATGAACAACGCCCTGAAGGACGCGGGCCTGAGCGTGAACCAAATCGACAAGGTGATTCTGGTGGGCGGCTCCACCCGTATCCCCGCCGTACAGGCCGCCGTGAAGCGCGTCACCGGCAAGGAGCCCTTCAAGGGCGTGAACCCCGATGAGTGCGTGGCCATCGGCGCGGCCATCCAGGGCGGCGTGCTGGGCGGCGAGGTCAAGGACGTGCTGCTGCTGGACGTCACGCCCCTATCCCTGGGCCTGGAGACCGAGGGTCACATCTTCACCCGCCTGATCGACCGCAACACCACCATCCCCACCTCCAAGAGCCAGGTGTTCTCCACCGCCGCTGACGGCCAGACCACCGTGGAGATCAACGTCCTGCAGGGCGAGCGCCAGATGGCCTACGACAACAAGTCCCTGGGCCGCTTCCAGCTCACCGGCATCGCCGCCGCGCCCCGCGGCGTGCCGCAGATCGAGGTGACCTTCTCCATCGACAGCAACGGCATCGTCAACGTATCCGCCAAGGATAAGGCCACCGGTAACGAGCAGCAGATCACCATCACCGCCTCCACCAACCTCACCGAGGAGGAAATTAATCAGCGCGTGAAGGAAGCGGAGCAGTACGCCGAGCAGGACAAGAAGCGCAAGGAGGAGGTTGAGACCCTCAACCACGCCGACAGCCTGATCTACGAGATGGAGAAGCAGCTGCGCGAGAACGGCGACAAGCTCTCCGAGGAAGACAAGAACACCGTCCAGAGCGAGATCGAAGCCTTCAAGAAGGTTCGCGAGGGCAACAACGCCGAGGAAATCAAGAACGCCATGGAAGCCTTCACCCAGAAAGTCTACGCCATCTTTGGCAAGCTGTACCAGCAGCAGGGCGGCGCGCCCGAGCAGCCCGCGCCCGAAGCCGGCTCCACCAATGCCGACGGCTCCGTGAACGCCGAGGGCGACGTGCAGTAATTCCTCCGCTGCGCATCCCACCAAGCCCGCTGAGTTCCTCGGCGGGCTTGATACGGGTGACGGCATGACATGATAGAGGTGAACCTAACTTTGGCAAACAAGCGTGATTATTATGAGGTACTGGGCGTAGACAAAAACGCCTCGGCAGACGACATCAAGCGCGCCTTCCGCAGAAAGGCCAAGGAGTGTCACCCCGACCTGCACCCCAACGACAAGGAGGCCGAGGAGCGCTTCAAGGAGCTCAACGAGGCCAACGAGGTGCTTTCCGACGCCGATAAGCGCGCCCGGTACGATCAGTTCGGCTTCGACGGCCCGAACATGGGCGCGGGAGGCAATCCCTTTGGCGGCGCGGGCTTCGACTTCGGCGGCATGGGCTTTGACAGCATCTTCGACATGTTCACCGGCGGCATGGGCGGCACGTCCCGCCGTCAGGGACCCCAGCAGGGCAACGACCTGCGCTATGACCTGCGCATTACCTTTGAGGAAGCCGCCCGTGGCTGCACCAAGTCCTTCGACTTCTACCGCAACGAAAGCTGCGAAACCTGCCACGGCACCGGCGCCAAGCCCGGCACCAGCCCCGTCACCTGCCAGATGTGCAAGGGCACGGGGCAGATTCGCCAGTCCGGCGGGTGGATGACCACCGTCCGCACCTGCCCCACCTGCGGCGGCACGGGCAAGGTCATCCAGGAAAAGTGCGCCTCCTGCGGGGGATCCGGCCGAAACCGTGTGCGCCGCACCGCCACGGTAAAGGTGCCTGCCGGCATCGACAACGGGCAGACCATCATCATGAACGGCCAGGGCGAGCCCGGTCTGCGCGGCGGCCCCAGCGGCGATCTGTACATCAACGTGATCGTCAAGCCCCACAAGCTGTTCAAGCGCGACGGCTATGACCTGCGCCTGGAAATCCCGATCTCCTTCACCCAGGCGGCCCTGGGCGCGGAGGTGGACGTCCCCACCCTGGACGGCACCGTGAAGCATCGCATCCCCGAGGGCACCCAGACGGATACGGAGTTCCGCATCCGGGGCGCGGGCATTCAGCAGCTTCGCTCCTCCAACAAGGGCGATTTGCTGGTGAAGGTTCGGGTGGAAATCCCCAAGCGGCTGAGCGACAAGCAGCGCGAGCTTCTCCGCCAGTTTGACGAAAGCTCCACCGGCAAGGAGTACGAGCAGCGCAAGGGGTTCTTTGATAAAGTGAAGGATTTGTTCAACAATTAAAGCAATGCCGCCCGCGGTCTGTATGGATCGCGGGCGGATGTGTTTACCTGGTGTGATGAATATGCGGGCCAAGCAAAGGTTATAGGGAGCGCCCGAAGGTTTCCAAAGGGCGACCGGAAAGCCCTTTGGTCGCCCCGCAGGGCGAAACCTCTGCCTGAATGTAAAGGAGCCTTGCAAGTTTTTTTCCCTTGCAAGGCCCTTTTTCATAATGGCTCTACTTTCTCCACGGAGAAAGTAGCAAAGAGGTCTGGGGGTGGCAAAATTCAACATGCACCGTTGCCACCCCCAGGCCCCCCGTGGCATAATTTGTTGCGCGTAACCATAAGCAGTCACCGCCTAATGTCGCCTCGCAGGGGCGGTTGTCCGCCTCCATTGGAACAGGCAAGTGTCCAGCAGGCGGCGGAGTTTTCGTCTGGTATGGCTTCTCAATGTGGTTGCATATGGGACTGGAACCCGTGATTCCTATTTAGTATATGGAACTGGATTCCGTGGTTTCTATGCTGGTTATGGGACTGGCACGTTCCGTTTCCATGCAGTTCTTGGCGCAGCCAGCAGGGCCCCCGCAGGGCGGCCCGCCTCGCAGATTCCAAACTCCTTATAGTTGCGGGCCCCGAAGGTTTCCAAAGGGCGACCGGAAAGCCCTTTGGTCGCGCCGCAGCGCGAAACCCTGCCCCTCACGCGCACGCACCGCCGACCGAAGGCCCTGCACCATGCCGCAGGATGGGAGTCGAGAGGGGCGAAGCCCCTTCGCGGGGGC
>CBFFZW010000041.1:0-39649 GCA_965646445.1 uncultured Christensenellales bacterium | reverse complement strand
TCCACGTCCTCCGCCGTGCAGTACAGACGGCTGCCAAACCGCTGGATACCTGCCAGCGTGCGCTTCACCACATAGACGGTGAAGGGCGCCATGGTATCAGGAGCAATCCCCGCCGCGGAGGACAGCGACCGCAGATCCGCCGTCACGATGGCCCTTAACCTTCCGGCCTGAACGTCATCATAGATTTCTTTCTGGATGCTGACGGTACAGGGCCCTTCCGTGGCGCTCATGGTCTCAAAGTACAGCCTGAAGTCCAGGGACGTATGGGTCTCGCCCTCAGCGAAGGGAGCCTGCGCAAAGGCGGTGCTGCCAAACAGCAGCGTCAGCAGCAGGAGCAGCGGAAAAAGCCGTCTTTTCATGGATGACGCCTCCTCGACAGGTGATGCTTCAGGCTGGGTACATTCGTTGTCGGGTTGCTCTGGCATGGACGCAAACACAAGATGTCCAGGCGGGATCAGCCACCTGGACATCCATACGCTTACCGATATTCCGGCAGCCAGCCCTCGTGGGCCTTCAGCAGATCGTCGCACAGGGCGATGGTATCGTCGATGCTCAGCTCGCTCTGGCAGTGGGGATCCATCAGCGCGGCCTGGTAGATGGCGTCCTTGCGCAGCGTCACGGCGGCCTCGATGGTCAGCAGCTGCACGTTGATGTTGGTGCGGTTCAGCGCGGCGCACTGCTCGGGCAGGTCGCCCACATGGCAGGGCATGACGCCGCTGGCGTCCACCAGGCAGGGGACTTCCACGCAGGCGTTGGCGGGCAGGTTGGGGATCAGCCCATGGTTGAGCACATTGCCGCCAAATTTGTAGGGCACGTTGGTCTCCATGGCCTCCATGATGTAGGAGGCGTACTCCGTGGAGCGGGTGTGGGACAGATGCGGGTTGTTCACCAGCTCATCCCGGCGCTTCTCCCAGTCGGCAATCTGGTTGACGCAGCGACGCGGATATTCGTCCAGCGGAATCTTGAACCGCTCGATCAGCTCAGGATACTTGTCCTTGATGAACCAGGGGGTGTACTCCGCGTTGTGCTCGCTGGATTCGGTGACGTAGTAGCCGAAGCGCTTCATCAGCTCCAGGCGCACCAGATCCTTTTCCGGGGGATGCTCGGCCAGGCGGCGGCGAATCTCGGGGTACAGATCCTTGCCGTCGCGGCTGATTTCCAGCAGCCAGGCCTGGTGATTGATGCCGGCGATCTTCCACTGCACCTGATCGTCATAGGGCAGGCCTGCGTGCTCCATCAGCGTCCTGGCGCAGACCTGCACGCTGTGGCACAGGCCCACGGTCTTCACGCCGGTATAGCGCTGCATGGCGCCGGTGAGCATGGCCATGGGGTTGGTGTAGTTGAGGAAGAGGGCGTCGGGGCAGACCTCCTCCATGTCCCGGGCGAAGTCGAACATCACGGGGATGGTGCGAAGGGCCCGGAAAATGCCGCCGATGCCCAGGGTATCGGCAATGGTCTGCTTCAGGCCGTACTTCTTGGGCACCTCGAAGTCCGTGACGGTGCAGGGCTCGTAGAGACCCACCTGGATGGCGTTGACGACATAGTTCGCGCCGCGCAGGGCCGCCTTGCGGTTTTCCACACCGCAGTACTTTTCGATGCGGGCCTTGTTGCCCAGGTTGTTGCTGATGGAGGTCAGCATCAGATAGCTTTCTTCCAGGCGCTGGGGATCGATGTCGTACAGGGCGATGGTGCTTTCGGCCAGGGCGGGGGTGGTCATGCTGTCGCCCAGAACGTTCTTGGCGAACACCGTGGAGCCCGCGCCCATAAAGGTGATCTTCGGCATGGTTGTTTCCTCCTTTGAACGGATAGGTTCTGCCCTTATTATACCGGCTCCCGGGGCTTGACGGTAGAGGCAGTTTGTCGCATAATAGGAGCAGAATGATGCGCAACGGAGGGAAGGCCATGGAGATGGACACTTTCCCGGAGGACCGGGACATCGGCGGCCTGTATGTTTGTCAGGTGGGGCAGGAGGCCTGCGAACCGGGCCACGCCTACGGCCCGGCGGTGCGGGATCATCATCTGATCCATTTTGTTGCATCGGGGGAAGGCGTGTTTCGCGCGGGCGGCAGGGTATACCCCGTCCGGGCGGGACAGGGCTTCCTGATTCTCCCGGAGGAATCCACCCAGTACCAGGCGGACGAAAAAAATCCCTGGCATTATGCCTGGGTGGGCTACCAAGGGGAGGCTGCCGGGGCCTTCACCCGAATGGCGGGGCTGGACAGCCTCAACCGGGTCTTCACCCCGGCGGATCCGGCGGAGGTCTGGCATACGCTGACCGTCATGCGGCGGGATGTCCGGGCGCTCCGGCTGCATCAGATGGCGGCGGTGGGCAGCCTGTACCGCTTCTTCAGCCTGATCGCCCCGGAGGAGGACGCGGCGGCCGGAACGCCGAACAGCCGCTACCTGGACAAGGCCCTGTGGTTCATGGAGAACGGCTGCGACCGGGCGGTGTCCGTGCAGGAAACGGCGGATTATGTGGGACTGAGCCGCTCCCAGCTGTACCGGGTGTTCATGACCGGGTGCGGCTGCTCGCCCAAGGAGACGCTTTCCCGCATCCGGCTACGGCAGGCGCTGCGCCTGCTGGAAAGCACCAGCCTGACCGTGGAGGAAATTGCCCGGCAGATCGGCCTGCAGACCGGCGCGCAGCTGAGCCGCATCTTCCGCGAGCGCGGCCTGCCATCCCCCAGCGTCTATCGAGGAAAAAAAGAACGGCCCTGAGGCCGACCAAGGGAGAATCATGAAATGGCGCACATTGTGTTCAAGGGGCTGACCAAGGCGGACGATCCCATGCTGGCGGAGGTTCTGCCCAGACCGGAAGGGGCCCGGACGCTTCGGCTTCCGGCGAATGTCATGGCGGTGTCGATGATCTACGGCGTACCCTTCATGCTTTTATGCTTCGCGGCGCTTCTTATCAAGGCGCGGATGACGGGTGACTTCCCCATCGCGCGCAGCCTCCTGCCCCTGGGTGTTGTGCTGGGCGTCGCCGGCTGCTTCGTCCATGAATGGCTTCACGCTCTGCCTCAACCCAAGGGGGCCACGGCGTACATCGGGCTGATTCCCCGTCAGTTCATGTTCTACATGAAGTGTAAGGAGCCCCTGAGCAGGGGGCGGTTCATCCTGATGTCGCTGCTGCCGATGGCGCTGGGGGTGCTGCCCCTGGCGGTCTTCATGCTGTGCTCCAGCCAGGCGTGGAACGCCATCCTGTGGCCCATGGCGATGATCGGGCTGGTCTCGCCCTCGCCGGATTATCTGCATGTGGCGCAGGTTTTGCGGCAGGTGCCCAAGGGCGCGTGCATTCAGGATGCAGAGGAGGGAATGTGCTGGTATCTGCCCTGAGCAGGGCAAGAGAGGAGGGCCGTTGGTAGCGGGATGATTTCATTGATGAGGGGTAGAGGTTGCCTGTTGGCGAACGGTTGCTCTTAAAGTTGCGGCCCCGAAAGTTTCCATAGTGATGGGAAAACCTGGCCTCGCTGGGCCCGAAGGATTCCAAAGGGCGATCGGAAAGCCCTTTGGCCGCCCCGCAGGGCGGAACCTCTGCCTGAAGGCAAAGAGCCTTGCAAGGATGCTTTTCCCTTGCAAGGCTCTTAGTAATAATGGTTCTACTTTCTCCACGGAGAAAGTAGCAAAGAGGTCTGGGGGTGGCAAAATTCAACATGCGCCGTTGCCACCCCCAGGCCCCCCGTTGCATAGCGTGTTGTGCGTGGCTATAACCGAGTCACCAGCTAATACCGCCTCGCAGGGGCGGTCGTCCTCCTCCATTGGAGCAGGCGAGTGTCCAGCAAGCGGTGGGGTTTTCGTCTGCATAGCTTTGCGGCATGGTTGCACATGGGACTGGAACTGGCAGAAAATCCCAGCCTATGGGGCCAGCTGGTTCCAGCAGGCAGCAAGGTTTTCGTCTGGCATAGCTTCGCGGTGTGGCTGCACATGAGGCTGGCACCCGTGGTGAATACCAGGGTGCGGCAGCCTGAAGGTTGCCAAAGGAAATCAGGGCACTTACCGGGGCAGCCCTTCGCTCTGGGGCATCTTTTCCACCGCCATGCGGCCATCCCGCACACGGAGGGTCACGGTATCTCCCAGGGCGATGGTACCGGCGATCAGCTCCTCGCTGAGAGTATCCTCCACCGTGCGCTGGATCACCCGGCGCAGGGGACGGGCGCCGTACTTGGCGTCGTAGCCTTCGGCGGTAAGATACCGCAAGGCCTCCTCGTCCCAGGTGAGGTGCACGTCCCGCTCCTCCAGGCGCTGGGCGACCTGGCCCAGCATCAGCCCGGCGATGGCGCGGATGTCCGCCTCGTCCAGGGGATGGAAGACGATCATTTCATCCACGCGGTTGATGAATTCAGGCCGGAACAAATCCTTGACCTCCTTCATCACCGCCTCCTTCATGGCCTCGTAATTGGCGGCGTCGGCCATGGCCTTGGCGCCGAAGCCCAGGCTTCGCCCGCTGCCGATGCTGTGGGCCCCGGCGTTGCTGGTCATGACGATGATGGTGTTCTTGAAATTCACCACCCGGCCGGTGTTGTCCGTGAGCCGGCCGTCCTCCAGAATCTGCAGGAGGATGTTGAAGACCTCGGGATGGGCCTTTTCCACCTCGTCCAGCAGCACCACGCTGTACGGCCTGCGGCGGACGGCCTCGGTGAGCTGGCCGCCCTCCTCATAGCCCACATAGCCAGGCGGGGAGCCCACCAGCCGGGAGGTGGTGTGCTTCTCCATGTACTCGGACATGTCCACGCGGATCACCGCGTCCTCGTCCCCGAACATGGCTTCGCCCAGGGCACGGCAGAGCTCGGTCTTGCCCACACCCGTGGGGCCCAGGAAGATAAAGCTGCCAATGGGGCGCTTGGGGTCCTTCAGTCCGGCCCGGGCGCGGCGGATGGCGCGGCTGACGGCGCTGACGGCCTCCTCCTGCCCGATGACCCGGCCATGGAGAATCTCCTCCAGACGCATGAGCCGTTCGGCCTCGCTCTGGGTCATTTTCTGGGCGGGAATGCCCGTCCAGTGGGCCACCACGGCGGCGATGTCCTCCTCCGTCACTACGTCCTTGGCGGTGGCCTGCTTCTGATTCCAGGCCGCGCGCTTCAGATCGATCTCCTGGCGCAGGCACCGCTCCTGATCCCGCAGGGCGGCGGCCTTCTCAAAGTCCTGATGGCCGATGGCGTCCTTCTTCTCGATGAGCACGGCCTCCAGCTGCTTTTCCTGCTGCTTGACATCCGGCGGCGCGGTGTAGGTCTCAATGCGCACCCGGGAGCAGGCTTCGTCCATCAGGTCGATGGCCTTGTCGGGCAGGAAGCGATCGGCGATGTAGCGGTCGGACAGGCTGACGGCGGCGGACAGGGCCTCGTCGGTGATGCGCACCTTGTGATGGGCCTCGTAGCGATCCCGCAGGCCATGCAGGATGGCCAGGGCCTCCTCCGCGGTGGGCTCGCCCACCGTCACCGGCTGGAAGCGACGTTCAAGGGCCGCGTCCTTTTCGATGTGCTTGCGGTACTCATCAAGGGTGGTGGCGCCGATGCACTGCAATTCGCCCCGGGCCAGGGCGGGCTTGAGGATGTTCGCCGCGTCCAGGCTGCCTTCCGCCTGCCCCGCGCCCACAATGGTATGAATTTCGTCAATGAACAGCAGGATATTGCCCGCCCTGCGAACCTCCGTCAGGATGTTCTTGACCCGCTCCTCAAACTCGCCCCGGTACTTGCTGCCCGCCACCAGGCCGCCCATGTCCAGGGACAGAATCCGCTTGCCCACCAGCATTTCCGGGATGCTGCCCGCCACGATGCGCTGGGCCAGCCCCTCCACCACGGCGCTTTTGCCCACACCGGGCTCGCCGATGAGGACGGGGTTGTTCTTCGTGCGGCGGATCAGGATCTGAATGATCCGCTGAATCTCCTTGTCCCGGCCGATAACAGGATCCAGCTCATTGTTCTGGGCGGCCCGGGTGAGGTCGCGGGTGAACTGGCCAAGCACAGCCGCGTCGCCCTTGCCGCCCCGGGCGGCGGACTGTCCGCGCTCCTGGCCATCCTCCGATGCTTCCTCCGGCAGATGCTCCATGCGGATGCGCTGGATCAGCTCCTGCCGCGCCTTGGCAAAGTCCACCCCCAGCTGCTTGAGCACGCTGGCCGCCACGCCGTCCCCCTCCCGGAGGATGGCCAGCCAGAAGTGCTCAACGCTGACGTAGGTCTGCCCCAGGCGGCGGCTCTCCATGATGCTGGATTCCAGCAGCTTCTTGGCGCGGGGCGTCAGCTCAAACCGGGAGCGGCCCGCCAGCAGCGCGGTCTCCCGATCCGTGGCGAGCATATCGCGCACCTGCTCCTCCGTTACATGCTCGGCAATGGCGGGCGGCGCGTCTCCCTCCCGCAAAAGCCCCAGGAGCATGTGCTCCGTGCCCACATAGGGCTGACGCATTTCCGCCGCCGCCTGCTGGGCGGAGGCCAGGGCCCGCTGGGCCCGCTCCGTGAATCGTCCAAAGATGGCCATATTCCCTCCATGCCGCAAGGCTTGTTGAATCACTTCCGAATGGCTTTCGCCAGCATCTCCCGTACCCGGCTGGCCCGGGCCTCGTTGAGGGCCGCGCCCTCCAGGCCGCTTTCCGCGTAGGCCATCAGGTGCGCGTCCTGGCCCTCATCCAGCAAAGCGTCCACTGCGGACGCCTCCACAGGCAGCACGCCCATGGCGGCCCCCAGGCGCACGCCGCTCCAATACTGGAAAAATTCCGCGGCGGACAGCATCCTGGCATTGGTCAGGATGCCCCAGGCGCGGTAGATGGTATCCTCTATGCTGGCGCGGCTGCCGGTGAGCATCCTCGCCCGCAGGGAGACCTCCATATCCGTCAGCTGATGGCCCACCGCCGTCACCGCGCTGATGAGCTCCTGCTCGGTGCGGCCCAGGGTCACCTGGTTGCTGACCAGGTACAGATTGCCCAGGGCCTCCGCCCCCTCGCCGTACACCCCGCGGATGGTCAGCCCCACCTTGGCCACAATCTGCCCCACGTTGCCCATCTGCTTGCACAGCGTCAGCATGGGCAGGTGCATCAGCAGGGAGGCCCGCATCCCCGTACCCGTGTTGGTGGGGCAGGCGGTGAGGTAGCCCAGCTGCTGGTCAAAGGCGAAGACCACCTGCCGGGACAGGGCGTCGTCCACCCGGAAGCAGGCGGAGGCGGCGCTGAGCAGCTCCATCCCCGGGCGGATGGCCTGGATGCGCAGGTGATCCTCCTCGTTCATCATCACCGACAGGGAATCCTCCTGCCGCAGAAGCACGGCGGCGGTGGCCGGCTCCTTCAGCAAATCCTTGCTGATGAGGTGGCTCTCCGCCAGGGCGCGGCGCTGCACGTCCGTCAGGCTGCCCAGGCGGATGAGCCGGAAGCCCTCGCCCATGCCGGACAGCGCCATGGCGTTGGTGGTTCGGGCGACGCAGGTCGCCGCCTGGTCGGGCTTGCTGGCCGCGTCAAAGGGCAGATCCTCATAATTCCTCGCCAGGCGCACCCGGGAGGAGAGCACGGTGCTTTCCGTCATGCCTGCCCCGCCTCCTTCCTGGCCAGCAGCCGCAGCTGATCCCGCAATTGGGCGGCGGTTTCGAAGTCTTCCAGGGCGACGGCCTGCTCCATCAGCCGGGTCAGCTCCTCCTGACGGGTGCGCTTGCGCTGGGCATCCTCCGTGCACAGGGGCTGACGGCCCGCGTGCTGCACCCGGCCGTGAATCTGCTGGAGCATGGTCTGCAGCTGCTCCCGGAAGGCGTCATAGCAGCCGGGGCAGCCCAGCCGCCCGGATTTGGTGAACTGGCTCAGCGTGGTGCCGCAGCGCGGGCAAACCACTTCCTCGCGCTTCTCCTCGGGCGTATCATTCCCCGTGATGGCGGATAATATGGAGCTGAGCAGATTCTTGATATTGCCGCTGGCCAGGTTCATGTTCATTTTGGCCATGCACTCCCCGCAGAGATGGCGGGTGGTGATCTCGTCCCCCATCATCACCGACAGGGTATAGGCGGCCTCGTTGGCCTTGCATTCTTCACAAAGCATCAGCATCTTCCTTTCAATTCCGGCCGTGACTGCCGCTCACGGCTTCCGATCCTGCCGGGCGACGGTGGTCAGCATGGTCTTCAGGCTGCGGGCCCGCAGCGCGTCCTTCATGGCATCGGGGATGGGCAGGGACAGGGCCGCCGTGGAAATGGCCGAGCGCATGATTGCCGCCTCCGTTTCCGTAACGATCTTGCGATCCGCCATCTGCCCGATGAGCCGCGCCGCTTCCGCCTCCGTGATGGTCTGGCCGATGCGCTCGTTGATGAGGTACATCAGCTGATCCATGTCGCTGTTCACCACCCGCACAATGCGGATGTACCCCCCGCCGCCTCGCCGGGACTCGATGACATACCCATCGTCCAGGGTAAAGCGCGTGGCCAGGACGTAGTTGATCTGGCTGGGCGCGCAGCCAAAATAGGATGCCAGCTCGCTGCGCTTGAGCTCCACGGACTTTTCTTCCTCCGTCAGCATCGCCTTGATAAAGGATTCAATGGAATCGCTTAAACGCATGGTCAAGATCCCTCGCTTTCCGCCATGCTCTGACTTACTTTGACCATCCATAGTATAGCCCATTTCCGCGCTTTTTGCAAGTGTGATCTGCTGGAAATCGGGCTTGCGCGGCTGCGGAAAATCAGGTATCATGGCAGGAGAAAAAGCCACGCAAGGGAGAGGATGACCATGTCCTGGGCACTTGAAACCGCCCTTCCTTATCTTTCCGCCAAGGACAGGCGCATGGCCGCCGCCATCCGGGAGATTGGCCCCGTCCTCCGCGCGCCCATGGGCGGGGTGTTTGTGACGCTGGTACAGTCCATCCTGGGGCAGCAGGTTTCCATCAAGGCGGCGGACACCGTGTGGCAGCGGCTGACGGCGCGCCTGGGGGAAGTCACCCCGGCCAGCGTCTTCGCCCTGCCTGTGCCGGAGCTTCGCGCCTTGGGCATGAGTCAGCGGAAGGCGGAGTACATCCACGGCGCCGCGGAAGCAGGCGTCACCGGGGCCATCGACTATGACGCCCTCCCTGAGCTGCCCGATGAGGACTGCATCGCCGCGCTGACCCGGCTTCGCGGCGTGGGCCGGTGGACAGCGGAAATGCTGCTGCTGTTCTCGCTCCAGCGGCAGGATGTGATGTCCTACGGCGATTACGGCCTGCGGGTGGGGCTGTGCAGGCTGTACCATCATCAGGATATGCCGGAGGAACGGTTCCGACGCTATCAACGGCGCTTCAGCCCCTACGGCAGCGCGGCGTCGCTGGTGTTGTGGGAGATCGCCGCTGGGCTGGCGCCGGAGGCCTGCGCGTTGCCCTTGCGAGCCCGAAGGGTGCTAAAGTGACGGTTAGACCCACCCTGCAGGGGCTGCAGGGTTTCAAGATGATGGGGGAAACCCTCAAAGTCGGGCCCCGAAGGTTTCCAAAGGGCGATCGGAAAGCCCTTTGGTCGCCTGCAGGCGAAACCTCTGCCTGAATGCAAAGAGCCTTGCAAGGATGCTTTTTTCCTTGCAAGGCTTTGCTTAATAAAGGCTCTACTTTCTCCACGGAGTAAGTAGCAAAGAGGTCTGGGGGCGGCTGAGTTCAACCTGCATGGCCAGCCGGTCCACAATTCGGCATTGTCGCGCAAAGGCAAAAGCCTCTGCGCTCTGTGCCTCATTGGAACTGCGTACCGCTTCATCCGCCACTGGCGGCGCGGTACTTCGTTCCCCCAGGCCCCCCGTGGCATAGCGTGTTGTGCGTGGCTATAACCGGGTTACAGCTAATACCGCCTCGCGGGGGCGGTCGTCCACCTCCATTGGAACAAGGATATGTCCAGCAGGCGGCGGAGTTTTCGTCTGCATGGCTTCGCGGCGTGGTTGCACATGGGACTGGTACCCGTGGAAAAATCCAGTGCTATGGGGCCAGTTGGTTGCCGCAGGCAGCAGAGTTTTCGTCTGGTTTGGCTTAGCGGCGTGGTTGCACATGAGACTGGTACCGGCGGAAAGAATATAAAGTGTTGGAACATGAAGGTTTCATCAGAAAACAACCTTTTTGGCCATTTGATCGCTATCAGAGCCGTACTTGATATACAGGCTGCTGGAGCAGATGCTTGCGAGAGTGACGCATGATGGTATTGCAGTCGCTTTGCAAAGTCGGCTTGGCTTTCCCTGCTGGGCGAAATGGTTGTGGAAAACATAGATGTATGCGAGCATGAAAACATTCCTCTGTTACGGAGAATAAATAAACTATGAGGACAGTGAGCAACTCAAAAATTTGCCGCATTCATTGTTTGAAGGAATTTTGCTGCTTGCCTCTTTGCTGTAACAATATATTTCTTGAAGTAGTCTCCAATAAAGTCGGGATAGATGTAGCAAAGCGTATTCAGAAAGTCATCAATATATGTGTCAGGTATTTCCGTTAAGCGTTTGTATGTATCAAGATAGGGCGCAACGCACTCATGTCCAAACCGTGTTTTATGGAAATCAAGATCTGATTGGAAATCCTCAACGGCAAGGTATGCCTCAAAATCAAGTTGAGAAACATGCTGCTTAACCTTTTCTTTGGGTGTGCGTCCATCGAATTCTGTCTCAAGTTCAATCTCGTTGATTCCGGCTCCAAAAAAGTAACCATGCGAGAGTATGAATGATGCAGTGGTATCGATGCGATACAAAAAGCCGTCTTCCGCCAGCAGGTATTCGATTCCATCTGACTCATGGCAGAGCCGCTCCATTGCGTGGAAGCGAAATAGATCATCCGGATTCTTTGCAAGCATTTTGATTTGAGCCTGTGTAGGCACAATCGCGTTTTCCAGATAACGTGTGCCGAGAATGTATTCGGTCTTCCAGTATCGCCTTTTTTCATCGTCAGACCATTTGAACAGAACAGCATCTGGCATTTTGAGTCCGATCGCTTGAGCCAATTTGGTGTAAACATACTCATTGGCAGCGCAATCGGCATATGCATGCTTAACTACATAGCGCTCTGAACGATTCGTTTTCCTCTTTGCCATGAGCAATGCACCGCTGTCTCCGTTTTTCTCATACGGCTGGTAGGCTGAGAAAACAAAGTCCCGCGTTTCAACGATATCAGATGCAGCAAGTGCGGGCTTCCAGCTGTTCTCTCGCGCCTTATCTTCCATTCGAAGACTGCGGCATATCCCGTTATACATCTGCTCCATCCATTTTTCACTCGCCATATTTATCCTCCTGTTAGGGCATGACATTTTTGTTTGTAGAGAGATGCTTGTCTTACAATTTTTCATTTGTAGGAAGAAAAGCCGCAACACGCGCCTTGCATGAGCACCCCCGCCATCGGGCAGACTGACCGTATCAGTACCGAAAAGGAGGATCTGTTTCAATGGCTCCATGCAAGCGACCCCTGACAACATCCCTGGACAAAACCGAAGACGTGGCCTGCGCCCGGGAATGCACCGGGCTGATGCCCGCCATGCCCGTTTCCACCGCCGGGCGTGAAAACCTCAGCGGCCTCATGGCCATTCACTGCCCGGACTGCGCCAAGGAGCAAGCCCCATCGTCGCCATCACAACCCGATGCAGATGCTCGTCCTTCTGGTGAACATACTGCACCGAAGAAGCGATCCTGCTGCCGTCGGGCCACAAAATCATCCCAATGCCGTCAGCCCGAAGACCGTAATCCGTAAGGCTTCGTCCTTTTTCGGGGATCAGCACCGTCAGGCGGTTCATCACCCGGCTGCCCAGGAACAGGGTGAAGATGCCCCGCTCCGGGTCCACGGCCAGGTGGTGCCCGGTAAAGCCGGACAGCCCGATGGCCCGGTCGGACATATAGACCGGTATCTCCGAATCGTACTGGCGGGGGTGCTTCACATAGCACTGGCTGCCCAGGAACTGCGTCCAGCCGCCGTCAGCCAGCCGCCGCCCGGTGCGGTTGCGGCTCATGGACAGCAGCGTTTTTCGGCTGACGACGCGGCCATTCAGCAGGCCCCGGCACAGGCGCACCATATCCCGCCGGGTGGAAAACAGCCCCGCATGTCCGCACACGTCCTCGCCCTGGCACAGCAGCCGGGCCTTGGGGTCGTGGGGCGTACCGGGGGTGATGCCCTCCCGCAGCAGCCACCGCCCGCCCTCGATGCGATGCTCCCGGTCGCAGGAGACGCAGCGGGACATCATCGCTTCCGGCACATGGGCGAAGGTCTCCGTCATCCCCAGGGGCAGCAGGATCCGGCTGCGCATGGCATCGAAGCTGCCTTCCCCCGCCGCCCCCTCGATGACGTACTTCAGCACCATGCTGTGCATGTCCGAATAGGCGCGGCCGTCGCCGTTATCGCGGGGCGCGACCTCCCGCAGCATCCGCAGGCCGCTCGCCCGATCCGGCTGAACGTCGATGCGCTCCGAAGTGACAAGCCCGACCTCGAACCCCAGCACCTGATCCACCGTCACCGCCGACAGATGGCGGAAGTCCGGCGCGTACCGGGTCACGGGAGCCGCGAGGTCAAGGCGGCCTTCCTCGTGCAGGCGCAGCACCGTCAGCGCCGTCAGCAGCTTGGTCAGGCTGGCCAAGTCAAACAGGGCGTCCTCCGTCAGGGGGACGCCTTGCTCGTTGATGACGCCGCGCAGGGCGTGGGTTTCCTCCCCGGCCGTGCCACAGGTGACGGACAGGCAGGGCATGATGCGGGTCTCCTCGGTGAAATAACCGATGGCTTCATACAGGGTCATCGCAGCGCCTCCCGGCCTTTAGCTGTCCACGCCGATGCGCGTGCAGGCCACCCGGCCTTCCACCAGGTCGGACAGCCGATGCCGGGCATGGCCGATGATGACCGTGGTGCCGCAGCGCACGGATTGCAGCGCGTATTCCAGCTTGGCCCGGGCGCCGTTGGCCCCGGCGCGGCTGGCGCCCACGCAGTTGGCCTGCAGCTTACGCACCGCCGTTTCCACCTCCTGGACGGTCTTGCCCGTCACCTCCCGCACCAGGGAGGCGGGATCCGCCGGATTCTGGTAGATACCCTCGGTGGAAGTCATCAGCACCAGGGTTTTCGCCCGCACCAGCTCAGCAATGACGGCGGCGGTCTCGTCATTGTCCACGCACTCGTGCACCATATCGCCCCGCTGACGGCGAGTGGCCAGCTCCATCTTGCGGTTTTCCTCGTCGGAAACGGGGTCGTTGTAATTCACGATGGGGATGGTCTTCTGCTGCGCGGCCCGGATCAGCAGACGGCGGATGTGCTCCCGCTTCTCCGGGTCGTTGAAGTGGGTATGCTCCACCAGCACCTGCCGCACGCCATACTCCTGGTGGATGAACTGCCGGTAGTTCTGCATCAGGATGGTCTGGCCCTGGGCGGCGTAGTCGGTCTTGTCCTGCTCCGGGTCGCCGCTGAGCTCACAGCCGGTGCGCTTGATATAGTCCAGCCGACCGATCTCCGTGGCGCCGGAGGTCACCCAGATCATGCCCGGGCGCAGCTCGCTGCCCAGACGGGAAAAAATGTTGTAGTCGATGTCCTTGTCCTCCCGGCGGATGAGCGCCATGGAGCCGATTTTGCCCACCAGGTCAAATTGATAATCCATAGGGGTGTCCTCCTGGCCGTAAAGGCCTTTTGTATTGGGAATATGGTGAAATCGTGTGGGAAAGCGCTTCTTTGCAGGGCGCACAGCCCATTTGGGGGGACAACCAGGCTGCGTAGGTGAAAAACTGCTGCATCACCCGTTCCAGTCCCATGTGCAACCACGTTGCAAAGCCAAACCAGACAAAAACCCCGCTGCCTGCTGGACACTCGCCTGCTCCGATGGAGGTGGGTGACCGCCCCTGCGAGGCAGTATTAGCTGGTGACTGCTTATAGCCACGCGCAACATGCTATGCCACGGGGGGCCTGGGGGAACGAAGTACCGCGCCGCCAGTGGCGGATGAAGCGGTACGCAGTTCCAATGAGGCACAGAGCGCAGAGGCTTTTGCCTTTGCGCGACAATGCCGAATTGTGGACCGGCTGGCCATGCAGGTTGAACTCAGCCGCCCCCAATCCTCTTTGGTACTTTCTCCGAGGAGAAAGTACAGCCAAACAGGCCCGCAGCCCTGCAAAGGGCAAATCACCTTTGCAAAAATACTTTCATTCAAAGAGGGTTTCGCCCTGCGGGGCGACCAAAGGGCTTTCCGGTCGCCCTTTGGAATCCTTCGGGGCCCGACTTTTGGGGCTTTCCAATGGCCTTTGGAAACCTTCGGCCCGCATCTTTGCGGGTAGCCGTTCACCAACGAAAAATGCCATGCGCCGTTAGGGCCAGGTCAACTACGCCGTCTTTTCCGTCAGCACATTCATCCACTTCTTCGAGCGGAAGCGGCGAAGGCCAATGACGGCCTTGATGGCTTCCTCCGTGATGGTGAACAGGTACACCTGCCACACGGGCAATCCCCACACCATGGCCGCGATGCCCACCAGCGGAACGCCCACCAACCACAGCGCGGCGGTATCCAGCACCATGGAGAACACCGTATCCCCACCGGAACGAAGAATACCCACCACGGTGACGGAGTTGATAGCCCGCAGCCAGATGGTGAAGGAGCCAATGGCCAGGATGGTCATGGCCAGCGACCGGGCCTCGTCGCTGACGCGGAAGATGCTGATGAGCGCGCCCCGGCCCATGAACTGGATGACGCCCATCACGATGCCGCAGGCGACGCAGGCGGCCATCATCCGCTTGGCCGTCAGCCACGCGCCCTCCCTGTCCCCCGCGCCCAGGTGTCCGCCCACCAGGATGGCGGAAGCGTTCATGATGCCGTAAATCAGCACCAGCAGCAGCTGATCCACCGTGCCCACAATGCCCACCGCCGCCACGGAGGCATCCCCCAGGCGGCCGTAGAACACATTGTACATGGCGGTACCCATGCTCCACAGGCCCTCGTTGGCCACCACGGGCAGGATCAGCAGCAGGAAGCGCCGGAGCGTGGCGCGGTCGGGCAGGCGCAAATCCCGCAAGCGTGCGGCGGAGGGCAGCTTCAGCCGATAGGACGCCGCCAGGTCGATGGCCATGGCCGTGAAGCCCGATGTCACCGTGGCGATGGCCGCGCCGCGCACGCCCAGGGCAGGGAAGCCCAGCTTGCCGTAAATCAGTAGATAATTCAGCAGCGTGTTCAGCAGGATGGATGTCACCCCAGCCAGCATGGGAATGTGGGTCTTCTCCGCGGATTTCATGCAGCTGGCGTAGGCGATGTCGACGGCGGCAAAGAAGTACCCCGGCGCGACGATGCGCAGATAATCCACCGCGTAGCCGAAGCTCTCGCCGCGGGGCAGGAACAGCCCGGCCACCGTTTCCGGGGCGATGACGGCCAGCCCGGCGAAGGCCGTCGCCAGCAGCAGGGTCAGGCGCAGGCACAGGCCCATCACCTGGCGCATCACAGGAACGTCGCGCTTGCCCCAGTATTGGCTGAACAAGATGCCGCAGCCCGAGCCCACGCCAAAGAGGAAGAGCTGGAACACGAAGGTATAGCGGTTGGCCTGGGTGACCGCCGCGTAGGGCGCGTCCCCCAATTGACCGATCATCACGCCGTCGATGATATGCAGCGAGGCGCTGACCAGGTTCTGAACCACAATGGGCAGGGCCACCGCCAGCATTCTGCGGGTGAAGGCCCGATCCCATCGGAAGGTGTTGGAAAGCATCAAAGCCTGTTTCCTTTCGTTTGTCAGGCGCCGTCAGACATTGACCAGGGCGCGGATCAGCTTTTCCAGGCCGGCAATGCCCGGATAGTAGCCCTGGCTGTTGTCCAGCACGGCGTCGGCGGCGCCGCGGTAGGCCGCGATCCGCTCATGGTACAGCCGCTCCACCTCGGGCAGGCCCTTCTGGGCCAGCAGAGGGCGGCGATCCAGCTTGATGTCGGACAGAATCTGCTCCAGGGGCCTGTCGATGAGCACGATGAACCCATGGTTGCGCATGATGGCGCGGTTGACCTCCCGCATCACCGTGCCGCCGCCGGTGGAAATGATCCCCGGCTGCTCCCGGGTCAGCTGGACGAGCATGTTCGTCTCCGCGCTGCGGAAGGCCTGCTCGCCGTAGCGCTCGAAGATTTCCGGGATGGTGCAGCCCATGATGGCCCCGATGCGCTGGTCGGTGTCCACATAGGGGAGGCCCATGTTGCCGGCTACCTTGCGGCCCAGGCTGCTCTTGCCGCTGCCGGGCATGCCGATGAGGAAGATGTGCCGCTCAAGCATGGTCGTCGTCCTCCTTCAACAGGCGGTGCTGCTCGGCGCGGCTCATGGCCATGATGGTTTCATACAGCGTCCGCACATCCCCGGCCCAGTGGTCGTCCTTGAGCATGGCCGCCCGGGAATCCAGCACCTGCCGCTCCCGGGAGGCGTCCAGCACGTCCATGCCCTGGGCCATTTTCACCCGCGCCACCTCCCGGGACAGCGCCATCCGCCGCTCAAACAGGGCGACCATCTCCCGGTCGATGCCGTCCAGCTCCAGACGAATTTCCTTTAGTTCTCTCATGCCGCACCTCTCTTTCGGCAAAGCGGCAAAATCACCTTGCCGAGGGGACTTCGCCCCGTTTCATGCCCCGAAGGGACTCGCTGGTTCTCGCTTTTCGGTCTGCCGACGGCCCATTTGCCGCACCTTTCGGGCCGGATGTCCTCCGTCACGCCTTTTTGGCCGCCGCTTTCAGGGTGAAGGCGAAGGCCGCGCCCTCCCGGGTGTCCTTCAGCCAGATCCTCTGCCCGTGCATCTCCATGATGCGCTGGCAGATGGACAGCCCCAGCCCCGTGCCCTTGCCGGCGGTATGGGCGCGGTCGGCGGTGAAGAACCGCTCGAAGACCCGCCCCCGATCCTCCGGCAGGATGCCCGCGCCGTTGTCCTGGATGGTGACGGTGCATACGTCCTTGTTCAGCTCGGTGTACAGGGTGATCCGCCCGCCGTCAGGCGTGAACTTGATGGCGTTGTCCAGCAGGTTGACCACCACCTGCTCGATGCGGTCGCTGTCGGCCCGCACCATGCAGGGCTCCTGCTGGAAGCGGCAGTCGATTTCCATCCGCCTTTCCTCCAGATCGTTGATCCGGCGGATGATGGCGCGGCGGAGCATCTCGTTCATGTCAAAGTCCGTCCATTCCAGCGCGGCGTCATCCCGCTCCAGCCGGGAGAGGGCCAGCAGATCACCGATGAGCTTGGACAGCCGCCGGGTCTCGTCCCCCACCAGGGCCAGGTACTTGCCGTGCTCATTTTGCGGAATGGTGCCGTCCTCCATGCCCTGCACAAAGCCGCTGATGGAGGTGATGGGACTGCGCAACTCATGGCTCACATTGGCCACGAACTCCCGCCGGCTGCTTTCCACCTCGCTGAGCTTGTCCGCCATGGTGTTGAAGGCGCTGGACAGCTCGATGACCTCCGCGGGGCCCTTTTCGGGCACCTCCACCCTGCTGGCGAAGTCGCCGCCCGCCATGGCCCGGGAGGCCCGCGTCAGCCCGGTGAGGGGCTTGAGCATCAGGCGCATATAGATGAACACACCCACCGCCGCCGTCAGGATGGCCGTCAGCGCCAGCAGCAGGATGGGGCCGATGAGCGCCTCCATGCCGCCCTCCACGGTCTGGGCGGGGGTCTGGATCAGCACCGCCCCCAGCACCCGCTCATCCTGGATGAAGGGGACGCCCACGGTGAAGGTGGGCTTGCCGTCCACCATGGCCCGCAGGGAGACCTCCTCGCCGCTGAGCACCTGGGCCATGGCATGGGTCAGCTCCTTGCCGTTGAGGGAGGCGGCAAATTCCGGGTTCAGGGCGGAGGTGAGGCTCATGTTGTCCATCACCCGGCCCCGGCGATCCACCACCATGATGTAGGCGCCGTAGTCCTGGTAGACCCGCTCGGCCTTCCATTGCAGGTATTGGCCCGCGCCGGGGCTTGTGCCCAGGATGTAGGCCGCCGCGCTGGTGCGGTTCTGCGCGGCCAGATAGGCAATTTCCCTGGCCTCCTTGGTCAGGGCCTCCAGACGGTTCGTCATCCGCTGATTGCGCAGCGTAACCCAGCCCATGGAGGACACGCTGATGGTCACCAGCATGATGACCGCCATCACCACGGCCATGATTCGTGTAAACATTGTCCGTACCTCCAGGCCACCCTGACGGCCTCTGAGCGTTGATAAAGCCAGAAAAGTGAATCTAATTTGCCGTCGGCAGACTGCAAATCGAAAACCAGTGAGCCCCTTCGGGGCGGTTCAATGGGGCGAAGCCCCTGCGCGGTGGTTTTCGCGCGATTCCGTCAGGAATCGCTTCCTTTCACGAACGAACGACCGGGAGCTTGCTTTGCAAGCGACCAGTGAATGAGTGCAACCTCGCGAAAGTGGCAAGACCACTTTCGCGACCTTCACTTTACCTCGAATTTGTACCCCACGCCCCACACGGTTTTGAGGCACCAGCCGTAGTTCTCGCAGCCGGGCAGCTTCTCCCGCAGGCGCTTGATGTGGACGTCCACCGTGCGGCTGTCCCCGAAAAAGTCAAAGCCCCACACCTGCTCCAGCAGCTGCTCCCGGGTGAAGACCTGGTTGGGATGGCTGGCCAGGAAGTACAGCACTTCCAGCTCCTTGGGGGGCATCTCGATCTTCCGACCCTCAAAGTGAACCTCGTACTGCGTCTGGCTCACAGTCAGGCCGGGAAAGGCCAGGCCCTTCTCCTTTTCCTCCTCCGGGCCCTGGGTACGGCGCAGCACCGCCTTCACCCGGGCCACCAGCTCCTTGGAATCAAAGGGCTTGGTGATGTAGTCGTCCGCCCCCAGCTCCAGGCCCAGCACCTTGTCGAAGGTCTCGTCCTTGGCGGTGAGCATGATGATCGGGATGGCGCTGGTTTTGCGGATGGCCTTCAAGACCTGCCAGCCGTCCATGCCCGGCAGCATCACGTCCAGCAGCATCAGGTCCGGCGGCAACTTGCGGAATTCCGCCAGGGCGTCGTCGCCCCGGTCGGCGCAGGTCACGGCAAAGCCCTCCTTTTCCAGATAAAGCTGGACAAGGCGGCGGATGTTGGGATCGTCGTCCACCAGTAGAATATAAGGCTTGTCTTTCATCGGGGTTGCACCTCCTGTCATGGGTCAATCCAGCGGCTTCACGCCCTGCTCAACCAGGGCCTGAAGGCTCGCTCTCATCTGTACCAGCACTTCCGGCGGATGGCTCTGCCATTGGCTCACTTCCGCCACAATCTTCAACGGATATTTAGAGCGGTAAGACTTGGTGGGATTCCCCGGGAAACGCTTGTCGGTCAGGTTGGGATCGTCCTCGAATTCCCCCGTGGGCTCCACTACATAAATCCGTTCCTGGCCTGGGCCTTCTGCCAGTTCCGCGCCCCAGATGGCCGCGTCCAGCGTACCGGCAAAGTAAACATGGTTGGCCCTGCGATCATCCTGGTAGTTCTTTTTGAAGCCCGCCGTCAGCAGATCACCGATGTTCAGGCTGGCCTTGGTGCCATGGAAAAAGGAGCCGGGACTGAATATCGCATTTTCACTCATTCAAGGAACCTCCCTGTCAGCCGCTTGGTCATCGGCCGTACCACGCCCATGTCGGTCGTTTGGCTTTTCCCGTTGGGACGGAAGCCCTGCCGCTGCCAGAAGCGCCATGCGCCCGCGTTCCCCTCCAGGACGGCCAGACCCACCCGGGCATAGCCATGATCGGCCAGGCAGCGCCACAAAGCGGCGGCGATGGCGGAGCCTATTCCTCGGCCCTGGCTGTCCGCGCGAAGGATCAGCCAGCCCACCCAGGCCGCGTCCCGGTCAGGATAGCCGGTGATGACATCCAGCGCGGCCAGCAGCCCGCCTTCGTCGAACAGGCCCAGAAAATGCTTGTCCCGCATTGTCATGCCCGGGGGCAAGGCAGTCAGGTCGGCCGTGAGGCCCTCTACCGTGGGCCGGAGGGACGTGTGGGCGTAGTACCCGGTATTGCCCAGGCACAGGGCGTGAAGCGCGGAAATATCGCCGGAGGTCAGCGGGCGTACTGCGTACGGCAGCGCCGCCGCCAAAGCATCGGCGATGGTCATTTCAGCGTCACCACTGTCACGCCGTCCTCGCCCTCGCCGTACACGCCCAGGCGGAATTCCTTCACCAGCATGTGGCGCTTCAGGTGCTGCTGGATGCCGCCGCGCAGCACTCCCGTGCCCTTGCCGTGGATGATGCTGACCTCGCCCATGCCGGCCAGCACGGCTTCGTTCAGGTATTGATCCACGGCGTTCAGCGCCTCGTCGAGGGTCATGCCGCGAACGTCGCACTCCATCTTGACCACCCGGGTCATGGCGCCGGTCTGCGCCTTCACGGTGGCCTTTTTCACCTGCGGCTGCTCCTGGCGGATGAGCCGCAGCTGGCTCAGGTGGGCCTTGAACTTCATGATGCCCGCCTGCAGCTGCACCTCACCCTTGCCGTCGGGGGCGGAGAGCACGGTACCCTTCTGTCCCAGGGTGAGGATTTCCACCTGGTCGCCGGGCTTGACGGTCTTGGGCGGCAGGGTGTTGTCCACCTTCTTGGTCAGGCCCTCGGAGAGGCTGTCCACCCCCTGCTCGATGCGCTTGCGGATGGCGCCCACCTCGGCGTCCGGGGACTGGGCGGCCTTCTTCATGCGCTTGAGGTCGGCCAGGATGCTCTCGGATTCCCGGCGGGTCTGCTCCATCAGGCGGCGGGCGTCCTCCCGGGCCTTGCGCATGGCGGACTCCCGGCGCTCCTCCATTTCCCTGCGCAGCCGCTCGGCCTCGTCCCGCAGCTTGACGGTTTCGGCGCTGGCCTGGCGCGCGATCTCCCGCTCCCGCTCGGCCACTTGCCGGTGGTACTCCGCGTTGGCGATGACATCCTCAAAGCGGATGCTGTCGCCGGAGAGCAGCTGCTTCGCCGCGTCGATGAGGTTCTCCGGGAGGCCCAGCTTGCGGCTGATCTCAAAGGCGTTCGACTTCCCCGGCACGCCGATGGAGAGCCGGTAGGTGGGCCGCAGGGTCTCCACGTCGAATTCCACCGAAGCATTCTCGATGCCCTGGGTGGACAGGGCGAAGGCCTTCAATTCGCTGTAATGGGTGGTGGCCAGGGTACGCACGCGGATGTGCAGAAGCCTTGTCAGGATGGCCTGGGCCAGGGCTGCGCCCTCGGTGGGATCGGTGCCCGCGCCCAATTCGTCAAAGAGCACCAAGTCACGGGGGGTGACCTCCCGCATAATGCCCACGATGTTCACCATATGGCTGGAGAAGGTGGACAGGCTTTGCTCGATGGACTGCTCGTCGCCGATGTCCGCGAAGACCTGCTCGAAGACGGCCAGCTCCGTGCCCAGATCGGCGGGCACCTGCAGGCCGGCCTGCGCCATCAGGGTGAACAGGCCCACGGTCTTCAGCGTGACGGTCTTGCCACCGGTGTTGGGGCCGGTGATGATGAGGGTGGTGAAATCTTTGCCCATCCACAAATTGGAGGGCACTACCTTTTCCCGGTCGATAAGCGGGTGACGGCCCCGGATGATGTTGATGTACCCCTGGTCGTTGAGCTTGGGGGTAACGGCGAACATTTCCCGGCTCAGCAGCCCCTTGGCGAAGATGAAGTCCAGCTCCGCCAGGCATTCGATGTTCTCCGTCAGCTGCCCGGCGTAGGGCGCGACCTCCGCCGACAGCGCCGCCAGGATGCGCTCGATCTCCTGCTTTTCCTTCAGCTCCCACTGCTTCAGCTCGTTGCCCATCTCCACCGCCGCCATGGGCTCGATGAACAGCGTGGCCCCGGAGGTGGACTGGTCGTGCACCAGACCGGGCACATTGGCACGGTATTCCGCCTTCACCGGCAGCACATAGCGGTCATTGCGCACGGTGATGATGGGATCCTGCAAGTATTTCTGGAAGGTGGGATTGCGGGTCATCTGATTCAGCTTGTCCTTGATGCGCTCCGTGGCCCCCCGCAGATGGCGGCGGATGTTCATCAGCTCGGAGGAGGCCCGGTCGGCAATCTCGTCCTCGGAGATGATGGCGTCGGTGATGTCCTGCTCCAGGTGGCGCAGGGTGCAAAGCCCCTCGGCCTTCTGCCGAAGGAGCGGGGTATTGTCCCGCTCGGTGACCAGGGCGTCCCGGGCGGTGCGGGAGGCCCGCAATAATTCCGCCACGCTGAGCAGCGCCGAGGGCGAGAGCACCGCGCCCTTGTCCGCCAGGGCCAGGAAGGGCCGCACGTCCGTGAAGGCCGCCATGGGGTGTCCGCCCACATATTGCAGCACCACCGCGGCCTCCTCCGTCTCCTGCTGCCACAGGCGGATTTCCGCCATATCGCAGGAGGGCGTCAAGGCCCGGCAGCGCCCGGCCCCCAGCTCCGTCAGGGCCTTTCCGGCCAGCTGGTCCCGGATCTTCGTAAATTCCAGCACCCGGAGGGTTCTTTCTTTCATCATAACGGTTTCCTCAATATTCAGCGTCCAATTCAGTCCGTTCATTCCACCGGCCTGAGCCAATGTCCGGCGGTGGCGCGAGGGCCGTCGCCTTCCCCACGGATGGCGCGGAGGGCCTCGGCCAGGTCGCCGCCGGATTCGTCGGTCAGCTCGCACAGCACGGCATACCCCGCCGCCCTCGCCCGGGCCACATTGTCCGTGGGCAGGCTGTTCATCAGCCGCACCAGGCAACCCTCGGGCAAGCGCTGGCGCAGGAGCGGGAAGTCATAGCCCTTGCGGTCGGTGAGGGCCGTTCCAGCCAGGGCGCGGGGATCGCCCCGGTCGCACAGCGCGCACGCCGCGTGGCCGTGGTCAAGGTTCAGGGCCGTTCTGGCCGGGCAGTGGTGCAGCAGCATCAGCTGTGCCCGCCCGTAGGCCGGAACCGCCATCGGCGGCTTTCCTTCCACCGGCGGATGTCCCGCCATCAGCCTTGCCAGCTCCGCCCCGGAGCATTCCGGCGACGCGGTGACAAAGGCGCAGCCTGCCTCCAGCAGGAACCGCATCGCCTGCCGGTTCATCACCGGGATGCCTGTCCCCGCCCCGAAGGGCAGCGGCCAGCTCAAGCCCAGCTGACCCACGTTGTTCAGCACCACGCCGCCCAGGCGCGCCCGATGGCGGATGACGAAGCCGTGGAGCGCCGTCAGCGTGGCTTCCTCACAAACCATGGGCAATTGCAGCCACAGGCCCTCCGGCAGTCGGGGCAGCGTATGTTCGAGGGCTTCCGGGCGGAAGTCCTCGGGATACCACACCAGCCGCAGGCCCGTCCCCGCGGCGGCCTCCGCCTGCTCCGGCGTGCGGACGATCACCATCCCCGGCACATTCCCGGCGGGCAGGGGCTCATCGGACAGGTCGCGTTCCTCCACGGGGGCATGGGCGAAGGCCGCAATCCGCGCCGCCGTCAGCCGGTCGAGGGCCTCCCGGCGCAGGGCGTTCAGCGCCGAAACCGGGACAAAAGCCCCCTCCGTCGCCACGGTGAGCCTGTCCAGGCGGAAGGCCGTGTCGCCGGTCTTGTCCAGGCTGCGGCGGGCGTCCTCCCCGGTCATGGCGCGGCTGCGGGCAGAGGCAACGTCCTCCCCGGACACGGCGACGGCGGAGATGCCGTCCGTGGCCGTCAGGGTCAGGGGCTGACCGGGCAGGGCCGTCAGTGTCATATCCACCGGGATGGTCGGCAGGGGCAGCGCCCGGGCCCGGGCCAATTGCGCCGCGTCCGTCAGGCGAACGACCGCGTCCCCGGCCTTCACCCGGAGGTCGGGCCGCAGGCGCAGCACCGCGATGCCTCCTGCCGGAACTTCCTTGCCCGCGTAGACCATCTCCTGATCCGCGCCGCCCCGGAATTGCAGGCCGTCGCCGTCATGGAGGGGCAGCTCAACCCGTACCCGGGCCAGATTGCCCGCCACGGCTTCCACCGTGCCGATGGCCACGCCGCCGTGATTCACCCGCTCCCGGCAGATGACCCCGGCATCCTCCGTGCCCAGGGCGTAGCCGTCCATGAAGCCGCCCCGCTGGAAAATCTGCAAAAGCGCCTGCCGCTCCTCTTGGTCGGCGCTGCGGAAGCGCCCCTGATCGACGGCCTCCACGGCGTTTCGATAGCTGCCCGCCACCGCCGCCACATATTCCGGCCGCTTCAGCCGGCCCTCGATCTTCACCGAAGCCACCCCTGCCCGGGCCAGCGCGTCGAGGTGATCCCGCAGGCAGACATCCCGGGGGGAGAGCCAGGCCGCCGTCTCGCCCCGGTAGGTGTAGGGCAATCGGCAGGGCTGGGCGCAGCGGCCGCGGTTGCCCGACCGCCCCCCGATCATGGAGGATAACAGGCATTGCCCGCTGACGGCCACGCACTGGGCGCCATGGCCGAAAACCTCGATTTCGATGCCCTCCCGGGCGCAGCGCTGAATTTCGCTCAGGCTGCATTCCCGGGCCAGCACGGCGCGGGTCATGCCCTGGGCTTTGCACCAGCGCGCGCCCGCGGCGTTGTGGATGGCCATTTGGGTGCTGGCATGGATCGGCAGTTCAGGGAAGCACCGCCGGGCCAGGCGCAATACGCCCAGGTCCTGCACCAGCACGCCGTCCACCGGGATGGAGGCCAGCAGCCGCAGCACCTCCGTCACGCCGTCCAGTTCATCGTCCTTGACCAGGGTGTTCACCGTGACGTGTACCCGCACATGATGCAGGTGCGCAAAGGCCACGGCCTCCCGCAGGGCCGCCTCGTCGAAGTTGCCCGCCCCCGCCCTTGCCGAGAAAGCCGCGTAACCCAAATAGACCGCTGTGGCGCCCGCGGCCACGGCACGGTCAAGGGCTTCTCGGTTGCCCGCTGGGGCGAGGGTTTCCATCATCACTGGCGGCTCCTTTTCTTTCTTCAGCCCATTTCGGCGGGCGATCTTCCTCTGTGTCAGCCTTTTCTGGCTTCCTCCAGCTCCCGGCGCACGTTCATCAATTCCCGGCGCAGTCTGCTGTTTTCGTCATGGCTCTTCATCAGCTCATCGGCAATGTTGATGGAGGTCAGCACCGCCGCCTTGTCCACGGGCAGGCGGGTCGCCAGGGCAGTCTCGCTGATTTTGCGATCCACATACACCGCCACGCGGTTCATGTACTCAGGGGCTTCCGAGGACACCAGGGTATACTCCTTCCCCGCCACGCGGACGGTGGTCTTCTGCTTGACCATGACGCTTTCCCTCCTTCAAAAAGCGCAGACGGAGCCCCATCGCCCTGTCTGCGCCGGATACCATCTTACATCTGCTCGAAGGGATACACCTGACCGAAGGTTTCCACGCGGATGGACTTCATCACCTGGGGGGTCAGGGGCTTATCCCGCATGTCCCGCTTGGTGTTGACGATGCTGTCCGCCACGTCCATGCCCTCCAGCACCTTGCCGAAGGCGGCGTACTGGCCGTCCAGGTGAGGGCTGTCGCTGGTCATGATGAAGAACTGACTTCCGGCGGAGTCAGGCATCATGCTACGGGCCATGCTCAGCACGCCATAGGTATGCTTGACGGGATTGTTGACGCCGTTCATGGCGAACTCGCCCTTGATGCTGTATCCGGGGCCGCCCACGCCGATACCCTTGGGGTCGCCGCCCTGGATCATGAAGCCGGGAATGACCCGGTGGAAAATCAAGCCGTCGTAGAAGCCGCTGTTGGCCAGGGCGACAAAATTGCCCACAGACTGCGGGGCCGTCTCCGGGTACAGTTCGCCCTTCATTTCCCGGCCGTCTTCCATGGTGATGACAAAGGTAGGATTCTGCGCCATGTTCTTGCTCCTTTCTTGCTCCGCGCCGCTTATGGCGCAAAGACCCGACAAACAAAATCATTATACCAGCAAAGGTTTCTTCGCGCAAGCCCAGCCTTCCTGCTTATCCTATGCACCGGCTGATGGCGGGAGAACCGCCGCTTGCCAGCAGCCCGGCAGCAAAGCCTCAAGCATCAGCTGAGTTGATCGCCGTCGGCAGACGCCATTCGTATCCGACGGCTTTGCCGAGGTGCTCAGCCGAGCACCCACGCCCAGCCGTTCCAGGCGTTGAGCAGGAACAGCCCGGCGGCCAGCGCCGTGGCCATCCACCGGGAGGCCGGAGCGCAGCGAAGCCGCCACCTCTGGGGCGGAGCCAGCGCCAGTGCGGGGAAAATCAGCACCGGCAGGGTATAGCGTGGCTGCATTCCCTGAACCGTATCCATGCTGGGCGGCGTTGTGACCATGTATTGACCGCCGATGAGCGCCAGGATGGGCAGAAAGCCGCATACCGCCAGAACCGCCCGCCGCCCCGCCGTCAGACGGAGGCCGCCTTCATCCTCCCCAGCGGCACACAGGGCGCCGAGCCACGCCGCCGCCAGCAGCAGCGCGGAGATCAGGTTGTTCGCGCCCAGGGCACACCAGGCATCCGCCGCCTGGGCGTACAGGACGGGAACCTCCCGCAGGATGTAGCGCCCCAGGGTGCTCAGGGCCGCGCCGGGGTTTTGCAGCACATAGGCCAGCTGCCCGGCGGAGTCCGTGTCGTCCGTGCGGGGATCCCCGGCCATCAGGTCGTCATAGGCGCCCATGAGCATGCTCAGCAGGCACATGACGAGCAGCAGCAGGGCGAAGGCCTTGAAGGCCGCGCAGCGCCGTCCGCTGTCGAACTTCGTCCGGGGAAGCATCAGCACCATAAGGATCACCAGGCTGTACGCGGGCTTGGCCAGCGTGCCCAGGCAGAGCACCGTCATCAGCATGACGGCCCGGGCGCCTGTCAGGCGGCGCTGGGGCGTATCCAGCTCCTCCAGCATAAGCGCCACGCCCAGCAGCACATAGCTGATGACCGTGCCGTCGTAGGACATGCTGGAAGCCAGCCACACGCAGGTGGGCAGCGTCGCCAGGGTCAGGAAGGCCAGCTTGCAGCGGGGCGCGTGCTTCACCGCCAGGGCGCTGACCGCCGCCTGCACCGCCACCGCCAGCATATTGGCCCCGCGGATGACCCAGCCATCCGCCAGATGCAGAAGCCTGCCGACGGCGGCCCCCAGGACGTAGGGCATGTACCCGAAAAACCAGGTGGTATAGGTGAACAGATAATCCGCCCAGGTGACGCTTTCCGCCCCGGCCAGCAGCAGAATCTTCTCCCGGTGGACGCCCTCATCCCAGGTGGACAGGGGCATCGCCGGCCGGGTCAGCACCAGCATCATGCCCATGGAAAGGATGATGGCAAAGCAGACCCTGTGCCAGGAAACCTCCCGGCGCGTCAGCAGCCAGGCCAGCCACACCGCGCCCAGGCCCGCCGTCAGCCCATAGAACAGCAGGGGCAGGTTGAGGGCCGCGCCGCCGCCCAGGGCCAGGGAAACAGCGGGCTCGCCGTCCTCCCATTCCGCCATCGCCGCCGGAACCCGGAGCGCCGCGGTCAGGGTCAATGCCGCCACCAGGAGCAGGGCCGTCAGCAGCAGCCATTTTTCATACCGACGCATGGACATTCCGCTCCTTTCTGCCCGTGCCCGATGGCGTCAGCGCCAGCAGCAGGAGCATCACGCCGGAAAACCCCGACGCGGCGACGTAGGTGGTGCGAGCCTGGGTGATGCGGACCCCGACGGTCTCGCCATCCCCCAGAAAGCTCACCTGGCCCGTGCCCTCCACGGACAGCGCAAGGTCATAGCTCCCGGCGGGAACAGCGGCCTCCGGCGTCAGCTTCACGCGGCCGCGTCCCTTTGCCTTTTCCAGGGACACGGACTGGGACGCGACGGTCTCTCCGTCCTTGAGCAGGGCCATATGCAGGGTCAGCGCCTTGGCCTCCTTCACGTTGGACAGCACCACGCTGACCTCGCTGATTTCGCCGCTCCCGCCCAGGGGAATGACCCAGGTTTCGCCGGGGATCAGCATGGCCGTGGCCTTGCGGCCCTCATGAATGTCCTCAAAGCTGGTTTCCGTGCGGGGGTTCAGCAGCGTCATCACCAGAAACAGCAGGCCACCCGCCAGCAGCAGCGCCCGCAGCAGCAGGCTTTTCCTCATGCTTTCTCCTCCTCCAGGAACAGCGCCCGCTTCCTGGCGATCATTTCCTCCACCCGCTGGGTGTACAGCTCAATGTTGCTCACGTTGGGGCTGCGGCCGATGTGACCCTCGTCGGGATAGATCCGCTTGGAAATTCCCCCGGCCCCCAGGGCCAGGATGTGGGAGTTCTCCTCCATGATGTCCACGTTGTACTGGCAGGCGTGGCCGGGGAGGGCGTAGCCCACGTTCTCCTGGTTCCCGGCCATGTACTTCTGCCGGTAGAGATAATACGGCTGAAGGCCCAGCTGCCGCGCCGTATCAAGGCCCATGCGCACCATGGCCGCGGCGGTTTCGCCGTCCGGCAGGGGCGCGTTTTCCAAATGCAGGCGGCTGGAGCGCTTGATGGCCAGGGTATGGACAGTGAGGCTCTCCGGCTTCAGGCGCAGGGCCGCGTCCATGGTACGGGCAAAGTCCGCCGTGTCCTCCCCGGGCAGGCCCGCGATCACATCCATGTTGATGTGGCGGACGCCCTCCGCCCGGGCCATGGCGTAGGCCTCCTCCACCTGGGCGGCGGTGTGGCCTCGCCCGATGACCCGCAGCGTATGGTCGTTCATGGTCTGCGGGTTGATGCTGATGCGCCCCACCCCGCTCTCCCGGATGGCGCGCAGCTTTCCCGGCGTGATGGTATCGGGCCGCCCGGCCTCCACGGTGTATTCCATGGCGCCGGGGTACAGGGTCATCATCCTGTCCAGCAGACGGGCGAATTGGGACTCGTTCAGGGAGGTGGGGGTGCCGCCGCCCACATACACTGCCCGGAGGCGCTTGCCCGCGTCCTTCAGCAGGGCCGCCCCGGCCTCCATCTCCCGGAACAGGGCGGTCAGGTAGGGCTCCACCAGCCTGCCCCGGCCGATTTCCCCGCTGGAAAAGGAGCAATAGGTACACCGCGTGGTACAGAAGGGAATGCCGATGTACACGTCCATCCAGCCGTCCCCCGGCGGGGGCAGGAGGCTCTGGACGGCGACGATTTCCCGCAACAGCTCCGCCTTCTCCGGCGCGACATCGAACCGGCGGATCAGCGCCTCCGCGGCTTCCTCCGCCGTCAGCCCCTCCGCCATGGCCTCGTAGATCAGATGGGTGGGGCGGATGCCCGTCAGGCTGCCCCAGGGCGGGTGGATGCCCGTCACCTCCCGGCACAGGTCGTACAGGGCCTGCTTGCACAGCCTCCGGGCCGCCCGCTTGCGGTGCAGCTCGTGAAGGCGCGCGTCTCCCTCCGCCGGGGGAATCGGCACGGACAGGCAGACCTCCCGCGCCCCGTCTCGGACGCGGCAGACGTAGTTTCCCGCTTTCTCCGCCATCGACCAAGTAAAGCGCGGGCTTCGCCTGTTTTCTTCACCTGGCCCTTCCTCCGGCCAGCAGTCGTCTGAAATGCCGAAAAGCCGGGTGACGTTCATCAACTCCGGCTGGATATTTTGCAGATAGGCCGTCAATTCATTCATGCTATGCCTCATGTCCGGGATAGATGGTCATGGTCTGGGCCAGGGGGCGCAGCCGTTCCAGAGAACGCTGCAATTCAGCCTCGCTGCCGCCAGGGAGGTCGGTTCGGCCCCAGCCGTGGCGGAACATGGTGTCCCCGGTGAACAGCCCCGCCTCCGTCCGGTAGCAGACGCTGCCGGGGGTGTGGCCGGGGGTATGGAGCACCGTGAAGTCGATGCCGGCGCAGGTGAGGCGGTCGCCGTCCCGTACCAGGGTATCCGCCATGGGCGCGGTGACGGCGGCGCGGATCATCCAGCTGGCGTTGCGCTGGGGATCATCCAGCATGGCGGCGTCCAGCCGGTGGACAACAAGGCGCACGCCCTCCGCCATCAGCGCCGAAACGCCGCCGATGTGGTCGAAATGCCCGTGGGTCAGCAGGATGTCCGTGATTTGCCGACCCTCCGCCGCCCGGAGGATGCGCTCAGGCTCCGCGCCGGGGTCGATGACCACGCAGTCCTCCCGGCCCTCCCGCCACACGATGTAGCAGCAGGTGCCCAGCAAGCCCACGGGGACGGTCTTGATGCGGATGTCGCTCATGCCGCGTCCCTCCTGTCAAAACAATTTGGCGGAATCCATCAGGATGGTCACGGGGCCGTCGTTGACCAGGGCCACCTGCATTTCCGCCCGGAACCGGCCCGTCTCCACCCGAAGGCCCTGGGCCCGCCAGGCGGCGATGAGCTGCTCATAGCGGGCGTTGGCCTCCTCGGGCCTTGCCGCCTGAATGAAGCTGGGCCTGCGGCTGCCCCGGGCGTCGCCATAGAGGGTGAACTGGCTCACGGCCAGGATGTCCCCGCCCACGTCTTTGAGGGAAAGGTTCATCTTGCCCTGCTCGTCCTCAAAGATGCGCAGGTTGGGCACCTTATCGGCCATGTACTTCACGTCCTGGTCGACGTCGCCCGCGCACACGCCCACCAGCACCATGAAGCCGCGCTCAATGGCGCCGACGACTTCGCCCTCCACCGTGACGGAGGCGCTCGTTACCCGCTGAATCACACAGCGCATGGGGATCGCTCCTTTCCTCCGCCGGGCCGTCAGCCCTGGGTGCGGTAGACGTCGATGACATCGGTCTTGCGCCGCAGCTGCTTGATCACCTTGTCCATCTGGTCGCGGGACTTGACCTCCAGCACCAGCTTGATGGTGGAGGTGCGGGTCTTGTCATCCACCTGGGCGGAGATGGCCTTGATGGGCACGTTCATCTCTCCGATGTAGGTGGCGACCTCGCCCAGCAGGCTCACATGGTCGTAGGCCACCACCTTGATGGAGGCCGCGAAGGAGCCCGTGTCCGTATCCGCCCAGGCCACGTTGACCCGGCGTTCCTTTTCGCCGTTGATGGCGTTGACGCACTCCGCCTTGTGAATGGTCACGCCCCGGCCCCTTGTGATGTAGCCCATGATGTCGTCCCCCGGCACGGGAGAGCAGCACTTGGCGAAGCGCACGGGGATGTCCATATCCTCGTTGCCGGGCAGGATGATGCCGTGATTGGCCTTGGCCGCCGTGGCCCCGCGGCTGTGCTGCTCCACGGTGGGCAGCTCCTCAATCTTCGGGGCCTGGGCCGCCTGCTGGGCCCGCTGCTCGTCCATCAGGCGGGTGACGACGTACATGGCCGCCATGCCGCCGTAGCCCACCGCGCCGTAAATATCCTCCATGGTCTGGAAGCCGTACTTGCGCAGCATCCCGTCGTAGAACTCCGGCTTCACCAGGTCGGACATGGCCACGCCACGGCGCTTGCATTCCCGCTCCACCATGGATTTGCCCAGCTCGATGTTCTCCTCCTTCAGCTCCTTTTTCAGGAACTGGCGGATTTTCGCCTTGGCCTGCGGCGTCTTGCAGATGCGCAGCCAGTCGCTGGAGGGGCCCTTGCAGGAGGCGGAGGTCATGATTTCCACCCGGTCGCCCGTTTCCAGGGGCGTATCCAGGGGAACGATCTTGCCGTTGACCTTGGCGCCCACGCATTTGTTGCCCACGGCGCTGTGGATGCGATAGGCGAAATCGAGGGGCGTGGCGCCCTTCACCATGGAAACCACGTCGCCCTTGGGCGTGAAGAGGAACACTTCCTCGGAGAACAGGTCGGTTTTCAGGGTGTCGATGAATTCCTTGCTGTCCCGGGTTTCGTTCTGCCAGTCAAGGATCTGACGCACCCAGTAGAGCTTGTTGTCCAGATCATTGCCGCCCGCCGCGCCTTCCTTGTAGCGCCAGTGGGCCGCGATGCCGTACTCCGCCACCCGGTGCATCTCCCAGGTGCGGATCTGCACCTCGAAGGGGAAGGGCATCTTCCGCCCGCCCACCACCGTGGTATGCAGGGATTGGTACATGTTCCCCTTGGGCACGGAGATGTAATCCTTGAACCGGCCGGGAATCTGGTTCCAGAGGGTGTGGACGATGCCCAGCACCGTGTAGCAGTCCGGGATGGTGTCCACCAGCACGCGGATGGCGATAAGGTCATAAATCTGGTCGAAGGGCTTGTTCTGCAGAACCATCTTGCGGTAGATGGAATAAAAGTGCTTGGGCCGCCCGTCGATGTCGTAGTGAATATGCTGCTCGTCCAGCTTATCCGACAATTCGGAAATGACCATGCGGATGTTTTCCTGGCGCTCGGAGCGCTTCTGCCCCACCTTCTGCACCAGGTTCTGGTAGCCCGCCGGGTCAATGTAGCGCAGGGAGAGGTCCTCCAATTCCTGCTTGATGGCGTACACGCCCAGGCGGTGGGCCAGAGGCGCGTAGATTTCCAGCGTTTCCCGGGCGATGGCCACCTGGCGCTCGGCCCGCTGATACTTCATGGTGCGCATGTTGTGCAGGCGATCCGCCAGCTTGATGAGCACCACGCGGATGTCCTTGCTCATGGCCAGGATCATCTTGCGCAGGGATTCGGCCTGGGCCTCCTCCTTGTCGGCAAAGTCCAGCTTGTTCAGCTTGGTCACGCCGTCCACCAGGTGAGCGACCTCCTCGCCGAACTCCTGACGGATGGTATCCAGGGTGATGCCCTCGCAGTCCTCCACCGTGTCATGCAGAAGGCCGGCGGCGATGGTGGGCGGGTCGATCATCAGCTCCGTCAGGATGCTGGCCACAAAGCAGGGATGGATAAAGTAGGGCTCGCCGCTTTTGCGCTTCTGCCCGGCATGAGCCTGCTCGGCAAACTTATACGCCTTTTCCACCAGTTGACAGCCGTCGCCGGGGGTATACTTCTGTACCCTCGCCAGCATTTGATCCATGGGCATCGCTTCATAAACAGAATACGGCACCGCAGCCTCCTTTCCAGCCGGACGGCATGGGCCTCCGGCCTCGTTCGTTCCATATCAGCCCCGCAGATAGCGGATCAGCGCGCTGTCCGCCATGGAGCACTTCACCGGCGGCAGCAGGCGCAGGGCGTAGGGCTCCAGGGAAAACTCCGCCAGCTTCACCTGGTGGAAGGCGGCCAGCCCCGTGAGCACCTGCCCCTCGGTGAGCCCTGTATCCCGGGCCAGCACGGCCAGCGCCAGGTTCCCGCCCGCCCGAAGCCGCCGGTACAGCCCCCGCAGCGGCTCGTCCGGCAGGGCCAGGGACGCCATCAGCGCCGTCATGGCCGGGTTTTCCCGCAGGCATTTCAGCCGCGCCCTGGGGCACCTCGCCTGAATGGCCGCGGCCTCCCCCGGCAGCACATCGCCGTCCAGCAGGATGATCTCCTGCCACACGTCCGTCAATCGGGACAGATCGGGCGCGCAGAGCACCGTGTTGAAGGCGCGGTCGTCCCGCACCGTCCCCACCGCCACGTCCGCGCCGCCGTCCACCAGGAAGGCCGCCGCCCGCTCCCGCTCATGGGCGATGAGCAGCACCCCCCGGCCGGGCTTCATCAGCTTTTTCACCGCGGCGGAGGTGGTCACGGGGAGGGGCTCGGGAATCTTGATAGTATTCGCCGCCAGCCCTGTTATTTCCTGCAACAGCCCCCGGAAAAGCACCTCCGGGCCGGGGAGCGCCGCAAAGCCCTCCGCCGGGCGCATGGCCTGCACCTGCAATTGCGCCGTCACCCGGCCCATGAACTCGTTGCGCTCCGGGGTGAACACCGCGTCCACCCGCTCCAGCCCCGCCTCCGCCATGTCCCCCATGGAGAAGGCGATGCCGTCCCGGACGGAATCCCCGTCCAGCAGGGACAGCTTCAGGTGCTGGCGCTCCCGGCCCACCCGGCGCATCAGCTGCACCTGCCCGTCCCGCAGGAGGAACACCGGGGACGGATTGCCGTAGCCCGTGGGCTGAAGCAGCTCCAAGCGGTCAATGAGCTCCAGGTTCACCTGGCTCAGGGGCAGGGGCAGGTCGTACTCCCGGGTGGGGATGTAGCAGGCGGGGTCGCAGTTTTCCCGGATGGCCAGGTTCAGCCGCCGGCGCAGCTCGGGGATGAGCTCCGCCTTCATGGTCAGCCCCGCCGCCTGCTCGTGCCCGCCGAAGCGCAGGAATAGATCCTTGCAGGTGGACAGCATGGCGTGGATGTTCACCCCGGGGATGGAGCGGCAGGAGCCCACCGCCACGTCCTCCTGCCGGGAGAGCACAATGGTCGGGAAGTGATAGCGCTCGCAGATGCGCCCCGCCGCCAGGCCGATGACGCCGCTGTTCCAGCCCTCCCCCTGGACGATGATGATCCGATCCTCGTAAAAGTCCACCGAGGTGCGGATAGCCGCCAACGCCGCCTGGGTGATCTCCTGCTCCAACGCCTGCCGCTGCTGATTGTTCTCCTCCAGATGGGCCGCGATGCGCTGGGCTTCCTCCTCGTCCCGGGTGGTGAGCAGGGTCACGCCCTGGGAGGCATCTTCCAGCCGTCCCCCGGCATTGAGCCGCGGCGCCAGGCGGAAGCCCACATGCCCGGCATTGACGGGCGGATTCACGCCGCTGAGTGTCATCATGGCCCTGAGACCGGGGCGGGCGGTCTCCGCCATCAGCCGCAGGCCCTCCTTGACGATGACGCGGTTCTCGTCGATGAGGGGCACGATGTCCGCCACGGTGGCCAGCGCCGCCAGCTCCAGCCGCCGGACGACGGCTTCCATGCCCAGGAGCGCCTGAGTCAGCTTCAGGGCCACCCCCGCGCCGCACAGCCGCCGGAAGGGATAATCCCCCAGAAGCGGGTTCAGCACCACGTCCGCGGGGGAAGGCGTGTCCGCCAGCTGATGGTGGTCGGTGACGATCACCGTCATCCCCAGCATCTGCGCCAGCTTGACCTCCTCATGGTTGGTTACGCCGCAGTCCACGGTGATGAGCAGCCGGTGATCCTCCGCCATCCGCCGCACGGCCTCCTGGTTCAGGCCATAGCCCTCCCCATGCCGGCTGGGAATGCGGAAGTCCGCCTTCACGCCCATCTCCGCAAGGGTTTCCAGAAGGATGGAGGTGGCGCACACGCCGTCCACGTCATAATCGCCATAGATGATGACGGGCGTGCCCGCCTCCGCCGCCTGGCGGATCAGCCGCACCGCCCTGTCCATCCCCGGCATCAGCAGGGGATCGTGCAGCTGACTCAGATCCGGGTGCAGGAAGCGCTCGGCCTTCTCCGGGTCATCGACGCCCCGGCTGCGCAAAAGGGCGGACAGCCACAGCGGATGCTCCCCAAGGGGCTGGGCGCTGTCCGGGCCCCGGCGGATGAATTGCAGCATGGACGTTCCTCCTCGTTGGTGTTGCCTAAACCATAAAGCGGAGAGACCGCCCTCAGGCAGGTCCCTCCGCTGAAAGCATCGACAAAGTGGCTCACGCCACTTTGTCGAGAGAAGCTGCGGAATGTTTTCTCCGCAAAATTTCATTTTGCTGCGAAAAACTCCCCGCCCCGCCGGCAGAGCCGTCGGATACGAATTGAGTCTGCCGACGGCGATCTGCTCAGCTGCTTCTCGTTGGTCTGTTGATCTTCTGGCTTGAAAGCTGCTTACTTGGCCGCCTTCTTCGCCTTGGGCGCGCGCTTCTTTTCCTCCAGCGCCGCCCAGATGTAGCCGTTGATCATGTTGGCGCTGTACACGCCGGACAGGATGCCGACGATGATGGGCAGGGCGAATTCCTTGATGGCGTCCACGCCCAGCACATACAGGGCCACGATGGTAATCAGCGTCGTCAGGGTGGTGTTGATGGTACGGCCCAGACACTCCTTCACGGAGCGGTTCACCACGTTTGCGCGGGCTTCCGAGGGCATCTTCTTGGCATTCTCGCGGATGCGGTCGAAGATGACGATGGTGTTGTTGATGGAGTAGCCCACGATGGTCAGCATGGCCGCGATGAAGGAGGAGTTCATCTGGATGATGGAGCGAAGCAGCACCATGAAGGCCAGCATCATCAGCACGTCATGCAGGAGGCCCGCCACAGCCGCCACGCCGGAATTGAAGTCAAAACGGATGGCAATGTAGATCAGCATCAGCACGGAAGCCAGCAGCACGGAGACAATGGCGTTCTGCAGCAAGGTCGCGCCGGCCACGGGGCCAACGTAGTTCACCTCACCTGCGGCAACCATGTTGGGATACTTCTCGATCAGGCCCGCCTGGAAATTCTCCTGTACGCCCTGGACGCCTTCCTCATCCACGCTCTTGATGCGGATGTTCACCTCGTCGCGGTTGGCGCCCTGCACCGTCAGGGTATATTCGCCCACGCCCATGTCATTGAGCACGGCGCGCAGATCCTCCTGGTCAAATTCGCCACCCATGCTGTACTGCATGGACAGACCGCCCGCAAAGTCGATGCCCAAGTTGATGCCCGCGCCAAAAAGAGACATCACCAGCGCCACCGCCATAATGGCGGCAGAAATCACCAGGCAAATTCTGGAACGATTCTTGATGGCCATTACTGCTCCTCCTTCCGCGCCTGGAGACCGGAGGTGAACAGCTTCGCGTCCATCCGGCCCAGGTTCACAATATTCTTCATCAGGAAGCGCGTCACGACCACAGCGGTGAACATGGAGGTCACCACGCCCAGCAGCAGGGTTTTGGCAAAGCCCTGAATGGAGCCGGTGCCGTAGATCAGCAGCACGATGGCGGCGATCATGGTGGTCACGTTGGCGTCCAGGATGGCGCTCATGGCGTTCTTGAAGCCGGCGCGAACGGAGGCCTTCAGAGGCTTGCCCGCGCGAACCTCCTCATTGAAGCGCTCGAAGATAATCACGTTGGCGTCCACCGCCATGCCGATGCCCAGCACGATACCCGCCAGACCGGGCAGGGTCAGCTGGATGCCTGGAATCACGGCGATGAGGAAGAACAGCACGATGATGTACACGCACAGTGCCCAGGCGGCAACGATGCCGTTGAGGCGGTAGCGCAGAACCATGACCAGCATCACCAGCAGGATGCCGATGAAGGCGGCCAGGACGGAGGTGGACAGCGCGTCGTCGCCCAGGGTGGCAGACACGGTGTCCACCTTCTGCTGGGTCAGCACCAGGGGCAGGGCGCCGGACTGAATCTGCGCGGCCACGGTGCGGGCGCGTTCCTCGCCGCCCATGCCGTTGATGACGCCGCTGCCGCCGGTGATGACGGACTGCACGGTGGCGTCCACCAGCACGGCGTCGTCCAGGTAAATGGTGATGTTCCGGCCCAGGAATTCGGCGGTCTTCTCCGCGAAGATGCGGCCGCCCTCGTCATTGAGTTGGAAGGCCACGACGTACTCGCCGTCCTGATAGGCCACATTGGCGGTCTCCACCATGTCGCCGGTCATGAAGGTCACGCCGTCAGGGCCGCGGAAATCCATCTGGGCCGGGGAGCCGATCAGATCCAGCACGGCGCTGGGCTCGGTCACGTCGGGGATCTCCACGCGGATGCCGTCGCCGCCGATGCGCTGCACGGTGCTTTCCGCGTAGCCCTTGTCGGTCAGGCGCTGCTGAATGACGCCGATGGTGCCGCTGATCAGGGAATCAAAGTTGGCCTCGCTGTTTTCGGGCCGGGCGGCGGAATACTCGACGAACACGCCGCCGCGCAGGTCAAGGCCCAGGGGCAGGGACGTGGGCCAGGCAGCCGCATCCGTGGTGGGGAGCCAGGTCTTGAGCCTGTACAGACCACGGCTGTCAAGGGGCATACCGGTGAAGCCGAGCACGCCGATGACGATGGTCAGCACCAGCATGATGGACAGCGCGATGACGGCCTTGGTTTTGCCGTTCATGCGCTTGCGATTGTTGGACTTCATATCGCTTGCTTCCTCTCCATTCAAATTTGGGGAAACCTCATGGAACGACCGTACCCGGCGCGGCCTATCCGGCCAATGCCTCCGGGCGGCAGACCGTGTATACCGTGCGGACATAGCTCATGGCGCGCAGAGGATAGCCGTTGCCGTCGCACACCGGGCGGACGGCGGGCAGGCTTACGCGCTCCCCCCGGCCCGGGGCCAGATGGCGATCAGCCCGCCAGCCTCTGGGCGTCACCGCCGCCGTCTGCTGAGGCTGGCCTTCCGCCGATGGCAGGATAGCCGCCGCCGTAACCGGCACGGGGGAGGGCGGGACTTCCGCCGCGTCAGGGCCCTCCACCAGCGCGCCCACGCCCAGCAAAAGGAGCAGCGCAACGCCAAAGGCCCACAGGCCCGCATGCCGCATTGCCGCTCCCTCCTTCGCCGGACGCATCGCCGCGCCAGCATACACATATAAGGGTATTATAGCGATTTTGTAGATTTTCGTCAAGAAAAAGTCTATGATGAACCGGGACACGGGTTTCAACCCCTTGATCGGACTGCCGCTTAATCCCTTTTCTTCATATTAAAATGCGAACCAAGGCGTCCCACGACAGGAAATGAGCTTTGTTCGCGTGAATTTCGATTCTGACAGCCCCTCTTGCCGCACAATTGAATGACGCATTCCAAACAGAAGAAGGAGGATTTGATGATGAAAAAAGTAGAAAGCATCCTGCATGCTCTGGGCGTCGGCCGTCATTACAAGGGCTATGATTTGACCTGTCATGTCCTTCGATTGGCCATGGAAGACCCGGCGCGGCTGTGCAACATGAAAAAGTATCTTTTTCTTCCGACAGCGGAGGTCTTCGGCTGCGACGAACGCACCATTGAACGGAATCTGCGCACGCTGATCCGCCGTGCCTGGGACAACGACGCCGAGGCCATGCGCCGGGTGGCGGGGTATCACCTGCTGTGGTGCCCGCCGGTCAGCGAGTTTTTGAGCTTCATGGTGGATAACGCTCTGGAGATCGGGCCGCTGTTTGAGGATAAGCGGAAGCGGAGATAAAGGGGAGGGGAGATCATCATTCAGAGACAGAACACGGTTTCTCACGACCCATGAACGCGGGCTCGTCGCCTGAATCACAAGGAAGCGGCACCGGGGCTGACGGGGACGAGGCCTGAAGCATGCGTGAACCTGGGCCGCGGCAGGTTTTCGCACCTGCCGCGGTTTATGACCAGGCCGCCGCCATACCTTTCCTATTTTTTGAAGTGGATAAAAATAGCATAACATCCTTGCATTCAGATCGTCAGTATGCCATACTATCCTTGAGCCTCGGCTGCCGATCAGGCACTGCCGCCGAAGGAGAAAGGACAGGCCATGCATTACAGCAATCCGCCCCAGGTACAGGTTAACGGCATCCACCATCAAACCTTTTTCAGCCAGGCATACAAGCACGACATCGGATACAACATCTATCTTCCCGCCAGCTATGCGGCAGGGAACCATCGGTATCCCGTGGCGTATCATTTTCATGGCTGGATGGGAAACGAGTCGTCCGAAATCCAGACCATGAAAAAGGTGTGCCGAGGCAGGGAGGCGATCACCGTCTTCGTCAATCACGCCCATGTCACCGGCGACGTGAAGGATTTGCCGGTGGCGCCCATGTTCCTTCAGGAGCTGATTCCGCACATTGATAATCTGTACAGAACCGACGCTTCCCGTGAAGGCCGAACCGTTTCCGGGTTTTCCATGGGCGGGGGCATCGCGGCGCGGCTGGCCTTCCGGTATCCCGAATTGTTCTCCGCCGTCACCGCGTACGCCGGCACCTATCACCATTATTTTCATCAGGATTATCGCACCGTGGGCGCCCCGGTTGAACAGGCGGCGGAAATTTACCGCGCCATGATGCGGGAACAGAAATGCTTCGATGGCAGCATCCTCTGCGAGGTATCGCGCCGCGCTGACGATATCCGCGGCCATGTGTCAATCGCCTTGCATGTGGGAACCGACGATGTGCTTTTCTGCGACAATGAGATCCTGCATCTTCACCTGGACGCGCTCCACATTCCGCACGAATACAGACTGTTTGAAGGCGCTGACCATGCCCTGAGCAAAATCCTGTAAAAGCGCGGTGCTTCAGCGCGTCGGCAGCCTGCCGCCCTCCCGCAAAAAACTCCCGCCGCTGTAGGTTTGTCAAGCAAAATAGACAGAGAAGGAGGAGAGGAGGTCAGAGGGAGAAGCCCAGTTGAGGGGGCGCATAGGACGAGCGTTGCTGGCAC
>CBFFZW010000040.1:0-39894 GCA_965646445.1 uncultured Christensenellales bacterium | reverse complement strand
GTGTAGGAGGGCCGATGGCCCTCCTGCCGGGGTGAAGGGGCAGAGCCCCTTCCAGGCAGGAATCTTTCCCCTTTCTGTCGAATACTCACCGTGTAGCATGGCAGAATGGAGGAAAGATCATGAACGTCGGTATTGTCGGCCTGGGGCTCATTGGCGGCTCCCTGGCCAAAACGGTGAAGCTGCATACCGAGGCAACGGTTGTCGGCTGCGACCTGAATCCCCAGACCATCGCCCAAGCGCTGCTCATGGGCGCCATCGACCGGGAAATGCGGCCGGAGGACATCCCCCTGTGCGATATTGTGCTGGTGGCGCTGTACCCCGGCGCCATCGTGGAATGGATCACCGGCCACGCGGAGGCCTTCAAGCCCGGCGCGCTGGTGATCGACTGCGGCGGCGTCAAGCAGGTTATCTGCGAACAGCTGGCCCCGGTGGCCAAGGCCCACGGCTGGCATTACATCGGCGGGCACCCCATGGCAGGCCGGGAACGCTCCGGCTTCAAGTATGCCCGGGATGACCTTTTCGACCATGCCAGCATGATCCTCACCCCCATGGGGGACGAGGACATCGCGGTGCTTCAGCGGGCCCGGGATTTCTTCATGGATCTGGGCTTCCGCCGGGTGCAGTTCACCACGCCCCGCGTCCATGACGAGATGATTGCCTACACCAGCCAGCTGGCCCATGTGGTGTCCAGCGCCTATGTCAAGTGTCCCCTGGCCGGGAAGCATAAGGGCTTCTCCGCCGGGAGCTTCGCGGACATGACCCGCGTGGCCCGCCTGGCCGAGGACATGTGGACGGAATTGTTTTTCGATAACCGCGAGGCCCTCCTGCCTGAGGTCGAGGGCCTGGTGCAGCGGCTGAGCGAGTACCGCGATGCCCTGCGGAACAACGACCGCGACCGAATGTGCGCCCTGCTGCGGGAGGGCCGCGAAATCAAGGAAAGCCTGGAGGACGGCTGAGCCCGCGCCGAGGGGCACCGCGCCCTTCATATTTCGGGAACGTCCACCAGAATCACGTCGTCGCCGATTTTGCAGATGTTTTCCCACGGAATGACGTAGCCGCTGCGCTCTCCGCGCAAAAGCCCCGCCAGGCTGAATTCGCCCGGCACCACCAGCGCGGTGATCCGGCCATCCACCGCGCAGAATTCGAGATCCATCACCTTGCCCAGGCAATGGCCGTCCCTGGTGTTGACGACGTCCTTCTGCCGCAATTCGCTCAGGCTCATGGCCATCCCCTCCTCTTCGCAAGAGCGTATGCGGCGGGGACGCCGTTCATGTGGCATGGACGGCCATTTCACGCGGATGGCGCAATGTGCGGCGCCGTCATGAATAATCCAGGAGGATTTCGGTATATCCTGCATAGATGAGAAAGGGTGAGATCATGCGCCTGGAATGGAAAACCTGTATGCGCGCCGGCGTTACGTTCATCGTGGTCTATCTGACGCTGCGCTACTGGGAGCCCCTCACCGCCATGGCCTTCAATATGCTGGGCGCCGCCATGCCGCTGATCCTGGGCGGCGGCATCGCCTATGTGGTGAATGTGCTGATGCGCTTCTATGAGAAGCGTTTTTTCCCCAACAGCGCCAAGCCCTGGCTGACGCGGATGCGCCGGCCGCTCTGCATGCTGCTGGCTTTCGCCACGGCGGTGCTGGTGCTGTTTGTGCTGGTGCGGATGATCCTGCCCGAGCTGATTCACGCCATCAACCTGATCGTGGCCTCCCTGCCCGGGGCGCTGGCCCAGTTCTTCCAGTGGATTGAGGAAAAGCTGGCCGAGGCCGGCTATCTGGAGGCCGTCAGCAACCTGCTGCCTGCTGATAATTTCGACTGGCAGGGCACCGTCACCAAGGGGCTGAACCTGCTGATTTCCGGCGTGGGCGGGGTGCTGGGGGCCACGGTTTCGGTGGTGTCCACCACGGCAGCCAAGCTGATTTCCTTCTTCCTGAGCCTGGTCTTCGCCTTCTATCTCCTGGCTGACAAGGAAAAGCTCGGCGCACAGTTCCGCCGGCTGATCCGCGCCTATCTGGGCGAAAAGGTGGAGCGGAAGCTGTTCCACTTCCTGGGCACCATGGATGAGTCCTTCCACAGCTACATCGTGGGCCAGTGCACCGAGGCGCTGATTCTGGGCTCCCTGTGCATCCTGGGCATGGTGATTTTTCAGTTCCCCTACGCGGTGATGATCGGCACGCTGATCGGCTTCACCGCGCTGATTCCCATTGCCGGCGCGTACATCGGCGCGGGCGTCGGCGCTTTTCTGATCTTCACGGTGAATCCCATCAAATCGCTGCTGTTCCTGGTGTTCCTCATCATCCTCCAGCAGCTGGAGGGCAACCTGATCTTCCCCAAGGTGGTGGGGCAGTCCATCGGCCTGCCCGGCATCTGGGTGCTGGCGGCGGTGACGGTGGGCGGCGGCATCGCGGGCATCGGCGGCATGGTGGTGGGCGTCCCGCTGACGGCCACGCTGTACCGGCTTGTCCGCCATGATATGCGTGTGCGCACCGACATGCTCCTGCCCCTGCGGAACATTCCGGCCATGCGGGATACCGAGCCGCCGCCGGAAGCCGCCCCGCCCCATCCCTTGCGGCGGGAAGCCGGGCAGAAAAAGCGGAAATAGCGAACAGGCGGGAAGATAACGCTCCCGCCTTTTTCATACGAAAGAGAGACGGTGCGGTCATGCCGACGCAAATGGTTCTTTCCACCCTTGAAGACCTGCGAACCTTGCTGTTCAAGGCCCAGCGGGAGCGCCAGCCTGAAGTCGCCTTCCGCCTGACGGGAGCCGCGGCGCGTCTGTCCCCCGCCCAGCTCCACGGCACGCTTGATCTGCTGCTGCCCTGGATCCAGCGCTCCTCCCGCTCCGTCCGTCGGGAACGGAACGCCATCGCCGTGCGCTGCCGCCTTTTCTATCGTGACGGTCTCCGACTGGCGGACGCCTGGCTCGCCCATGACGACGCCTCGCTGACGGCCAGAGAGCGGCTCGCTCTGGACACAGCCCTCAGCCTCACCCGGGAAGCACAAAGCCGCTTTGCCGTCCCCGGCGATCAGCTGCGCTTCCTGACATCCACCCTGGCCGCCCGCATCCGCTATGCCAACACACGCCCAGGGAGCGCCGCCTGCGGCACGCTCGTCAGCGGCGTATCCGCCCTTACGGACAGGCAGGCCAATTGTCAGGGCTTCAGCGACGCGCTGTATCTGCTGGGGACATTGTCGGGCATCCCCATGGGCTTCCAGTGCGGAAGGAATCCTCGCGGGCCGCACCTGTGGAACGTCGCGCGGACGGATGACCGGTGGTTCGCCGTGGACGCCACGTCATCCGCCGTCCGCTGTGACGAGCGTCCCGCGATCCTCCTGACCCGGCAGGATTGCCTCGCCCGCGGGCTTGCCTGGCCCTCCTGGGCGCAGACCGTGACCATCGCGGCTCACCCTTGACAAGCGCTTTTTCTTCTCATATAATACCAGTGTCAACATGGAGGAGGTGTCCCGAATGAATTTTCTCAACATGCTCGCATCCCGCGTTCTGGCGGTGATTCTTGCCTGCACGTCCATCCTGACGCCACCGAATTCGCTCCCCCTCGCTGAGGAAGAAGATACGGCTGCCGCGCCGGTCAGGCAGGAAACGGCCAGCGACGCCAAAGCCGCGCCTTCCGCTGATGTCCAGGTGAGCAGGTCGAATGCCGCGCCAACGGCCGCACCCACCGAGCAGCCTACTGTTGCGCCCACGGCACAGCCCACCGCCGTGCCGACTGCAGAGCCGACGGCCGCGCCCACCGCCACGCCAACAGCGGAACCGACGGCGGTGCCCACTGCCGCGCCGACTGCGGAACCAACAGCCGCCCCCACCGCCGCGCCGACTGCGGAACCCACGGCAACCCCCGAGCCCCAGCCGACATTCGCGAACAATTACGATCACACGACCTCCATCTACGATAACGACAACGAAACGCTGCTGCGCGTTGAGTATTATGACAGCAGCAACAAGCTGACGCACTATTCCGTCATCAGCGATTTCGACAGCGGCACCGGCTCCTATACGGAGAAAATCTACACCTATGATGACGATACCCAGACGGAGATTCTTCAGCGCACCGATACATATGTCAACGGTGTGCTGGACAATACGCAATAAGCCGCATCAGGCCGCCTGCTCCCCTGCCGGACAGGCGGCTTTGCCTTTGCCGGGAATTTCAATGAAATTGTTAAAAAAACTCTTTTTTATTGGGCATGATTATGGTATAATGAAAAGGACGGTGGTTTCGACCATCCTTTGTCACGACTATCAAGCAGATAGGAGGAACGAATTCGATGCAATACACCAAGGAAGTTGAAGAAATGGTATGCGTCGCCAAGGGCCCCAATCACGGCCCCGCGCCCATCCCGGAAGAGGGCAAGTGGATTCAGGCCAAGGAGATCAAGGATATTTCCGGCCTGACCCACGGCATTGGCTGGTGCGCTCCTCAGCAGGGCACCTGCAAGCTGACCCTGAATGTGAAGGAAGGCGTCATTGAGGAAGCGCTGGTGGAAACCATCGGCTGCTCCGGCATGACCCACTCCGCCGCCATGGCCAGCGAGATCCTGCCCGGCAAGACCATCCTGGAGGCGCTGAACACCGACCTGGTGTGCGACGCCATCAACACCGCCATGCGCGAGCTGTTCCTGCAGATCGTTTATGGCCGCACCCAGTCCGCCTTCTCTGACGATGGCCTGCGCGTGGGCGCCGGTCTGGAGGATCTGGGCAAGGGCCTGCGCTCCCAGGTGGGCACCATGTACGGCACCCGGATGAAGGGCACCCGTTACCTGGAAATGGCCGAGGGCTACGTCCTCAAGATGGCCCTGGACAAGGACAACCAGGTCTGCGGTTATCAGTTCCTGTCCCTGGGCAAAATGATGGACGCCATCAAGAAGGGCATGAGCCCCAACGAAGCCTACGAGAAGAATATCGGCACCTATGGCCGCTTCAAGGCCGAAGACGGCGCCGTGACCTGGATCGACCCGCGCAAGCAGTAATAGGAGGTGTACAAAATGGCTCTGTTTGAGAACTACGAAGGTCGTATGCCTCAGCTTCAGCCGGTTCTGGACAAGTACGGCTTCAAGGATTTTGATGAGCTGAAGGCCTACAACAACAGCAAGGGCGTGGACGCCTACAAGATCGTCGAGGGCATTCAGCCCATCTGCTTCGAGAACGCCAAGTGGGCCTACGAGCTGGGCGCCGCCATCGCGCTGAAGAAGGGCGTGACCACCGCCGCCGAGGCCGCCAAGTGCATTGGCGAGGGCCTGCAGGCCTTCTGCATCCCCGGCTCCGTCGCCGACCAGCGTCAGGTGGGTCTGGGCCACGGCAACCTGGGCGCCATGCTGCTGGACGAGAAGACCGAGTGCTTCGCCTTCCTGGCTGGCCACGAGTCCTTCGCCGCCGCCGAGGGCGCCATCGGCATTGCCCGCAACGCCAACAAGGTCCGCAAGACGCCCCTGCGCGTGATCCTGAACGGCCTGGGCAAGGACGCCGCCATGATTATCAGCCGCATCAACGGCTTCACCTATGTGCAGACCAAGTATGACTATCTGTCTGCCGATGTCAAGGAAGACCATGCCCTGACCGTCGTGGCCGAAACCGCCTACTCCAACGGCGAGCGCGCCAAGGTGAAGTGCTACGGCGCCGACGACGTTCGCGAAGGCGTGGCCATCATGTGGCATGAGGGCGTGGGCGTTTCCATCACCGGCAACTCCACCAACCCCACCCGCTTCCAGCACCCCGTGGCCGGTACCTACAAGAAGGAATGCTGGGAAGCCGGCAAGCAGTACTTCTCCGTGGCCTCCGGCGGCGGCACAGGCCGTACCCTGCACCCCGACAACATGGCCGCCGGCCCCGCCTCCTACGGCATGACCGACACCATGGGCCGTATGCACTCCGACGCCCAGTTCGCCGGCAGCTCCTCCGTTCCCGCGCATGTGGAGATGATGGGCCTGATCGGCATGGGCAACAACCCCATGGTCGGCGCCACCGTCGCTGTGGCCGTAGCCGTTGAGGAAGCTCAGAAAGCCTGAAAGTAACCTGAAACAACTCAAATCGGCGCTCTTTGATAGGGCGCCGATTTTCTTGTACGAAAAAAGCGGGGGAATCCGGATATTCCCGGATTCCCCCTGACAACTTAGCTGATGGGCAGGATCTGATCGTACAGATCCTCATGGGCGTTGATGGCGGACGCGCCGCCGGAAGTGGAACGCAGGCCGTTATCCAGCAGGTTCTGATAGACCTCCACATAGCTGCTCAGCGATTCCACCGTGATGCTCTTGAGCGCCCGCATGGTTTCCAGCACCTCATCCTGCGGACGATGCTCAATCACGCTGAACATCGCGTACAGTGCGCCGGACAACTCGCCTTCGGACTGGGCATAGTAGGCATAAGAGGACATGATGTAGCCATCCAGCGTCTCCTGATCGATCTCGGCAGCGAGTTCTTCCATGACCTCGGGAAGCATTTCGTAAACCTCAAAGGTTTCAGTGATGTTCGGGTCACGGTAGGAAAGCAGGTATATGCCATCCTCCACCGCGTAGTGCATCACGCCGTAGGCGCCATACTGGTCGCGCAGCATCGGATACAGGAATGCGTCGGACACCAGACCCGCCACGGCGTCCAGCTCACCGGCATAGCCATCCAGACCCAGCTGTTCATAAGATGCGAAGATCATGTTGTACTGCACCGAAGAATTGACCACCAGCGCTTCTCTTTGCGCGCACTGCGGCAAATCGTAGACATGCTTCACAATGGTTTTTGTATCAAGGCGCTGAAGGAAGGCGTCCGCTGCCGCGCGATGAGCGGCTATGCTCTCCTCGCTGCCCGCGAAGCCGGAGATGGCATCGGTGCGGTTATTGAGCAAATTCTGAACCCGAACCAGATGCTTGAGCACGGCGTCGGGATCCTCATCCAACTGATCCAGCACATCATTCAAGAACGAATAGTAGTCTATCTGGGTCATGTAACCGTACAGCGCACTGCCGGGATTGGCGCTTCCCATCGCGCGGTACAGCTGGAACTGATAAGGCTCGGCATTCAAGGAATTGTACAGATCGGAATAGATCATGATGACGGCATCTCTCACCGCGTCTTCATCGGTGAATTGCGTCTCAAAGAGAATCTCGTAAATCAGGTTGTAAGCGTCAGCCATATCCTCGTCAAACCCGATCCAGCTGGCGCGCATCCGAAGGCTGCAATCCTCCGCGCCATTCTCCTGCAAGATGGACGGGCGAATCTCGCCGTTGTACAGATAACGCATGGTCAGCGACGCCAATTCCTCGCGGCTGTGTTCGCTGGTGGACAGCGAGCCGATCAGATCCGTATAGAGCTTGAACCAGTGCAGGTCCTCCTGCTCCATCAAAGAGGCGTCCAGCATCACAAGCGCCTGACCGAGGCCGTCCACATTGGCGCTCATATCCAGGCGGCGCACGGTATCCGCGCCGACCTCATCAGTCACATCATAGACGCGAACCTCTTCGGGAAGCTCCTCCACCGACACAGCCTGGAGCTGTGAGACGGGTACATATTCCTCGCTGTCCGAAGCATTCGCCAGCGCCTGGGTACGCTCTACAATGGCGGCGATTTCCTCCTCAGACATGGCGGCCTTGATATCCGCCAGACGCTCCGCCTGCGCCGCGGCCTTTTCCTCCTTAAGGCCAGGGACAGGCTTCGTGAGCACCAGCGCCGAGCGCTGATTGCTGTTGTTCAGCACATACTTCTCCAAGGCCTCCGTAAACGCGCCGCTGGCAGCCAGCGTCTCGAAATTGGACAGCGATTCCGTGTACTTCATGTAGCCGTACAAGTCCCCCGTCGCCGCCCAATAGTAGGCGATATTGGGGATGATGTCGACACCCACGCTGGCGCTTTCGGTCATCAGCTGCGCGTCAATGCGCACGGAAGCGGCAATGGCATCCACGATGGCGGGGTCAAAACCTTCCTCTACAATCTGGCGCAGAGAATCATCCACGATCCGCTTGACGATTGCCTCATCACCCTCGTTCACACCCGTCGCGGCGAAAACCAACGTCGGTTCGGGAACCGTGATGTCCACATAACAGTCCAGCGTTGCAGCGGGCAATTCGTTCCAAAGATTATTCACCAGCGGGAGCGCCTCGCTGGCCAGGAGGTAGGACGTCATGTCCAGCGCCTCAATGTCAGCCTCATCCGCGCCTTCCAGAATGATGCCATAGTAGACCGTTCCAGTGGCTTCGGAGTTTCTCTCCACGCCGTACTCAAAGGTCTTCACCACCGATTCGGTCAGCGGAACATAGTTCGGGTCGTCCCAGTGGATTTCAGCGCGGTCGTACTGGGAATAGTAGCCGTCCAGCAACTCTAGGAAGGCAGCATAATTGTCGAAGCTGCCATAAAGGCACGCCAGAGAGTTGGACGGATGATAGTAGGCCTGATGATAGTCCAGCAGATCCTGCCGCGTCATATCCGGGATCTTCTCTGGAATTCCACCAAAGGAATTGCCGATAGAACTGCCAGGGAACAGGGTTTTGGTGAAGTTAAGCAAAGCCGCGCTGTCCAGCGTGTAGGAACCCATCATCTCCGAGTACACCGTCCCGGTGATGGTCAGCTTGCTTTCAGGCTTATTGAGCGCATAGCGCCATGCTTCCTCAAGGAAAATGCTCTCATCCTCATAAAGCATGGGGTTGAAGCAGCTGTCCGTATAATAATCGGCATACATGAGCAACTGCTGCTCCGAAAGGGACGCTACCGGGTAAGTTGTCATTACATCGTAGGTGGCCGCATTCATAAAGGTATTATAGGTCTGATAGCTCAGATTGAAAAACAGCGCCTTCGACGGATACTTTTTCGATCCGTCCAGCGTGGAATGCTCAAAAACATGAGGGATGCCGGTATCATCCGGCACCGGTGTGATGAAGGTCAACTCAAACACGCGGTTGATGTCATCGTTGGCTAAATACAGCAGCTTCGCGCCGGTCTTTTTATGCTCAAACAGCACCAGATCAGCATTGATGAGCGGAAATTTCCCGACTTCCATCACCTCAAAGCCGTGAACCACATCACCCACCTGTGCGGGCGGCGTTTCCTCAGCCAAGGCAAAACCATGCAGCACACCGGTCATCACAAGAACAAGCGCGAGCAAAACGAGCCACCGTTTTTTCATGACAATCCTTCTTTCCCTTTAAGATAGATTCCCTTTCCTATTATAGCAAATCATTTTTTTACATGCAAGGTACAAAATTTCATCATGTTTGATTGACGAACGCATCAGGATGTGTATAATAGAAAACATCAATAAGAAGGAGGTTTATTCCATGAAAAACCTGCAAAGGCTGATCGCTCTGCTGGTCGTTCTCACGCTGTGTTTGGCAACGTCTGCTTTCGCAGAGGCAGCCATCTATCAGTACGGCGACACCATTGAAGATTTTACCGTCACCACGCCCGAGGGCGAGACCTATACGCTTTCCGGGCTGCTTAAAACCCACAAGGCTGTGCTGCTCAACTTCTGGTTCGATGGCTGCGGCCCGTGTGAAATGGAGTTTCCTTTCTTGGACGAGTGCTGGGCTCAGTTCAAGGATGACGTGGCCGTGCTGGCCCTGTCTCCCTTTGATGACGATGAGGGCATCACGGCTTACAAAGAGCGGCTTGGCCTGTCCCTGCCTATGGCGCAGGACACTATCGGCCTGGCCGAGCGCTTCGGCGTGGACGGCTACCCTACCAGCGTGATGATCGACCGCTTCGGCGTGATGTGCTTCATTGAAGCCGGTTCTCAGCCCTCTGTGGATGCTTTTGTTCGCCTGTTCACGCCCTTCGCGGCAGACGACTACACGGAATCCCTGATCGGCTTCCAGATTCCCGCGCCCAAGCCCACCTGCGAGATGCCCGCCGCCGAGGCCATGGCCGCCGCCGTCAACGGCGAGGGCAATGACTTTGTATGGTCGGCGGAAGATGACGAATACGCCTGGCCGTGGCTCATTGGCGAGGAGGGTGACCGCCAGTACATCTGCTCCTCCAACGCGGGCGTGGATACCACCTCCGCCATCATCAACACCACCGTTTCCGCCAAGGCGGGCGACGCGTTGGCTTTCGACTATCGCACCTCTACCGAGGAAGCCTGCGACTTTTTCTTCCTTCAAATCAACGGTGAAAAGGTCAAGGCTTTCAGCGGTGAAAACGACTGGTCTTCCTACGCCTACAGTTTTGACGCTGATGGCGACTACGCGGTTTCCTTTGTCTACGCCAAGGATATGATGGAGAGCGCGGGCGATGATATCGTCATGTTGGATGACGTGCGCCTGCTCTCCGGCGACGACGCGGCTAAGGCCGTAGCGGCCAATCCCGTCTATCCCCATGCCTTGGAAGGCAAACAGGTCTCTGCCGTCCCCGCCGATGCGTCCACGCAGGCGCTTCTGATGTACACCGCTGAAGGACAGCCTCTGACCGCCCTGGACGGCGTCGATACCAGTTTCTATCTGACTTCCACCGGCACCGCGACCTTCAAAATTGAGCTGGGCGCGGATCTGGACGCTGACGCTGTCATGGTCACAACCAACTTCGACGGCGCTGTTCACGCACTGAGCAAATGCGAGCAGGATGACACTGGCTATCTGGTTACGCTGGGTGTGGATACCATGGAAACCACCGGCTATCCCTCCAGCACCCTGGCGATCTACAACTGTCTGGGAGATATGATGTATCCTGACTTCGTGGCCTATTACTATGGCTCCGAAGCCGACGTCAACACCTCCGTTGCTGAGGAAATGTTCGACGAAATCGGTGATCCCATCGTTGGCGCGACCTGGACCTATGCTGACGGCTCCGCCGCCGGAACGTCCCAGCAGGCGCAGAGCGCCGAGAGCGGCCCTGTAGACTATCGGCTGCTGTTCGTGGATCAGGACGGCAACCCCGTGAAGGGCGTCATCGCCAATGTGTGCGACGACGCGACCTGCACGCCCATGACCTCCGACGCAGATGGCGTTGTGGCCTTCACCAACGTGCCCTTCGCCTATGATATCCACATCATCCGCGTACCCAAGGGCTACGAGTTTGACACGACGCAGGCCTTCAAAACCGAGACCAGCGGCGGCGAAATGACCTTCCAGTTGACCAAGAACTAAACTCCACAGCAAGAACCTCAAAAAAGTGGCATACGCCACTTTTTTGAGGTTTTGCACACCCCGCTGATCGCGCAGCCAGCCACCCCCCAGCCCACTGACCGGCACAAAGGAGGGCCTTTATGTCCAGCTATATCACCAAGAAAACGCCCGGGGATGCCGCGTGGTTCACCCATGACCGGTTCGGCATGTTTATTCATTGGGGGCTTTACGCCATGCCCGCCCGGGGCGAATGGGTGAAGACGACCGAATTCATCCCCGAGGAAAAGTATGACCGGTACTTTCAGTATTTTGATCCTGATCTCTACGATGCCCGCGAGTGGGCGCGGATGGCCAAGGCGGCCGGGATGCGCTATGCCGTCATGACGGCGAAGCACCACGAGGGCTTCTGCATGTTCGATTCCCAGTATACGGACTATAAGTGTACCAACACGCCCGCAGGCCGCGACCTCATCCGTGAATATGTGGAGGCCTTCCGCGCCGAGGGGCTGAAGGTGGGCTTCTATTACTCGCTGATTGACTGGCATCACCCGGACTTCACCGTGGACATGCTCCACCCCCGCCGCCGGGACGAAAACGCCCATGCCCTCAACGAGGGGCGGGATATGCGCCGGTATGCGCAGTATATGCGCGACCAGGTTACGGAGCTTCTGACCCATTACGGCAGAATCGACATCCTCTGGTTCGACTATTCCTATTCGGATTCGCCCCCCGACGCGGGCTTCACCCATGGGAAGGGCAAGGACGACTGGGAATCCGAAAAGCTCATCGCCCTGGCCCGGCAGCTGATGCCCGACATCATCATCGACAACCGCGCGGAAATCGACCAGGACATCTGGACGCCCGAGCAGTATCAGCCCAAGCGCTGGGTGCGTCACCCGGAGACGGGCGAGCTGGTCACCTGGGAGGCCTGCCAGACCTTCTCCGGCTCCTGGGGCTACGCCCGGGACGAGCAGACGTGGAAATCGCCGGAAATGCTCATCCGCATGCTGGTGGAGACGGTTTCCCTGGGCGGCAACCTGCTGATGAACGTAGGCCCCACCGCCCGCGGCTACCTGGATCACCGCGCCTGCGCCGCCCTGGAGGTGTACGCTGGGTGGATGCGCTATCACGCCCGCGCCATATACGGCTGCACCATGTCCGAGCCGGAATTCAAGGCCCCGGACGACTGCCGACTGACGCAGAGCGCGGACGGCAAGCGGCTGTACCTGCACCTGTTCGCCTACCCCTACGCCTTTGTGGAGCTGCACGGCCTTGCGGGCAAGGTGGCTTATGCTCAGTTCCTCCATGACGGGAGCGAAATCCGCATGACCGAGGGCCGGGTGGCGCACTTCTCCTTCGGCGCGACCCAGGCCAGCGATCTGCTGGTGCTGGAGCTTCCGCCCGTCAAGCCGGATGTGATCGTGCCGGTGATCGAAATGTTCCTGAAGGATTAAAGAAAAAGCAGGCTCCTGACGCGATGTCAACTCACGTCAGGAGCCTCACGGCGTCGACAAAGTGGCCATGCCACTTTGCCGAGAAAATCTGATGAATGTTTTTCTCCGCAAAATTAATTTTGCTACGAAAAACTCCCCGCCCCGCCAGCAAAGCCGGCGGATACGATTACAGTCTTGCAGACGGCGATTAGCTCGGCTGCTTCCGACAATTTGTTGATAATCTGAAACTCCTGACGCGATGTCAACTCACGCCAGGAGTCTGTTTTTTCTTTGAGTACGCCTTTCTTACGGAATGTCCTGGCCCGTCAGGTTCTTCCAGGCCTGCCGCAGGGCCTTCTGATGGGTCACGCCATACTTGGGATCCATCTCCGCGCACTCGTCCATGTCGCGCAGGAAGTGGACGCAGTTCTGCCCGTTGAAGTTATTGTCCTTGATGGTCTGGCTGCCGTGGGCCACGTTGTGCATGGTGGCCGCGCACCACTCGCCGGTGGGCATCTTGCAGTAAACAAACTTCGGGGGTTCCCACATTTCCTTGCCGCCGAAGGCCTCCATCATTTTGGCCGTATCGTTGGCGGTGAGAGGCTCCACATCCGCGTGACGGCCCAGGGACATCAGGTACAGCGTGAAGCTGATGCCCGTCGCGGGGTCGTAGACCTCCATGCTCCGCTGGCCTCTCAGCAGGGGCTTGACATCATTGTACCAGTGCATCAGCTTGACGGCGGAGCCATCCGGCGCCTTGCCCGACGCAACGGGCGTGGAAATCGCCGTATCGCCTGTGACGCAATTGCCGCCGTACAACTTTTTCTGGGTTTTTTCGCCCGCCACGCCGTCAGCCGTCAGACCGTTGCGCCGCTGGAAGGCCGTCACCGCCGCCACGGTGGTTTCGTCATAGGTGCCGTTGACCTTCACGGTGTATTTCAGGTTGCTCAGGGCGAGCTGCAGCTGCGTCACCTGGTCGCCGGTGCTGCCCTTGCGCAGCGTGGTGTACACCGTCGCCGCGCTGTTGGCGGGCTGGGCATTCACGCTGAACAGGATCGCGTAGGTGCGCGTTCCGGCCAGACCGTCCGCGTCCAGGCCATGCTTGGCCTGGAAAGCGCGCACCGCCGCCATGGTGCCGCTGCCGTACTTGCCATCCGCCGTGCCGGTATAGTAGCCCAGCTCCTTCAGACGGGTCTGAACCGTGCGGACATCCTCGCCCTCATACTGGCTGCGCAGCGTGCGCTTGGGAATGGTGTAGCTCCCTGTATCGCTTGAGGTCGGCGGCGTCGACGGGGCAGAGGTATTCCCCGCCGCAATGGCGCTGCTCCCGAACAGCACCTTGCTGGTCGCGCTGCCTGTCAGACCATCCACGCCCAGACCGTTGCGGCTCTGGAAGGCGCGCACGGCATCCATGGTGCCGCTGCCATACTTGCCATCCACCGTGCCGGTGTAGTAGCCCAGCTCCTTCAGCTTGGTCTGCACACTTTTGACATCATCGCCCGTGTAGCCCTTGCGCAGGGTACGGGTGGGCATCACGATGGCCGAACTGTCGCCGGTGGAAGGCGTGGTCGGCGTCGTGGGCGTCGTAGGTGTCGTGGGCGTTGTGGGCGGCGTCGCTGTGCCGGCGGAACCGCTGACGACGGCCTCCAGGCGGGTCAGGGTCGCGCGGCCAGCCTTGCCGTCCGCCTCCAGCCCCTGGGCCTGCTGGAAGGCCACCACGGCCCGCTGAGTGCCCGCGCCGAATTTGCCGTCCGCCTTGCCCACGCTGTACCCAATCTGATTCAGGGCGTTTTGCAGCGTGATGACGCGGCTGCCGCGGGAGCCGTATTCCAGCGTGCCGTAATCGCCGCCGAAAAGGCCGGAAGCCGATGTGCTGCCCGAGCCGGAGGGCGTGGTGGACGTGCTCCCCGATGAGCTTGTCCCAGCCAACTGGTACAGCAGGGTCAGCGTCGCGCTGCCTGCCTTGCCGTCCTCCTTGAGGCCGTTGCGCCGCTGGAACAGCCGCACCGCGTTTTCCGTTCCGGAACCGAACTTGCCGTCCACGCCGTTGGTGGAGTAGCCCAGGGCGTTCAGCGCCGTCTGCATCCGGCGGACGCTCTCGCCCTGATCCTTATAACGAAGCGTTGTGTAGGATTCGGCCATTGCCGTGCCGGTCAGAGCGACGATGAGCAGCCCCGCCGCCAACGAACGCCCCACTTTCCGCAGGTTCATGCCACCTACCTCCTTTGATTTCCATTCAACGGCATCAGTATAGCAGAGTTTTTCAAAAAAGTAAAGAGTTATTACAAAAGTGTTACAAAGTTCATAAGCTCCATGGGCCGGTCAATCAGCTTCGCCGCGCCGCTGCGCGTCAGCTCCTCAGGCGTGCGAAAGCCCCAGGTCACCCCCACCGGGTGCATGCCCGCCGCCACGGCGGTGCGCATGTCCACGCTGGTATCCCCCAGATAAACGCACTCCCCCGGCGTCAGCCCCAGCGTCCGCGCTATGAGCAGCGCCCCCATGGGGTCGGGCTTCACCGGCACCTCGGGCACCTGCCCACGCACCACAGCAAAGGGGATGTCCGGGAAAAAGTGCCGAACCACCGCGCAGGTGTCCGGGTGCGGCTTGTTGGACAGCACGCACACGGCGATGTCCGCCTTCACCAGCGCCGTCAGCAGCTCAGGAATGCCCTCATAGGGCGCCGCCGTATCCAGGGCGTGAACGCTGTAATCCCGCTGATAGGTCGCCTCAACGGCCTCCGCCAGGTCGGCCCGCTCCCCCACCGCCCGCTCTGCCAGAACCTTGATGCCGTTGCCCACCATGTAACGGTAATCCGCCACGGGATGCTCCGGCAGGCCGTGAAGCCGCAGGGAACGGTTCATGGCCCCGGCAATGTCGTTCAGGGTATTGGCCAGGGTGCCGTCCAGGTCAAAAATCGCCGCGCGAACGCTCATGAAAAAAATCCCTCTTTCAGGTATGATCGCAAGGCCTCCCGGGCATCATGAAGGTATCATCTGCCACGCATGGGAGGAGTTTGTAATGAGACAATGGGACAAGCAGCCCGATAAAAACCAGGTACGCGCCCTGGTGGATCGCCGTCAGCTGTTCTTGGGCAGCCTGACGCTGTTGTGCATGGCGGCGCTGCTGATTGTGGGCCTGACGCCCCGCACCGCTTCCGCCCCGGACGTGCCGGATCCCTCCGCGGCCCAGGTGGGCGCGGACGCCGCGGCCCTGCTCAGCGCGGACTGCCAGCTGATCCAGCACATGACCTTCACGCCCTGCGGCCACGAGCTGACCCGGCGGCAGAGCCTCCCGCCCGAGCTGGCCGGCAAGGGCCGCGCCGATCTGGAGGCTGCCTACGACCTGTGGCAGGTCACCGCCTTCGCGCCGGGGGAAGTCACCATGGAGCAGGCTCTGCCCATGTACTGCCCCGAGCACCTGGTGCTGATGCCGGACGACAGCGGGATGCTGTGCGTCTTCCAGAACAAGTACGGCGACGCCCTGGGGCTGGTTGCCGAGCTGAACCTGCCCTTATCCGAGCTGCCCGACGCCATTCAGGAGGAGCTTCGCCCCGGCAAGGGCTTCTCCACCCAGGAGGAACTGGACGCATGGCTTGAATCCGCCGAAAGCTGAAACGGCTCAGGCGTCCACTTCCAGCAGGCGGCCCATGATGGCGCTGCCCTCCGGGAGCCATACGCCCTGCGCCGCCGTGGATTCATCCAGCCGGGAGGGCTGGCCGGGACGGCGGGAATCGTAGATCGCGTAGGGCACCGGCTTGCCGTCATGGGTACGGGTGGACATCAGCGTTTTGTGGTCAGACAGCAGCAGAACGCGGAAGTCCCCCAGGGCGGGCAGACGCTCCAGCAGGGGCGCGATCACCTGGGCATCCAGGCGGCGGATGGCCTCCAACTTGGCCGGCAGATCGCCCGCGTGGGTCATCTCGTCCGGGGCCTCCACATGGATGGCGGCGAAGTCGTCCCCCGCCTTCAGGGCAGCCAGGGCGGCTTCCACCTTGCCCGCGTAATTCGTATCCAGTTCGCCGGTGGCGCCCTCCACCAGCGGATGCTTCAGCCCCGCCAGCTCCGCGATGCCCCACACCAGCGGCACCGCGGAAATCACCGTGCCCCGGCGGCCGTACTTCCGCGTGAAGTCCGGCAGCAGCATGGCGCGCCCCGCACCCCAGGGCCAGATCATGTTGGCCGGGAGCAAGCCCCGGGCCTCTCGCGCCTGATTCACAGGATGCGACCGCAGCACTTCATAGCTCACCCGCATCAGCGCGGTGATCTCCTCCGCCATGGCCCCTGTGGGATAATGGCGCGCCACAGGCTGCTCCAGCACATTGTGCGGCTCCGTGGTGTGGAAAACCGCGTCCTCCGGCACAGGGCCAGCGAAGACGCCGATATGCCGGAAGGTTCGGCTCGCATGGATGGTCAGTCCGGCCCTTTCCGCGACGGCGGCAAAGCGCTCGTCCGCCAGCAGATCCCGCATAAGGGTTTCGGCCTCGTCGCCCTCGATGCCGCCGCCGTTATGGCTGTGAATCACCAGCTCGCCGCCGATCTCCTCCACCGCGCAGAGGTTCACCCGCATGGAAACCTCCCCCGGTCGGAGGGTTACGCCGACCCCGGCTGCCTCCAGCACGCTGCGGCCGGTATAGCACGACCGGGGATCATAGCCGAAAATATTGAGAATGGCCGTGTCGCTGCCCGCCGGAACACCCTCGGGCACCGTGCGGCAGACGCCTGTCTCGCTCCCGGCCAGTACGCCGAAGCCGGGGAGCGTCAGGTATTCCAGGGGCGTTTTTCCCCCCAGCGCCTCAATGGGATCATCGCTCATGCCGTCGCCAATCACCAGAACGTATTTCATACGCCTTCTCCACCTTCTTCAAAAATCGTGGCATGGCTTCATTGTAATGGAAAGCGCCGGATTTGTCGAGGGGAAAACAAAGAAAAGTCCGGCGAATGCAAAGGCTCTCCTTCCCAAGTGGAAGAAGAGCCTTTCATTATGCCATGATGACGCTCTGCTGCGCCGCCGCGTCCAGAATCGCCTCGGATACATTGGGGTAGAACGCCGCCTCCCCCAGCTGCTCGGTGAGGCCCACCTTGTCCATGAAGGCCGTCACGTTGGGGCGGGCGCCGCAGATACACACCGTCACGCACTGGCTCTGGATGGCCGCGCACTGCTCCATCAGCGTCTGCACGCCGGAAATATCCGCCGCGCCCACGCCCCGCAGGGACAGAATCAGCCGCTGACAGCCGTTCAGGTCGATGGCCTCCATGCGCTGCTTCAATTCCCCACAGCTGCCGAAGAACAGGCTGCCGTTGATGTAGGTAATCAGCAGCGCCCTCGCTTCCTCCTCGGAAACGCTGCGGCCCATGCGGCTCAGCCGGGCCAGACGCACCTGATCCACGGGCTCCGTCTCCACCTGTAGGCGGGAGGCGCTCCACACGAAGCTCACCAGCGCCGTCACAATGCCGATGACGATGGCGATGGTCAGGTCAAACACCACCGTAGCCACCATGGTCATTAGGAACTGGGCCACCCCCGTCCAGATTTTCCGGCCGAAGATGGTCTTGATGCCGTGCCACTCGTTCATCCGCCAGGCCGTGACCATCAGCACCCCCGCCAGGGCCGACAAGGGCAGCCGCGCCATCACCCCGCCCAGTAGCAGCATCGACAGCAGCAGGAACAGCGAATGGAACAGCCCCGTCAGCCGGGTCTGGCTGCCGCTCTTGATGGCCACGCTGGTACGGGCGATGGCCGCCGTGGCCGGAACCCCGCCGAAGAAGGGCAGCAGGATGTTGCCCACACCCTGGGCCACCAGCTCGCGGTTGGCGTCAAAGGGCTCGTCCTTCATGCGGGAGGCCGACGCGCCGCACAGCAGGGATTCAATCATCCCCAGCATGGCAATGGACACAATGGGCCCCGCCAGGTTCAGCAGCACATCCAGGTTCATCTGACCCAGGTCAAGGGCGTCCTCCAGCAGCAGGCTCCGGGGAATTGTCCCCACCTTGGCCAGGCTGTCGAAGCCCAGCACCTCGGTCAGCACCGTCGCCAGGATGATGGCCAGGAGCGAGCCGGGCACACGCTCGTTGAGCTTCTTGGGCCACAGGAGCATGAAGACCACCACCACCACGCCGATGAGCACCGCCTGCCCGTTGGGGTGGAAGCCCACCTGCGTGTAGCTCCACAGCTTTTCCAGGGCGGACGTGCCCACGCTCACCGTGCCGAAGAAATTGTCAACCTGACCCAGGGCAATGATGATGGCGATGCCGCTGGTGAAGCCCATGACCACGCTGGTGGGGATCAGCGTCACCAGCTTGCCCAGGCGCAGAAGACCCGCCATCAGCATGATAACGCCTGCCGCCAGGCTGGCCACAAACACGCCCTGCAGGCCGTACTGCGCCACAATGCCGATGAGGATGGCGCTCATGGCGCCCGTGGGGCCGCTGATCTGGAACGACGCGCCGCTGAGCAGCCCGATCAGTGCGCCGCCGATGATGGCCGTTACCAGTCCCGCCGCGGGCGTCGCGCCGGAGGATACGCCGAAGGCCAGCGCCAGGGGCAGCGCCACCGCCGCCACCGTCACGCCCGAAAGCAAGTCCTTCATCAGCCGCTGACCGTTATAGCCATGGAACTCCCGCCGTAAATCCGTCCAATACCGTTTGAACATCCTTTTTTCTGCTCCCATTCATTGGTGTTGATAAGCCGTCCGCTATCATACCACATAGCTGAGCGGGCCACAAGGGAAAAGCGGAAATTTCATGAAAAAAGGCAAAGACAAGCGATCACCGCGAAGCGAAAAAGGGAGTCTGAGGGCCGATGGCCCTCAGGCAGGGGTTTGGGGGCAAGGCAGAGCAAGCCATCATCGCGAAGCGAAAAAGGGAGTCTGAGGGCCGATGGCCCTCAGGCGGGGGTTTGGGGGGCAAGGCCCCCAACGTCTCCCCCATCACATGTCGTCAGGGAGCGAAGCGTCCCTGACAGTCGGTTCCCCAACCCTTATAGCATTGAGGAACATGCAAAAAGCGGGCTCCCCTGTACAAAGAGGAAAGCCCGCTTTTTACATGCTAAAGCCGAAATCCCGCACCCTCTACGGCAGAAATATTGCCTGAAAGGTCTCCTGATCCGGCGGGCGCTTGTACCCGCAGATGGAGCAGCACCGGTTCGCCACAGAGTTGCTTTCCTCCAGCCTGCCGAAGTCGTGGGCCGTCGGCGCTACGGCGATCTTAACAATCACATTGTCGCCCCTACCACAAAATTGGCAATTGTAGCGGCGCAGATGCCACTTGGTGTGGCATGACTCGGTAATGTACCAGCGGGTGCTGTAGCTGTCCGTGGGAATCATTGAGTGCCCGTTCTAGCATGGATCCACCTCATCGTATTCCACAATGCTATAGTAAGGGTATACCGCATAGGCCGGGACAATCACGGCTGTGCAGAGCAGGGTCAGCGCCATCAGAAGAAGGATCGTCCTATTCAGCTTTTTCATGGTGCGCCCTCCTTGTCGGAGTCGGTCGCATTCGTTTTTTCTATCATGTTTATTTTAGTCTATAATGTACCGTTTTGTCAAGGTGTTCCCCGTGCTTCTCATCAGATGATCTCCACATCGTTCGCCCGTTCGTATCCGCCGCCGACTTCGCCCTGGATGAAGCTAATTTTTTCCCGTCCCGACTGTTCCATATCATCCGTATGCATCCGCATGGCATAACGCTCGATGTGCCCCTCGCCGTTCCATACCTCCAGCACGCATGGACACCCGCTATCGTTCCAGGCTCCTTCATAGACTGCATAATGCCACGGTTCTGAATCCGAGAACCACAGCCAATTAATCTCTTCGTCCAGATTATCCGTACTGCAAAACTGCACCTGGTCGATGCCGTCAAAGATCACGCCGTCTCCCATGATCTCCCCGCCGTCGGCAAAGCGCCATGTGCCCTTCAAATAGGCAGCCATGGCCGGGCTGGGCGTTTCCTCCGGCAGCTGGAGGGCGTCCAGCTGCAGAAAGCCCCGGGCGGGCTTGCTGTCCACCGTCAGCTCCACATAGGCCCACTCGCCGCCGGTGTAGCCCAGAACATCCACCGTGTCCCCGCGCTTCAGCTGCGCCATGGGCTTCTGTGTGCCGTTGGGATCGTCCGTCACCGCGACATCATCGTTCAGCGTCAGCGGGACATGCAGGGCGTACACATTCGACACGGCAACCTGCACGCCCTCCGGCGGGCGGATATACCCCACCCGGTGGGCCCCGCCGGATGTTTCGTAGTCGATGAGCAGCCACTGGTCGTCCTCCGACCAGGCCAGCGCGGTAACGGGCCCCATCAGGTGCACCGCAGCCTTGCCCTTCGCGCCGCGCCAGCCGTCCTCCGATGGGTAGGCGTACACCGGCAGCAGCTCGTCACGCTGAAGGTCAAGGGTAGTTTCGCCCCAGAAGCAGCTCCACCCCGACAGGTACTGCATCACCTGCCGATCGTACAGGCTCACCCCGTCATCCTGGTACATCGGTAATGTCTGGGCCAGCCCCACGCCGCAGATCAGCACGCCGATGATGACGGCGGCCATCAGACTCCATCCCTTTTTCATTCGCGTTCCTCCGTTCTGGTACTGGCTTGCGTTTTCCCAATACCTCAGCGGCGGAAGGCCGCCGTCATTCCGCAATAACCTCAATATCGTCCGCCCGCTCGTATCCGCCGCCGCCTTCGCCATAGTAAAGACCCATACTCTCCCGACCGCAGCCGCCTTCCTCCACATGGGGCATCGGCAGGCCAAAGCGCCTCACATACCCTTCTGCGGTTATCACCTCCAGGACGTAGGGACAGCCGTAATCGTTCCACGCATCCTGATAGACGGTATAGCGGCAAGGCTCGGCATCCTCTGGGATCGTCAGCCAGTCGATGTCGCCCTCGAAATCGTCCGTTTCGCAGATCTGCACCCGGTCAACGCCGTCAAAGATCATGCCATATCCCATGATTTCCCCGCCGCCGATGAACCGCCATGTGCCCTTCAAATAGGCCGCCATAGCCGGGTCGGGCGTTTCCTCCGGCAGCTGGAAGGCGTCCAGCGCCATGAAGCCCCGGGCAGGCTTGCCGTCGATGGTCAGTTCCACATAGGCCCACTCGTTGTTGGTGTGCCCAAGCACATCCACCGTGTCCCCGCGCTTCAGCTGTGCCATGGGCTTCCGCATGCCGTTGGGATCGTCCGTCACAGCGGCATCGTCGTTCAGCGTCAGTGGGACATGCAGCGCGTACACATTCGACACGGCAACCTGCAGGCCCTCCGGCGGGCGGATATACCCCACCCGGTGGGCCCCGCCGGATGTCTCGTAGTCGATGAGCAGCCACTGGTCGTCCTCCGACCAAGCCAGCGCGGTGACGGGCCCCTGCAAATGCACCGCGGCCTTGTCCTTCGCGCCGCGCCAGCCGTCCTCCGATGGGTAGGCGTACACCGGCAGCAGCTCGTCACGGCGGAGATCGAGCGTCTCCCTGCCCCAGAAGCAGTCCGCCCAGGTCAGGTATTCCGCCACCCGCTGCGCCTGCCCGACAGCCAGGCTTTCGCGATAGATGGGCAGCCCCTCGGCCAGCCCCGCCCCCCAGACCGTCGCCATCATGATGACGGCGGCCAGAAAACGCCATCCCTTCTTCATCCGTATCCCCTCCGTCTGGTGCAGATTTCCAGCTCTCTATTCATAAAACGGAAGAAGAACGGCCGGGCTTCCCATTCTGACAAAAAAAGAAGCGGCTCCCTCATCGGAACCGGCTTCTTTGTGCTATCAGCCTTACGCCTTGGCGATCTCCACCAGCTTGGCAAAAGCGGCAGGATCGTTCACCGCCAGGTCAGCCAGCATCTTGCGGTTGACGGTAACGTTCTGCTTCTTCAGACCATTGATGAACGTGGAGTAGCTCATGCCGTTCAGACGGGCAGCGGCGTTGATACGGGTGATCCACAGGGAGCGGAAATCACGCTTGCGCAGCTTGCGGCCCTCAAAGGCATAGCGCAGGGATCGGGCGACCTGCTCGGACGCGGCGCGGTACTGCTTGGACTTGGCGCCCCAGTAGCCCTTGGCCAGCTTCATCACCTTGCGGCGCTTCTTCTGAGCGTTCACAGCTCTCTTGATACGTGCCATGTTCTTGAAACCTCCTCAATCGGCCAATGCGGTCATTGGCGCTCACTCATCGGCTGCGTGTGCCGATCATGCAAATGACTTATTTGTAGGGCAGCAGGGTGTGGATGGTCTTGGCCTCGGCGCCGTTATCCACCACACCGTCGGCGCGCAGGTGACGGGTGCGCTTGTTGGTCTTCAGGCGAATGGAGTGGCCCGTGTTCATCTGCTTATGCTTGACGATACCAGACTTGGTAAAGGAAAAGCGCTTGGCAGCACCACGGTGAGTCTTTTGCTTAGGCATGGAATGGTCCTCCTTCCAGTATGGATGTTAGTCCTGTGTCTGTGCCGCGGATGCGGATTTCTCGCGGGCGGCCTTCTTCTCCGCGAAGGAAGCCTTCGCCGCCTTGGGCGCCAGAATCATAATCATATGGCGACCATCCATGAGGGGGCGGCGCTCCACCGTTGAGACCTCCTCGCACCGCTTGGCGAAATCCTGCATGACCTTCATGCCGATTTCGCTGTGGGTAATCTGGCGGCCACGGAAGCGGATGGATACCTTCACCTTGTCGCCATCCTGGAGGAACTTCACAGCGTTCTTCGCCTTGGTGAGAACGTCGTTCTCCTCAATGGTGGCGGACAGCTGAACCTCCTTGATGGCCACGACCCGCTGATTCTTACGGTTTTCCCGCTCCCGCTTCGACTGCTCGTAGCGGAACTTGTCATAGTCCATCAGCTTGCACACCGGCGGCTTGGCAGCGGGCTGAATCTTGCACAGATCAAGGCCGCGCTCCTCCGCAAGCTCCAGCGCCTTTTGCGTGGGCATGACGCCGAGCTGCTCGCCCTTCTCGTCGATCAGGCGAACCTCCCGGTCGCGGATCTCATCGTTAATCATCAGATCAAGTGCGATGTCCATACACCTCCCTCAAATTGCGTTTGCGCCCCTGCTTTTCTGCCCGACGGGCAAAGAAAAAGCGACGGGATGCTGTCCCGTCGCTGCGCATGACCTATCCTTCCCTCGCGGGGAAAAAGCGCCATGAACCCGGCAGCAATCGCCGCCAAAGGTGAGAGACGGGCAAGCCTCTGCTTCAAACAGGGTGATTATACCACAGGCGGATACGGCTGTCAAGGGCGGAAGGCATAAAATTTCGCCGCTCAGCGCGCACCCCGGGCCTCCCTTGGCGTAATATAAAAAGGAAGCGCTTTCATGGTCAATCATTGAGAAATCTTGTCCGAAAATGCCCAGACGGCCCCTTGTAAAGCCTCCCGGCTCTGTGGTATACTAAATGATGGATGCGCTATAAAAAATCATTTGAGTGAACTGGGTAAAGGAGCGATTCCTCATGCGGAAAATAGGCGTGTTGACTTCCGGCGGCGATGCTCCCGGCATGAACGCGGCGGTCATGTCCATCGCCAAGAGCGCGGCCATGTACGGTATGCCCCTGGTGGGCATCAAGCGCGGCTACAACGGCCTTCTGCGCAAATCCACCAGCATTTATGACGATCTTCAGGAGCTGTATCTGGATACGGTATTGGACATTGCCGACCAGCCCGGCACCTATCTGCGCACAGCCCGCTGCACCGAGTTTATGGAGCCCAAGTGGCGGGAGGTCGCTGCCCAGACCCTGCGCAGCATGGAGATCGACGGCCTGGTGGTCATCGGCGGCGACGGCTCCTTCCAGGGCGCCCATCACCTGTGCGAGCTGGGCATCCCCTGCATCGGCATTCCCGGCACCATCGACAACGACCTGGCCTACACCGAGATGACCCTGGGCTATGAGACCGCCGTGAACGTGTGCACGGAGGCCGTCCGCGCCATCCGCGCCACCAGCCGTTCCCATGACCGTCCCCATGTGGTGGAGTGCATGGGCCGTCACTGCGGCGACATCGCCCTGAAGACCGCCACGGCCACCGGCGCGGAAATCCTGCTGGTGCCCGAGGTACCCTGGAGAGTGGAGGACGTGGCCGCGCGGCTGAACAAGCAGTTGCTCAAGGGCAACACCCGCGCCACCATCGTCATTGCGGAAGGCTGCTGGGAGTCCATGGAGCCCTTCGATATGTACGGCTTCCTCACCAGCCACGGCAAGCAGTGCTTTGAGGGCGAGCCTATGAGCGCCATGCGCCTGGCGTCCATCATGAAGCGGATGTGCGGCATGGTGGAGGTTCGTTCCACCGTGGTGGGCTACACCCAGCGCGGCGCACTTCCCTGCGCCAAGGACAGCGGCTTCGCCTTTGAGGCCGGCAACCTGGCCGTCCGCCTCCTGCGGGACGGCGTGAGCAACCAGGTCATCGGCGTCAAGCAGGGCCAGGTGTTCTACATGCCCATTGACGATGCCCTGAAGGTGGAAAAGCACTTCCGCCGCGACCTGTACGAGCTGGTCAATTCGCTGTAAATCACGTTCGACAAGCCGGAGGACAATTGTTCTCCGGCTTTGTCCTGCCTGGAGACATATGCCAAAATGAAACAAACGGAAGGAGCGATCTCATCCATGTCGCAGATTCTGCGGGAGCTTTTCTCGGGCGTCATGTTTCTTTTCACGGGCGAAGGCCTCAAAACCCTGGCCATGTTCGTCATCGCGGGCGCGCTGATCTACCTGGCCATCAAGAAGGAATACGAGCCCGCCCTGCTGTTGCCCATCGGCTTCGGGTGCATCCTGGCCAACCTGCCGCCCGTGCTGGAAACCGGCGTGCCCTCCGCCCTGGGCGACGGCGGCTTCCTGACGGTGCTGTTCAACGCCGGCATCGCCAATGAGCTGTTCCCCATCCTGATCTTCATCGCCGTGGGCGCGATGATCGACTTCTCCCCGCTGCTGAAGGATCCCACCATGATCTTCTTCGGCGCGGCGGCGCAGTTCGGCATTTTCGCCACCTTCCTGCTGAGCCTGGTGCTGATCCCCGTGCTGCTGCCCGGCGCCCAGGGGGACGAGAACCTGATCCTGAAGCTGGCCAGCGCCATCGGCATCATCGGCGCGGCGGACGGCCCCACCACCCTCTACGTCGCCAATCACTTCAACCTCAAGAATTACATGGCCCCCATCTCCGTGGCCGCCTACAGCTACATGAGCCTGGTGCCCGTCATTCAGCCGCCGGTCATCAAGGCGCTGACCACCCGCGAGGAGCGGATGATCCGCATGGATTACCACGAGGAGCGCTGCTCCAAAACGGTGCTGATCCTGTTCCCGATCATCGTCACCGTGGTGGCGGGCATCCTGGTGCCCATGAGCGCGCCGCTGGTGGGCAGCCTGATGTTCGGCAACCTGATCCGCGAGTGCGGCGTGCTGGAGCGCCTGTCGAAGACCGCTCAAAATGAGCTGGCCAACCTGGTCACCATCCTGCTGGGGCTGACCATCGGCTCCACCATGGTGGCCGAGAACTTCCTCCGGGTGGATACGCTGCTGGTGATGGCCCTGGGTCTGGTGGCCTTCATCTTCGATACCGCCGGCGGCGTGCTGTTCGCCAAGCTCCTCAACCTTTTCCGCAAGAACAAGGTGAACCCCATGATCGGCGCGGCGGGCATTTCCGCCTTCCCCATGTCCTCCCGTGTGGTGGCCAAGATGGCCTTAAAGGAGGATCCCAGCAACTTCATTCTCATGCAGGCCACCAGCGCCAATGTGGCGGGCCAGCTGGGCTCCATCGTGGCCGGCGGCATGGTCATCACCCTGGTATCCCTGCTGTTGGGCTGATAGGAGGTCAACATGATGATGCGATTCCTCTCCCTGTTCCTTGCCTCCGCCTCCGCTGAAGGCGCGGACGCCGCCATGACCTCCATGCCCCTGTTGTCGAAGGGGCTGCTCGTCACCGCCGCGGGCCTGGCAGGCGTGTTCCTGGTGCTGCTGCTGTTCTTCCTGACCATCAAGCTGATGCAAAAGCTCAACAAATAAGTGCAAAGCGGTCATCCCCTGCGCCGTCCGACACCGGGCGGCCTTTTTGTTTGCAAAAAATTGTTTTCCCCTATTGACAATTCTGTTTCTTGCGATTATACTGTATATGTCATTGATGAACAGCTGAAAGGAGGCGCGGCCATGCAGATCATCATCAGCAATGCGGACAGCCGCCCCATTTATGAGCAGATCGCCTGCCAGCTGAAGGACAGCATCCTTTCCGGCGAGCTTCAGCCCGGGGCGCTGCTGCCGTCCATCCGGGCCCTGGCCAGGGATCTGCGGGTCAGCGTCATCACCACCAAGCGGGCCTATGACGAATTGGAGGCCGAGGGCGTCATCCACACCGTGGCCGGAAAAGGCTGCTTCGTGGCGGAAAAGAACGCCAGCCTCCTGCGGGAAGCGCATCTGCGCGAAATCGAGGAGCACATGCTGGACATTCTGAAGCTGGCCCGACCCTGCGGCCTCACCCTGGACGACCTGACGGCCATGCTTCAATTGCTGGAGGAGGAATCTGCGCCATGAACGCCATCACTGTGAACAACCTGACCAAGCATTACGCCGCCTTCACCCTGGATCATGTAACCTTCACCCTGCCCTCGGGCTGCATCATGGGCCTGGTGGGCGAAAACGGGGCGGGCAAATCCACGCTGATCCGCCTCATCATGAACGCCGCGCGGCGTGACGAGGGCGACGTTACCGTGCTGGATGTCCCCAACGATACGGACGCCTTCCGGCAGGTGAAGGAGGACATCGGCGTGGTGCTGGACGAGGCCTTCTTCCCCGAAATCATGACGCCTCGGGACATCGGCCGCGTGATGGCCGCCACCTACCGTCGCTGGGACGCCGCGGCCTACGCGCAGCGCCTGAAGGACTTCGGGCTGAAGGATGGGCAGCCCTTCAAGGAATTCTCCCGGGGCATGAAGATGAAGCTGGCCATCGCCGCCGCCCTGTCCCACGCGCCGAGGCTGCTGATCCTGGACGAGGCCACCTCCGGCCTTGATCCTGTGGTCAGGGACGAAATGCTGGATGTCTTCCGCGATTTCGCCCAGGAGGAGGGGCACGCGGTTTTGATGTCCTCCCACATCGTCAGCGACCTGGAAAAGGTCTGCGATTACATCGCCTGCTTGCACAAAGGGAAGATGCTTTTGTGCCAGGAGAAGGATCAGCTGATGGAAAATCTCGCCGTGATTCGGCTGACCCAGGAGGCCTTCGACGCCCTGCCTTCCACCGCCGTCCATGGCGTGAAGCATACGCCCTACTATGTCGAGGCCCTAGTGGATCGCGCCGCTCTGCCCGCGAGCATCCGCCCCGAGCATGCCAGCCTGGAGGACATTCTGCTTCTGTTGGTCAAAAAGGAGGCCTAAGCCATGAAAGCGCTCTTGCTGAAAGACATCATTTCTCTGAGCCGGTACATGCGTTACGTTCTGGTTCTGCTGCTGATCCTCTGCTTCCTGCCCGGCTTCAACGGCTCGTCCTTCGCGGTGATGTTTGCCGCCATGCTCCCCCTGACAGCCCTGGCCTACGATGAGCGCACCAAGTGGGACAAACTGGCTGCCATGATGCCCTACTCGCCCCGGCAGCTGGTGTTGAGCAAATATGTGCTGGGCTATCTGCTGATGGCGGGGGCTCTGCTGCTGTCCCTAGTGGTCGGCGGGATCGTCGGCCTCATCACCGGCAAGCCGCTGTCCCTGGACGGCCTTGCTTCTACCGCGATCATCGCCGCCTTTGGCCTGGCCATGATGGCCGTCACCATCCCCCTGTGCATCCGCTTCGGCGTGGAGCAGGGGCGCATCATCCTGATGATCGTCCTGGGCGCCTTCATCGCGCTGTTTGTCATGGGCATGGACGGCGTGAGCGACGCGGAATTTCTCGCCCTTGCCCGCTCGCTGGCCATCGCGCTTCCCGTCGTCACCATCCTGCTCCAGGCCGCGTCCATGGCGCTGTCCGTCCTTTTCTACCGGCGACGGCAGCAATAAGCCCAAAGTCAGCTCGTCCTTTTCCGGCGGGCTGATTTTTTTACTTTTCTTTTTCGCCTCCATGGTATATAATTTAATAGGTAGGAACTCCTGCCCTATTCTGATATTCGATGGAGGCTGAACGCCGATGACCACCCTGCGCAAGACCAAAATTGTCTGCACCATGGGCCCCAATCTGTTCGAGAAGAATCTTATCGCCCCGCTGATGAAGGCCGGCATGAACGTGGCCCGGTTCAATTTCTCCCACGGCACCTATGAGACCCACCAGCGCTATTTCAACGAAGTCTGCCGCGTCCGCGACGAGCTGGGCCTGCCGGTGGCCACCATGCTGGATACCAAAGGCCCGGAGATTCGGGTGCGCCGCTTCGCCCAGGGCAAGGTTCAGCTGGAGCCGGGCCAGAAGTTCACGCTTACCACGGAGGAGGTGGACGGCGACGAAAGCCGGGTTTCCGTCACCTACAAGGATCTCCCCCGGGATGTGACCGTGGGCGGCACGGTTCTGATCGACGACGGCCTCATCGCCATGACCGTCGAGCGCGTCACCGACAGTGACGTGTGCTGCCGGGTGCTCAACGGCGGCGTCATTTCCGACAACAAGGGCGTCAATCTGCCCAACGTCCACCTGTCCATGCCCTTTATCAGCGAGAAGGATCGGTCGGATATTATTTTCGCCGCGCAAAATGGTTATGATTTCATCGCGGCGTCCTTCACCCGCTGCGCTGATGACATCCTGCAGATCCGCCATATTCTCAACGCCCACGGCGGCCAGGACATCAACATCATCGCCAAGATTGAGAATATGGAGGGCGTGGAGAACCTTGAGGAAATCCTCCGGGTGGCTGACGGCGTGATGGTCGCCCGGGGCGACCTGGGCGTGGAGGTTCCCCTGGAGGACGTTCCCGCCCTCCAAAAAACCATGATCCAGCAGGCCATCGCCGCCGGGAAACCCGTCATTACCGCCACCCAGATGCTGGATTCCATGATGAAGCATCCCCGCCCCACCCGCGCCGAGGCCACCGACGTGGCCAACGCCATCTACGACGGCACCTCCGCCATCATGCTTTCCGGCGAAACGGCGGTGGGCGCGTATCCGGTGGAAGCCGTGGAAACCATGGCCCGCATCGCGCTCCGGGCGGAAAGCGACCAGCACTACATCCGCCGCTTTACCCGGCCCCAGGGGCTTCCCTCCGCCGACGTCACCAGCGCCATCAGCCATTCCACCGTGACCTCTGCCCACGACCTGAACGCCAGCGCCATCATCACCGTCACCAAATCCGGCGGGACGGCGCGCATCCTCAGCCGCTATCGCCCGGCCTGCATCATCGTAGGCTGCACCGTTTCTCCCCGGGTGTGGCGTCAGCTGGCCCTGTCCTGGGGCACGGTGCCGCTGATGATCGAGGAGGAAAACAACACCGACGACCTGTTCGACCATGCCGTGGCCGCCGCCGTGCGGGAGGGCATCGTCCGCGACGGTGAGCTGGTGGTGCTGACGGCGGGCGTCCCCCTGGGCATTTCCGGCACCACCAACCTGATGAAGGTACATGTGGTGGGGCATCTGCTGGTGCGCGGCCAGGGGCTGAACAGCCAGGCCGTCACCGCGCCGCTGTGCGTCATCCACAGCCTGGAGGAGGATGCCAAGGTGTTCGACCCCGGCGACGTGATTGTATGCCGACAGACCACCGGCGAAATGTTCCCCCTGCTGCGCAAGGCCGGCGGCGTCATCCTGGAGGACCCCAACCCCGAGGGCCATGGCGCCATCGCCGGCATGAGCCTGGATATTCCCGTCATCGTGGGCGCCGCCAACGCCACGGGCATCCTGAAGTCCGGGGCCGTGGTCACGGTGGACGCCGCCAAAGGCACCATCAGCGCGAACTGAACGATCGGCAAAGCATGGAACGCCCTCGAGTCATGATAAGGCTCGGGGGCGTTTAGTATGGCATCAATGCTGCAGCAGATACAGGCACGTCAGGATCAGTCCCACGCACAGGAGCAGCAGCCCAAAGGACACGCTGCCCGAAAGCCGTCGGGCCGCGGTGGTCATCTCCCGCCAGGAGGCGTCCAGCACATACTCGAAATCCGTGCGGAAGGGTTTCTCGCGCTTCCAGAGCGCGTTCATGGCCCGGGCGGCGGCGTTGATGGCCATGCCCAGGGCATAGGTGAAGCGGTTGCCCACCGGCACGGCGCGGTGGCCGACTCGCTTGCGCAGCACGCTTCCCCGCAGAAGCATGACCACCCGATCAGGCGCCTCCGCCACGGCCCGCACCAGCAGCGTGGCCACCTGGGGCAGCAGCGTCAGCAGCAGCGGGCGGTACAGCCCATCCTCCAGATCCAGCCAGCGCGGCCAGCGATCCACATAGACGCGCCCTCCCGCTTCCCTGCGCGTCAGCAGCGGCCGCACCGCCAGCAGGTACACCGCACCGCCGATAACCAGGCTCGCGCCCGCCCCCAGGAGGTTCTCCGCGGAGAAATAGTCAACGGCGTAAGGCAGCGGCGCCTGTCCCATAAAGGCCGCCGCGCGCTGCCCGATGGGCGTCATCAGCACGGCCGGCAGAAGCCCCATCAATGGCAGGAGCACAGCGCTTCCCAGCAGGGCGAAGGCGGAGCGCCGCGTCATCGCCGGTTTCGCGGTAAAGTCTGCTGCCGGGCGCTCCCAGAACAGGCAGACGTACAGCTTGGCCATGTAGGCCGCCGTCAGCCCGCCACTGACCACGAACAGCACCTCCACCGCCTTCATGGGCATCCATGCCCCGCCCGTCATCCGCAGGAAAGCCATGCGTTCCAGCAGGCTCTCGTGGAGCAAACTTTTGCTGATGTAGCCGCCGCCCGCCAGCGGTACGCCTGCCAGGGACAGCGCTCCCAGCAAAAACGCCGCGTGCAGCATGGGCTTTCCGCGCCCGAAGCCGCGAATGTCGTTGAGGTTCAGCCGATGGGTGTTCATAGCCACCACGCCCGCCGCCATAAACAGGCACAGCTTGATGAGCGAGTGGTTCACCATGTGGGTGGCCACGCCGTACGCCGCCATTGCGCCCTGCTCTCCCGGCAGGGTCAGCATGGCCAGCCCGACGCCGATGAAGCCGATCTGGCTCATGGAGGAGCAGGCCAGCGTCCGCTTGAGGTCCACCGAGAACAGCGCCAGCACCGCGCCCAGCACCATGGTCACCACCGCCAGCAGCAGGAGCGTATTGCCGAAGGCCTCGCTGCCCGGAAGGATGTCGGCGCAGACAACGATCAGGCCAAATATGCCGGTCTTGGTCAGAATGCCCGACAGAAGGGCGGACGCCGGGGCAGGCGCCACCGGATGCGCCTTGGGCAGCCAGATGTGCAGCGGATACAGGCCCGCCTTGGCCGCGAAGCCCACCGCCGTCAGCCACCCCCCGACCGCTGCCGTGGCGGAAGTCCCCTCCGTCATCATCATCCGCAGCGCCGCGAAGGACAGCGTGCCCGCCTCGTGCCACAACAGGAACAGCCCCATCAGCGTGGTCAGGCCGCCGATCATCGCCACGGTGAGGTAGGCAGCGGCGGCCCGGAGCGCCCCAGGCGTTTCATCATGGGCCACCAGCACATAGCTGGACAGGCTCATCACCTCAAAAAAGATGAAGGTGGTGTACAGGTCGTCGGAGAGAAAAACGCCCATGGTCGCCCCCAGCGTCAGCAGGCTGAAGGCGTGATAGCGGCCCGCGTGACGGCCGTGGGTCAGGTATTCCCGGGAAAACAGCCCCGTCATCAGCCACATGAAGGCCGCCACCAGCGCGTACAGGCCGCGGAAGCCGTCCGCCCGCAGATGCAGCCCCAGGCCGCAGAAGTTCGCCCAGGCCCAGCCGCACTCACCGGGTGTCAGGAATACCGCCTGCGCCAGGGCAAAGGTCGCAACGCCCACGGCATCCACCAGCACGCCGCGCCTTCGCCCCGCCGCGGGGCTGACAACGGCCGCCAGCATGGGCCCAAAGATCATGATGGGAAGCAATGTGTTCATCCGCGCACCTCCGTCAAAGCGCACCCGCGGACAGCTGCCGCAGGAAAGCGATCAGCGGGCCGCTCCACACACCCAGCGCCACCATAGCCAGACACAGCAGCCCCATGGGCAGCTGCATCATCCAGCCGGGGTCGCGGGTCTGCCCTGCCAGGGCCGTCTGATCCGCGTTGAGCGGGCTGAACCAGGCGGGCACGATCACCGTGAACAGGTACACCGCCGTCAGGACGGCAGAAACGATCAGCGCGGCCACCGCCACGATGCCCATGGCCGTGCCGGTTTCCGAGGCGGCCATGAGCAGGTTCCACTTGCTGACAAAGCCGCACAGCGGCGGCACGCCTACCAGGGCAATCCCAGCCAGCGTCATCACCCCCAGGGTGAAGGGCATGACCCGCCCATACCCCCGAAGATCCTGGACATATTCCTTGCCCGTGCGCACCAGGATCGCCCCGGCGCAGAAGAACAGGGTGATCTTCATCACGCCGTGGAAGACCAGATGGCTCAGGCTTCCCGCCATGCCGCCGGGGGGCATCAGGGCCGCACCCATGAGCATGTAGCTCAGGTTGGATACCGTCGAAAACGCCAGCCGACGCTTGAGATGCTGCTCCTTCACCGCCATGGCCGAGCCGAACACGATGGTCAGGCAGCTCAGTCCCAGGGCGATCTGCTGCGCCGGGGAACCATACAGAAATTCCGCCCCAAAGGCGTAATAGATCACCCGCAGCACGGCGAAGACGCCCGCGTTCACCACCGCCACGGCATGGAGCAGCGCCGTCACCGGCGTGGGCGCCACCGAAGCCGCCGGCAGCCAGGCATACATGGGGAAAATCGCCGCCTTGGTGCCGAAGCCCACAAACGCCATCAGGAATACCGCCTGCAACAGCCGTTCATGCCCCGCCACGCGGGCAGGCTCCAGCACGCCGCCCAGGGTGAAGCTGCCGCCCCCGCCGTAATACACCACAAACACAAGGGCCATAAAGGCCATGGCCGCGCCGCTGATGGAAAAATACAGATACTTCCGGCCCGCCCGGATGGAGGCCACGTCCTGCTTGTGGGTCACCAGGGGCAGGGTCATCAGCGTCAGGCATTCGTAGGAGACGTAAAGCGTGAACAGGTTCGCCGCCAGCGCCACCGCCAGGGTGACGGCGTAGGACATGGTGTAGAAGGCAAAAAAGCTGTCAGGACGCTCCTCATGGGCCATGTACTCAAAGCCGTACAGGGACGCCAGCGGCCACAGCAGCGATACCAGGCCCGCGAATACCCGGCTCATGCCATCCACTCGGAAGCTCAGCGTCAGCACGTCGTTCATCCGCCAAAGCGTACACAGGCCGTCCTCCTGCCTTGTCAGAAGGTACCAGACCAGAAGCGTCGCCGTCAGCACCACGGCCTCCACATAAAGGCCACGGCGCTTCACGCTCCGAAAGCGGAACAAGGGCAGCAGCGCGCCGCCCGCCAAGGGGACCAGCAGCGCCAGGACAATCAGCATGGTTTCTCCTCCTTACATCAGCGCGTCCGCCAGCGCGGCGCACAGGGCCGTCAGGCGGCCGGGAAACATGCCCAGCAAAACCGACAGGGCCGTCAGTGCCGCCAAAGGTACCAGCATACGCCAGCCCGCCTCGCGCCGCCCTTCGCCGTCGCCCTGGCGCAGGAACGCGTCAATGCTGATGGGCAGCAGGTAGCCCGCCGTCAGCAGCGCGGACAGCAGCAGCACCGCCGGCCCGGCGAAGGTCAGCCACCGGGGCATGCCCACCATCGCCAGGCTGCCCTGGGCCAGCGTCCATTTGCTGATGAAGCCCAGGCAGGGCGGGATCCCGATGAGGCCCAGGCTGGCGACGGTCATGCACGCCATGGTCACGGGCATCCGCCTGCCGACGCCCGCCAGGTCATTCGCGCGGCGCTTTCCCTTCTGCTGAATGACAGCGCCCGCCGCCATGAACAGACCTACCTTCACCAGGGCATGGCACACCACATGCATCAGCGCCCCCGCCACGCCCGCCGGATGCAGCGTGGCCAGACCGAACAGGATGTAGCTCACCTGGCTGACGGTGGAATAAGCCAGCCGCTTTTTCAGCAGCCGTTCCCGGTAGGCCAGCAGGCTGCCCATCAGTACCGTGAACAGCGCCAGGATCAGAAAGGCCGTCTGCACCCAGGTACCCCGGAGGAAGTCCGGGCCCACAAGCCCGTAAATCAGCCGGAAGACGCCCAGCACCCCCGCCTTGGTGATGACGCCGGACAGCACTGCGCTGGCGGGCGACGGCGCCTGGGGATGCGCTGTGGGCAGCCAGCCATGGAGGGGGAACATACCCGCCTTGGCGCCGAAACCCAGCAACATGACGAACACCGCCGCCAGCACCAGGCCCTCTCGGCCATTGGCCTTCTCCGCCGCCAGCACACCGCCGGGCGCGAAGGTCAGGCCATCCGTGAAGGGAGCAAGGAGCAACAGCCCCAGCAGCGCCAGGGAAGCACCCACCACGGAATAGATCAGGTACTTGATGCCCGCCGCCACCGCCTCCTTGCGGCCGGAATGAAGCACCAGCGGGAAGGTCAGCAGCGTCATAGCCTCGTAAAACAGGTACAGCGTGACCATGGTGGCGGCAAAGCACAGGCCCATCAACGCGCCCAGGGTCATCAGGTAGAAGGCGTAAAAGCGGCGTTCTCCGCCCTCATGGGGCATATAGCCGATGGCGTAAAGGCCCGCCGCGGCCCAGACGAAGGCCATCACCGCGGCGAAAAACATTCCGGCGGCATCCGCCCGGAGCAGGATGGGCAGCTGATCCGACAGGGTCATCAGTCGGCAGGACATCTCCCGCGCCGCCAGGATGGGCAGCAGCAAAACAAGCTCCGCCGCCAGCGTCAGCATCAGCAGCGCCCGCCCCATCTTCCCCTGCCCCAAGCCCGGCACGAAGGCCGCCGCCAGGCCCGCCAGCAAGGGCCAGGCCACCGGCAGAAGCAAAGTCCAGGAAGGCAGCGTCATGATTGATCTCTCCCTTCGTTACGCAAACATCCCAAGGCCCTGGGCGATGGCCTCCAGCAGGGGCTGGGCAAACAGTCCCACCGCCAGATTCACCGCCGTGAAGCCCGCCAGCGCCAGGTTGAAGCACACGCCCCGCCGTCCCCGGGCCGGATCGTACACCACGCCCTCCGCGGGTTTGCGGTAAAGGGTGATGACGGTCTTCATGAAATACAGCGTATTCAGCCAGGTGGAGATAACCAGCGCCCCCAGCACCAGCGCCATGCGCGTTCCCCCCGCCGCCATGGCGGAGAGGGCGAAATTCAGCTTGCTGGCAAAGCCGCCCAGGAAGGGAAAGCCGATCATCGACAGCGCGCCTACGGTAAAAGCAACCCCAGCCATCTTGCTGCGATAGCCCGCGCCCCGCAGATCGCGGAACCGTTTGCTGTTGCCCGAGGCGTCCGCCAGCCCGCCCGAGGCCAGGAACAGCATGCTCTTGCACACCGCATGGCTGAAAACGTGGAACATGGCCGCCACCATGCCCGCCTCGGTTCCCAGGCCGATGCCCATGTACACATAGCCGATCTGCGCCACGGAGGAAAAGGCGATCATCCGCCGGATGTCATTTTGGCGGATAGCGGAAATGGAGCCCATGACCATCCCCGTCAGGGCAAAGACGAACAGCACATCCATCATGCCCGTGGCGGCAAAGACCTCCACGCCGATGACCCGGTAGATCAGCTTGACGAGCAGGAAAATATAGCCCTTGCTCACCAGAGAGGACAGCACCGCCGCCGAGGTCGGGGTGGAATAGCCATAGGCGTCCGGCACCCAGGTGTGAAAGGGAAACAGCGCGCTCTTGACGCACAAGCCGATGGTCATCAGCGCCACCACCACTGTCAGCGGCTCATGGTACGCACCGGTGGCGTGCAGCTGCCAAACCGCCGCCCGGATGTTGCTCATCAGCAGATGACCCGTCAGGTCGTAGAGCAGGATGATGCCCAACAGGAACAAGCCGGAACCCAGCAGATTCATCATCATGTAACGGGTGGCGGCCACCAGCGTGCGCCCCCGGTTCCGCGCGGCGATCAGCGCGCAGGCCGATATGGTCATGATCTCCACAAACACATAGGCCGTGAAGATGTCGTTGGTGTACACCTGCGCCATCAGCGCCGCGCACAAAAGCAGCAGCATCACGCAGTACAGGCTCTGCTTGCCCTCGTTGATGTGCTCCTCCAGCTTGCGCTGGCCCCCCAGCAGGGATAAAAGCATAATCAGACTGAAGAAGGCCGCCGTCACCGCCTCCAGCAGCCCGGCGCGGATTTCGTTGCCCCAGGGCGCTGGAAAGTGACCCATCATGTAGGTATAGCTCTGACCATAGCGCGTCATCAGCACTGTCAGCAACACCGACAGGCTGAAGACGATGCCCAGCGCCAGCAGCGTCCAGACACGGGCCAGCCGTGGCTTCAGCACACTGGTCATGGCCGCCGAGCCCAGCGGCAAAAGAATGCACACGAAAGGGATATTCTGCCAAAGGGCCATCACTGCTCCTCCCTTCGCATGAGGGCGGTGATCTCGTCGATGTCCAGGGTATGGTAGCGGCGGTACAGCCGTACCGTCAGGGCCAGCATCAGCGCCGTCACCGATACGCTGACGACGATCCCCGTGAGCACCAGGCCCGCCGGAATGGGGTTGATATAGGCTTCCATGGCCTGCACTCCGTTTTCCACAATGGGCGCGCTCCGGCCCATGATATACCCCTTGGCCGCCAGAAACAGGTAGATGGCGCTGTCCATCATGGAGAAGCCGATGATTTTCTTGACCATGTTTTTGTGCAGCAGCAGGGTGGTAAAGCCGATGCCGAAGAGAATCATCGCCGCCATTTCCTCAACGTTTGTCCATGCCTGCATGGCTTACATATCCCCCTTTCTGAACAGGGTGTAGAAGGCGTACATCGTGCAGCAGACCACCAGGCCCACCGCAATGTTCAGGTACGGAATCAGCCCGGCGGAAAAAAGCTGTCCGGGCGTGCCGGGGCTGATGACCGAGGGCAGATGGTTAGCGCCGGTGAAGAAGGAGTACGCCTTGCTCAGCGCGTAAAAGGAAAGCGCGGTGACGCTGACCACCTTGAAGGTCTTGAAGGTGAAGAACCGCTCCGTTTGCCTGAAGCCAAAGGCGTTCAGGTACAGGATGAGCCCCGCGCCCATCACCGCGCCGCCGGAAAAGCCGCCGCCGGGCGACAGGTGGCCGTTGAGGATCACATAGATGCCGAACAGCAGGATCAGCGGCGTGAGGAAGGCGGCGCAGTGCTGAAGGATCGGGTCGTTCTTGGGCTCATACATACGGTCATCGGCCTCAGCCTCCCGCCGCAGCTGGGCTTCGTCGGTGTCCTTCCCGGCGGTGATGCGCAGAAGAATAATCACCGAGCAGGCCGCCACGAACAGCACGTTGCTCTCGCCCAGGGTGTCAAAGGCGCGGTAGTCCAGGATCATCCCGGCGACGATGTTCACCGCCCCCGTTTCCTGCATCCCCTGCTCGATATAACGCCGGCTGACCTCGTTGTTCACCGGGTTCTCCGAATGGCCGAAGGGCGGCAGATACGTCACCGTAGACAAAAGCACCCAGCACAGCGGGATGCACACCGCCAGCGCCATCAGCCGGTAAAGCCAGGTCATCCATTTGACTCCCCGGGTACGGCTCCAGCGGTGAACGGCGCTGTACAGGTTCTGTTCCTCCTCCAGCCGCTCCTGACGGCGGCGCTGATAGCCCTCCTCCCGGGCGCGAAGCTCCTCCGCCGCGTGCTCCCGCTGGTCGCTTTTGTCCGTCAGTTCACGGCTCAGCGCCTCGTCCAGCTCCTCCGAGCCGTCCTCCAACCACCGCGTCAGGCGCGCAAACCAGCTGTTTTCATAATCATCGCGGATCTTCGCCATGGCGGGCGCCTCCCTTCTGCTGGTCGATGGCATGGATTTTTTTCAGCGTCACAAACAGCAGCAGGCTGGTGATGCCCGCCCCCACGGCAGCCTCCGTGATGGCCAGATCCGGCGATTCCAGCAGAATCCAGATCACCGACATGGCCAGACTCTGCCCCATGAAGATGACGATGGATGTCAGCAGGTTTTTCGTCAAAGACACCGAAACCGCGCAGACCAGCACGAACAGCAGCAGCATGATGTGCAGAAAGTCCATGTCAGTCCCCCTCCTTCTCGCTCTGGGCCGCCTGACGATCCATCACCGCCATGTACCGCTCCAAATCATCGTTGGTTGTAATTTCCATCCGCGCAATCAGATGAGAGGAGACCGGGCTGGTCAGCCATAGAAAGAAGATGACCAGGAGCATCTTCAGGCTGGTCAGCGTCAGCCCTTCCGCCACCATCAGGCCGGACAGCAGCAAAAAAATACCCGCCGTATCAAACAGCGCCCCGGCGTGAATTCTCATCAGACAATAGCGGAAGCGGAATATGCCCAGCAGACCCGACAGCAGCACAAACACGCCCCCTGCCGTCAGTAGTGCGCAAAGGATGAACCGCGCCGTCTCAAAGATCCCCATGCCTTTCCTCCTCCTTCTGATGCCGCCGCTCCCGGTACACACCCATATAAATCTTCGTCAGCAAGACCACCGCCAGGAACGACAGCATCACATAAATCAGCGCGATGTCCACCAGATAGCCCTCGCCCATCAGAAAGGCCAGGATGCAGATGGTGATGACGATCAGCGTACCCATCATGTTCACGGCGATGACCCGGTCGGCAATCCTGGGGCCGATGACCGCCCGTACCAGGCAGCCCAGCAGTGCCAGCCCCAGCACGCCCAGAACGATGTTGTACATCACCTCATAGGCTTCACGCACGCTCATGCCCTCCTTCCACCCGCATGACCCTTTCCTCCATATCAAAGCCCGCCTGCCCCATATCAAAGGAATCATCCAGGCAGTGGATCAGAAACAGATCGCCGTGGATGTCCACAGTGATGGTTCCGGGCGTCATGGTGATGGAATTAGCCAGCACGACCTTTCCCGCCTGAGTGCGCAGCCGGGTATGGAAGGAAGTCAGCTCCGGCTGCGGCATCAGCTTCGGCGACCAGATCAGCCGAATGGTGGCCCAGGCCGACAGGGCAATTTGTCCGATCAGGTAGAACAGATACTTGATGATCCGCCCCATTCGCCTGGCAATGCGCCACTCTACGCGCGGAGAATAGCCCATGAACGCCGCCATCAGCGCGTACAGCAGCCCGCAGACCACCGCGCCGGTGATGGCGATTTCCGCCGTCCACCGGCCGTTGAGGATCAGCCAGAAAGCAAAAAGCAGGAAAAACATGTCAGATAACCTCCTGTGAGATCAGGCCGCGCCCTTTGCCTTGCCTGAAGGGCGCCAGTTCCGTATTGTAAAGCTACATATTAAATATGTCAATTGCCTGGACGGCGAAAAACAGACGCATCCAGGATAAACGAACCTGCGCCATCAGCCGCTGATGTAGGTTTGTCAAACAAAATGGACAGAGAAGGAGGAGAGGAGGTCAGAGGGAGAAGCCCAGTTGAGGGGGCGCATAGGA
>CBFFZW010000039.1:0-40611 GCA_965646445.1 uncultured Christensenellales bacterium | reverse complement strand
CCGTGCTAACAAGGGAGGCCGTAAGGCCGACTGGGGGGATGCAAGCCGTGGCTTGCGCCCCGAAACCCAGCACCCGGCCATCCGCCGGGGGATGGGCGAAGAAAGGCACGGCGCGGGCGCAAAACACGACCGAACGGCCGGGAGAACGGCGTTGCCGTTCGACCAGTGAGGGCGTGCAAAACTCAAAAAAGTGGCTCTTGCCACTTTTTTGACCGCTGCCGTTCACCCCTCCGGGGAGAGCAGCAGCACCGGCTCGGACACCATTTTATACACGTCCTCGCCAATGTATGCCTTGACACGGATGCGGTATTGCCCCTCCGGCGCGCTTTCACCATTGGCGCGCCGTCCGTTCCAGGTGAAGAAGGAGCCCCGGGGAAGCAGCTGCTCGGGTCGGCTGGACGCCCGGGAGCACAGCCGACGCACCGTCTTGCCCTCCAGATCCTCCAGGGTGACGGTCAGTTCGCAGGGGTATTGATGGTGGACGACGAAGCTGAGCTCCTCTCCCTGATCGGGGCAGAAGGAGGCTCCCGGCAGGATTTCCAGCAGCGGGTCGCCCTTGGCGGGGGGGACGCACAGCACCTTGCTGGCGGCCAGGAACCATTGATCTTCCTGCTTGGCGACCATCTGCAAAAGGACGTAGCCGTAGCCCTCGCCATCCGCCCGGTCAAGGGACAGGGTGCGATCCTTCATGCCCGGGGATAGGTAGCCCCGCGTATTGCCGTGGACGCCGAAGCGCTCCTCGTTGTCGTAAATCAGCCGGGCGTGCTCGAAGTCCCACCGGCCCTCCTTCTGATACACGATCTGGTAGGCCACCTGGGCGGGCCGAACCATGTTGAAGGAAAAGTTGACCGTTGGATTGTCGGCGGACAGTGTGTCCCCGGCGAAGGCAATGCCCTCGATGATGCTGTCCCGGCGCCGTCCCGTATAGGCGGAGGCGTCGTAGCGGAGAACGGCGAAGTCATCCTCCTCGGGATAGCAGCGGACGGTGGACGCGCCGTGGTAGGCCAGCAGGTAGCGCTTGAGCTCGGTCAGGGTGATGGCGCCGTCGCGGTTTTCGTCCGCGCCATAGCCGCCCTGCACGGACAGCCCCGCCGCCAGGGCGGAAGAAAAATAACCCGCGCCCACGGACGCTCCGCCCTGCCAGAACCAGCTTTGCTCCGCCCCGCCCGAGGAGCAGAGCACCTTGTAATCCTTCCCGGCGAAGACGTTGCCGAAGGGGCCGTGGATGCCCTTGCCGATGACCGCGCCGGAGTGGCAGGCGTCCAGAATCAGCACCTTGACCCCGGGAATCCGATCAAACATGGCCCGCAGCTGACGGGCCGTCACGGCTTCCTCCTGGTTGCCGTCGGAAAGCAGGAGCGCCATGTCGCCATTGTCCATGCCCTGGCTCCATTGGCCGTGGGTGCTGATGTAGAAGTAGCTGACGTCGCCTTCCGCCGCGTCGCCAAAGGCCGCCTGAATCAGCGATTCCAGCTCGGCGGCGCTGCTCAGGTCGTTGCGGCGGGTGATGAGGCGCTCCAGGTTCATGGCGCCGCCGGACAGGGCTTCGGCCACGCGGGTGACGTTGGTGGCGGAGGCGGGGGTGGTTTCCTCCTGGGTCACGAAGCGGTCGCAGCCAACCAGCAGCGCCCGGTTGACGCCTTCCGCCCTGGCCGATGCGGCCGTGGCCATCAGGCACAGCCACGCGGTCAACGCCAGCATCATCAAGCCCATCCGCCTCACGGCCGTACCTCCCCTCCGACATCGCGGTTTTTTCGCGAATCCATTGTACACCTATTTAGACGCAATTCCTATCGGAAATGTTCGCTCATTATAGAAAAAATTGCTGAAAGATTACTATATGATTGCTAATTATTCCTGCCGGGGCTGAAAAAACGTTGATTTCCATCCGCCATTTTTCCCCTGGGCGGTCAAATGTTGCCGCCTGGCAGGAAAAGCGCAAGGAAAAATCGAAGAAATCCATACCGAAAGTTTGCGGAAGCATTTCGGTCAGAGAATCGGGGACGCGCCTGCCCCCTTGCGACAGGCTATTATATATTGAAGCATTTTTCGCAAAAGAAGCATTGGCCGATGGGGCCATGGATCAATATCATGGAAAGGAGGAGGGCTTATGGAGCTGATATGTGCCTTGACGGACAGGGCTGTACTGGGGACGCCGGGGCATTCCTCCGCCAGGCCCAGGCTGACGGCCCGGGCAATCCTCATCAACCCGGAAGGCAAGGTGGCCGTGATGTATTCCGGTCGGTATGGTTTGTACACCCTGCCGGGGGGCGGTGTGGAGCCGGAGGAAACCCTGATTGACGCCCTCCGGCGGGAAATGATGGAGGAAACCGGCTGTCGGTGCCATCGGATCCGCCCACTGGGCTATGTATCGGAAAATCGCGGCTACTGCGATTATACGCAGGTATCCTGCTATTATGTGGTCACCACCCGGGACAGGCTGCTGACCCCGCACCTGACGGCCGTGGAGGAGGCGAACAAAACCACGGTGCAGTGGTACACCCTGGAGGAGGCGGACAGGCTCATCCGTGAGCCGAGGCACCACAATCGGCAGCGGAAGTTCCTGCAGGCGCGGGACGTGGCGGCACTGGATCAGTATCACCGGCAGCGAACCATCCGCGCCGGAGCGAAGAAGCGGCAGGGCAAGTGAAACCTTTGTTTTGCGGGGCGCAACTATTGGTTGCGCGGGCGTAAATGCAAGCCGGATTTGCTGGCGCAACCGGGAAAAGCCGTGCTACACTGTCACCATTCCAAGAGAAAGAGGAGGAATCCACAATGACCCTCGAGACAGCCGCTCGCCTCACCGCCCTGCGCAAGGAGAAGGGGCTATCCCAGGAGGAGCTGGCGGAACGGTTGGGCGTCAGCCGTCAGGCCGTATCCAAGTGGGAGCGCGCCGAATCTTCGCCGGATACGGACAATTTGATCGCCCTGGCACGGCTTTACGGCGTGACGCTGGACGAACTGATCTGCTGCCCTGCCGCGCCCGACCCGGATCGCGTGCTGATGAATCAGGCGGAAGACGAGCCCGCCGCCGAATATGTCGCGGAGGAGAGCGTGTCCTGGGATGCCTCCGCCGGCGCTGAAGCTGCCCTGGTGGATGACGAAGCCGGTTCGGCCGAGCCGCGGACGGTCTCCATGGATGATCTGCTGCCCAACGGCAGCTTTTATGAGCATCAGGCGCAGGAACGCCTGCGTCAGCTGGACAGGCGCTGGGCCCGCTTCCCCTATCCCATCCTGGTTACGCTGGCCTACCTGATCATGGGCTTCTGCTTCCATTGGTGGCATCCCGGCTGGATCATTTTCCTGACGATTCCGCTGTTTTACATTCCCCGGTCGGAGCGCACCTACCTGCGCCTGCTGGGCAACCCGATCATGGTGACGATCATCTACCTGCTGCTGGGTACGCTGGGGAATCTGTGGCATCCCGGCTGGCTGGTGTTTCTGCTGATTCCTTTGCTGCAAACCTGGAGATGAAAACATGGATCGCACGGCGCTGACACGCTACATCCTGGAAACCTACAACGCGGACGAGGACGCCCCCTGGATGAAATATCCGGGCTACCGGGTGTTTCGCCGCGGCGATAACCGGAAGTGGTTCGCGGTGGTCATGGATATTCCCCGGGAAAAGCTGGGCCTGCCGGGCGGGGAGCTCCTGGATGTGGTTAACCTGAAGTGCGGCCCGATGCTCGCGGGCGCGCTGCGCGGGGAGCCGGGTGTTTTCCCGGCCTATCATATGAACAAGGAGCACTGGATCACCATCGCCCTGGATGGAACCGTGCCGGAGGACAGGATCCGCATGCTGCTGGATGTGAGCTATGACGCCACCGCGCCCAAAGGGAGAAAAAAGACCGACGGCAGGGAAGACCGTCCTGTGGAGGCGGGCGGATGAAGCATGGCAGCGGCGCGCCGCTATCAAGCGTCTGCGAACCGTATGGTTCATGTGCGATCGAAAAAGGGCGTGCTATGGTGTCGGCTGCCCCTCTGCCCCCGCCAGGACGTTGATGACACGCCGCAGCAACAGCGCGTTGCTTGCGCAGCGCATGGGACTGTGCTATCATGGCCATGGAGGTGGTTCATACCATGGATACGAAAAGCGTGATCCTGGAGCTGCGAACCCGGAACGGCTTATCCCAGGACGATCTGGCGGAAAAGGTGTATGTGACAAGGCAGGCGGTTTCGCGCTGGGAGACGGGAGAGACTGTCCCCAACACGGAAGCGCTGAAGCTGCTGTCGAAGCTGTTTGATGTTTCCATCAACACGCTGCTGGGCTCGCCCAGGCCGTTGATCTGCCAGTGCTGCGGCATGCCGCTGGAGGATTCCGCCATCAGCAGGGAGCCGGACGGCGCTTTCAACGAGGAATACTGCAAGTGGTGCTACACAGACGGTCGGTTTGCCTACGCCAGCATGGAGCAGCTGACGGATTTTCTGGCGGAGCATATGGCCAGCGATCAGTGGCCGCCGGAGCAGGTTCGGGCTTATTGCGCAGAGCAGCTGCCCAGGCTGAGGCACTGGGCCAAGGCGAAATGACGAAGAGCGGAAGCCGTCATGTTTAACGAAAGGAGTCGCTATGCTCACCAAGAACGAATGGCCGGTACTGGAGTTCGACAGCAGCCCGACGGCCCAATTAAACCCCACAGCGTTTGTTCAAGAAAAGTTTGATACCAACAAAATGGTGATTACGTTTTTCCCGGAGGCTGTGCGAAAGCTGGAAACGGGCGGGCTGATTGCGGAGGAGCGGATCATTCCCGGCGAGGATCCGCTGACGATCTACCGCTTCACGGAGCAGCCCGATGTGCTGCTGGCCCCCGGGCAGGTGGGCTGCCCTGCCTGCGCGGGCAACCTGGATCTGTTCCATGCCATGGGCATTACCAAGGTGATGTTCTGCGGCGGAGGCGGCGTCCTTGACCCTGATATTGAGGTCGGGCAGATCCTGGTGGTCGACGGGGCGATCAGGGATGAAGGCTTTTCCTACCAATATATTGCGCCGTCAAGGGTCATTGATACGGATCCCGCGCTGACCGACCGCATCAGCCGCTACCTGCAGGAAAACGGCGTCCCCCACCTCCGCGGCCTGACCTGGACCACGGATGCGATCTTCCGGGAGACAGCCGACCGCGTCAGCCGAAGAAGGGCGGAGGGCGCCAAAATCGTGGAAATGGAGCAGGCCGGGTGCATCGCCGTCGCGCAGTTCAGAGGCTTTGATTATGGCGCGCTGATCTATGGCGGGGACGACCTTTCCGGGGAAACGTGGTCCGACCGAGGCTGGCGGAGCCGGGAAGGCATCCGATACGATTTGGTGTCGCTGTGCGCGAAGCTGGTGACGGTCATCTGAATCGGACAAAGATGCACGATAAACAAATAGAGAATCCCGCGGGCTGCATGTGCCTGCGGGATTTGTGCTTCATAGCTTATATAGATGAAGAAACCAGTCCGTCCGCGACGCGCCGGATGAAGGCGGAAACGTCCCGGCAGACCTCGTCCCGGTTGGTCTCGTTGAACAGCTCGTGCCTCGCGCCGGGATACAGCGTCATCTCCACCTGCTCAAGCCCGGCTTCCCGGAACTGCCGGGCCACGCGCTCCACGCCCTTGCCCATGCCGCCCACCGGGTCGGCGTCGCCGGAGATCAGCAGCAGGGGCAGCGTCCTGGGGATTTGCTTCAGGGGCGCCAGGTCGGTCAGCCGCCACAGGCCGCGGAACAGCTCACGATAGCCGCTGCCGGTGAAGGGAAAGCCGCAATAGGGATCCGCGATGTACCGATCGACCTCGGCCTCATCCCGGGAGAGCCAGTCAAAGGCGGTGCGGCTGGGCGCGAAGGGCCGGTTGGAGCCGCCGAAGGCCAGCCGGTCAATCAGCGGGCAGGGCTTGCGCGCGCCGCCCAGGAAGCAGACCAGATTGGCGACCAGGAGCGCCGCCGTCAGCTTGCCCCGGCTGAAATAGCCCGTGCCGCAGAGAATGGCGCCCGCAAGGCCCTCCCCGTGCTCCCGCAGGTAGCAGCGGGTGACGAAGCTGCCCATGGAATGCCCCAGAATGAAGTAAGGGACGCCGGGAAAGCGCGCCTGCGTCCGCTGGCGAAGACGATGCACATCGTCGATCAGGCGCTGCCAGCCGTCCCGGTCGCTGAAATGCCCCAGGATGGCTGCCTTGGGGCCGTGCCCCAGGTGCGTATGCCCCGTCACGGCAATGCTCTCGGCGTTCAGCCAGCGGGCCATGCGCTCATACCGGTCGATGTGCTCGGCCATGCCGTGAACCAGCTGCACAACGGCCCGGGGCTGGCCGTCAGGCAGCCACAGCCTGCCGTCCAGCGTGTCGCCGACCGTGGAGGAAAAGGTGAAGGCTTCCGTCTGCGTCAAGCTGATCCCATCCTTTGATCGTTATCCTTCAATCAGTATACCCCAAATGTCGGGAGAACGTCAACCATTTCAAAAAATGGTGAAGACCGCCTGCTTTGACATTGCAATCGTGAACAGTCTGTAACATTTGCAAATTTCTGTTGCATCCGAGTGTAAATCGTGTCATAATGGTCAGGAGCCTGCGCGGGACGCGGGTGGAAGAAAGGAACCTGTACCATGAAGAAGTATGCTCCCTGGGTGGCCGCGGTCGTCGCCCTGATCGTTGTCGTGGCGCTGCTGCTGGTGCCGCAGCTGTCGGGCAAGGACAACGTAACGCCCGCAAGCACCACCGCCACCGCGACCCCTGTCCCCGCGGCCACCGAGGCGCCCACTGAAGCGCCCACGGATGTCCCTGAGACCACCGACGCTCCCGAGACGACGGAAGCTCCCGAGGCGACGGATGCGCCTGAGGCCACCGACGCGCCGGAAGCCACGGATGTGCCCCTGGCCACGGACGAGCCCAGCGCCGCGTCCACCCTTGCGCCTGAAACCGTGCTGGCGAACCTGAACGGTCAGGGCGTCACTTATCAGGACGTGGATGAGATCGCTCAGAACCTGATGTACAATTATGCTCAGTACGGCTATGACTTCAGCTCCCCCGAGATGAAAAAGAGCCTCTATCAGCTGGCTATGCAGTATGCCCTTCAGCTGAACATGTTGGAGCAGAAGGCCGTTGAGTTGGGCCTGGATACCATCACGGACGAAGAAAAGGCCGAGATCGAGAAGGAAGTTTCCGAAAACTGGAACAACATGGTGGATCAGTATGTGCTGTACTACGGCGGCCTGAGCAGCAGCGCCACCGACGAGGAGAAGGCCGCTGCCCGGGTGAGCATCATCGCTGACCTGGAATCCAACGGCGTCACCGAGGCCTACCTGCTGGAGGGCACCCTGGAGAACGTCGTGCTGGACAGGGTGGAAGCCGAAATGGTCAAGGGCGTTGAGGTGACCGACGAGGAGATCGTCGAGGCCTTCAACGAGCAGGCCAAGCAGGACGAGGCCGCCTATGGCGAGGACATCGCCACCTATGAGTACATGACCGGCTATTATGGTCAGACCTCCTATTACCAGCCCGCCGGCTATCGCGGCATCACCCACATTCTGCTCAAGGTGGATCAGGAGCTGCTGACCAACTATCAGAACCTGGTGGCCAAGCTGGAGGAGCAGCAAGAGGACGAGGAAGACGCCGCGACGCCCACGGACGCCGCTTCTCCCACGGATGTGGCCGAGCCTGTGACCCAGGAGCAGGTAGACGCCGCCTATCAGGCGATCCTCGATTCCGTGGCCGATACCATCGCGGAAATCAACGCCAAGCTGGCTGACGGCGTGGCCTTCGCTGATCTGGTGGCGGAGTACGGCACCGATCCGGGCATGACGCAGGAGCCCAACAAGTCCGAGGGCTATGCCGTGCACATGGACAGCATCATGTGGGATCCCGCCTTTGTGCAGGCGGCCTTCTCCGTGGACAACGTGGGCGATGTGGCCGAGCCCGTCGTGGGCAGCTATGGCGTGCACATTGTCCAGTACACCAGGGATGTCCCCTCCGGCCCCATCGAAATGACCGATGAGATCAAGACCTCCCTGCGCGAGGCCCTGCTGGCGACCAAGGAGGGCGAGCTGTTCAACAGCACCATGAAGGCCTGGCTGGACAGCGCCGAACTGGTTTACACGGCGGAGGGCGAGGAGTATCAGCCCCCGGTGGCCGAGTAACGCTTGATCCCTAATGGCATATGAAGCGCCCCCGCATGGCCTGTCTGGCTGTGCGGGGGCGTCGCTTCTGTCGGGGAAAGCGCCGGAGGTCAAGGCCTGCGGTGCGCTATTCCCTGCTCACCAGCCGGGCGAAGACAACCCACCACGTCGCTACCTGAACGATCAGAAGCGCGGCCAGCAGCAGCACGGCGGAGCGGGCAAAGGGCATCCACCAGCCCAGCATGGAGCAGACGGAAAAGATCAGCATCAGCACGCAGTACAGACCAATCATCAGCTGGTAGGCCGCGCGGCCGCTGCGATCCCGCAGCATGGTCAGCCGCTCGTCCTTCTGGGCGATGCGCTGCGCCTGCTGACGCTGGGCGTATTCCGCCTGATGCTCAGGCCGCGTCCAGTGGCGGTACATCCAGATCATCCTGATGCCGGGAGCCACGCCCGCGCCGGCCAGGCCCCACAGGAGGCCGTCCAGCCGGGTTTCCGTCCAGATGGCCAGCGCCAGGCACAGCATGCCCACACCGATATAGGCCATGCCCGTATATAAGGTAGATTTTTTCATGGTTCCGCCTCCTCGTCGTCATACAGAAAAATGTCCTCAATGGCACAGCCGAAATACCGCGCCAGCTTGAAGGCCAGCAGAATGGACGGGTTGTACCGCCCGCGCTCCAGGGAACCGATGGTCTGGCGGGAAACCTCCATGGCCTCGGCCAGCTCCTCCTGGCGAATGCCGCGCTCACGGCGCAAGGCCTCCAGGCGGTTTCGCATGGGGTCACCTCCTTTTTGATGGAAAGTTTGCTTTCCATGACCGAATGATAACACAGCGGAGAATAAATGTCAAGCTAACTTTCCATCTGGGCAAAAAAAATTTTCCCCGCGCCGCCGAAGGGAGATGGGGGCGCGGGGATCAATGGGATGTTTCTTTCGTTCAATATGATGCAGTTGTCCTTGATGGCGTCGCCTTACCAGGTCATGAACCAGGTGGAGATATAGCCCTCGGTGCCGTCCACATCCACCTTGCACCAGTCGCGGCCATGCTCCAGAACCGTCACCTTGGTGCCCACGGGCACGGTGCGGATGATCTGGGCCTTCAGGCTGGGCTCCTTGCGGAAGTTGACGATCTTGCCGCCGTTGACGTTGATGAGGGTGGCGGTGTAGGGCTTGGTTTCGGCGGTCTCATCGGTGGTCTTGAGGAACTTGGCCATCATATAGCCCACCTTGCCGTCCTCCACCTGCACCTTGTACCAGGTCTTGTTGCCGCCCAGGACGGTGACCTTCACGCCGTTACGGTAGTAGGCCAGCACCTTGGCGTCCAGGGAAGCCTCGGCGCGCAGGTTCAGCACCTGGGTCGCCTTGGGGTTGTTGACAATGGCCACCTTGCCGGTGACGGGCTTGGTCTCGTCAGGCTTGGGGGCGGTGGTGCCGAAGTTCAGGTACTGGGTGGACATGAAGCCTTCCTGGCCGTCCACCGTGACGCGGCTCCAGGCCGCGCCCTTCTGGATGACGTTGACCTTGGTGCCGGGCTTGAAGCTGGTGATGATCTTGCCGGAGAGACTGGGAGCTTCACGCAGGTTCAGGCCGATGCCGGTGTTGGTGCGAATGGTGGCGGTGCCGGCGGAGCCCGTCGTGTCGGTGTTGAGGTACTTGGCCATCATGTAGCCGGTCTTGCCGCCCACATTGACCTTGTGCCATTCATCGCCCTTTTCGACGATTTCCACCAGGGTGCCGGTGGGGTACTGGCCCAGAACCTTCGCGTCCAGGGAAGCGGTCTCGCGCAGGTTCAGCGCGCCGCCCTTGACCAGGGCGCTCTGGGCCGCGTCCGCCAGGGACAGCATGGGGGTGAGGGACAGCGCGGCGGCGGTGGTCAGACCAGCCAGCCGCTTCAGGGTCGTGTGCTTCATGGGTATCTTCCTCCTTTGCTTGCTGCGGGCGGCTCTTTCCTGACCGCCTACACCCATCCAACGGGGCAGGGGGAGGCTGTATTGCTGATAGATTTTACCAAGGAAGGCCGGGAAATGTGCCAAATACCACATGATGGGAGGGTCGCCATGGAAGGCGCTGGCTTCTCGGGCCGAAGGCTGGTCCTCTTTTCCAGGGCATCGTAAATTTACAACCTTTGCTGAAACCGCCCCTGTACACCGGCGGCGTTTTGCGGTACAATAGAGTTGGTTCATAATATGCACGGCACGGCCCTGCAATGACATGAAGGAGTTTGCTATGTTCAAGCGAATGATAAGCCTGCTGATGGCCCTGACGATGATCCTGTTCAGCCTGTCCGCCCTGGCGGAAGGCGTGGATGCCCCGGCCCAAGACCAGACCGGCGACGCGCTGACCATGGACGAGTTGGAAACATGGGTGGAGGGCTACAAGGCCCGGGCATTGCAGACCCAGCCGCTCAACAATCCCAATGATCCGGCGGCCTTCTCCGAGGACGGGTATGCCTTCATTTATGATTTTGCCACCCTGTACATGGATTCGCCGGTGATGAGCGAGGACAGCGTGGTGCGCAACCTGGTGGTAACCGACGCCATGGAGGAAGGCCCCCGGGGCACCCATGTGGATATGCAGCCCGCGGAGGTGCTTTCCGCCTTCTACAATGAAAACGAGAGCCTGGTGGGCGACCGGGGCTTCGCCGTTTTGTACCTGAGCGACATGATGCCCACCGGCGCGGCCTGGGCCTGGGTGCAGCGGGACGGCCAGCGGCTGATGGCCATTCAGTACGCGGTGCAGGAGCAGGCGGCCACGGGCGCCGACGGCTATACCGACGCGGGGCTGATCTACACCCTCCAGGATAACCTGGTGGCGGCCATCCGCGCCTATGGACTGGACAGCCGGGTCAGCGGTGATGACGTGCTGGACAGCGTGTACGCCGTCAAGCAGGTGCTGGACGCCTCGGACTATGTGCAGGTGCCCGCCAGCGTGATCGGTACGGATCTGGATGCCTTTGACGCCGACGATCTGATTTTCGCCGGCATGGATTTCCTGTCCCTGACCCCCGATAACGCCGGGGCCAGCCTGGGCGCCTGCCTGGAGGACGACTGGATGGACGACGACAACGGCGAATATGTCCGCACGATGCAGTTTGCCAACTGCGAGGTCAGCTTCATCTACGACGGGCAGAAGCAGAACCCCGTCATCGACCTGATGTCCATTGATACCGACGGCATGGAGGGCCCGCGGGCGGTGCGCATCGGCGACAGCTTTTCCAGCGTGCTGACCCGCTTCCGCCACAGTGAGGGCGTTTTTGACGGCGTGTCCACCGAAACCCTCTACGGCGCGGAAGGCCAGGCGGCCTGGGGCGTGGCGAATTACGGCGACGACGCTTCCGCCACCCTGCGCTATGGTCTGCGCCTGGCGGACGGCCGCGAGGTCGTGCTCTATATGACCTTTGACCAGATGTACCTCAGCGAGGTGCTGATCTACATCAACGACTAAGGACAACCAAGCGTGAGCCATATCCCGGCAGGGCGGTTCAGCCGTGCTGCCGAAGCACAGAGGAGGTGCCCCCTTGAGGATTGACCTGATCTGCCCGGCGGAATGCTGGCAAGTTCAAATGCCCAAGGCGGAGGAGCGAGTCTGCGATGTAACGCTGTATAACCTGTCGGATAAGCTGATCGTGTCCGTGGAGGCGGCATTGGTGCTTTCAATGCCCTCCGGCGAGGAGCTGGCCCGGAGGGTGCAGCGCTTCCACGACCTTCACGGCCTGCCGGAGAAGCCCTTCGCGGTGGCCTTCCCCCTGCCGGAAGGCGCGCCCGGGATGGCTGCCGAGGTTGTTGTGGAAAAAATCTGGTTCGATGACAACAGCGTGTGGCGGCGGGACAAAACGCCCCTGACCGAGTATCAGCCCAACGCCCTGCCCAACAGCCCCGCCCTGGAAAGCCTGCGGTTCATTGCCGGCAAGGACGCGGTGGGCTATCCCGAGGAGCAGGAGGGGCTGTGGATGTGCGTGTGCGGCCGCCCCAACCAGAGCGGCAGCCGCATCTGCATCCGCTGCCACCGCAACCGCACGGAGGTCTTCGCCAACCTGACCCGGGAGGCGGTGACCCATGCCACGGAGCTGCGGGAGCGGCAGCTGTCCCTGAAGGCCAAGGCGGCCCGGGAGGATGCTTCCCGCCTTCAGGCCCAGCGGGAAAAGGAATATGAGGCCAAGAAGCGCCGCCGCCGCCGCGTCATCATCGGAACCTCCGCCGCTGTGGTGTGCGCCGCCGCGGCGTATGGCGCCGTCTTCCACCTGGTGCCCTACCTGCGCTACCGGCAGGCGGTGGACTGGATGGAGGCGGGCAGCTATCAGGAGGCCATCACGGCCTTTGCCGCCATGGGCAGCTATGGGGATGCCGAGGCCTCCGTGGTGCGCTGCCGCTATCTGGACGCACAGGCGCGGCTGGACACGGCGGATGAGGCCGAGCTGATAGAGCTTCGCGCCGCGCTGGCCGAGCTGGGGGATTACGAGGACGCCGCCGAGCTTGTGCGGTCGGCGGATTACCGTCTGGCCGGACTAATGCTGGAAGACGGAAGGATGGACGAGGCCCGGGCGCTCTATGTGGCCCTGGGGGATTATCAGCAGAGCCAGACGCAGGTGCAGGCCTGCGATTATCGGACGGCCGCCGGGCTGCTGGCGGAGGGCCGCTATACCGAGGCCTATGAGGCCTTCACAGCCCTGGGCGACTACGGCGACAGCGCCGATCAGGCCCGGGAGGCGATCTATCTCCCGGCGAAGGAGGCCCTCGCGGCTTCCGAATGGGATACCGCCCTCACCGAGCTGGCGCGGGTTTCCGGCTACAAGGACGCGGACGCGCTGGTGCGTCAGGCGGAATACGGCAAGGGCGCGCAGCTTCGGGCCGCGGGCAGCTACCAGGAGGCCGCCGAGCATTTCCTGCGGGCCGACGCCTATGAGGACGCCGGGGAGCTGGCCAGCGACTGCCTCTATCAGGCGGCGGACGCGGCGATGATTGCCGGCGATCATGTGCTGGCGGCGGAGCTTTTCGCCAAAATCCCGGACTACCGGGACGCCGAGAGCAAGGGTCGGCAGTGTACCTATAAGCTGGCCTCCGACGCGCTGCGGGACACGGAGTACATTCGCGCCCGGACGCTGCTGGAAACCCTGCCCGAGGATTACGAGGACGTGGCTACCCTGCGGCTGGAAGCGATCTACCGTCCGGCCCAGGCGGCGTACAGCCGGGGAGACTATCAGGCGGCGGTGGACGGGTACAGCCAGCTGACCGATTACCGGGACAGCGCCAGGGAGCTGCGGAAGGCACGCTACCGTCTGGCGGAGGCGCTGCGGGAGCAGGGCGATTATCAGGGGGCGCTGGATCAGTACGCCCTCCTGGGGGATTACGAGGATACCGCGAGCCAGATCCGTCAGACCCGCTATCAGCTGGGCGCGGCGAAGATCGCGTCGGGGGATTACCGGGAGGCCATGGGGATTTTCACGGAGCTGGGCGACTTCCGGGACAGCGGCGCGAAGCTGAAGGAGGCTTCCTACGGTCAGGCCAACGCGCTGCTGGAAGCCGGATCCTACGACGACGCTCGTGCTCTGTTCGAGGGCCTGGGCCGCTATGCCGACGCCCAGGACAAGCTGGCCCTGTGCGGCTATCGCAAGGCCTGCGCTGTGCGGGATGCCGGGGACAAGGCGGAGGCTGCTGCGCTCTTTGCTGATCTTGGCGGCTATGAGGACGCCGGGGAGCAGGCGGAGGCGCTGTATTTCGCCCTCGGCCAGGAGGCCGAAACGGCAGGAAGGCCTGATGAGGCCGTGGCTTACTACCAGCTGATTCCGGGTCACGAGGAGGCGGCGAAGCGGGCCGAGGCCATTTACGACAACCGCTACGCCTTCACCCAGGAGAACGTCCAGGCGGCCATGGACGGCAAGCAGTACGCCCTGGCCGCGGCCATCCTGCTGCAGACGGATTTGACGAATCTTCCGGACAAATACGCCGGGCTGAACAGCCAGCTGAAGGAAGCCTGCTATCAGGAGGCTTCCCGGCTGTACGCGGCCAAGCGGCCCTACGCGGCGCTGCCCTTCTACCAGCTGATTCCGGGCTATCGCAATGTGGATGACGTGCTGGGCCGCAGCTGCTACCTGATCCTGGGGCAGTGGCAGGGCGCCCAGGGTGAAACCTATACCTTCCTGCCCGACGGCACCTGCAGCCTGAACGGCGAGCCGCTGTACTTCGCGGTGGATACCTACGCCATGGAGACCGGCATGGCGCCCGATGCGCTGTTCCTGACCCACAAGGTGTCGGCCATCGACCAGGACAGCCTCACCCTGCGTGACATCCGCGACGGCGGGAACACCATCATCCGGCTGAAGCGGAATAACGCGTATACCCTGTCCGCGGTGACGCCCAGCCTGCCGCCCACGCCGTCGCCCGCGCCTACCGCGACGATGATGCCCACCTCCACCCCCGCGCCCCTGGCCACGCCGGAGGCCGCGCTTCCCCTGCCGATGGCCACGGATGTACCGCCGGAGGACACGGCGCTTCCCCTGCCCACGGTGACGCTGGATCCCTCGGATTCCTTCCGGGTGGAGGATGACTGAGGCAAAATCTGGGCTGTCAGCGGCCAGCAGCGCCTTCGGCATGGCCCAGGGCTGGCAAATCCCTGTAAAAATGTTGGCTTGTTAAGGAAAGGTTCTTGACACTGTAATATTTCTGTAATAGAATGTATTCATCGGAATATGCGCGGGCAGATGCGCTGATCCGCGAATGAAGACTGAGGTGAAACGATCATGACGCAGGGTTGGAAAAGGCTCATGGCCGCGATGGCCGCACTGGCGCTGATGCTGTCCATGCTGCCGGCGCAGGTGCTGACACGGGAGGCACGTGCCGCAGGCACATACGGCAAGACCACGGCGACCGTGCGCGTCCGCAAGCAGCCCAGCACGGATGAGGACTACTGGTTCAAGCTGGAAGCGGGCTTTGTGTGCGAGATTCTGGATACCACCACCTCCAAGGGGAAGAGCTGGTACAAGGTCGAATCGCACCATCCCAATCCCAACAAGGATCATACCTATATTGGATATATCCTGGCGGATTACTTCACGCCCCTGACGGCGGAGGAGACGGCCCTGTGGGAGAAGAACCCCGTGCAGGGCAAGTGGAACAGCACCGTCAGCACGCCTACGGATATAACCGGCGGCTCGGGAAGCACGGTGGTCACACCGCCTCCTGCCGGCAGTATGCTGACGGGCCAGGTCAATGCCGGAGGCGTCAACTTCCGGGAGAGCGAGGGCGGCGAGGTCATGTACCGCCTGGATCGCGGCACCTATGTGGAGATCGTTTCCACCCCTGCGGTGATCGACAGCAAGCACTGGTACTGCGTGCGGTACAATGGACGAGTGGGCTATATCCAGGCGCCCTTCATTACCGTGACGGGCAGCACGGCAGCCACGGCCACGCCTGCGCCTGTCACGTCGGACAGCTACCTGATTACGGTCAAGGCTGGGGTGAATCTCCGCCTTCAGCCTGGCGGCAGCAGCGTCACGCAGATCAAGCGCGGCGTTGTGATAAGTCAGCTTGCTTATCCGATCAGCAGCGGCGGCTACAATTGGTATCTGGTACAGGTGGATCAGATCCGCGGCTATGTGCGGGCCGACTGTGTGCAGCCCTGCTCCCAGACGGGTGGGCCCACCACGGCGGTGACTCCCCAGCCCACCGTGACCCCCGCGCCCGGCACTCCCACCACGCCCAGCACCATTGGCTTTGTCAAAACTACGGCTACCAATGTGAACCTGCGTGCCAAGCCCGCCGGTTCCTCCCAGACGCAGCTGGACAAGGGCCTGGTGCTGCCTTTGCTGAGCAATCCCGTCCGCAGCGGCAAGTATGATTGGTATCATGTCCGCACAGCGTCGGGCCTGACGGGCTACCTGCGCGGAGACTGTGTGGTGCAGTGCAGCGCCACCGGCGGCGCGCCGGATACCACCTTGCCGCCCGCCACCACCGTCACCAACGCGCCCAGTCTGTCCAAGTACGGCTATGTGATGATTAAGTCCGACAACGTGAATGTGCGCAAATCGCCCGGCGGGGACAGCATCGGCCAGGTGGACAAGAACACCGTTTGGCAGATGACGGGCAACAGCGTAGCGCATAAGGGCTATACCTGGTATCCTATTTCTGCGGGCAGGCTGAGCGGCTATGTCCGCGGCGATCACAGCTTCAAGCTGTCCGCGGAGCAGGAGCAGAGCTACCTGGCCGGCAACGGCGTGCCCGGCAGCAGCAGCGGCATTGTGACGCCGCCCGCCGCCACCGTGATGTATGTGCAGACCATCGAGGACAGCGTGAACCTGCGGGCCTCCGCGTCCAAGGACGCCGCTTCCGTTGGCACGGTGCCCAAGGGTACAGTGCTGGCTTACAATACGCAGAGCACCGTGGGCGGCAGCCTCTGGTATCGCGTGGTGTACAACAATGCGGAAGTCTGGGTGCTGGGCTCCTGCGCGAAGGTCATGACCGACGCGGAGTATCAGGCTTACCTGGCGTCCAAGCCCGCGAACACGCCGCAGAAGGAAGTTGTTCTGGGCTATGTGAAGACCACGACCGGCGGCGTCAACCTGCGGGCCACGGCCAACGGCGCCAATATTCTGGGCCGGATTGACAAGGGCGTGGTGGTGCCCTATACCCGCGAGCCCGTCACCGCCGGACGCTACACCTGGTACTATGTCTCGACCTCCCTGGGCTATGGCTATCTGCGCGGCGACTGTGTGACGATCAGCGATGCTAATGGCGGCGCTATGCCGCTGCCCAGCACGCCCATTGTGACCACGGGCCCCAGCTCCGGCCAGGAGGCTTCCTATTCCACGCTCCGCCGCGGCTCCAAGGGCGACGCGGTGAAGAACCTGACCACGGAGCTGAAGATTCAGGGCTTCTACACCGGGGCCATCACCAGCTCCTACACCTCGGCGGTGGAAACCGCCGTGAAGGCCTTCCAGCAGGCCAAGGGCCTGGAGGTTGACGGCATTGCCGGCTCCAAGACGCAGCACGCGCTGTACGGCACGGTGCCCATCGGTACGGGCAATGTCAATAACCTGGATATGGTGCTGTACAAGGCGGAAAAGATTGACTGGTACACCGGCGGCATTCAGACGCTGTGGGCCAAAGGCTCCAATTATAAGGTGTACGACGTGAAGACGGGCATTGTCTGGTGGGCGCACCGCTGGGCCGGCGGCAGCCACGCTGACGTGGAGCCGCTGACGGCGGCGGACAGCGCGCGGCTGTGCCGGATCTACGGCGTCAGCGACCCTGACGACATCGCCAAGAAGAATATGTGGCAGCGCCGTCCCTGCCTGGTGACCATCGGCAATCGGACGTTTGCCTGCTCGCTGTATGGCGTGCCGCATAACTATCCTGATGGTGACACCATCGCGACGAATAACTTCAAGGGCCAGGTGTGTATCCACTTTACCAATTCCAAAACCCATGGCGGAAACAAGGTGGATTCTTACCATGCGGAAGCCATTGATTACGCCTGGAAGAACGCGCCCAACGGCCACAAGTAAGGACAGGGCGTTTCCAAACGAAGCAGAGCCGCCGCATGAACCAATGCGTTTGTGCGGCGGCTTTTCTGATGGCTTCGCGGATGCCGCCCTGCCTTTCTGGTGCAATACGCGCCATATTTCCCTCTTGCGCGAAGGGTTTCGCCGTGGCAAAATGATAGCGCAAGCAAGCCGCTATACGCGGCGATACAAAGGAGCGACCATGCGATGGCGCGATCCACCGTGAAGGATCTGACAGCCGGAAGTCCCATGCGGCTGGTGCTGCAGTTTACCGCGCCACTGCTGTTCGGCATTGTGTTTCAGCAGCTGTACAGCTTTGTGGATACAGCCATCGTGGGCCGCTATCTGGGCTCAGAGGCACTGGCGGCGGTGGGTTCCACAGGCTCGCTGAATTTTCTGATCCTGGGCTTCTGCATGGGTATCTGCTCGGGCTGTGCCATTCCTGTGGCCCAGGCCTTCGGCGCGAAGGACGAGGAGGATCTGCGGCGCTGCGTGGCCCACTGCGTGTATGTGGGCGCGGGCATTGCCGTGGTGATGGCGATGACCTTTTCGCTGCTGTGCCCCGCGCTCCTGCGGCTGACCAACACGCCCCAGGACATCATGGAGGACGCCGTCAGCTATCTTCGGCTGATTTTTATGGCCATCCCGGTGACGGTTCTGTACAACATGAGCAGCGGCGTCATGCGTTCCCTGGGGGACAGCAAGACCCCGGTGTACTTCCTGGCTATGGCGTCCCTGGTGAACATCGCCCTTGACCTGGCGCTGATCCTCTGGTGCCGCATGGGCGTCCGGGGCGCGGCCGTTGCCACGGTGGTCAGCCAGCTCTTCGCCGGCGCGGGTTGCCTACTGGTGCTGATGAAGCGCTTTCCCATCCTGCGGATGCGTCCCGGCGACCGCGCCTTCCGCCCTGCCTATGCGGCCCGGCTGATGAACATGGGCATTCCCATGGGGCTGCAGTATTCCATCACGGCCATTGGTTCTGTGGTGGTGCAGACGGCGGTGAACAGCCTGGGCACGGTGTCGGTGGCCGCTGTGGCCGCGGGCGGCAAGGTCAGCCAGCTGTTTACCTGTGTTTACGATGCCCTGGCCACCACCATCGCCACCTTCGCGGGGCAGAACAGAGGCGCAAAAAAGCTGGATCGTATCCATCAGGGCTTGAAATCCGCGGGCATTATTGGTATGATTTATTCGGTGGCGGCTTTCCTGGTGATTCTGCTGCTGGGCCGGGCCATCGTCAGCCTGTTTGTGGATGCCGCTGACGACCAGGTTATCAGCCGGGCGTATCAGTTCATGGCGGTCAACGGCGCGATGTACATTCCGCTGCTGTTCGTGAATCTGGTGCGCTTCGCCATCCAGGGCATGGGGTTCACCCGGGTCGCCATGTTTGCCGGTGTTGCGGAAATGTTCGCCCGCACCCTGGTGGCGGTGTGCCTGGTGCCCGTCTTCGGCTTTGACGCCGCCTGCTGGGCCAATCCGACGGCCTGGCTTTTCGCGGACGCCTTCCTGTTCCCCTGCTACTTCCACATCATGAAAAAGCTCCGCCATCGGCTGTATCCGGCGGGGGAGCAAATTGCCTGAGGCAAGGAGGAAATCCCTATGCTGCGTAAAATCGCGTCCTTCGCCATCAACCACGACCTGCTGACGCCGGGCATGTATGTCTCCCGGGTGGACGGCGACTGCGTGACCTATGACCTGCGGATGAAGTATCCCAATCAGGGGGATTATCTGGCGCAAAAGCTCCTGCATACCCTGGAGCACCTGATCGCGACCTTTGTCCGCTCCTCGCCTTGGTCGGACAGCGTGGTGTACTTCGGCCCCATGGGCTGCCGCACGGGCTTCTACCTGATCCTTCGGGACAGCGTGTCCAAGGCGGACGCCATCTGCCTGACCCGGGAGGCCTTTGCCTTCGCGGCGGCTTTTGAGGGCGACATTCCCGGCGCGGCCCGGGTGGAATGCGGGAATTATCTGGAGCATGATCTGCCCGGCGCCCGGGCGGAGGCCAAGGCTTACCTGACCGTGCTGGACGCCTGCACCCCCGACACCATGACCTACCGCCATTGACAGGAGGACAAGCCCATGCGCATCGCACTGGTGGCTGATCTGCACGGCAACTGGCCCGCCACCCAGGCCATCAGCCAGGCCCTGGACGGTCTGGGGGTGGAGGAAATCTGGTTCCTGGGGGATGCCGTGGGCAAGGGCCCCAGCAACGCCCAGACCTGCGATTGGGTGCGCCAGCACTGCACCCTTTGCGTCGGCGGCAACTGGGACTACGGCATCGGCGGCAAGCAGTTCCCGGCGGACGGCTACTACTGGGATCAGCTGGGCCCGGAGCGCATGGCATGGCTGAATGGCCTTCCCAGGGAAGCGGAGGTCACGGTCAGCGGCGTGCGGTTCAGGCTGTTCCATGGCCGCCCGGTGACGGAGCTGATGGTGGTGCAGGATGACAAGCGCAAGCTGGGCGCGGCCTTCCATACGGAGCGGGGGGACTTTGGCGGGGTGATCTTCGCGGACAGCCATCGGCCCTTCCTGCGCACACTCCAGGAGGGCTACCTGGTGAACACCGGCAGCGTGGGCAACAGCATGGGAGTTCCCCGGGCCCATGCCCTGTTGCTGGAAGGCGAGAGAGACAGCGGCGTGCCCGCCCCGCTGATGATGTCCATCCTTTCCGTGCCCTATGATAACCAGGCGGCGGTGGCCATCGCCATGGCGGATGACGGCCTGCCCTTCAGGAATGCGTATGTGACGGAGATTACCACGGGGGTCTATTCCAGGTGAGAGCGGCCCTTTAGCTATGCCTCAGGGCGAATAAACGCAAATAAAACACCCGGTTGTACATAGGAAGGATACCGATGCAGTCAACGGTACCAATCCCATGTACAGCCGGGTTTATTGATTCATCCGTAAAAAGCCTTTCTTCGTGGAGGAAGCAGCGCCATACAGGCTCGCAGCCTTGGGCGGGCGACATTGCCGGATATCCACGGGGAGCCTTGCGGAGCCTCTTTACTCCACATCCCAGGTGGGGGTCTGCCACAAGACGACGCTTCCCTGGGCGCGAGTCTGCTTCATGTCGATCAGGCGCTGGTTTCGGCTGCCGCAGAACTTCAATTCCAGGCTCTTCTGGCTCTGGATGAAGGGGCCGTCCACCAGCACGTCGATGGCCTCCAGGAGGGCCAGCCGGGCCGGGTCGCCCTCCGCCATCAGGGCGTCATAGGTGTAGCCGGTATAGCACCAGACATTCAGCCCCCGGGCATGGGCGGCTTCCGCCAGGACGCGGCAGGCTTCCGGCTGGCAGAAGGGCTCGCCGCCGGAAAGGGTGATGCCGTCCAGGATGGGGTTTTCCCGAATCTGCCGCAGGATGGCCTCCGTGTCCACCACGCGGCCGCCGGCGAAGTCGTGGCTTTGAGGATTGTGGCACCCGGGGCAGTGGTGGGGGCAGCCCTGGGTGAAGACGGTGTAGCGGTAGCCCGGCCCGTCAACGATGGAATCATCGACCGTGCCGGCAATGCGGATGTCCATGGCGTTTCCTCCTTGATGGTGCGCGTGCGCAGGAAAGGCGCGGCCTGGTGGTGTTGGCCGCGCCTTGTGTGATGCTGTCAGGTTCAGCCTTCCGCGTCGACGCCATGCTTCACGCGGTCATGCTCCTCGGCGCGCTTGGCGTTGTTGAAGCGATCCAGGGTGCCCACCAGGTAGCCGGTGATGCGGCGGATGCGCTCGAAGGGCCTGCCGCTCTCGGTGCGGTGGCAGCAGGGGCACTCGTCGCCGATGATGCCGTTGTAGCCGCACACAGGGTCGCGGTCAACGGGGTGATTGATGGAGCCGTAGCCGATGCCCTGATCGTGCATGAAGCGGACGATCTTCTCAAAGGCGTCCAGATTTTGCAGGGGATCGCCGTCCATTTCTACATAGGAGATGTGACCGCCGTTGGTGAGGGCATGGTAGGGCGCCTCGGTGGCCAGCTTGTGGAAGGCGGAACAGGGGTAGTACACCGGCACATGGAAGGAGTTGGTGTAGTAATCGCGGTCGGTAACGCCGGGGATGATGCCGAAGCGCTCCTTGTCCAGGCGGATGAAGCGGCCGGACAGGCCCTCGGCGGGGGTGGCGATAAGGCTGTAGTTCAGCCCGCGCTCCTTCGACAGACGGTCGGTGTAGGCCCGCATGGCGCTGATGATTTCCAGGCCCAGGTTCTGACTTTCCTCGCTCTCGCCATGGTGCGCGCCGCGCAGGGCCTTCAGCGCCTCCGCCAGGCCGATGAAGCCGATGGTCAGCGTGCCGTGCTTGAGCACCTCCGCCACGGAGTCGTTCCAGTCCAGATCCTCGGAGTCAATCCAGACGCCCTCGCCCATCAGAAAGGGGAAGTTGCGCACCTTCTTTTTGCTGATGATGGCCAGACGCTCGTCCAGCTGCTCGGTAACAAGCTGCATCTTGCGCTCCAGCTCCTCAAAGAACCACTGCACGTCGCCGTTGGCCTTGATGGCGATGCGAGGCAGATTGATGGAGGTGAAGGACAGGTTGCCGCGGCGGGGAGCGACCTCGCGGGTGGGATCATAAACGTTGCCCATCACGCGGGTGCGGCAGCCCATGTAGGCAATCTCCGTCTCGGGATGGCCGGGCTTGTAATACTGCAGGTTGAAGGGCGCGTCCACGAAGGAGAAGTTGGGGAAAAGGCGCTTGGCGCTGGTGCGGATAGCCAGGCGGTACAGGTCATAGTTGGGGTCGCCGGGGTTGAAGGAGACGCCCTCCTTGACGCGGAAAATCTGGATGGGGAAAATCGGCGTCTCGCCGCCGCCCAGGCCGGCTTCCGTGGCGTGGAGCACATTCTTGACCACCAGGCGGCCCTCAGGCGAGGTGTCCATGCCGTAGTTGATGGAGGAGAAGGGCACCTGCGCGCCGGCGCGGCTGTTCATGGTGTTGAGGTTGTGCACCAGGGCCTCCATGGCCTGGAAGGTGGCCTTGTCGGTTTCCTTGGCGGCGTGGCTCTGGGCGAAGTCCAGGATGCGGTCGGCCATGGCCTCGTCGGTCTTCTCGGTCAGCAGGGCCCGCAGGGCGGCGCGATGCTCCGCGTTCTCGGACAGCGTGGGCAGGAGGCCGCGATCCTTCAGCTGCTGTTCGATGGCGGCGGCGGTTTCCTCGGCGGCCTCGTCGCCCAGCAGGAGCTCCAGGGCGCGGGCCAGGTTCAGCCGGTAACGCTTGATGAAGGTCTTCTTGACGCCGGGGGCCATGCCGTAGTCGAAATCCACCACGGACTGGCCGCCGTGCTGATCGTTCTGGTTGGCCTGGATGGCGATGCAGCACAGCGCCGCGTAGCTGGAGATGTCCTGGGGCTCCCGCAGGTAGCCGTGGCCCGTGGAGAAGCCGTTCTGGAACAGGCTGGTCAGCTCGATCTGGCAGCAGGTGGTGGTGAGGGTGTAGAAGTCCAGGTCATGGATGTGGATGTCGCCCTCCCGGTGGGCGGTGGCGAAGCGGGGATCCAGCACATACATGTCATAGAACTGCTTCGCGCCCTCGGAGCCGAACTTCAGCATGGAGCCCATGGCGGTATCGCCGTTGATGTTGGCGTTCTCGCGCTTGATGTCGGAGTCGATGGCGTCCTTGAAGGTGATATCCTCGAAGGTCTTCATCAGGCGGGTGTTCATCTCGCGCACGCGGCTGCGCTCGGCCCGGTAGAGAATGTAGCTCTTGGCAGAGCGAACAAAGCCCTTCTCGATCAGCACGCGCTCCACGGTGTCCTGCACCTGCTCCACGGTGGGCACGCCGGAAATGGTCTCGTTGTTCTCCAACTCCTGCATGACCCGGTCGGTGAGGCCCTCTGCCGTCTCATGGCCCTTGGCGCTGCCGGAGGCCTGGAAGGCGCGGAAAATAGCGTTCTCGATCTTATCCCGGTCGAAGGTTACGGTGCGGCCGTCGCGCTTGCGGATGGACTGGATGCTCATGAAGGTTCCTCCTGCCTGATATGATAAGCTATGAACAGCGCGGCGCTTCTGCCCGTCACAAGGAATGGACAGATGGCCAGCGCTTGTAGTAACTATAACGCAAACATCTATATCTTGTGGTTGGATGGTTGCGCAGCATTGCCCATTATAGGGATTTTCCCCTCAGTTGTCAATACAGCATCTGGTCATTTTTCGTGTCATAACCCGACAATGACCGCAATCCCTTGTGCCGCCTGGGCTGAAAAATTTCGGCCTTCTTTTTGGTGGGAATGACGATGGCTTTTCTGGGCGGAAGCGCCGGACAATTTGGACGTGGCGGGAAGATTTACACAGGAAGAGCGTCGCGCGCCTTGCAATCCGCCGGACAAGCCTTTATAATAAAAGGGAAAGTCAATGGCCGCGAGCTGCTGCCAAAACAAGGAAAACGCCGGAGGGAATGCGATGAGGGTCAGACGGCGGAAGAACCAGTACATTTTTGCCCCGGAAAGGCCAGGCGGACGGCGGCGCGGCATCCTGCGCTGGCTGGGGGTGCTCCTGCTGCTGATGGCGGCGGCAACGGTAACGTTCAATTTCGTGATGACCCATCAGGTGGTCTTCGCGCGTCAGAAAATCACCGTGCAGAACCTGCCTGAGGAGCTGGAAAACTGGACCATCCTGCACTTCAGCGACCTCCATGGCCGGGAGCTGGGGGACAAGCAGGCCGCCATCGCTTCGGCCATTTCCGGGCAGGCCTATTCCTGCGTGGTGTTCACCGGCGACATGATCGGGGAAAAGGGGGACATCCAGCCCTTTCTGGATCTGGTGGCGCTGCTGCCTGCGGGTACGCCCAAAATGTACATCCCCGGCGACAGCGACCCGGACATGCTGGACGCTTCCGCCCACGGCAGCCTGTCCGTCTTCGCGGACTGGGCCGTGCGCCTTCAGGACGCGGGCGTGACCCTGGTGGATGAGCCCATACGCTTCACCCGGGGCAAGAGCAGCATCTACTTCATCCCTGAATACCTATACAGCCTGGATCTTGACGGCATGGAGAGCGCCTACCGGGATCAGCTGGCCATTCTGGCCGCCAAGGACGCCCTCACCTTTGACGAGGCGGCCTATAAGCGGGTGGCGGAATACCAGGTGGAGCGCATCGGCCGCATCCGGGAGGTCAAAAAGACCATTACCGCCAAGGACATCCAGGTGGCCCTGACCCATACGCCTCTCACCCGGGACTATGTGTCCACCATGCTGCAGTGGAAGGGCAAGGAGGAGGTCTTCAGCCTGCGCCACGCTTCCCTGGTGCTGGCGGGGCATTATTGCGGCGGTCAGTGGCGGCTGCCGGGGAAGGGCGCTTTGTATGTGCCGGAATTCGGCTGGTTCCCGGAGGATCGGCTGATCCAGGGCCTGGATTACCTGAGCGGCCTGCCCCAGTACATCAGCCCGGGCCTGGGGGCGTCGGATTACTACCCATGGCAGCGCGGACGGGTTTTCAACAGCCCGGTGGTGACGCTCATCACCCTGACGGCGAGGATTGTGTAGGCGCGTGGGTGAAGCGGCGCGGAAAGGAAGAAGATCATGTTTCATTTGCTGGCCATCGGCAACAGCTTTTCGGAGGACGCCACCTATTATCTGCACCAGATCGGGGAGGCGGCGGGCATCCCGAACCAGGTGGTGAACCTGCACATCGGCGGCTGCCCCCTGGAGCGGCACTGGCGCAACATCGAAAGCAACGCCCGGGAATATCAGTTTCAGCACAACGGCGTGAAGACTGCACGGTATCTTTCCGTGGAAGACGCCCTGCGGGAGACCCGCTGGGATGCTATTGTGACCCAGCAGGCCAGCCATGACAGCGGCTGGCAGGACACCTATGAGCCCTTCCTGGGACTGATGCTGGATTACCTGCGTCGGGAGGCCACGGAGGCGAAGGTGTACCTCCATGAGACCTGGGCCTATGAGGCGGACAGTACCCACCCGAACTTCATGCGCTATCATCGGGATCAGCAGGAGATGTTCCGCCGGGTGCGGGATGCCTACCGGGCCATGGCGGACAAGCACGGCCTGCCGCTGATACCCAGCGGGGAAATGCTCCAGCGCCTTCGGGCGACGCCGCCCTTTGCCGACGGCAGGCGTACCGTCTGCCGGGACGGCTTCCATGTGCATTACCTGTATGGCCGGTACGCCCTGGGCTGCATGTGGGCCAGGGTGCTGTGGGGCGTCACCCTGGAGGGCAACGCCTATGTGCCCCGGACGCCCTTCCTGCCCTTTGAGGAGGCGGATGCCGGGCTGATCCTGGCCATCCAGCGGCTGGCGGACGCCATGGCCTGAATTCGCCTGCTTTTTGGCATTTTCTTTGTTCTTCCGCCTGCTCCGGCGGGCGCATCGCTTTACAACCCTGCCAAAACCAGGTATAATAAACCATCCGTTCTCCCTTGACCGGCTGCCGGCAGCGCTTGCGCCGGATGGCCGTGGGTTGGCGGAGGGCGGAAATTCATCGACGGGTATCCCTGCGGAACCCGAACGGAGGTAACTGCCATGTCCCGGAAACAACTGAACAACTTTGTCCTGCTGGCCCTGTTTGTCGCCCTGATTTTTCTGCTGGGACAGACGCCCCTGGGGATGATTCCTCTGGGCTGGTGCAACGTGACGCTGCTGGTGATCCCGGTGGCCATCGGCACCATCTACATGGGCGTCAAAAACGGCCTGATCCTGGGTCTGGCCCTGGGCGCGACCAGCTTTCTTTCAGCAACGCTTCACCCCTCGCTGCTGGTGGGTATACTGATGGGCGCGTCGCCCTTGGCGGTGGCCGTGATGTCCTTCCTGCCCCGGCTGTGCGTGCCGCTGGTCATCGCCGGTGTATATCATCTGCTGCGCGGCAAGCAGAAGCATGTGGCCGCGGCGGTGGCTTCCGCCTGCGGTTCCCTGACCAACACGGTGCTGTATCTGGGCCTGATGCTGCTGTTTTATACCACCCTGGGCATTGACAATACGGCGGTGCTGACGGCCATCGGCGCGACGGCCGGAGGCGCGGGCCCCTGCGAGGCCGTTGCCGCCGCGCTCATCTGTCCGCCCGTGCTGACCGCCCTGTGGCGCGTCCGCAAGTGAAGCAAGGGTTGACCGCCAATTTCGTTTTCCTCGATCAAGCGGCGTTGTTCGCTTGGCCGACACCCTGCCGCCTTGGCCTTCCGCCGGGGCGGCGTCATCCTATGTCAAGGAGGCTCCCGGCATGATCCTCACCCTGGATATCGGCAATACCAACATCAAGACCGCCCTGTTCAACGGGGAGGAAATGGTCAAGTACTGGCGCGTGTCCACCAACAAGATGTACTCCTCCGATGAATACGGCATCCTGTTCATCAACCTGTTCAGGCACGAGGGGGTTGACCCGTCGAAGGTGGAGGGCGTGTGCATTTCCAGCGTGGTGCCGACCATCAATTTCACCATCGAGCACATGTGCCAGAATTACTTCGGCCTCACGCCCATGTTTGTGGCGCCGGGGGTGAAGACGGGCGTCAACATCCGCTATGAGAATCCCCGGGAGCTGGGCAGCGACCGCATCGCCAACGCCGCGGCGGCCTACGCGGAGTACGGCGGCCCCTGCATTTTCATTGACTTCGGCACCGCCACCACCTTCGGCGTGGTGGATGAGAGCGGCGCCTTCCTGGGCGGCTGCATCTGTCCGGGCATCAAGCTGGCCAGCGAGGCGCTGGTGACAGGCACGGCCAAGCTGCCGCGCTTCGCCCTCACCCGGCCTGAAAGCGTCATCGGGCGGACGACGCTGACCAACCTGCAGTCCGGCATGTATTATGGCTATGTGGGATTGGTGCGCAACATTGTGCGCAAGATAAAGCAGGAGCTGGGCAGGGAGGCCATGGTGGTGGCCACGGGCGGCATGGCGGTGATGATCGCCGAGGAGTCCAAGGTGATTGACAAGCTGGACGGCCTCCTGACGCTCAAGGGCCTGCGGCTGATCTATGAACGGAACAACCAGGAAGGACGGGATGCCAAATGAAGGAAGTAGTGATCGGATTTCTGGGCTGCGGCAACGTGGGCGGCGGCGTGTGGGAGCTGCTGCACGGCTTCGCGCCGGAAATCGCCCATCGCGACCATGTGGCCATCAGGGTGAAGAAGGTGCTGGTGCGCAGCCTGGACAAGGCCCGGAGCTGCTCGGTGAACCCGGAGGTGCTGACCACCAACCCTGCCGACATTCTGGAGGACCCGGAAATCACGCTGGTGGCGGAGTTTATGGGCGGCGAGCAGCCCGCCACGGATTATCTGCTGGCGGCGCTGCGCCAGGGCAAAACCGTGGTGACGGCCAACAAGGTGGCCGTGGCGCTGAACTGGCACCGCCTTCAGGAGGAGGCGCAGCGGCACCACGCCGGGCTGTATTATGAGGCCAGCGTCTGCGGCGCGATCCCGATTATTTCCACGCTGATGAGCCCCCTGCAGGCCAACCGTATCAGCCAGCTGATGGGCATCATCAACGGCACCACCAACTACATTCTTTCCCGCATGTATGAGCACGGCGAGGATTATGCCGCCGTGCTGGCTGACGCCCAGCGCCTGGGCCTGGCGGAGCCCGATCCCGCCAACGACGTGGAGGGCATGGACGCGGCGTACAAGCTGTCCATCATGGCCTCCCTGGCCTTCCACGCGAGGGTGCCGTACAGCAAGGTGTACCGGGAGGGCATCACCCATGTGACCGCCATGGACATCGCCATGGGCAAGGAAATGGGCTATGTGCTCAAGCTCCTGGCCATCGCCAAGCGGGAGGGCAATACCATCGAGGTGCGGGTGCATCCCACCTTCATCCGGGAGGGCCACCCCCTGGCCCAGGTGAACGGCAGCTTCAACGCGGTGTACCTCTACGGCCACGCCTGCAAGGAAATGATGCTCCAGGGGCGCGGCGCGGGGGACATGCCCACGGCCAGCGCAGTGGTGGGGGACATCCTCCATGCCGCCACGGTGGACGCCCATGTGCATCCCTCCTTTGCCAACACCGCCGACGCGGACGCCAGCCTGACCTTCACCGACGACTGGCACAGCAGCTTCTTCATCCGCCTGTCCGCCAGCGATACCCCCGGTGTGCTGGCGGAAATCGCCGGCGGCCTGGCCAAGGAGAATGTGTCCATCGCCACCATGATGCAGAAGGGCGCGGTGGAAAGCGGGCGGGTGCCGCTGATCTTTATCACCCACGCGGCCTCGGAGAAGGCCATGCAGAAGGCGCTGAGCCGCCTGAACCCGGAGGTCGCGCGGCTGGAGAGCGTCATTCGGGTGGAAGAGTAAGGTCGTCAAAGTGGCGTATGCCACTTTGACGCAGGGGCTTCGCCCCAGTTTCTTGCACGCCCTCACTGGTCGAATGGCTGCGCCATTCTCCCGGCCGTTCGTTCGTGTAAGGAAGCTTTTTCTGACGAAAAAGCACGAAAGCCACCGCACAGGGGCTTCGCCCCGTTTAACCGCCCCGAAGGGGCTCGCTGGCTTTCGATCAAAAGTCAGAGGGCCTGCGGGCCCTCCGACACCTCCCGGGACTTTTTTGACAGGCTGAAACGCCGCTGCGGATACGATTCCCGCAGCGGCGTTTTATCATGTTCAGCGCATTTGCGCAGCGAAAAGGAAAGCCTATGAATCATACTATGCGCCCCGTACCCTGCTGACGGCCTCCGCCACGGCGGCGTCCACCGCTTCGGCCAGGGTCTGCTTGACGGCCCCGGCCACCGTGACCTGGCAGCGGCTGACGGGAATCAGGATTTTATGGGCGGGGCTGCTGCCGATGGCGCAGGCCATGGCGGCGGTGACCTCCCCCAGCATGGCGTCGCACAGCACCAGCCCGATGGGGGCCAGAATCAGGTCAGCCTGCCCGGCGCAGACGCGGATGGCGTTTTCCCCCGTGGCTCCCTGATCGGCCCCGGCGCGGAGCATGGCCGCCGTGGCCAGCGCGTTGGTGCCCACCGCGATGACGGGCTGCTCGGGCAGGGCCTTCTTCAGGGCTTCCACCAGCATGCGGCCCATGCCGCCGCCCTGGGCATCCATGACAACAACGTTCATGGGGGTTCATCCTCCTTTGGCGTGTTGGGAAAAGGCTTTGATTTCTTCCAGACGTTCCCGGGCAAGCGTGCGGCCCAGTTCATAAACAGCGCGCAAGGCGTCGGCGTCGCGCTCCACAGCCCCGACATCAAGGGGATGGGGAGGCCGCAGCACCAGGCAGGCGCCCAGTTCCTCCTGCTCCCGGATGAAGTCCAGGGTCTGATTGTACCGCAGGTGCCGGTCACGAAGAGCCTCCGCCACCCTGGGAAAGCGGCGCAGGGCCAGCCGCAGCACAGGCATCAACCGATAAGGACGCTTGACGAAGCCCTCCGGCTGGGTCAGAATGACGATGCAGCGGTCGTAGCCCATGGCCTGGAAGGCCCGCAAGGGGATGGAATCAGCGATGCCGCCGTCCAACAGGAGACGGCCGTCCACCTCCACGGGTCTGGACGCCAGAGGCATACTGGCCGACGCACGAAGCCAGAGCATATCCTCCCGTCCGCCGTCATGACAGCGGTGATAGATCGCCTGACCCGTGACCGCGTCGGTACACACCGCGTAGAAGGCCATGGGATTGGCCGCGAAAGCAGCCCGATCAAAGGGATCCAGCCGGTCGGGAATGTCCTCATAGCAGAAGGCCACGCCGAATAGGTCGCCGGTGAGGAGCAGGTTCCGCAGACTGGCATAGCGCCGGTCGGCGCAGAAACGTGTGTTATAGCGGATGACGCGCCCGATCTGCCCGGACTTCACATTGCAGCCAAAAACCGCGCCCGCCGATGTCCCGATGGCGCCGTCCACCGTGACGCCCGCTTCCATCAGCACATCCGTGACGCCCGCGGTGAACATGCCCCGCATGGCGCCTCCCTCCATGACCAGACCAAGCATCAGCCGCCGCCTCCTCTATCTGCATTGTAGCATCGTGACCGATGAATTGCAAGGTGTTCATACGGCGGCTTCACGACATCTCGTTGGGGTGGTGTCGGAGGGGCCGCAGTCCCTCCGACCTTTATTCGTATCCGTCGGCTTTGCCGAACCCGTGCAGGGTCTTGACAGACGGCGCCTTCCGCTTTATCATGGTCATAACCTGAGGCTTTCTGGCACAGGATAGTTCCATGACGAAGAATAAGGAAGGGAATCCCTCCATGAAGAAGATTGTCCTTACCGGCGGCGGCACCCTGGGGCATGTAACGCCCCATCTGTCCCTCATTCCGCTCCTGCAGCAGGCGGGCTATGAAATTCACTACATCGGCACGGAGAAGGGCATGGAGGCGGAAAAAATCCGCAAGGTGCCCGGCGTGACCTATCATGTGGTGAAGAGCGGCAAGCTGCGCCGCTATTTCTCCTGGCAGAACTTTACCGATCCCTTCAAGGTGGTGGCGGGGGCCTCCCAATCCGCCGCGCTGATGGGTAAAATCCGCCCGGACGTGGTGTTCAGCAAGGGCGGCTTTGTGGCGGTGCCGGTGGTGATGGGGGCGTGGGTGCATCACATCCCGGTGGTGTGCCATGAGAGCGATCTGACCCCTGGCCTGGCCAACAAGCTCTGCGCGCCCTTTGCACGGAAGATCGCCACCACCTTCCCCGAGTGCGCCGCCGCGCTGGGCCCGAAGGCCGAAATGACCGGTACGCCCCTGCGGCCGGAACTGTTCCGGGGCAGCCGCGCCAGGGGGCTTTCACTGCTTGGCTTTGGCGGAAGGAAGCCGGTGCTGCTGATGATGGGCGGCTCCTCCGGCGCGCAGGCCGTCAACAAGGCTCTGCGGGAGGCGCTGCCCCGGCTGACGGCAACCTTTGACGTGGCGCACATCTGCGGCAAGGGCAACCTGGACGAGGCCATGGAAGGTACGCCGGGCTATACCCAGCTGGAATTCCTGGACGCGGAGCTGCCGGATGTCCTGGCCTGCGCGGATCTGGTGCTGTCCCGGGCGGGAAGCAACGCGCTGTGCGAGTTCCAGGCGCTGTGCAAGCCGCTGCTGCTGGTGCCCTATCCCAAGGGAGCTAGCCGGGGCGATCAGATCCTGAACGCCCAGAGCTATGAGAAGCGGGGCCTGGCCCATGTGCTGCTTCAGGAGGACATGACGGCGGACAGCCTGGTGGAGGCTTTGCTCGCCACCTGGGCTGACCGGGACGCCCTCGAAAGCAACCTGAAGGCCGCGCCCCCCGCGGACGGTACGCGCCGGGTGCTGGAAATGATTGAGGAAGTGCAGTCAACCGGGCGAAACGGCTGATGAACTGAGCAAACAAGTCGATAGAAAACCCAGGGAGGTGTCGGAGGGCCCGCAGGCCCTCTGACTGTCCATCGAAAATCGGCGAGCCCCTTCGGGGCGGTTAAACGGGGCGAAGCCCCTTCGACAAAGTGGCGTATGCCACTTTGTTGACACACAAAAACCCCCGCCCTGGCCTTCCGGTCGGAGCGGGGGTTCGTTTTGCGTGCTTACTTGGCGTACTCGGTGGAGCGCGTTTCGCGGATGACGTTCACGCGGATCTGGCCGGGGTACTCCATTTCCTTTTCGATGCGCTTGGCGATTTCCTTGGCCAGCACCTTGGTGCCCTCGTCGGTCACGTCGTCAGGCTTGACCATGATGCGCACCTCGCGGCCGGACTGAATGGCGTAGCACTTCTCCACACCGTCGAAGGAGGTCGCGATTTCCTCCAGCTTCTCCAGGCGCTTGATGTAGTTCTCGAGGCTCTCGCGGCGGGCGCCGGGACGGGCGGCGGAGATGGCGTCGGCGGCCTGCACCAGCACGGCTTCCACGGTTTGCGGCTCCACGTCGTTGTGGTGGGCCAGGATGGCGTGGATGACGTCGGGACTCTCGTGGTACTTCCGGGCAAGCTCGCCGCCCAGGGTGACGTGGGTGCCCTCAGCCTCGTGGTCAACGGCCTTGCCGATGTCGTGTAGCAGGCCCGCGCGCTTGGCCAGCTGGACATCAGCGCCCAGCTCGGCGGCCATCAGGCCCGCCAGATGGCTGACCTCGATGGAGTGCTTCAGCACATTTTGACCATAGGAGGTGCGGTAGCGCAGGCGGCCCAGCAGCTTCACCAGCTCATGGTGGATGCCGTGCTGGTTGGTCTCGAAGACCGCGTTCTCGCCGGCCTCGCGGATCTGGTTGTCCACTTCTTTGCGGGCTTTGTCCACCATTTCCTCGATGCGGGCGGGATGAATCCGGCCGTCCATGATGAGCTTCTCCACGGCGATGCGGGCGATCTCGCGGCGCACGGGGTCAAAGGCGGAGACAATCACGGCCTCGGGGGTATCGTCAATAATCAGGTCAACGCCGGTGGCGGTTTCCAGGGCACGGATGTTGCGGCCCTCGCGGCCGATGATGCGGCCCTTCATATCGTCGTTGGGCAGGGCGATGACGGACACCGTGGACTCGGCCACATGATCCGCCGCGCACTTCTGAATGGCCAGGGCGATGATATTGCGCGCCTTCTTCTCGCCTTCCTCCTTGGCGCGGGCTTCAATCTCGCGCACCATGGCAGCGGCGTCGTGGAAGGCGTCCTTCTGAACCCGCTCGACGATAGCCTGCTTGGCCTCGTCCTGGGTCATGCCGGCGATGCGCTCCAGCTCCTGTACCTGACGGCCATGCAGGGCTTCGGCTTCCTCCTGGAGCTTCTGAATCTCGGCCTGCTTCTTGTTCAGGCTGTCCTCACGGGCCTCCATGTTGTCCGCCTTTTTGTCCAGGGTTTCCTCGCGCTGAAGCAGCCTGCGCTCGTTGCGCTGCACCTCGTTGCGGCGCTCGCGCAGCTCCTTCTCGCTTTCGGCCTTCTCGCGGTCATTCTCGGCCTTGGCCTTCAGAATTTCTTCCTTGGCCTCCAGAACCTTTTCCTTCTTGTACTCGTCGGCCTTGCGAACCGCGTCGTCGTACAGATGCTTGGCGTATTCCTCAGTGCGGCCAATTTTCTTTTCAGCGACCGATTTGCGATAGATGTAACCGGCATAGCCGCCGATGACGGCAGCCACCACAGCCGCTAGAGCGATCCATAGGGGTGTTGGCATGGGCAGTTTCCCTCCTTTTCCTTGATGTTTCATGATTTGCGGTTCATGCTCAGGATCGACAAAAACCGTGCGGATCCATGCCCGCACGGCTGATATACTGCTTTCCGAAGGCCCCTCAGCATGCTTTCCGACCGGCGGACAAAGCCGCCGCAAGCCCATCAAGGCCCCGCGCTCTCGCCTGAACAACAGCGCGAACAGCGTCCCAGTGGGCAAACTATCCCCCTTGAGAGGAGATAATCTCGAAAAAATACGCGCGGAGGACATCCCGAGGATGCCTGCGCGATGATACAAACAAACAGGGAGGTTTATCTGAAAACAGCATGATGGGCCATCAGGCCCGTCCACAGCCGATCACTTCTTATTATAATGACAACCGGCTGATCTGTCAAGGGCAACTTTGCCAGAAAGAGGGGGAGGGGAATCGCCTCACCGGAACAGGTCAAACAGAAGCGAGTTCTTGGGGGAACTCCCCGCGCTGCCCATGCCGCGGGTGTACCGATAGTCCCGGCCATCCACCCGGTAAACGCAGCAGCTGTCCGTGGCCAGCTGCAGGATGATCTGCGCGGACGGATCACCGCTGAGTGTGAGCGCCAGCGTAGCGCCGAAGGGGCACCCCGCCACCGGCCCGCCGGTATCCTCGACGCTGGTCAGCATGGCGGAAAGCTGCCGCAGCTTTTCCTCGCTGAGAAGCGTCACATGCTCGCCGTCCATGGTCAGCGTTGCCTGCGTAAGACCGGCCAGCATGTCCGGCTTGAAGGTCGTCTGCCCTGCCGTATCCGCGGGCGTCTTTCGGATCCAGCCCGAGGCGCCGCGCAGACTGACCACATACCACTCGCCCTTCTCGGCAATGATCGGCAGCCTGATGCCGCCGTCAACCAAAGCGACGCGGGGCGCCATGGGGTCGTCATAGGCATACACGGCGGTTTGGGCATCGGTGAGATAATACGCGGGGTCGACCAGGATGTAGTCGGAGCGCACCCAGCCGGTTTTTGAACCGTCCGCATAAGTGCAGTCGGCCCAGCCGTCCCAGCCGTCGCTGGTCAAGAAGCCATCGCCAAAGCGCAGCGTGTCAATGACCTTGCCGCCGCGCTCGTCGCACACGCTCAGGCTTTCGCAGAGTACCACGGCACGCTGAGCCTCCTGCACCGTGAATTCCTGCCATCCCGCGTTGATGCCCTGGGCCGGGATAACCGTCGCCCCGGCCTGCCCCGCCACCAGCAGGGACAGGGACAGCGCGAAGGCCGCCATCGTCCGTCTTTTCATGTGGATCGCTCCTTTGCCGTGGGATCAGGGGCGCATTCGCCTGATGGCGGAAGGCCCCGCTACAGATCAAACGCGCGAGGGGATGGGTTTTCCCCAGGGAAGAAAGAAATCGGGAAAAAGGAACCTTTCGCCATCAGCAGTGATGGCAGCTCTCTCCGCCCGTGGCACAAAAAAGGCCACGCCTTTCAGCGTGGTCATGTGGAGGTGCCACCCGGATTTGAACCGGGGAGTAAAGGTTTTGCAGACCTTTGCCTTACCACTTGGCGATGGCACCAAATAATTGGAGCGGTAGACGGGGCTCGGACCCGCGACCTCCACCTTGGCAAGGTGGCGCTCTACCAACTGAGCTACTACCGCACATGTGCCTTGGGGCGGAATCGAACCACCGACACGCAGATTTTCAGTCTGCTGCTCTACCGACTGAGCTACCAAGGCAAATATAATGGCGACCCGGAAGGGGCTCGAACCCTCGACCTCCAACGTGACAGGCTGGCGCTCTAACCAACTGAGCTACCGGGCCATCCTTGTAATGGTGGGAACAACAGGGCTCGAACCTGTGACCCTCTGCTTGTAAGGCAGATGCTCTCCCAGCTGAGCTATGCTCCCCCAAACCATACCGCCACGCAGCCTGTCATAGCCGCAGCGACTTGCTTATAATAGCGCATCTCCGAAATTTTGTCAAGTACTTTTCTTCATTTTTTCCGGGACTTTTTCTCGCTGCCGTCTTCAGCGGATTTGACGTATCTTTCTCTTTCTGATATAGTATATCATGGAAGGAAATTTCCAAGCCATCAGAAGGAGACGAAACGCATGAAGTTTATCTGGGATGTGCTCAAGGGCGCGGTCATTGGCCTGGCCAACATTATTCCCGGTGTGTCCGGCGGCACGATGATGGTGTCCATGGGCATCTACGATACGCTGATTTACTGCATCACGCATCTGTTCAAGGAATTCCGGCGCGCCGTACGGACGCTGCTGCCCTACGCCATCGGCATGGTGGCGGCCATCGCGGGGCTGTCCTTCGCGCTGAAGTGGCTCTTCGCTCATTATCCGCTGCCCACCAACACGCTGTTCATCGGCCTGATTCTGGGCGGACTGCCCGCCATCCTCAAAAACGTCAAGGGCAGCCGGATTGGCGCGGGGGGCTGGGTGCTGTTTGTGGCCTTCTTCGCGCTGATTGTGCTGCTTCAGGCATTCCAGACGGAGCATGTGGCGGTGATCCGGCTTTCCCTGGCGGAGGTCGTGAAGCTGTTCCTGATCGGCGCGCTGGCCTCGGCCACCATGGTGATCCCCGGCGTCAGCGGCTCCATGATTTTGAAGCTCATCGGGTACTATGAGCCCATCGTCACCTGCGCGATTCCCGGGGCCATCAGCGCCCTGGCCGGCGGCGACTGGGGGACGCTGATGGCCAACGTGGGCATCCTGCTGCCCTTCGGCCTGGGCATTGTGGTGGGCATCTTTGCCATTGCCAAGCTGATCGAGGTGCTGCTGGCCAAGCAGAAGACGCTGACCTACTGCGCCATCCTGGGCCTGGTGGTGGCCTCGCCCGTGGCCATCCTGATGGCCGCCGACCTGTCCGGCGTGACCTTCGTGACCATTCTCATCAGCCTGGTCACCTTCGCCTTGGGCTTCGCCGCGGCCATGCGCCTGGGCGGCGAGGGCGGCAAGGCCTGACCAATACAACAAAAGACCCGGCGGATGGCCAAGTGCAGGCCGTATCCGCCGGGTCTTTTCAGGTGACGAAAACCTATGGGTGGCATCGGAGGGCTCGCAAGCCCTTCGATTCTACATCGAAAATCGGCGACATGCGCGGCGATTTTCGCGCAATTCCGTAAGGAATTGCTTCCTTACACGAATGAACGGCCGGGAGCTTGCTTTGCAAGCGACCAGTGAGTGAGTGCAAATTCGTCCAAGTGGCTTTGCCACTTGGACGACGCGGTTATCGGAACATCCGCTTCTTGTACATCAGGATGAAGCATGCTCCCGCCACCACCACGGAAATGCCCAGCACAATCCAGAAGCCGAAGGGCGAGTCCTGGAAGGGGACGGGGACGTTCATGCCCCACAGGGAGGAAAAGATGGTGGGGATGGCCAGCAGCGCGGTGACGCTGGTCAGCACCTTCATGGTGATGTTGAGGTTGTTGCTGATGATGGAGGCGAAGGCGTCCATGGTGCCGGACATGATGTCCCGGTAGATGGCACACATCTCCATGGCCTGCTTGTTCTCGATGATGACGTCCTCCAGCAGATCCGTATCCTCGGGGAACTGCTTCAGGATGGTGGTCTGCCGCATGAGCTTTTCCATGACCAGCTCGTTGCCCTTGAGGGAGGTGGAGAAGAACACCAGGGACTTTTCCAGCTTCATCATCTGCAGCAGCTCCTGGTTGCGGGAGGACTTTTCCAGCTTATCCTGAACGTGCATGCTGGCCTTGTCGATCTGCTTAAGGTAGGACAGGAACCGGCTGGCGTTGCGGTAAAGGATTTGCAGGATGAACCGGGTGCGCTTGAAGGTCCAGAAGCCCCGCACACGCTCCTCGGTGAAGTCGGTAATGATGGGCGTGTCCCGGGTGCATACGGTGATGATGATGTCGTCCACCAGCACAATACCCAGAGGCGTGGTGGAATACACATAGCCGCTGCCCTCCGCCTCCACATAGGGAACGTCCACAAGAATCAGCGTCTGCTGCTTGTCGGGGTCGAATTCGATACGGGCGCTTTCCTCCTCGTCCAGGGCAGCGGGAAGAAAGGTGGGATCCAGGGCGAAGCGGGTCGTGAGGCCCTCCAGCTCCTCCTTGGTGGGGTTTTCCAGGTGCACCCAACAGCCCTTTTCCAGGGTGGTGCACTCGGTCATATGATCGTCAACTGTTTTGAAGATTCGCTTCATACACTACACTGTCCTTTCCTGCGGAGATGCATCCGCCGGAAGTCAGCGTCCGTTTGAAGGCGCGGAACAATCAGCCTGAACCCTTCAGAGCACAGGAACAAAGGGAAGCGGGCCTTTACCGTCTGCTTCCAAGGCGTCCGCGCACCCGAAAAGGAGCGCTGCCAGCCGGAGGCTGCAAGGTACTACTACCGTTAGGGTCGCCTTCCATGGACAATAGCCAGCTCCTTTCCTTTTTAGTCAAAGGTACGCGGACAGAAAACAGCGTCTATCCTGCCTTTTATCATAGCCATTTGCATGACAAATGTCAACGGTTTTTTTCGGCTGAGACCACGCGCTTCAGTCGTCAGGTTTTTCCCAGACCCAGGAGAGAATTTTTCCATCGGCGTCCAACTCAAATTCGTAGCGGCTTCCGCCGTCCATCATAGCTTCGCCCTCATAAGTCAGGGCCAGGGTGTCCTCATCCAGGCTGATGTCCAGCTCCAGAAGCGTCATGCCGCCGAACTGTTCCCGGAGGAGATCCGCCGCCGCGTCCGCCGTCAGCAGGGTGGATGCCGCGCCGATATACCGCTCGATGTCCAGCACCGCGCCGTCCTCCCGCAGGCAGGTAACGATCAGCGCGTCCTCGCCCTCCGTCAGGAAAAGGACGTTCAGGGCCACACGGTCGTCTTTCTCCGCCACAGTCAGATGAAGCGTCGCGTTTTCGCTGACCTCATAAGGGGTGGCGGGGCGGGTGTAGTCGGTTTCCAGTAGCAGCGGCATCAGATCATCGGCCCGAAGCGTCACCTCATAAACGGCGGCTTCATCCTGAAATTCGAGGACAAGGCACGCGCCGTCGCGCTCCCGCTCGATAAGGCGGGCATTGGCGGGCACAAGGGCCTGGGCGGCCGTCAGCGCGGCGTCTTCCGCCAGACTAAGGGAGGGTGAGAAGGTCATCAGCAGCGCGAGCAGCGTCAACAGGGCTTTTTTCATGGGGATCACTCCTTTCCGCATCGGTCAGGTCAAGGGAAGCGCAGGAATTATCTGAAATAGTGATATGACGCTATGATGTCAGATCAAGAAATTGGAAGACGCGGTCATAGAAGTCGTCCGCTTCTTCATACGCAGCATGACCCAGTCCGTCGTAAACGTGCAATTCGCTGTTTGCGATGGCTTGGTTCAGCTCGTATGATGCCCTGACGCCCACGATTCTGTCCTCCGCGCCGCCCACAATCAGGGTCGGACAGGTGATTTTACCCAAATCATTGGAAGCGTCAAAGCAAAGAATGGCATGGGCGTTGACAAGAAATCTGTTGTAGCTGCGAGGCTTGCCGAGCTTTCCCAGCAGCGGATACATTTTCCGATATTTTTTCAGGTACTTGTCGGAATAGCTTCTTTCCGCCGTATCAATCATGAGCCGCTGATGATCGCCCTGCTTCGCGTAATCGATCCAGCGGCCGACGCATTCCTGAACGTTCGCGTTCGCCCGAGGCGCAGAAACCGCGATCACCAGCTTTTCCACAAGATCTGCATGGTTGATGGCGAGGTACTGAGCCATCATGCCTCCCTCGGAAACGCCCATGACGGAAAGCTTGCTGATGCCAAGCGTTCTTAACGCGATGGCCTGATCCTCCGCCATATCGCGAATCGAATAGCCTTGCGGCATTTTATTTTTTCTGCTGAACATGTAGATCGTGTACCGATCCAAAAAACGTTTGTAGGGCGGCGCCAGCAGCAAAGCCTTTCCCTTGACGGTTGTCAAGCCGTCAGACAATCCCGGAAGCACCGCAAGGACCTTCTCCCCGTGGCCAAAGGAGACATAGCTCATTTCTGTCTTGCCGACCGGTACCTGCCGATTGACAGCATTCCACAGCATGCTGACGGATCCCCCCTCGATTGATAAATGATCTTGCTTGAATGGAGTATACCATCGTCACAAGCGGCTTTCAATCCTCGTCCAAAAATGCGTTCCCAGGCTGCCCTTCAGGGTGCGCCTTGCAAGGGAAACAAAAAAGTGGCTGCAGCCACTTTTTCGACATGCCAGGGGATTATTCCTCTTCTTCCTCCTCGGGAAGATCGGCATTGTGATATACATTCTGCACGTCGTCGTTGTCCTCCAGCATTTCCAGCATCTTCTGGATCTTCAGGATGGTATCCTCATCGGCAACAGCCACGGTGTTTTGCGGGATCTTATCGACCTCCGCGGAGAGGAAGGAAAGGCCCTGGGCTTCCAGCGCCTCGCGTACAGCGGAGAAATCATTGGGCGCGGTGTAGATCTCGAAGACGTCGGGCTCAGCCTTGACATCCTCAGCGCCGGCTTCCAGCGCCATCATCATCATCTCGTCCTCATCCGCGCCGGGCGTGCGCTCCACCACCAGCACGCCCTTCTCGTCGAACATGAAGCCCACGGAGCCGGTGGTGCCCAGGTTGCCGCCGTACTTGGCAAAGCAGTGGCGCACGTCGGAGGCGGTGCGGTTGCGGTTATCGGTGATGGTATCGACAATGACCGCGACGCCGCCGGGAGCGTAGCCCTCGTAGGTGATCTGCTCATAGGTCACGTTGGACAACTCGCCGCTGGCCTTTTTGATGGACCGCTGAATGTTGTCGTTGGGCATGTTGTTGGCCTTGGCCTTGGCGATGATGTCGCGCAGCTTGCCGTTGGAGTCGGGGTTGGCGCCGCCGTCGCGCACGGCGATGGCGATCTCGCGGCCGATCTTGGTGAAAATCGCGCCGCGGGCCGCGTCCGCCTTGCCCTTCTTCGCTTGAATATTATGCCACTTGGAATGACCGGACATCGTATCCCTCCTGTATCATCAAAACAAATATCGTATCGTCCGAACACTTTATTATACCATTGTTTGCGGGGGAACGTCAAGGGGCAAGAACGCCTCCGGCACATGATGAAGTGTAGTACTACAATACAAGTTGGACAAAAGGGAAAAAGAGAAGAGGCCTGAGAGCCAATCCGTTATCATTGAGAAGCAACA
>CBFFZW010000038.1:0-40716 GCA_965646445.1 uncultured Christensenellales bacterium | reverse complement strand
GCGTAAGCCACTTTGGCGACATACTGAAAGCCCGGCGGAGCAAGCTCCGCCGGGCCATACTGTCTCAGGCGACAGCCAGATTCATTACATGGTCGCGTGGCAAGTACGGGCGATAACGTCCATCTGCTGCTCGCGGGTCAGGTCGATGAACTTCACCGCGTAGCCGGAAACGCGGATGGTGAAGTTGGCATACTCTTCCTTCTCAGGATGCTCCATGGCGTCCAGCAGCTTCTCCTTGCCGAACACGTTCACGTTCAGGTGATGCGCGTTCTGGTCGAAGTAGCCGTCCATGACCTGCACCAGGTTGGTGATGCGCTCCTCCTCGCTGTGGCCCAGCGCGTCGGGGTTGATGGTCTGGGTGTTGGAGATGCCGTCCAGGGCCCAGTGATAGGGCAGCTTGGCGGTGGAGTTCAGGGAGGCGATCAGGCCGTTCTGCTCCGCGCCGTAGGAGGGGTTCGCACCGGGAGCCAGGGGCGTCCAAGCCTTGCGACCGTCGGGGGTAGCGCCGGTGGCCTTGCCATACACCACGTTGGAGGTGATGGTCAGGATGGAGGTGCTGGGCTCGGAGTTGCGATAGGTGTGGTGCTTCTTAATCATGTCGATGAAGGTCTTCAGCAGCCACTTGGCAACCTCGTCGGCACGGTCGTCATCGTTGCCGTACTTGGGGAAGTCGCCCTCGGTCTTGTAGTCAACAGCCATGCCGTCCTCATCGCGGATAGCGGTGACCTTGGCGTACTTCAAGGCGCAGATGGAGTCCACGCAGTGAGAGAAGCCGGCGATACCGGTGGCGAAGGAGCGCTTCACGTCGGTGTCGATCAGGGCCATCTCAGCGGCCTCATAGTAATACTTGTCGTGCATATAGTGGATCAGGTTCAGCACGTTCACATACAGACCGGCCAGCCAGTCCAGCATGCGCAGGTAGGCGGGCTTCACCTCGTCCCAGGTCAGGACATCGGAGGTAATGGCCTGGTACACGGGACCGACCTGCATCTTGAGCTTCTCGTCCATACCGCCGTTGATGGCGTACAGCAGCGCTTTGAGCAGGTTGGCGCGGGCACCGAAGAACTGCATCTCCTTGCCGGTCTGGGTGGCGGACACGCAGCAGCAGATGCTGTAGTCGTCGCCCCACACGGGCTTCATCACGTCGTCGTTCTCATACTGCACGGAGGAGGAGATGATGGAGATCTTCGCGGCATAGCGGCGGAAGTTCTCGGGCAGGCGAGCAGTGTAGAGCACGGTCATGTTGGGTTCGGGAGAGGGGCCCATGTTCTCCAGGGTGTGCAGGAAACGATAGTCGTTCTTGGTGACCATGGAGCGGCCGTCCAGACCGGTGCCGCCGACTTCCAGCGTGGCCCACACGGGATCGCCGGAGAACAGCTCCTGGTAGGACTTGATGCGGGCGAACTTCACCATGCGGAACTTCATGACGATGTGGTCCACCAGCTCCTGCGCCTCGGACTCGGTCAGCACGCCGTTCTCCAGGTCGCGCTCCACATAGATGTCCAGGAAGGTGGAGATGCGGCCCACGGACATGGCGGCGCCGTTCTGCGTCTTGATGGCGGCCAGGTAGCCGAAGTACAACCACTGGAAGGCTTCCTTGGCGTTGGCGGCGGGCTTGGAAATGTCGAAGCCATAGGACTGGGCCATGACCTTCATTTCCTTCAGGGCATTCATCTGCATGGTCAGTTCCTGACGCTGGCGGATGATGTCGTCGGTCATGACGCCGCAGCCGCAGTTGTCGAAGTCATGCTTCTTCTCCTGGATCAGGAAGTCGATGCCGTACAGCGCCACGCGGCGATAGTCGCCCACGATGCGGCCGCGGCCGTAGGTGTCCGGCAGGCCGGTCACGATGTGGCTCTTGCGGGCAGCGCGCATTTCGGGGGTGTAGGCCATGAACACAGCGTCGGAGTGGGTCAGATGATAATCAGTGAAGATCTTGTGCAGCTCGGGGTCGGGGGTATAGCCGGCCTGCTCGCAGGACTGCTCCGCCATCTTGATGCCGCCGAAGGGCATGAAGGCGCGCTTCAGGGGCTTGTCGGTCTGCAGGCCCACAACCTTCTCCTGATCCTTCAGCTCCTCGGTGATATAGCCGGGCTCATGAGAGGTGATGCTGGACACGATCTTGGTATCCATATCCAGCACGCCGCCCTTGGCACGCTCTTCCTTCTGCAGCTTCTGCAGGGCGCCCCACAGCTTGTCGGTCGCCTCGGTGGGGCCGGCAAGGAAGGACTCATCCCCATCATAGGGCTTGTAGTTGTTCTGGATGAAGTCGCGGACGTTGACTTCTTCCTTCCAGATGGAGCCCTTGAAGCCATTCCACTGTTCAAAATTGACCATAGTCATCCTCCTGTGTCGTCATATTGATGGAACTGCGGCGTCCGCCCGGAGGCATCGGCCGCGCTGCCGTCTGTTTACGAAAGGAGTATACCCACCTTCCCTGGGGTTGAAACAGCCTTCAAACACAAAATCTTGCGCTATTTTCTGTTCACAGCCGCAAAAAGCAGGGCGTGAGGTATTCTCCACCGCTCCACTATGATACAGCATTTTGTCCAAAAGAGCAAGGCTTTTTCAATGATAATTCAGCATTTTTTTGCCGTTTTGACCATGGAAATGCGTAAGGGCGGCGGTTGACAAAATCCGCGGACTGTTTTACCCTGATGGCGGGGCCGCTTTTCGCCCTTTGTTGACGCGGCGTTGACGCACGGGTGGTAAGCTGTGAAACGATCAAAAGCGAAATTGATGGCGCGGGAAGCGCGAAGGGAGCGCTGGATATGTTCAAAATACTCATCGCGGAGGACGACGCGGAGTTGCGGGAATTGTTCCGTCAGGTGCTGGGCAAGAACGGCTATGACGCCGTGGGCGTATCCGACGGCGCCCAGGCGCTGGACGCCCTGGACAACGGCTATTTCGATCTGATTATTTCCGATATTATGATGCCGGTGATGGACGGCTATGAGCTGGTGCGGGAGCTGCGGGAAGCGGGCATCACCATCCCCGTGATGATGATTACCGCCAAGGACGCCTTCGACGATATGCGCATGGGCTTCAATTCCGGCACGGACGATTACATGGTCAAGCCCGTCAACGTCAACGAGATGGTGCTGCGGGTGGGCGCGCTGCTGCGTCGGGCCCAGATGATCGCCGAGCGCCGCCAGGTCATCGGGCAGACGGTGCTGTCCTGCGATTCCTACACCGCCGTCCGGGGCGACGAGGTCATCGCCCTGCCCCAGAAGGAGTTCCTTCTTCTTTATAAGCTGGTCTCCTTCCCCGGCAAGATTTTCACCCGCCAGCAGCTGATGGACGAGATCTGGGGCTATGCCTCCGAGACCGATCCCCATACGGTGGATGTCCACATCGGCCGCCTGCGGGATCGCTTCCGGGATAATCCCGACTTCCACATCGTCACCATGCGGGGCGTGGGATACAAGGTGGTCAAGGCATGAAAAAGCAAAGCGCGCGAAAGCAGCCCAAGAGCCTGAACATCCGGCTGCTGTTCATCATGGTCACCATGGTGGAAATCCTGGGTACCCTGGCGGTGGCCTCCCTGCTGGCGGGACTGCTCACCTGGCTGGTGGGCACGGACATCCAGGTTTCTCCCCTGCTGTGGCTGATTATTTTCAGCTTCGCCATTGGCGTAGCCATGTCCGTCACGGTGAACATCTACCTTCTGCGGCCCATCGTCCGGCTGAACCGGGCCATGAAGCAGGTGGCGGAGGGCGACTTCACCCAGCAGCTGGAAACCCGCAGCCGCATCACGGAAATCCGCGACAGCTACCATTCCTTCAACCGCATGGTTCAGGCCCTCAACGCCACCGAAACCCTGCAAAGCGACTTTGTTTCCAACGTATCCCATGAGTTCAAGACGCCCATCAACGCCATCGAGGGCTACGCCATGCTGCTCCAGGGCAGCGCCAGCCCCGAAGAGCAGGCCGGGTACGTCAGCCGGATTCTGCTCAACACCCGCAGGCTGTCCACCCTGGTGGGCAACATTCTGCTGCTGTCCAAGGTGGATAACCACGCCATCGCCACCGGTCAAAGTGCCTACCGCCTGGACGAGCAGATCCGCCAGTCCGTGCTGCTGCTGGAGCCCAAGTGGACGGTCAAGGACATCGATCTGGACGTGGATCTGGAAGAAGTCGACTACCAGGGCCAGGAGGCCATGATGCTCCATGTGTGGAACAACCTGATCGACAACGCCATCAAGTTCGATCCCCCGGGCGGTCTGCTGCGCATCCGGCTGACCCGGGAGGATCAGCGGATTGTCGTCACCGTGGCGGACGGCGGCCCCGGCATCCCCGAGGACGCGCAGCCCTTCATTTTCAACAAATTCTATCAGTCGGACAGCTCTCATCGCCAGGAGGGCAACGGCCTGGGCCTGGCCCTGGTCAAGCGCATCCTGGATCAGTGCGGCGGAAGCATCGGGGTGAGGAATCTGCCGGAGGGCGGATGCTGCTTTACGGTGACGCTGTGAAGGCGGGATTTTAGCCCTGAAGGTTCCAGGAGGATGGAAAGACCCGGCCCTGCAGGGCCCCGAAGGATTCCAAGGAGCATTGGAAAGCCCCTCAAAGTTGGCTTTTGAAGGTTTTCAAGGGGCAATGGGTAAATCCAGCCCCGCAGGGGCCGAAGGTTTCCAAAGGGCGATCGGAAAGCCCTTTGGTCGCCTCGCAGGGCGAAATTCCTGCCTGAAGATTATCTTATGCGAAGATGTTTGCCCTTTGCAGGGCAATGGTGCTGTTTGGTTGTACTTTCTCTTCAGAGAAAGTACCAAAGAGGTCTGGGGGCGGCTGAGTTCAACCTGCATGGCCAGCCGCCCCCAGGCCCCCCGTGGCATAGCATGGTGCGCGTGGCTATAAACAGTCACCAGCTAATACCGCCTCGCAGGGGCGGTCGTCCACCTCCATTGGAGCAAGGATATGTCCAGCAAGCAGCAAGGTTTTCGTCTTGTTTGGCTTTGCGGCGTGGTTGCACATGGGACTGGCACCGTTGTAGTTGTGGTGGTATTTTTTTTCATAATAATTGCTTGTGCAGCAGCGGTTTCGCTCTGCGGAGCGACCAAAGTGCTTTCCGATCGCCCTTTGGAAACCTTCGGCCCGCAACTTTGAGGACTTTGGAGCATGCAGGGCGGACCACCCTGCGGGGGCCCTGATGGCTTCGCCAGGCCTGAATGGAAGCCGATGGGACTCTCTTAATCGACATAGAAACCATAGATTCCGTTCTCATAACTATATTATTAGGAACCACGGGTTCCAGTCTCATGTGCAACCGATATGCCATAGGATGACCGCCCCTGCGAGGCGATGTTAGCTGGTAGCTGTTTATGGCTACACACATCGTGCTATGCCACGGGGGGGTTGGAGGCGGCTGGCCATGCAGGTTGAACTCAGCCGCCCCCAATCCTCTTTGGTACTTTCTCTGAAGAGAAAGTACAACCAAACAGCACCATTGCCCTGCCAAAGGCAAACCACCTCCTCAAAAGAACTTTTCATGCGCAGGGGTTCCGCCCTGACGGGTGGCCAAAGGGCTTTCCGATCGCCCTTTGGAATCCTTCGGGGCCCAACTCTTGGGGCTTTCCAATGCTTCTGGGAAACCTTCGGCCCCTGCGGGGCGGCCAAAAAGAATCCCCCTTTCCCGCAAGGGATTCCCCCCTCCAACGTCGAATATACCTGGGAAGAGCCAAAACAGAACAAAGGACGGCGCCGCCATGAAATCCATGACCACCCAGGAGCGCACCCATATGATGCTCCGCCAGCCGGTCAGTCGGGTCATTTCCCGGCTGGCCGTTCCCACGATTATTTCCATGCTCATTACCAACATCTACAACATGGCCGATACCTTTTTCGTCAGCCAGCTGGGCACCTCGGCCTCCGGCGCGGTGGGCGTTGTTTTTTCCGCCATGGCCATGATTCAGGCGCTGGCCTTCACCATCGGTCAGGGCGGCGGCATCAACGTCAGCCATGCCCTGGGATCGGGCCATGACGAGGACGCCCGGCGGTTCTGCTCCACGGCCATTGTTACCGCCTTCACCCTGGGCGCGGTGCTGGCGGCGCTGGCGCTTTGCAATCTGGACAGCCTGGTGCGCTTTCTGGGCGCCACGGAGACCATCGCCCCCTATGCCATGGACTACGCCACCTACATTTTCTACGCCGCGCCCTTCATGATGGCTTCCCTGGCCATGAACAACCTCCTGCGCTTCCAGGGGCTGGCCATCTACGGCATGGTGGGCGTGACCACCGGCGGCATCCTGAACATGATCCTTGACCCCATCCTAATCTTCGGCTTCAATTTGGGCGCTTCCGGCGCGGCCATCGCCACCGCCCTCTCCCAGGCGGTGAGCTTCTTCATCCTGCTGACCATGTGCAATACCCGGCCCGACGCCATCTCCATCCGCCTGCGGGACTTCGCCTTCAGCGGACGCATTTACGGCCGGATTTTCTACAACGGCGTGCCCTCCCTGGGCCGCCAGGGCATCGCGGCCATCGCCACGGTGGTGCTCAACACCGCCGCCGGGGTGTACGGCGACGCCGCCATTGCCGCCCTGTCCATCGTCAACCGCTTCGTCATGTTCATCAATTCCGCCGTCATCGGCTTCGGCCAGGGCTTCCAGCCGGTGTGCGGCTTCAACTTCGGTGCGGGACAGTACAGCCGGGTGCGGGAGGCCTTCCACTTCGCCGTCAAGGTAACAACCATCCTGCTTGTGTGCCTGGTGGGCGTCGCGATGCTCCTGGCCCAGCCCATCATCACCGTCTTCCGCCCGGACGATCCCGACGTCATCCGCATCGGCACCCTGGCCCTGCGCCTGCAATTGATGACCATGCCGCTGTGGGGCTTCATCACCATGAGCAACATGTTCACCCAGTCCATTGGCTACGGGGTGCGGGCCACCGTGATTTCCGCGTCGCGCCAGGGCTTCTGCCTCATCCCCATGCTGCTGATCCTGCCGCCTATGTTTGGGCTCCTGGGCCTGCAAATGGCCCAGCCCATCGCGGACATCATCACTTTTATCCTGGCACTGGCCATCGTCGGCGGCATTCTGCGCCGAATGAAGGCCCTGCCCGATCAGGAGGCCGCCTGACATGGAGCCTTATCGCCATTTGGTTCACTACTACGAGACCGACCGCATGGGCATCGTCCACCACACCAACTACATCCGCTGGATGGAGGAGGCGCGGGTCGACTGGCTGAAGGCGGTGGGCTGGAGCTATGACCGCCTGGAATCCCTGGGCATCTTCTCCCCCGTGACGGCGGTGGACTGCCGCTTTGTGACCTCCACCACCTTTGCGGAGACCGTCTCCGTCGCCCTGTCGCCGGAGAGCTTCAACGGCGTTACGCTGCGCATCGCCTATGAGATGCGCAGGGCGGATGGCACGGTCTGCTGCACCGGGCACACCGAGCACTGCTTTCTGAATAAGGACGGGCGCTTTCTGCGGCTGAAGCGGGACTTCCCGGACTTCCACGCCATGCTGATGGCGCACCTTCCCGACACGGAGGCGGCCCAGCCATGAGCCGCGTGCTGGATGAACGCCTGATCTACGAGGTGCTTTCCGCCGTGGCGGAAATTCCCCCGGGGCGGGTGGCTACCTATGGGCAGATTGCCCGGCTGATCGGCCGGGAACGCAACGCCCGCCTGGTGGGCCGGGTGCTGAGCATGGCGGAATACTACGGCCAGTACCCCTGCCATCGGGTGGTGAACCACGCGGGCAGGCTGGTTCCCGGCTGGCACGAGCAGGGGGCGCTTCTTCTGGCGGAGGGCGCGGTCATGAAGGACGCCTGCCATGTCGACCTCCGCCTGTGCCAATGGGACTGCTGAAGAAGCGACGCCCGCTTGCACCCGCAGGGCAACTATGGTACACTATACGCGCTGCGATACGCATATTTCCGGGGATTTCCCCGCTGAAAAGAGGTAAAAGCCAATGAGCGAGGACAAGAAGGGCGGATTGTTTTCCCGCCTGTTCAAGGGGCTGAGCAAGACCCGCGGCAACCTGACCGACAAGGTGGACGATCTGGTTCGCGAGACCCGAAAGATCGACGAGGACTTCTACGAGGAGCTGGAGGACATTCTGGTGATGGCCGACTGCGGCGTGAAGGCCACCACCGCCATCATGGATGAGCTGCGCGCCCGGGTGAAGGCGGGGAACGTCAAGGACGCCGTCACCGCCCGGGAGATGCTCAAGGCCATCATGGTCGAGCAGATGGACATCCCCCGCCCGCCGCTGAAGTGGCCCATGGTCATGCTGATGGTGGGCGTCAACGGCGTGGGCAAGACCACCACCATCGGCAAGCTGGCGCTGCGGTTCCAGTCCATCGGCCGCCGGGTGATGCTCTGCGCGGGGGATACCTTCCGCGCCGCCGCCGCCGAGCAGCTGACCGTCTGGGCGGAGCGTGCCCGGGTGCCCATCATCCGGCACGAGGAGGGCGCGGATCCCGCCGCCGTGGTGTTCGACGCCGTGAAGTCCGCCAAGGCCCAGGGTGCCGACCTCCTGCTGGTGGATACCGCCGGACGCCTCCACAACAAAAAGAACCTAATGGACGAATTGAACAAGATGCGCCGCGTGCTGGATCGGGAATACCCCGAGGCTGACGTGCGCTGCATCCTGGTGCTGGACGCCACCACCGGCCAGAACGGCCTGGCCCAGGCCCGGGCCTTCAAGGAAGTGGCGGAGATCGGCGGCATCATCCTCACCAAGCTGGACGGCACAGCCAAGGGCGGCATTGCCCTGGCCATCCGCCAGGAGCTGGAGGTGCCCGTGTGGTACATCGGCGTGGGCGAGGGCATCGACGATCTGCAGCCCTTCAGCGCCAAGGATTTTGTGGAGGCGCTGATGTAACCAGGCCTTGAAAGGAGCTGCCCCATGCCCTCTTTGTCCCCCTACCGCGCCGAGCTGGATTACGCTTACGCCCCCGGTGCCTTCCCGGCCATGGAATGCCTGCTCCACCGGCCCGACGCCGCCCGTCGGGTGCTGCTGCACAGCAAGGCGGAGGGCACCGAGGCCGCGGAAAAGCTCACCGACCTGGCCCGGCGGCTGAACATCCGCGTGGAAATCGCGGACAAGGCGCTTTCCCGCATTTCCGGCAAGGAAAACTGCTTCGCGGCGGCGGTGTTCGGCAAGTTTGACGACGCCCTGGCCATCGACCGTCCCCATGTGGTGCTCCATCACCCGTCGGACTGCGGCAACGTGGGCACCATCCTGCGCACCGCCCTGGGCTTCGGGGTGGAAGACGTGGCGCTGATCCGCCCCTGTGTGGATGTGTTCGATCCGCGCACTGTCCGGGCCAGCATGGGCAGCCTGTTTTCCCTGCGTGTGCGCACCTACGACAGCTTTGACGCCTACCAGGCGGAGCATCCCGACCGGTCGCTGTACCCTTTCATGCTGGACGGCTCCCGCTCCCTGCCCGACGTTCTGGCCGAGCCCATCCCGCCCTGCTGGACGCTGGTTTTCGGCAACGAGGGCAGCGGTCTCCCCCAGGAATTCAGCCAGCTGGGACAGCCCGTGCGCATCCCCAGCAATCAGCGGGTAGACTCGCTGAATCTGTCCATCGCCGCAGCCATTGGTATCTATGGATTTGCGCAGAAGGACGGACTATAATAGCCATCCGTTCCTTGCCCTCCATAGGAACCACCGGTGCCAGTCTCATAACTCTTTATAGGAACCACCGGTACCAGTCCCATGTGCAACCACGCCGCGAAGCCAAACCAGACGAAAATCCTACCGCCTGCTGGACACTCGCCTGCTCCAATGGAGGTGGACGACCGCCCCTGCGAGGCGGTATTAGCTGGTGACTCGCCTATGGCTACACACAACACGCTATGCCACGGGGGGTTTGGGGGGCGCTGGCCATGCAGGTTAAACTCAGCGCCCCCCAATCCTCTTTGGTACTTTCTCCGAGGAGAAAGTACAACCAAACAGGTCTGCGGCCCTGCAAAGGGCAAACCGCCTTTGCAAAAGACCTTTCATTAAACTGAGGGTTTCGCCCTGCGGGGCGACCAAAGGGCTTTCCGATCGCCCTTTGGAAACCTTCGGCCCCTGCGGGACTGAGCTTGCCCATCTCCGATGGAAACTTTCGGGCCTCGCGTGGTTCGCCTTCCCCATCATCATTGGAAACCCTCGGCTCCCAAGATTCAGAGATTGCCCGCCCTATCACCCGATAGGGCCCTTTTCAGTCACACAAGCCCCCACCGACCATACCATCAACAGGAGGTATCCCATGACCATTTTCTGGGACTGGAACGGCACCATCGTGGCAGACGTGCCCCTGGTGGTTCAGGTGAACAACCTGGTCTTCGCCAAGCACGGCTACCGCGACACCACCGAGGAGGAATACCGGCGGATTTTCCGCTTTCCCGTGCGGGAATACTACCGGGACCTGGGCGTATCCGACGAGGACTTCCCCGTCATCGCCCGGGAATGGAACGAGGGCTATGTGGCCCGCTTCGACCAGGCGGCGCTGGCTCCCGGCGCGGTGGAAACGCTGCGGCGCTTTCAGGCGGCGGGCTTCCGGCAGGTGATTCTTTCCGCCAGCCAGCGGGATCAGCTACACGAGCAGGTGCGCCATTTCCCGGAATTGGCGGGCCTGTTCGACGAAGTCCTGGGCCTGGGGGATGTCTACGGCGCCAGCAAGGTGCAGCTGGCCGTCGACTTCATGGCCCGGAGCGGCGCCGACCCGGCGGACGCCGTGTTCCTGGGCGATACCACCCATGACGCCGAGGTGGCCAGGGCCATCGGCTGCCGCTGCTACCTGATCGACGGCGGCCATCAGCAGCGCTCCGTCCTGGAAACGGCCGGGGTGCCCGTGCTGGATCGCCTGACCGACCTGCCGGCGCTGCTGGGCCTGTTATGACCGGCGCTGGAAAAATCATTCATATTTTGTTCACGAAGTTCTAAAGGAACTTTCATGACAGCCTTGTATTTTGGTGGTATACTGGCGGCACGCACACATGATGGAGGCAAGTATGCACGAGCAGCTTTCAATCCCCACGGCGCTACCGGAGGACTTCACCCCAACCCCGGACACGGGCCTGACGGAGGCCGAGGCCCAGCGCCGACGCGAGCAGGGCCTGGGCAATGAGGTCACCGCCGATCCCGGCAAATCCGTGGGACAGATTTTCCGGGAAAACCTGCTGACCCTGTTCAATCTTCTCAACGTGGCCCTGGCCGTCTGCCTGGCCCTGGTGGGCAGCTGGCGGAACATGCTGTTCCTGGGGGTGGTGGTGTCCAACGCGCTGATCGGCACCGTGCAGGAATTGCGGGCGCGCAAGACCATCCGCCGCCTGCAGGTACTCAGCGCCCCCACCGCCCATGTGCTGCGGGAGGGCGTCGAGCGCGGCTGCGCCATGAACGAGCTGGTCAAGGGCGACCTGGTGATCCTCCGGGCGGGGGATCAGGTGATGGCGGACGCCGTGGTGATGGACGGCCACGGCGCGGTCAACGAGTCCCTGCTCACCGGGGAAAGCGACGCCGTGGGCAAGCATAACGGCGACTGGCTGATGTCCGGCAGCTTCATCAGCGAGGGCAGGCTGACGGCGCAGCTGGTTCATGTGGGCGACGACAGCTATGCCGCCCGGCTGACCCATTCCGCCCGGGAGATCAAGCGGCCCAAATCCGCGCTGATGACGGAGCTGAACAAGCTCATCCGGCTAGTCAGCTGTCTGCTTGTGCCGCTGGGCATTCTTCTGTTCTGCAAGCAATTCTTCCTTCAGCATCTGCCCCTGACCAGCGCGGTGCCTTCCACCGTGGCCGCCATGATCGGCATGATTCCCGAGGGGCTGGTGCTTCTGACCAGCGTGGCCATGGCCGCCGGTGTGGTCAAGTTAGGGCGGCGGAAGACCCTGGTGCAGGAGCTTTACGGCATCGAGACCCTAGCCCGGGCGGACGTGCTGTGCCTGGACAAGACCGGCACCATCACCACCGGCGAAATGGCGCTGGACAGCCTGGTTCCCCTGGATGCCGACGAGGAAGCCATGAAGGCGGCGCTTGCCCGCTTCCTGGGGGCTTTCGATCAGTCCTCCGGCACGCTGGACGCCCTGCGGAAGGCCGTCCTGCCGGGAACGGAGACCCCCGTGGCCGTGCTGCCCTTTTCCTCCGCGAGGAAGAAATCCGCCGCTTCCTTCGCTGACGGCGTGACCTTGATCCTGGGCGCCCCCGCCTTCGTTCTGGGGGACGCCTACACGGGCGAGGTACGCGAGCGAGCGGAAGCCTTCGCGGCCCAGGGCGTTCGGGTGCTTTTGCTGGCGCAGGCCGACGGCTGCGTCACCGAAACGGAGGCCCCCGCCGTCAGCCGCGTGCTGGGCCTGTGCCTGCTGACCGATCAGGTGCGCGAGCAGGCCGAGGAGACCCTGCGCTATTTCCGGGAACAGGGCGTTGAGGTAAAGGTCATCAGCGGCGACGATCCCCGGACGGTCTCCGCCATCGCCCGCCGCGTGGCCCTGACGGACGGCGAGTGCTGGGTGGACGCTTCCACCCTCACGGATGAGCAGCTGGCTGAAGCGTGTGAAGTGGCCACCGTCTTCGGCCGGGTGACCCCCGCGCAGAAAAAGCTCCTGGTGGAAGCGCTGAAGCAGGCGGGGCACAGCGTGGCCATGACGGGCGACGGCGTGAACGACATTCCCGCCCTGAAGGCGGCGGACTGCTCCATCGCCATGGCAGGCGGCTCCGACGCCGCCAAGCACGCGGCTCAGCTGACCCTGCTGGACGCCGACTTTTCCGCCATGCCCGACATCGTGCTGGAAGGCCGGCGGGTGGTCAACAACATCACCCGGGCGGCCAGCCTGTTCCTGGTGAAGACCCTGTATTCCTTCGCGCTGACGCTGCTTTTGCTGGCGCTCCCGGCGGCGTATCCCTTCCAGCCCATACAGCTGACGCTCATCAGCGGCGTGACCATCGGCATTCCTTCCTTCTTCCTGGCCCTGGAGCCCAACCGGGAGCGCATTCGCGGCGGCTTCCTGGAAACCGTCCTGCGCCGGGCCGTCCCCGGGGCGGCGGGGGTGACGGTGTGCGCCGTCATCGCCATGATGACCGTGCATTTCGGCTGGCCCCAGGCGGTGGGCTCCACCCTGGCCACCCTGGCCGCGGGCGCCATGGGGCTGGGCATTCTCCTTCGCGTGTGCCGTCCCTTCAATCCGCTGCGGGGCGCGCTGTGGCTGGTGATGACCCTTTGCTTCATCGTCTCGGTACTGACCCAGGGCGCGCTGTTCTTCCTCGTCACGCTGACGCCGATTCAATGTCTGGCCCTGGCCAGCATGATCGCCGCCGGCGGCGCCACAGCCCTGGGGGTCTCCTGGGCCATGGGCCGCTGGCAGCGGCGGCACGGCACGGGACTGGATACGCCGTAACGGCCAAGGCCCCGGCAGCGCCATGCTGATATTCATCTTGCGCCATCCCGCCCCTGCGCGATGATGGTTTGAAAAGCGGCCTGTGCCGCTTTTTTTGATATGCCGCTCCCATCGAGGGCGGGATTTTGTCGCTTTCCCCCGAAAAAGGCACATTCCGCCCATTTACAGCCCGACAGGCATATGATACAATGATTTCGTATGGACTGACGCGGATCACAAACACTGTGCGGAGGAATGCCTGTGTCACTGATGAATTTACTCTCGCTGCTGGGTGGAGTGGGTCTATTCCTTTTTGGCATGAAGATCATGGGCGAGGGCCTGGAAAAGGCCGCGGGCAAGCGGCTCAAGCGCGTGCTGGAAATGGTCACCCACAACCGCGTGCTGGCGGTGCTGGCGGGCATGACCGTCACGGCGCTGATTCAGTCCTCCGGCGCGACGACGGTGATGGTGGTCGGCTTCGTCAACACCGGCCTGCTGTCGCTGAGCCAGGCCATCGGCGTCATCATGGGTGCGAACATCGGCACCACCGTGACATCGCTGATGCTGTCCATCAAGCTGAATTTCGCGGCGATTTTCGCCTTCCTGGGCCTGCTGCTGACCAGCCTGGGCGCCAAGAAGCATCCGACGGCCTGTCAGTTCGGCCAGGTTGCCATGGGCCTTGGCATTCTCTTCGTGGGCATGGATACCATGTCCGCCGCCATGGCGCCTCTGCGGGACTGGCCCGTCTTCCGGGAGGCCATGCTGTCCATCAGCAACCCCTTCCTGGGGGTGCTCACCGGCCTGGTCATCACCGCGGTGATGCAGTCCTCCTCGGCCAGCGTGGGTATTTTGCAGGCCCTGGCGGGTGAAGGCCTGATTCCGCTGCGGGGCGCGATGTTCATCCTCTTCGGCATGAACATCGGCTCCTGCGTACCGTCGCTGATCGCCTGCGCGGGCACCACCGCCGCCGCCAAGCGGGCCAGCATGGTGCATCTGCTGTTCAACATTCTGGGCTCGCTGCTCTTCACGCTGATTGCCATTTTCCTGCCCCTGGATCAGCTGGTGCTCTACCTAACGCCGGGGAACGCGCGGCTGCAGATCGCCGTCACCCATGTGATCTTCAACATCGCCACCACGCTGCTGCTCCTGCCCATGGCCGGACTGCTGGAGCGCCTCTCCTGCAAGCTGGTGCCTGACGACGGCGGCAAGACCGAGGCCATGAAGCTGCAGTTCTTTGACAAGCGCCTGCTGAACACTCCGCCCATCGCGGCCCAGCAGCTGTTCCACGAGGTGCAGCGCATGGGCGACATCGCCATGGCCAATTATGCCGGCTCCGTGGCCCTGTTCCAGGAATGGAACGACGAGCGGGCGGCGGAAATCAACCAGAACGAGGAAGTGCTGGATTTCCTCAACAAGGAAATCACCGCTTCCCTGGTGGAAGTCAAGGGCCTGGACCTCAACGACCAGGACACCCGGCTGGTGGGCTCCCTCTTCCATGTGGTCAACGACATTGAGCGCGTGGGCGACCACAGCATCAACATCCTGGAAGCCGCCCAGATGAAAAAGGAGGAGGACGTGCGCTTCTCCGCCAAGGCCTTTGCCGAATTGGAGGACATGGCCAACCGCGTTTCCGGCCAGCTGGATTTGGGCATGGAGCTTTTCCGCGCCCAGAGCACGGACGCCGCCATGATTCAGGTGGTGGAGGATGCCGAGGAAGAGATCGACAACATGACCGAGGCCCTGCGCCAGCACCACGTCGACCGCCTGAAGAACAAGAAATGCTCAGCGAAGAACGGCATGATCTACCTTGACCTGCTGACGAACCTGGAGCGTATCGGCGACCACGCAGAAAACATCGCTACTTCCGTGGATCGGAAACCCGCAGCGCAAGCATGATCCTTCCCCGCCATCGCGGCTCATTGACGCGATGGCGGGTTTTTTGTGCTGAACCCGAACTTCCTTAACAAAATATTTTGCCCAGCAGGGGTTTCGCGCTGCGGCGCGACCAAAGGGCTTTCCGATCGCCCTTTGGAAACCTTCGGCCCGCAACTATAAGAGATTGGGAATCTGCAAGGCGAGCCACCCTACAGAAACTCTGCTGGCTTCACCAGGCCTACATGGAAACCGCCGGTACCAGTCCCATGTGCAACCACGCCGCAAAGCCAAGCCAAACGAAAACTCCGCTGCCTGCTGGACACTCACCTGCTCCAATAGAGGAGGAAGACCGCCCCTGCGAGGCGGTATTAGCTGGTGACCGATCATGGCTACGCGCAACAAATTATGCCACGGGGGGCCTGGGGGCCGCCACTCATGCAGGTTAACTTTGGCGGCCCCCAGACCTCTTTGCTACTTTCTCCGTGGAGAAAGTAGAACCATTATCATAAAGAGCCTTGCAAGGGAAAAGCATCCTTGCAAGGCTCTTAACATTCAAACAGGAGTTCCGCCCTGCGGGGCAGCCAAAGGCCTTTCCGATCGCCCTTTGGAATCCTTCGGGGCCCCAAATGCTTGATTTTTCACCAAACTTCGAAACCGCAAAGCGCCACTCCCCCTGCAAAAAAATCACCCAAGCGGCCAATCCACTTGGGCGATTTTTTATGCTTCCTTCTCCCGCATCTGATCCAGCCAGCGATTTCTGAAATACAGACCAATATCCCCCAGCACCATCACCAGATTCAGAATATAGAAGTACGCCGGGTAATGCCACTTTCCCGTAGCACGGAAAACATTCACCTTCCACACAATGCCGCACAGGTAGCCAAAGGCGATCATGGACATGAAGAAAATGCTCTTGCCTTTTGCCGTCCGGGCGGTGTAGGACTTCACGATGGACGCGGGCCAGGACAGGCCAAAGCTCACAACCATCAGCGCTTCCAGAACCTCATTCATGCCAGGCCCTCCCTTTCCGGGCCTTTGCCCGCCAACAGCATGGTATCAATAGCCCATCCCTCGGATGTTGTCATAGCTGCGCTTGAGGCAGTCAAAGGGGCTTTCGCCATAGCAATCGTCCTGCTCCACCAGGAGGTATTCCGTCTTGCCCAACGCCTTCAGCCGCGCCAGAATCTTGGGGAAGTCCAGGTTGCCCTCGCCCACGGGGGCCAGCTTCTGGTCGAAGCCCTGCACCGCCATGTCCTTGAGGTGCACGCAGGGGATGCGATCCTGCAGCTTGTCAATCCAGGTCAGCACATCGGCGCCGGCAGCCTGCACCCAGTAGGTGTCCAGGGTGAAGCCCATGAGCTCGGCGGGCATTTGCTCCAGCAGCACGTCCATGATGCGGCGGCCGTCCCGCAGGCGCGTCCATTCGATGTTGTGGTTGTGGTACATCAGCCGCTTGTCGGCGTCGCGCATTTTCTTGGCGGGGGTGAGGAAATCCTTGGCAAACTGGTCGATCCACTCGGCGGTCTGGTATTTGGGGGCCATCATGCCGATGCCGATGTAATCGCAGCCCAGAATCTCATGGTCGCGGATGACGCCCTCAGTGTCGTCGATCATGCGGTCGGGGTTGGTGTGGGTCAGGGCGATCTTGAGGCCGAATTCATCGCAGATGTCACGCTGGGCCTGCACCGGCACATTGCCGATGGCGGACAACTGCACGCATTCATAGCCGATGGCGGCAATGCGCTTCATCGTCTCCCGGAAGTCCCGGGTGTTCTGTGTATAGCTCCTTACGGTATAAGTTTGCGCTCCAAGCATCATGGCGGCTTCCTCCTTTTTTCACAGCCCTTAATATTCGTCGATACGCGGCAGGCCCTGGTAGGCGGCGCGCTGGATGGCGCGGAGCATGTGCAGCCGCATCTCGCTCAGCACGGCGGCATATTCGTCTTCCGCAGCGACGCTGTGCGTTTCATCAGGGTCTTTTTTCAGATCGAAAAGCAGTTCCCTGCCCTGCTCGGGGCAGTAGTATTTGTACTTCTCCGTGCGCACGTTGGTCTGCCGGTCGCCATGCTCCCCGAAGTACTCCGTCAGCACGGCTTCCTTGTGGGCGTCCGTCCGGCCCTCCAGCAGCGCCGTCAGCGATTGACCCTGCATGAAGGAGGGCGACTGCACGCCGCAGTAGTCCAGCAGCGTGGGGGCGATGTCCACCGCCTCCGTCAGCGCGCCGCATACGCGGCCGGCGGGGATCAGGCGCGGATAGGAAATCAGGCACGGTACATGGGTGATGCAGTCGTGCCCCGGCATCCCCTTCTGAATGCGGCCATGGTCGCCCAGGAATTCCCCATGGTCGCTGGTGAAGACGATGACCGTGTCCTCCAGATCGCCGCGCTGACGGATGCAGTCCAGCAGCTCGCCCACGCCGTCGTCCACCTGAGCCACCATGGCCAGGTAGGCGCAGGCCACATCCCGCCATTGCTCGTCGGTCATGCCCTGCAGGGCCGGGGAGATGCTTTCCTCCGCCCCCACCACTGGCAGGCGAACCCTGCTGCGATCCACCCGGTCGATATACGCCTTGGGCGGATTCAGCGGCGGATGGGGCGCGTAATACCCCGCCACGCAGAAGTAGGGCCTGTTCCTGTCCTGACGGCGGATGAAGTCGCAGGTCTGGGCGGTGACGAAGGCCGTGTGGGTCAGGGAAGCGTCCGCCTGGAAGCAGTAGGGCTCGTGGGTGTTGCGGGGCACGTCGCTGTACCCCTTCTTGCCCCAGAGCACTGCGGCGGGAGGCAGCATGGTTCGCACGCCGTCCAGCTGGTCGGGAGCCACACGCTCCACCCACTTGGTGTAGGCATCATCATAGCAGCCGGGCTCGTCGGACTGGATCATCACGTCAAAGCCGTAGCACAGGGGCGGATCGCGGTGATCCCGCCGGGCATGGGGCTCGAAGTGCAGCTTGCCGATCTGCGCCGTGGTGTACCCGTAGGAACGCAGGATGCCGGGCAGCGTGGGCACATCCTCCGGGAAGCGCACGCCGTTGGTGCCGATGCCCAGGGCCGAGCAGTACTGCCCGGAGAGAAAGCTGGCCCGGCTGGGGGCGCAGACGGGATTCTGCACATAGCACTGATCCAGTCTGGCGCCCATGGCCGCCAGGGCATCCATGTTGGGCGTGGGGACGGCTTTTTGGCCGTTGCAGCCCAGGGTGTCCCAGCGCTGCTGGTCGGTATAGATCACCAGGATATTCGGGCGGCGGAACGCCTTCACGCGCATCGCTTCCTTCCATGATTCTGCCAGATTCCCGGCGCGTCAGAAGCGCTCGAAGGCCTCGCCGTCGCCGGGGTTCAGCACGCTGTGATCCTTGATGTAGCGGACAATCTCATCCACATAGCCGAAGGCCAGGCCCACGCAGGTGTCCGCCGCGCCGTAGTAGATGGCGATGCGGCCGGTGTCGGCGTCCTGCACGGTGGCGCAGGGGAATACCACATTGGGCACGAAGCCGCTGACCTCGTAGGGGGCCTCGGGGGTGAGGAGGTAGTTCTCGCAGCGGTAGAGCACCTTGCTGGGCTCGTCAATGTCCAGGATAGCGCCGCCCATGGAGTACACAAAGCCGTTGCAGGTGCTGGCCACGCCGTGGAACAGCATCAGCCAGCCCTCGCTGGTCTCGATGGGGCACGCGCCGCCGCCGATTTTCACAGCCTCCCACCACATGGGCCCGCGGCTCATCACATGGCGATGGCGGCCCCAGTAGGTCAGGTCAGGGCTTTCGGAGAGGAAGATGTCACCGAAGGGCGTGTGGGCGGAATCCGAGGGCCGGGAGAGCAGCTTGTACATGCCGCCGACCTTCCGGGGGAAGAGCACGGCGTTGCGGTTGTAGGGAATGAAGGGATTCTCCAGGCGGACGAAGTGCTCGAAGTCCGTGGTGCGGGCCATGCCGATGGCCGCGCCGCTGAAGTCCGTGCACCAGATGATGTAGTAGGTATCGTCGATGCGTACCAGGCGGGGATCATAGGCGTAGTTGGGCATCCAGGGCTCACCCTGCTCGTCCACGAACTTCACCTTTTCCCGATCCACCTGCCAGTGGATGCCGTCCTTGGAGCGGCCCAGGTACACATGGGGCACGCCGTCCACCTGCTCGCCGCGCAGCACGGCGATGTAGCCGTCCTTCCAGGGAGCCACGGCGCTGTTGAAGATGCGGCCGATCTCCGGGGTGGGGTTGCGGCCCATGATGGGGTTGGCGCTGTAACGCCACAGGGGGGTGGCGGTGTTGTCCTGGGCGGGGCGATCCTGCCAGGGCATGTTGGGCAGGGACTGGCCGTTGATGATCCTGATCTCGCTCATGTTCGTTCCCTCTCTTATCGTAGTTTAGATGGGCGTTACAGGCATTCGCCGTTGGTCTCCATCACTTGCTTGTACCAGTGGGCGCTGTCCTTCAGGATGCGCTCCTGGGTCTGGTAATCCACATACACCAGGCCGAAGCGCTCGTTGTAGCCGTGAGCCCACTCAAAGTTGTCGAAGAAGCTCCAGTAGAAGTAGCCCCGGACATCCACGCCGTCAGCAATGGCATGGCGGAGGGCCAGCAGGTAGCGGTGGATGTAATCCTGACGGTTGGGGTCGTGTACCTTGCCGTCCAGGCTGACGCAGTCATGGGCGTCCATGCCGTTCTCGGTGATGATAATGGGCGTCTTGTAGCGCTCATACAGGAAGCGCGGGCCCCAGTACAAGCCCTCCGCCTCAATGGGCCAGTTCAGCGCGTTGTGGGGATGGCCCGTGGGGAAGGACACAGGCCGGGGTTGGCCGTCCTTGCCCGCCTGCCAGCGCTGGCCCTGGTAGATGTTCTGGGCATAGAAATTCAGGGGCTGATGGATGGTCAGCAGATCCTTCTCCCAGGTACGGGGCAGGAACTTCTCGTAGCCCTTGAGGCCGTCCGCCGGGTACTGCCCCAGCATCACCGGGTCGGAGAACCAGGCGATGTTCCAGGAGGGGCCCACCTTTTCATCCACCGGCACGCTGAAATAAGCCTTCCGGGCCGCCTCGATGTCCTCCGGCTTGTCGCTGAAGGGCACGGCGGGATCGCCGCAGGGAGCGTAGCCAACGCGGACGCCGGGCACGGTTTCCCGGAGCGCCTGCACCGCCCGCCCGTGGGAGAGCATCAGGTTGTGGGCCATTTTCACCAGGTCGGACGCGCTGGCCTTCAGCCCGGGGGCATGGACGCCCAGGGCATAGCCGGAGCCGATGATGCACTGGGGCTCGTTGATGGTGATGAAGTCCTTGCACCGGTCGCCCAGCCGCTGGCCGATCAGGCGGGCATAGGCCGCGAACCAGTCGGGCATCTCGGGGTTCAGCCAGCCGCCGCGGCGGTGCAGAGCGCTGGGTAGATCCCAGTGATACAGGGTGCAGAAGGGGCGGATGCCGTGGGCCAGCAGGCAGTCGATCAGGTTGGAATAAAACGCGATGCCCTGCTCGTTCACCTCACCCGTGCCCTCGGGCATCACCCGCGCCCAGGAGATGGAAAAGCGGTAATTGCGGATGCCCATCTCCGCCATCAGCCGGACATCCTCCCGGTAATGGTGGTAGTGGTCGATGGCCACATCGCCGGAGGAACGGTCGCGGATGGCGCCGGGCACCCTGGTGAATTCATCCCAGATGTTCAGGCCCTTACCGTCCTCATAGGCGCCGCCCTCAATCTGATAGGAGGAGGTCGCCGTGCCCCACAGGAAGTTTTTCGGGAAGCTCATGGTCATTCTCCTTTGCTCATGCGTCAGGGGATGAAGCGCGCCCAGACATCCGCCGCCCGCTTGGGGTCGGAGACGAACAGGAACCGGTCGGGATCCTCGCGGAACTGCCGGTAAATCGGCTTGCCCTTTTCCAGGCCCAGGGCCGCGTAGGTGGATGGGCCCTCGATGATGAGCTCGTCGGTCTGGTAGGCGGGGTTCTTCTCCCAGGTGAGGGAGCCGTTCTCCTTGAGCAGGGGGAACCAGGCGATGCCGCCGTGGCTGCGCACCTGGTCATAGACAAAGCCGTAGTCCCGGTCGCACCAGGCGCCGAAGGTCAGCGGCTGATCGGGATCGGCGCTGACGGTGGCGTGCACCCAGTAAGGCGGAACAATGACCACATCGCCGGGGCCGGCCTCCACCGCGTAGCAGCGGCCGGGCGCGTCCTCGCCGGTCTCCTGCATGTAGATCACCGCGCGGCCCGTCCAGATTTCGTAGACCTCCGGGGTGGACCAGCCGCAGTGGGCGGATACCTTGTGAATGTGTCCCTGGCTGCGGATGGGCTCGCGCCCCAGCCGTCCGGCGGCGTAGGTCACCACGCCGTAGAGCAGCATGCGCTCCTCCAAGGCCGGGAGATCCTCCCTGCGGCCCACGTCCATCATGATGGCGTAGACATTTTCGGGCCCGTCGCAGTCCGGCTCCCGCAGGCTGCCGCGCAGGCTGTCCAGCTTGCGGAACTCCACGCCGCGGTCGAAGCAGCCCGCCCCCAGCCGGAAGCCCTCGTCCACGGACAGCGGCTCAATATCAAATCCGGGATCAAAATTCATGGATGGTCGCTCCTTCCGTCAGGTACGCACATACGCCTTGATGGTGGCCAGCTTTTTGCCGACGCCGGGGCCATGGGGCGCGATGGTGTAGCGGCCCACCGCCGCCGGGATGATGAAGGTCTCCGCATAGTGTACCACAAAGGGCTCGAATTTGCCCTCGGGACTCTCGACGATGGCCTCCTCGCCCTCCACCAGATTCAGCACATTCACGCCGCCGTGGGTGTCGTGCTCCACCTTTCGGGTGAACCAGTGCCGCCGGGTCTCGATGAACTCCCGCTCATGCAGGCCCGTGCGCTCCTCCCGCACGCCGTCCTCCTCATGGATGAGCTGTACCTGATCCACCAGGTTGTCCATCACCCACTGGGTGTCGCGGTCGAACTGGATGTTCTTCATGCCGTGCTCCAGGTGGATGGGCCGGGGGCGGCCGTCCAGGCCCAGACAGCCCCAGTCCCACAGCTTGAAGGTGAAGATGTAGGGCGTGGCGCTGATCTCCAGCACCATGCAGTTCTTGCCCGAGCAGTGGATGGTGCCTGCGGGGATCAGGAAATGATCGTGCTTCCTGGCGGGGATGACGTTGACGTAGCGCTCGGCGTCAAATTCGCCGGTCTCCTGGCTTCGTGCCAGGGCCTGGGCGAACTCCTCCCGGTCGATGCCCGTCCTGCAGCCCAGATAAACGTGGGTGTCCTCGTTTTCATCGGCATCCAGGATATAGTAGCTTTCATCCTGGGTGTAGTGCATGCCGAAGGTGTTCTGGATATACTCCGTCAGGGGATGCACCTGCAGGCTCAGGTTGCCGCCGCCCATGGTATCCAGGAAGTCGAAGCGGATGGGGAATTCCGCGCCGAAGCGGGCGTGAACCTTGTCGCCCAGGAGCTCCCGGGACCGGGTCAGCACCAGGTTGATGGCGGGGGTTTCCAGCACGATGCCGTCCACGTCCATCAGCAGGCTGTTTTCCTCGGGTACGCCGTCAAAGCTCCAGGCATAGTTGGTCTTGTCGGGATCCAGCCCGCACACGGACTTCATCCACTGGCCGCCCCATACGCCGGGGTCAAAGTAGGGCACCACCCGAAAGGGTTGCCTTGCCGCCTGGGCCAGGCCCGCGCGGTAAATGCCGCCGGTCATCATCCTGGGGGTATCGGCCTTGTTGGTGTCCAGGACATAGTCGATCCTGTCGTGCAGGGTCAGCTTGTGCCGATCCAGCACCCGCCAGTCAATGAAGAACGCCCGCTTGTACTTGCGAAGAATTTCTTCATTGTAGTTGTCGCTGAGCCAGTTGGCCAGCTTCCCCGAGCGGAAGCGCAGCTGAATCTCCCACCGGGCCATATCGGCGTAGACCAGCACATCCGGCTGGCACAGCAGCGCCGCGCCCACGCCGAAGACCAGCACCACGCCCTGGGCCGCCTCGATCTCCCGGCGCACCGCCGCCAGCTTATCCGGGTCGAAGAATTGCTCGATCCTGTGATGGGACAGGATGCCGAACACCCGGTCGTCCGTCACGTTATAGGCCAGCATGGCGTCCGCCTGCGCCTTGGTCAGCGCCGCCTGTCCCGCCAGGAACACATGATCCGGGTGAAGGCGCGCCGTCAGGGCGTCCAGCACCTCCCGCTCCCACACGCCGTGGTAGCAGTCCACGCAGATCACCTGCCGGGGCTTGTCTGTCAGCCTTCCGGCTAACTCCGCGCCGATGGCGTCCCAGCCCTGCCAGGCATGAACGCCGCCGTCCGTGCGGACGCGGATAGCGGGGTATTTATCATAATGGCTCTGTTTCATCGCTTCTGTGCCGCCTTTCCCCTCAATCCTCCACCAGCGTGGGCACGCCGTTCACGTCCTTCAGCCGGGCGGTGAAGCCGGATACCGCGATGGAGGCGTAATCATGGCCCGCGTCGGAGGGCCAGCAGGCGCCCACCCGCAGGGGAACGTCGCCGGTGTTGGCCAGGCGGTGGGCCACATGGCCGGGAATGTAATGCAGGCTCCCGGGCTGCATGGGCTCAAACCAGCAGCGGCCCGCTTCGTCCATCAGGATCAGCGCGCCCGTGCCCTCAATGCACCAGTAATACTCCGCGCACTCACGCCGGGCATGGTAGTGCCCCTTGGTCATGAAATACTCGCCGTCCACCTGGCCGGGCATCACGTTGCTGGTGCCGAAGAACAGCCCACCGGGGGTGCCCTCCGCCACGGCCATGTGGCTCCGCACCTCGTACACCACCGTCTGCTGATCCATGGCTGCCCGGGCGTTTTCGTTGGCAAAGACGTTTGGCAGTTCCCCAAAGGTGCGCTTGGATTCGGAGAGCATCTCGCCCCCCAGGCGGCCCGTCAGCAATTCCACTGTCGTTCCTTTCATGCTCATGCTCCTTTTACCGGACACACACGCCGTCATCCAGGCCGATGGCGCGCACCGTCAGCGCGGGACGCTCGGTGGTACGGGTGTCGAAATCGTCAAAGCCCACGCGGAAGCGGCGGCTCCACCGGACGCGCGTCTGCCATGTCTCGCCGGGCAGCAGGGTGCGGAAGTTGTCCTCGGCCATCAGGTTCCACTCGTCGGAGGCATCCTCCACATAAGCGTGGAGGGCGGGCTTGTCGCCGATGTTGGTCACCCGGATGAGGGCGCAGCCGTCCTCCCCGGCTTCCATCGCCGCCGTCAGCCGCGCGCCGGTCAGCGCCGCCGCGGCATGATAGGGCTTCTCCTGAGTATTCGAGAAATAGTACTCGTTAACCTCCTGCATCTCGCCCAATGTCACATGCAGGCGCACCAGCACCAGGTCATCCGCCGTGTCGGGCATGGTGAAGGTCAGCTTGCCCACGTTGGTGGATGCCGAAGCCGGGAGATCGGCAGTGAAGGTCTGCCGCTCATAGCAGGTGCCGTCCAGACCCAGGATGTCGCAGCGGATGTCGGCCTTGCCGGACACATGGGCGTCGGTCATCACCACCACGTCATCGCTGAAGACCGTGCCGGGGGCGTAGTCCAGCCGGCGGTAGTTCAGGGAGATATGCAGGGGCGCGAAGGCCTTCTTCGTCCAGTAATAAGCGTGCTTGGCGTGGCCGTAATAGTCCACGATGGAGGTGCAGGACAGGTTGGGCCAGGGCTCGCACAGCTGCCAGATGATGCTGCCGCTGTTGTGCCATTTGCGCCGCTGGTTGCTTTCCAGGATGAACCGCAGGCCCTCCGCCTGCATCCACTGGCTCAGGCAGATGTAGCGCTCGATGTCCTCCACATGGCCGAACATGCTCTCCTCGCGGTCATAGGTACACCACCAGTCGCCATGGAAGCGCCACAGATCATTGCCGTGCATGCGCTCGGGGTGTTCCGGGCGCTTGGAAAGGGCCTTGCACACCGTCTGCATGCAGCTCATGCCGTCGCAGCCAAACTCGCTGTGCAGCAGGCTGTCGGTGTCCCCGAAGTAGCTGTACTGCCTCCCGTTGCCCTGGTACTGCCACCAGCCGTGGACATCGTGGCTCAGGCTGGGGGTGCGGGCAATGTGGGCTTCGGGGCCGGAGGGCGACGTGGGCACGAAGGAGCGGACGGGATCCAGCCGGCGCACCAGGTCGGCCAGCATGGCCAGGTTCTTGTTCCGCAGCGTTTGAGGCTTGCGGTCGGCGTCCATCAGCTCGTTGCCGCCGCTCCAGATGACCAGGGCGGTGTGGTTGCGCTTGACCTTGAGGGCGTGAACCGCCGTCTTTTCCAGCAGGCTCAGGAAGCCCGGCAGCTCGGAGGGGATGTTGTCCACGCCGGAGCTGGACTGGATGAACTCCTGCCACACCATCAGACCAAGACGGTCGCAGCAGTCGTAGAAATATTCGGTCTCGATGACGCCGCCGCCCCACACGCGCACGATGTTGGCGTTCAGCGCCGCCGCCTGCCTCAGCTGGAACATCACCTGCTCCTGGGGGATGTCGCCGTAGATGTGATCCATGGGCGTGATGTTCACGCCCTTCATGTATACCCGCAGACCGTTGACCACGAAGGTATAAGGCAGCGCGCCCTCGGGGGCGTCGGCATTTTGAACCATCTCCACATGGCGGATGCCCTGCTTCATGCAGCGCTGATCCAGCACGCGGTCGCCGCTGTACAGGGTGATGGCCACATCGTACAGGGGTTGCGCGCCCAGGCCGTTGGGATACCACAGCTCCGGCTGCTCCACCGTCAATTCGCCGGTGAAGCCATCGTCCTGCGCCTTCAGCGTGATGGTCTGGATGGCCTTGCCGTCCTTCGACACGGCAGCCTCCGCCCGCAGCGGCAGCGCCTCATGGGAGCGCACCGTGGCTTCCACGCTGATAACGCCCGCGCCGTCCGCCCGGACATCGGTATGAACGTAGAGGTCTTCGATGGCGGCCTCGTCCTCCGCCACCAGCTCCACGCCCTGCCAGATGCCCAGGTTCACCAGGCGGGTGCTGAAGTCCCACTTGTAGCCGAAGCGGCTCTTCTGGGTGGAGGTCAGGCTGGTGCGGCCAATCTGCCCCATCTCGTCCGGGGCGTGAAGAATCAGCACATCCAGGATGAAGTGCTTCTGTTCCCGGTACTGCCGGGTGATGTCGAAGGAAAAGTCCTCGTACATGCCTTCATGCTCGCCCAGCATTTCGCCGTTGAGGTAGATCATGCAGGCATAGTCGACGCCCTCGAAGTGCAGCAGCATCCTTTGATGCTCGCCCAGGGGCATGCTGTCGAACTCGCAGCGGTAAATCCACCAGCGGTTCTCAATCCACTCGCACTTCAGGCTGTTCATGTCCACATAGGGGTGCTCGATGTACCCGGCCTTGTACAGCGCCCGGGCCACGCCGCCGGGCACCTGGGCGTCAATCCAGGGGGTAATGCCCTCCAGGGGCTTGCCGGTCTCCATGCTCCTGTCCCGCAGGGGCACATAAGAGGCCGTGCCCTTCAGCTTCCAGGTTCCGTTGAGGCTGATTGCTTCGCGCATGTCGATGTCCTCCCATTTTGGTCAGTCGTGCCACTGCATGGTCTGATACAGCGGGGAATGTTTGAGCTCCTCGGGCAGCGGAGCCTGATGGATCATGTCCGTCATTTGCTGATGCCAAGCGACATCCCGCCACATGCCGCGGAACTGCGGCGCGGCGAAGTTGCTGGTGGCCGTCAGCGCCCATTGGCCTGTCTGGCAGGCCGTGCGCACACCCAGGGCGCACAATTCCTTCACCCAGCCCCAGGGCAGCATGGGAAAGTCCTTGTAATCCGTGATGCCCCAGCACTCGGTGGTGGCCAGGGGCAGCCCCGCCGCCTTGGCGTCCGCCGCCAGGGTCTGGACGCCCTTCACCAGCAGCTGCTGCCAGTAGTCCTTCTTGCCCTCGTACACGGCGAGGGCGTTATCGGAGAGCAGGTGGTACGCTTCCTCGGTGAAGCGGCCGTCCTTGGCCTTGCCCACCTCATTGTAGAACTGCTGCCGGTTCAGCTTGGTCATCCAGATGTGGTGCTCCGCCAGGTCGAAGAAGGAAAGATCCTTCTCCCGGTAATGCTCGGTGTTGTCCCCGTCAAAGGAGAAGCAGTAGGGCAGCTGAGGATAGGCCGCCCGCACCAGTTCGATGGCCTGACGCATATAGGCCATGGCGGTGTCGGTGTGCCAGCAGCTCCAGGTTATCCACGGCGGATCATTGCGGAAGTAGGGCGCCCAGAAATCTCCGGGGAACTCGTTGCACAAATCGACGTAGAGGATGGCGTCCATCAGCCCGGCCTCGTCGATGAGGCGCAGGGTGTCGATCCAGCACTTCGCCATGGCCTGGGGCGTATCCAGCCCCATACGCACATTGTCGCTGTCCTCCCGGAACCAGCTGCTCAGCCCTACCTTGATCCTTTTCTCCTTGCACTTGGCAATGAACGCCGTCAGCGCCGGAAAGAGCCGGACGCGCAGCTTGTAGGGGCTGCCCCAGTCGTTGGCGTACCATACGGGGAGCAGCAGCCATTCCTTATCCTTGCCGCGGGAAAGCAGGTGGGGGAAGGCGTCGATGCGCACGGCGTCATAGCCCCGCGCCTTCAGCTGATCCAGCGCCTCGTCCCAGTCCTCGAAGCCCGCGCCGTCCCATCGGCGCTCAATCCAGGAAAAATCCCACATGGTGATGGCCAAGGGGTGCATGGATTCCGTCATGATGCGCATCCTCCATTCACTGTTTTCCGTCGGGGGGAGGTCTTTCGCCTCGGCTCGGCGTCGCAAGGCGCGGCGCTGAGCCAAAGCGCCCCCATCCGATAAGAAAGGCAGGGAGCTCTCCGTGTAGAAAGCTCCCTGCCCTGATGGCTCGATAACGGCCTGGGAGGTGCCGGAGGGAATCTATCCCCTCCGGCGGATGATCGAATTACTTCAGGAATTCCTCGGTCAGGGCGTCAGCAATCCTGGCGCCTTCCTCGGCGTTCTCCGCCACGAAGGCGTTCCACACCTCGGCAGGATCGTCAGAGATAACGGCCTGAATGACAACTTCCTTCACCTTGTTGATAACCGCGGAACGGAAGGCGTAGAAGTCCTCGTTCTTGGTGTTGCTCAGGTTGTAATCGGTGGCCGCGAAGGTCGCGTTGCTCTCCCAGGTCTTCATGTTGGTGGTGAACAGGTCGTTGATGATGTAATCGCTGTAAGCGGGGTTGCCGGGCAGGTACACTTCCAGGCCCTCGCAGATGAAGTACTTCTGGAAGGAGCGCTCCTGGGCGATGTAAGCCTTGCTGCCGGTGGCGGCAATGTCCTCGTCGGTCCAGTTCAGCACCACGTTGCCCTCGGCGTCATAGTCCCAGTCCTCGCCCTTCACGCCATAGGCGTAGGTCTCGATCTGCTCCTGCTCCAGCAGCCAGTCGCCCACAGCCAGCCAGCGCTCCATGACCTCGTCACGGCAGTTGGCGGCGAAGCCGAAGGCGGTCCACCACTCGTCGATCTGGCTCACATGATAGGTGCCGTCAGCGGTCTGCAGGCAGATGATGCCCAGGTCTTCCTCGGAGAAGCCTTCCACGTTGGTGGCCAGGGTGCGGGCGGTGTTCTGCAGGATGGTGGCGCCCAGGTTGCCGTACAGTACGGCGGAGCGGCCAGCCAGGAAGCGCTCACGGCCAGCGTTGTTGGAGTCGGTGTAGCTGTCCATGGCCAGCAGGCCCTCGTCATACAGGGTCTTGATGGCGTTCAGGGCATCCAGGGAGGTCTCGTTCTGCGCGCCCCAGACATACTTGCCGTCGATGATGTCAAAGGAGCCGATGCGCTGGTTCCACTGCTGGGCGAACAGAGCCCAGTGGTTGCCGCCGTTGTCGAAGTCCAGGGGAACGAGCTTGTCGCCCAGCTGGCCGGGATCCTTGGCCTTCACGTCGCGCAGGTAGGCCAGCAGCTCGTCATAGGTCAGGGTCTGCACGGGGGCGAAGTCATAGCCCATGGCCTTGGCCCAGTCGCGGCGATAGGCGAACATGTAGGTGGTGTACAGGTTGACGGGGTTGCTGTTCTTGATCTTGGGGAAGGTGTACAGCTTGCCGTCCACGGTGAACTGCTCAAAGCAGCTGTACTTGTCCATCAGGGCCTTCAGGTTCGGGTAGGCGGACATGTCCTCGGGCAGGGCCTTGAAGACGCCCTCCTCAACCCACTCCAGGTACTCGTCCTTGTTCAGGTCGTACCAGGCGATGACCTCGGGCAGGCTCTGGGTGTAGGCCAGGGTGCGGGTGGTCTCGCCCCAGGAATCCCAGGCGACCAGCTGGATGTCGAAGTCGAAGTTGAACTTCTCCATGGCCTGCTTGACCAGGGGCCATTCCTTCATGTTGTCAGCGCCGTCGATGGTGAACACCGTGAAGGTCAGGTGCTCGGCGTAGGGATTCTCCTCCGCCATGGCGGGGATGGCGGCCAGCATGACGGTCAGAACCATCACCATGGCCAGCGCGAGAGAAAGGAAACGTTTGCTCATGAGGATACCTCCTTTGATTTATCCTATCATCTCTTGTCGAGATGTATAGTGCGGGTTGCGCGCCGTCAGGACTTGATGGCGCCGATCATCACACCCTTGGCAAAGTACTTTTGCAGGAAGGGATAGACGCACATGATGGGGATCATGGTTACGATGACGGCGGCGGCCTTCATGCCCTCGGCGTAGGTGCGCCGGCCCAATTCCGCCGGGACGTCCGCCGCCAGGGCGCTGCTCGTCCACAGAATCTGCCGCAGTTCCAGCTGCATGGGCCACAGGCGGCTGTCCACCAGCACCAAGTTGCTCCAGAACCACTCGTTCCAGCGATCCACCATGAAGTACAGCGTCACGGTGGCCAGGGCCGGCTTCATCAGCGGCAGCACGATCTGCCAGAAGATACGGGGCGGGCTGGCGCCGTCCAGCATGGCGGCCTCCTCCAGATCCGGGGGCAGGCTCTCGAAGAAGTTGCGCAGAATAATCATGTTGAAGGCGTTGAAGGCCAGGGCGATGACCACCGCGAAACGGTTGCCGTACAGGCCCAGATCCTTAATCAGCAGGAAGAAGGGCACGGTGCCGCCGCCGAAGTACATGGTGAAGATAATCATGTTCTGGAACAGCGTGCGGCCGGGGTAGTTCTTCTTGCTCAGGCCGTAGGCCAGGGTGGTGGCCAGGAACATGCTGAAGGCCGTGCCCGTCACCGTATACAGCACCGAGTTGAAGAAGGAGCGCAGCATGCCGGTGCCCACAAAGATATCGCGGTAGTTACCCAGGGTGGGATTTTGCGGCCAGAAGGCCGTGCCGTTCATGGTGTACTCCTGCTGGGTCAGGAAGGAGCGCACCACAGTGTAGTAGAAGGGGATAATCACCAGCAGCGCGAGGATGAACAGGAAGATGATGTTGAAGATGTCGAAGGCCTCCAGCTTGTGCAGCTTGGGTGACGCGGTCTGTTCTTTCTTCATTACATGATGCCTCCTTCACCCAGGAGCTTGGCCAGCTTGTTGGCCGTGAGCAGGAAAACAAAGTTGATGATGGACTTCGACAGGCCGATGGCCGTGGAGAAGCCGTACTTGGGCTTTTCCTGAAAGGTGATGCGGTAGATGTAGGTGTCGATGGTTTCGGCGGCGTCGCGCACCACGGCGTTGGTCATGTTCAGAATCTGGTCATAGCCCTTGCTCATGATGCCGCCGAAGGCCAGTATCAGCAGGATGACGGCGGTGGAACGAATCTCCGGCCAGGTGATGTAGAACATCTTGTGGAAGCGGTTGGCGCCGTCCACCTCCGCCGCCTCGTACAACTCCGGGCTGATGCCCGCGATGCCCGCCAGGTACAGGATGGCCGACCAGCCCGTGCCCTTCCAGATGCTGGTGATGTAGAGCAGCGGCCGGATCAGTCCCTTATCGGTCAGGAAGCCGTAGGTTTCGCCGCCCAGCGACCGGATGATGCCGTTGATGACGCCCTCCCCAGCGAAAATGGTTGTCATCAGGCCGCCGACAATGACCCAGCTGAGGAAGTTAGGGAAGGTGTAAACCACCTGCAGGGTTCTTTTATAGCGGTTGCCGCGCAGTTCATTGAGCAGCAGGGCCAGGATGATGGGCCCGGGGAAGCCGGTAATGATGTAGGCCATGCCCATCCGAATGGTGTTGAAGAAGGCCGCAATGAATTTCTTGTCCGTGAACATCATCCCGAAGTTCTTGAACCAGGGATCGGCCCAGGGGCTGCCCAGGATGCCCTTGCTGATCTTGTAATCCTTGAAGGCAACGATCAGGCCGTACATGGGGCCGTAGCAGAAAATGAGAACGAAGATGATGCCCGGCAGCAGGAAGGCGTAGGTCCATCTGTTCTTCAGAATCCGCGTCCACAGGGGGCGTTTTTGGATGTCAATATCGTTTACAACCGCACCTTTTTTCAGCATGTGCGCGATCACCCGCTTTCTTCGTCCTTGACATGCCCTATTGTACCTTCGATTTTTTCTGTTGGAAATGAAGTGATTTCGGGTGAGGCTCTCGCTTTTTTCGGTTATGGTCGCTAATAAACCATTTTTTCCATCTATGAGCATGGACAAGCCGTCGGAACCTTGCTATAATGAACACACCAACCAACGTTATTTTCCTGAGATATGTAAGGAGGCGAAGGGGTGTACCGTATTCTGATTGTGGATGACGAGCCCATGGCGCTGTATTCCGCGGCCCATGCCTTCCCCTGGGCGCGCTTCGGCTTTGACGAGCCGGTCACCACCACCAACCCGCGCACGGCGCTGGAATGGCTGCGCACACAGTCCTTTGACGCGGCTATCGTGGACATTCGGATGCCCGACCTCAGCGGGATCGACCTGATCCGGCTCGGGGCGGAGGAAGGCATGGCCACGGTGTTCCTGGTGCTCAGCGGCTACACCGACTTTGAATATGTCCAGACGGTTTTGCGTCTGCACGCCTTTGATTACTGCCTCAAGCCCATCCTGCCCGACGCGGCGGAGACGGCGCTGACACGGCTTTCCCAAAGACTCTACGATAGCCGCCGGATCAGCGACCCGGACATCATCGCGTCCATGAACACAGCCGTGCCACTTCGCCGCCTGTTCCTCCGCCGCGGTCTCCCGGAGCCCGAGGGCAGGCTGTCCATGGCGCTGATCACCACCCCCAAGCCCGAGGAGCTCCCGGGGATGCTGGGAATCTTCCGGGATTCGCTGCTGCTGTGGGCCGGTGAAAAAGCCATTCTGGCCTTTTCAGCCATGCCGGAAAGCACGCTGCACCAGGCCCTGGAGGGGCTCCATGGCGCCGCGTGCTGCTATATTCAGCCCGTCGCCCAGGAGACGCTCAATCCCGTGCGGCAGGTTCAGCTATTGCAGGAGACCCTCCTGACCCTGCGTCCCGGCGATCCGCCTGCCGCCCTGCGCGTCAACGACTGCAGTCCGGCCTTCCTGGAGCTGCTCAATTATGTGGATCAGCACCTCATCGAGGATTTGTCCCTCCAGAGCCTGTCGGCGCGCTTCCACCTGAACTACACCTATTGCAGCGAGCTGTTCCGCTCCGTTACCGGGCAGACCTTCACCAAATACCTCACCGGCCACCGCATGGAGCGGGCGGCCGAACTGATTTCGGGCACCGCCATCAGCATGACGGAGATTGCCCGGCAGACCGGGTACAGCAACTACAATCACTTTTCCACCACCTTCAAAACCTACTTCGGATACACGCCGGGCGCTTATCGGGCGCTTCATCAGGGTAAAGGGGAATCATGACCGTGGGCAAAAGCAAAAGGCATTTTCGCTCGCTTCGGCGGCAGTTCGGGCTGATTACGGTTTTGACGGTGCTGGTGATCCTGGTGATGGCGTCGGTGTTCCTGTTCCAGGCCCAGCAGCTGACGGAACGGAAAACCACGTCCTTCGTCCATACCATGCTGACTCAATTGGGCGACCGGCTGGATCGCATCGGCGCGGAAATGGTCTACGTCGGCGATTCCGTATACAGCAACGCGACGCTTCAGCAGTACCTCCACGCCACGACGGCGGCCAGGCGCATGGAGTACGGCAAAACCTTCATCAACTTCACAGCCAGCCTGCTCAACCACAGCGCCACCGTCAGTTATATCGTGATGGTCAACACCAATCAGAGCATCCTCTCCGCCAGCGAGCAGAACATTGTGGCCCTGGATTATCTGGATCAGCGGTACGGGCTGTTTTCCGCCGACAACCTGTCTTCCGGCTTCTTCGGCCCCGCCTTCGATACCTTCACCAGCAGCATCCTGTTCGCCTATGTGCGGCCCGTCTTCAACACGCGCCTGGGCGCGCAGTTCAACGAAAAGCTGGGCACCTGCGTGATCTTCGCCCGGGTGGATCTGCTCAACAGCGCCCTGGCCAGCTCCCTGTTCACGCCGAACACCAAGCTCCTGCTGGTGGACGGCGACAACCAGATCATCAGCTGTACCAGTAAAAACAACGATTGGCTGAGCCTTCTGCCTCCATCCACCTTATCCCAGGCGGAGGACGGCGAGGCCGACCATACCATCCGCATGGACGGCGTGACCCATCTGGTGGACTCGCTGGAGGTCGGTTCGCTGGGCTGGCGGCTGGTGAGCATCGTCCCCGAGCATGAAATCTCCATCGACCTCATGCCCCTTTTGTGGCTGGGGATGCTGATCTGCGTCATTTTCTCCGTGCTGACCATCGCCTGGAGCGTCCACATCCACCACTACATCACCGCGCCGCTGACCCGGCTGACGGCCTTCATCGAAAACGACCTGGATGACAAGCTGCAAAACCGCATCCACATCAGCACCAACAGCGAGATGGAGGTCTTCTGCCAGGAGATCAACACGCTGCTGGACAAGGTGTCCGAGATGACGGCCGCCAACATCCGCAACCAGACCCACATGTACGAGCTGAGCCTGGCGAAAAAGCGCGCGGAATTTTCCGCGCTGCAAAGCCAGATTAACCCGCACTTCCTCTACAACACCCTCGACTGCCTCTGCGGCTACGGCTACATGCTCAACAGCCCGGAGGTGGTGTCCATCACCAACGCCCTTTCCTCCATCATGCGCTACTGCATCAAAGGCGCCGATACCGTGGCCCTCCAGGATGAACTGACCATCGTCAACCGCTACCTGGACATCATCCGCATCCGCTTCGACAACCGGTTCACCTTCGTCTTCGACATCGACGAGGAGGTGGCGCGGGTGTCCATCCCCCGGGTGAGCCTGCAGCCCCTGGTGGAGAACGCCATCTACCATGGTCTGGAATCCAAGGCGACCCCGGGCACACTGACCATCTCCTGCCATAAAACGGCGGACGGCGACTGCGCCCTGTGCGTCGCGGACGACGGGATGGGCATCCCGCCGGACAAGCTGGCGGAGATCCAGGCAAAGCTGCGGGACAAGACCCTGCGGGACGTACTCCACACCCCGGCGGGCAACAGCCTGGCCCTGGTGAACATCCACAACCGCCTGCGCAACCATTACGGCGACGGCTATGGCCTGGACATTTGCTGCCCGGAGGAAGGCGGCACCCGCGTGACCATGCTCATCCCCTGCGCCCTCACATCCAACATCAGCAACGAATGACCACCAAAGGAGGCTTCACGGATGAATCTTGAACGCATCGAACAGCAGGCGGAAAGCCTGCGGCTCCTGGGCCTGATGATCGCCCAGGGCGGCGAGACCCTTTGCACCCGCCACTGGGATGCCCCCTGTCGGCGCATCGTCTTCTCCGTCAGCAAGAGCTTCACCGGCTGCGCGGTGGGCTTCGCCGTCCAGGAGGGCCTGCTGCGCCTGGACGAGCGTCTGGCCGACATCCTCCCCGAGGCGCTGCCCGCGCATCCCGGCCCGCATCTGCTTCAGGCGACCCTCCGCGACGCCCTGACCATGTGCCTGGGCCAGGAAAGGGGCTTCCTGATGGGCGCCCAGCGCGTTGAGCTGGAGGAGGACGACTGGGCCAAGGCCGCCCTGCGCCTGCCCTTCGCCTACGCGCCCGGCACGCGCTTTGTGTACAGCAACGTCGGGCCTTACCTGGCCGGACTGGCGGTGCAGAAGCGCTCGGGCTGCAATCTGGTGGACTACCTGATGCCGCGCCTGTTCACGCCCCTGGGCATCAAGCGCCCCACCTGGGAGGTGGATCCTCTGGGCCGCACCTTCGGCGCCAGCGGACTGATGCTGGCCCTGCCCGAGATGCACAAGCTGGGCCTGCTCTATTGGCAGAAGGGCCGCTGGAACGGCAGGCAGCTTCTTTCCCCCGACTGGATTGAGCAAAGCAGCCGCAAGCAGGCGGACAACGGCGAGGACGGCTACGGCTACCTGTTCTGGCGCGGGAAATACGGCTCCTTCCGGGCGGACGGCCTGTACGGACAGTACAGCATCGTCATCCCCGAGAAGGAAGCGGTTATCACCACCACCGCCGAGAACCGCCAGCAGAAGCAAATGCTGGACTTCCTGCTGGACGAAATCTATCCCCAGCTGTGACCGTGAAACGATGCGTTAAGGAGAGGATTTTCCATGGCTTTGCCTGATCTGCTCACCGCCCTGAACGGCGAGGCCGTCACCGCCCCGAGCCAGTGGCCCGCCAGAAGAAAGGAGCTGCTCGCCGTGCTGGAACGGGAGCAGTACGGCATCCGCCCCGCCTGGTCCGGTACGGCCCGGGGCGAGGTGCGCGAGGTGGTTTCGCCCTGCTGCGCCGGACGGGCCCGCCACGAAAGGCTCACCGTCGCCTTCGATACCCCCGCCGGGCCCTTCGCCTTCCCCATGGATTTCCTCTGCCCGGCGGACGGCCAGGCGCATCCGCTGATGCTGCTATTGAACTTCCGCCCGGATGTTTACGACCGCTACTGCCCGGCGGAGGAAATCATCGACAACGGCTTTGCCCTGGGATACATCTGCTATACCGACATCACCACCGACGACGCGGACATGACCAGCGGCCTGGCGGGCTGCTTCCCCCGCCATGATCCGGCCACCGACTGGGGCAAGCTGTCCATGTGGGCCTTCGCCGCCAGCCGCGCCCTGGACGTGCTGCTGCCCCGCCCGGAGGTGGATGCGCGCAATGCCGCCGTCATCGGCCATTCCCGGCTGGGCAAGACGGCGCTGCTCTGCGCCGCGTATGACGAGCGCGTCCGCTTCGCCCTGGCCAACGACGCCGGGTGCGGCGGCGACGCCCTGGAGCAAACCAAGCATCCCGGGGCCGAAACCTATACCGACATGGCAAAGACCTTCCCCTACTGGTTCTGCGGTAACCGCTCCAAGTACATTGAGCATCCCGAAGCCCGCCCCTATGACCAGCACTTCCTGCTGGGGGCCATCGCGCCCCGGTGCGTGGCGGTGGGCAGCGCGGCCCAGGATCTTTGGGCCGATCCCTATTCCCAGCAGCTGTGCTGCGCGGCGGCTTCCCCGGCCTGGCGCCTTAACGGCCTGGACGGCTATGTCGGCCCCGACACCCCCGCCCCGTTGAACGCCGCCTATGGCGACGGTTCCGTCGGCTACCACCTGCGGGAGGGCGTGCATTTCCTCAGCCGTCAGGATTGGCTGCGGTACATGGCCTTTGTCAAGCGTCACCTTGCCGCGGAAGACGGCCTGAACGTGGGTCGTGGAAAGGAGTGAGGGCCCATGACCACCCTTGCCATTGATTTAGGCGGCTCCCGGGCCAAAATGGCCGTGGTTTCCGGCGAGGCCATGGGCCCGGTGGCCATTCTCCCGGTGGATCACAAGGCCCCGCTGGCCCAGACCCTGACCGCCGTGGCGGAGCAGGGGCGCCGCCTGCTCCGGGAAGCCGGGACTGTCCCCGACGCCGTGGCCATGGCCCTGCCCGGCATCGTCCACCGGGGCCGCGCCGTGGCCAGCAACGGCAAATACGCGGAGGCCTCCTCCTTTCCCTGGAATGACTGGGCCAAGCGGGTCTTCGGCACGGGCATCGCGCTGATTAACGACGCGGCGGCGGCCCTGTACGGCGAGATGGCTCACGGCGTCGCCAGGGGCGCGGACGCGGTGGCTCTGCTGATGATCGGCACGGGCATCGGCACCGCCGCCGCCCAGCAGGGCCGGGTGCTGGAGGGCAAACACGGCACCATGGGGATGCTGGGCGGACACATCGCCATCGACATGCACCTAAAGCGAGTGTGTACCTGCGGCAATATCGGCTGTCTGGAGGCCTGGGCGGGCACCTGGGCGCTGGACGAGCTGGCCCGTACCGACCCGGCCTTCCCCCAAAGCAGTCTGGCCTCCAGCCCTCCCGTGGATTACCGTGCCCTATCGGACGGCATGGCTCAGGGCGACGCCCTCAGCCTGCGCCTGTTTGATACCGTGACCACCGCCCTGGGCATGGGCGCGGTGAACCTGATCCACGCCTATGACCCGGAGGTACTGGTGCTCAGCGGCGGCCCCTGCCACATGCCCGCGCTGTGCGAAGGCATCCGGCGCTATGTACATCAATATGCCTGGACGCCCTGGGGGCAGGTGGACATCCGCGCCGCCCTGAACCCGGAGGCGTCGGCCCTGTGGGGGCTGCACCACTATGCCGGGCTGTGCCGCGGACAATGACGCCCCCAACAAAAGAGGAGGACTCATCATCATGCTCAGCAAGCATCTGATTGCTCGGACGGCCCCCGCAGCCTGCCCGGAAAACATTCTGCGGTGGAAAAACCACCGCGTTACCCTGCTCACCGAAGCGCTGTTCCGCGTGGAGGAGGACGAGCGGGAGCTTTTCTGCGACGACGCCACCCAGGCCGTCTGGTTCCGCAACATGCCCCCCGTCCCCCATACCGTGGAGGAGGCCGGGGAGCGCTGCGTCATCCGCACCGCCGCCGTCACCCTGGTGCTGACGGACAGCCTGCCCGCCAGCTATGTTGTCTTTCCCGACGGCCGCAAGGCTATGCTGGACAATGCCGACAACCTGATGGGCACCTACCGCACCCTGGACTGCTGCGACGGCGATTTGTGCTACGCCCTGTCGGACGGCCCGGCAAAGGGCAAGACCATCCGGCTGGAAACCGGCGTCGTTGCCCGAGGCGGCGCGGCGGTATACGACGACAGCAACGCCCTCCTGCTCCTGGCGGACGGCACCGTTGGCCCCCGCCCTCACGCCGAGAGCGACTGCTATATCTTCGCCTACGGGGACGATTACCGTGCCGCCGTCCGTGCCCTGTACATGATCTGCGGCGCGCCGCCGGTGATCCCGCGCTACGCCCTGGGCAACTGGTGGAGCCGCTACTGGGTCTACACCCAGCAATCCTACCTGGCGCTGATGGATTCCTTTGCCGACCGGGGCCTGCCCTTCACCGTGGCTACCATTGACATGGACTGGCATCCCAGCGACAACCTGCCTGACGGCGAGGACGGCTGGACCGGCTACACCTGGAACAAGGAGCTCTTCCCCGACCACCGGGCCTTCCTGAAGGCGCTGCGGGAGCGGAACATGCACATCACCCTGAACCTGCATCCCGCCCTGGGCGTACGCTGGTTCGAGGAGCAGTATGAGGCCATGGCCAAGCGCCTGGACGTCGACCCTGCCACCAAGGCGCCCATCACCTTTGACGTGACCAGCGACGACTTCATCAACGCCTATTTGGAGGTGCTGCACCATCCCTTCGAGGCGGACGGCGTGGATTTCTGGTGGATTGATTGGCAGCAGGGTGTAAAATCCGCCGTCCCCGGCCTTGACCCGCTGTGGAGCCTGAACCACTACCACATGCTGGACATCAGCCGGGAGCGTCCCGGTCTGATTCTCTCCCGGTACGCCGGCATCGGCTCCCATCGCTATCCCATCGGCTTCTCCGGCGATACCTACGTCACCTGGAAAACCCTGCAATACCTGCCCGGCTTCACGGCCACGGCCAGCAATGCGGGCTACACCTGGTGGAGCCACGACATCGGCGGCCACATGGGCGGCTACAAGGACAGTGAGCTATTCGTGCGCTTCGTGCAGTTCGGCGTGTTCAGCCCCATCAACCGCCTGCACAGCAGCAAAATCCGCACGCTGTCGAAGGATATCGCGGCCTATCCGGGCGGCCCCGGCCTCATCGCCCGGGAATTCCTGCGCCTGCGCCACACCATGATTCCCTTCCTGTACACCGCCGCCTGCGAGACCACCGAGCGGGGGCTGGCCCTCATCGAGCCCATGTATTACGAGTACCCGCAATCTCCGGCGGCCTACGAGTGCCCCGGCCAGTACCTCTTCGGCCGGCAGATGATCGCTGCGCCCATCACCTGCCAGGGCGATGCCGACGGCCTGGCCGCCGCGCGGGTCTGGCTGCCTGACGGCGCGTGGACGGACTTCTTCACCGGCGACGCCTACCAGGGCGGCTGCTGGCAGACCATGACGCGCCCGCTGGACGCCTTCCCCCTGCTGCTGAAGGAGGGCGGCTTCTTCGTGCTGGACGGCGCTGACCCGGCCCGCGGCAACCACGCCGGAATCCCCGCCGCGCTGGATGTCCACATCACCGCCGGCAGCGGTGCCTACGACCTGCTGGAGGATGACCGCGGCTTCCGCACCGTCACCCACTTCGTATCCACCCAGCTCTCCGAAACCCGTCAAACCGTCGCCATCATCCGTGACGACCCCCATGGTATCCTGCCCGACCGGGAGATGACCCTGCGCTTCCGCAGCGTCATGGATGGCCGGGTGAGCGTCACGGTGGACGGCGCGCCCGCGGAAGCCCGCACCCGCCGGGAAGATAACTACACCCTGGTGCGCCTGCGCCCCGGCAGCGCCTGCGAAGTGACCATCACGGAAACCGCCACTCCCAGGCAGCGGCGGGATGAGGCCATCACCCGGCTGATGACCCAGGCAGCGGGCGACTACGAGACCAAGGAAGCCCTGCTGGATCGCTTGCTGACCGCCGCCACCCCCGAAGCCTACCTGGACGAGCTGGCAGCTGCCACCATCCTTCGTCCAGGTACGTTGGCCCAGCTGCGGGAGGTCGTGGGGCGATAAAGTTGCTTTGGCCGACAGCGGAAAAGTCTTCTGTTGGGAGAAATTTACCCGCAAAGATGTGGCCCGAAGGGTACCAAGGCAATGGGAAGCCCCCAAACGTTGGGCCGAAGGTTTCCAAAGGGCAATCGGAAAGCCCTTTGGCCGCCCGCAGAGCGGAACTCCTGTTTGAATGTTAAGAGCCTTGCAAGGATGTTTTTCCCTTGCAAGGCTTTGCTTGATATAGGCCCTACTTTCTCCACGGAGAAAGTAGCAAAGAGGTCTGGGGGTGGCAAAATTCAACATGCACCGTTGCCACCCCCAGACCCCCCGTGGCATAATTTGTTGCGCGTAGCCATGATCGGTCACCAGCTAATACCGCCTCGCAGGGGCGGTCGTCCTCCTCCATTGGAACAGGCGAGTGTCCAGCAGGCAGCGGGGTTCTCGTCTGGCATGGCATTGCAGCGTGATTGCACATGGGACTGGTACTGGCGGTTCCTATGTTGATTATGGGACTCCCAAATGGGGTGCCGAACTGGCATTGTTGGTTCCTATTCAGTCCCGACGAAGCCGCCAGGGCCCCCGCAGGGTGGCCCGCCTAGCAGGTTCCAAAGCCCTCCAAAAGTCGGGCCCCGAAGGTTTCCAAAGGGCGATCGGAAAGCCCTTTGGTCGCCCGCAGGCGAAACCCCGCCCTCACGCGCACGAAACACCGACCGAAGGCCCCGCCCCACGCCGCGAGACGGGAGTCGAGAGGGGCGAAGCCCC
>CBFFZW010000037.1:0-41206 GCA_965646445.1 uncultured Christensenellales bacterium | reverse complement strand
ACGCTTTTCTTCCGTTGCCATCCCCTCCATATGAAAGGAGGTCTCCCATGCCCCTGCGCGACATGAACGCCGAACAGCTCCGCCAGGCCCTGTGCGACCTGGCGCCGCCCTTGTGCGCCATCCTGCGGGACGACCGCTGCGCCGCCCTGCTGACCCGCCTCACCGCCCCCGATCGACCCCTTGCCTCCGTGGCCGCGCTGCTGCTGGGCGAGGCCGTGCCGCTGCTGCTGAAGGAGCACGCGGCGGACACGACCGCCGTCCTGGCTATCCTCACCGGTCAGCGCCGGGAGGACTTGCTGGCCATGCCCGCTGCCGCGCTGCTGCCCCTGCTGCGGCAGGTCTGGGACGAAAACCTGTCGGATTTTTTCGCCTGTGCCGATGCTTCCCACCCGACGCCATCCAGCGGGAGGTCATCGGCGCGCCATCCGGCCTGATGCCCCGAAGCCTCGAGCCGCTGCTTCTCCTGCGCCAGCGTCAGCGGCTGAAGGCGGACTACGCGCTACATCTGCTGTGGCTGATCGGGGCGCAGCTATTCACCCTGGGCGGCGGTGAGGACTACCCCGTTCCCGCCGTCCGCGATCTGTTCCCCGACGAAATGCCCGCCGCCGACCCCGACGGACAGGCCATCCGCCGTCAGCTGCTGACCAGGCTGGCGCAGTCCGCATCCCCATCGACCGAAAGGAGCCGCCATGGCCCAACTGTTTGAGCTTTCCGCCGAATTGACCCTTGACCCGGCGGACTTTCTCCGCGCCATCCGCCAGGCGGAGGACGCCGCCCGCCGCCTGCAAACCACCATTGACAGGGCGACCGCCGCCGCTTCCTCCGCCATGGGACGGCTGCAGAGCTCCGCCGCCACCGCCATGGGCAGCGTGACCGGGAGCATCCAGCGCGCCATCGACAAGGCCCGGGAACTGTCGGGCATCCGCCTGACCCCTGCCGTCGAGGCGTCCGGCGCCGCCCCGCGCCTGGCCACGGGCATGAACTATGTCCCCTACAACGAATTTCCCGCCCTGCTTCATGAGGGCGAGGCCGTGCTGACCAAGCTGGAGGCTGCCGCCTGGCGTCAGGGCGGCACGACCGCGTCCGCCGTTGACCCCAACGCCATCGCCTCCGCCGTGGCCTCCGCTCTGTCCGGCGCGGCGATCAACCTGGACGGCCGCGCCGTGGGCGAGTGGCTCGCCCCCACGGTGGATAAGGCCATGGCCCGCGCCGTCCGCGCAAGGAGGTATGCCCCATGATGACCCGCTACGCCTGCTGGCTCAACGGCCAGGGGCTGCACGATCTTGATGCTTCCATCTGTATCCTGGACATTGCCGAGACCGTCCCCGCCATCCGCACGCGGACAGCTGCCCTGGCCGGCCGGGAGGGCCTGCTGGTCACCGCCCGCCGCCGCCAAAGCCTGACGGTCACGGTGACCTTCGAGATCCGGGAGCGCGATCCCCACCGCCGCAAGGCCATCGCCGACCAAGCCCGCGCCTGGGCCCGGGACGGCTGGCTCGCCATCAGCGACCGGCCCGATCAGCGGCTGTACGTCCTGTGCGAAAGCCTGCCCGCCGTTGGCTCCGCCCTGCGCTGGACGGGCCCCCTCACCGCCGTGTTCACCGCCTACGCCCTGCCCTTCTGGGAGGCCGACCAGCCCGCCCGGGCGGAGGTCGTGGCCCCGGCGAACACGACCGCCTCCGCCGCGCTGTCCCCCGTGGGCACCGCGCCCTGGTGCCTGATGGACTGCCAGGTGGAAAACCAGGGCGACGCCGCGCTGACCACCCTGACCATCACCTCCGGTACGGAGGACACCCTCACCTTGACATCCCCCTCCCTGCTGGCCCCCGGCGGCACCCTTACCCTGACGCACGATACCGCCGGGCGTCTGCACATCACAGGGCCCGCGGGCAGCCTGCTCCACACCCGCACCGCCGCCTCCGCCGACGACCTCACCCTCGTCCCCAGCCAGACGGCCCATCCCGCCGTCACCGCCGACCAGCCCGTGAAGGCGACTTTCCTGACAAGGGGGCTTTTTGTATGACGACACCCGTGCGTCTGCCCCGGCTGATGGACAGCCAGCTGGCCGAGGTCACCAGGCTGCATCCCTCCCGATTGGACATCGACCTGCAATTAACACCCCTGTCCACCGCGACCATGGAGCTTCCGCCCGATGAGCCGGAGGTGCCCGTGGGCGGCTTTGTGGCGCTCTACGGGCCGGACGGCAGCGAGGGCGTATTCCGCGTGGCTGCGGTGGAAACGGAATGGAGCGGCGCGCCCCTGCGCCGTGTCCGCCTGGAGCACGCCCTGTGTACCCTGGGGGACGGGCTGCTTTTCGGCTACCACCTCTTTGACGGCCTGTCCACCCGGCAGGTGCTGGAGCAATTGCTCTCCCGTCAGCCCGTGAAGCGCTGGGTTCTGGGGGATTGCGCCATCGACGCCGACCTCAGCTATACCTTTGAAAACGGCAGTCTGCTGGAGGCGGTGCTGTCCCTGCTGACCCCGCTGCCTCAGTCCTGCGCCCTGGCCTTCGACTTCACCACCGTGCCCTGGACGCTGCATCTGCGCTGCCTTTCCACGGACGTTGCCAGCGAATGCCGCCTCAGCCGCAATCTCAGCAGCCTGTCCATGTCTGTGGACCGCACCGACCTGTGTACCCGCATCTACCCCCTGGGCTACGGTGAGGGCGCGGATCAGCTGACCATCCGGGATGTGAACGGCGGCATCCCCTACCTGGACGCGGATACCATCGGCCAGTGGGGCGTGGCGGAAGCCGCCTATGCCGATACCACCATCACCGATGAAAGCACCCTGCGCTCCGCCGCCCTGGCCATGCTGGACAGGGTGAAAAACCCCGTGATGACCCTCGATGTCGCGGCCATCGAGCTCAGCGCGGAAACGGGCGTCAGCATCGACCGCTTCCGCCTGGGAACGCTGTGCCGCGTGATTCTCCCCGGCATGACCGCTCCCCTGACCCTGCGGGTCATCGCCCTGCGCCGTCCTGACGCCCTGGGCGACCCCATGCAAATACAGCTCACCCTGTCCAACCGGGCCGACGCCGCTTCCGCCGACATCGCCCGCCTGCTGAAAAAGTCCCTGGTCAGCGAGGTATACAGCCAGGGGGCGGCCAGCCAGTTCTGCCTGCCCTTTGCCGACAACGCGGACAGCGAGCACCCGGCCGTCATGCGCTTCTACCTGGACAAAGACGCCGTCCACGTCAACGCCGTCAAGGTGAAATACGCCCTGGAGCCCTTCCGCGGCTACACCAAGGCGCAAAGCGGCGGCGGCGGTCACGCCACGGTATCCAGCGAGGAAAAGCTGGTCTCCTCCGGCACCAGCGGGGCCATCGGCGCCACGGGCACCGACCAGTCCCTCTACGGCACCACCCACCACTACCATAACCTGATCCGGGTCAACCTCCCCGCCATCGAGATGACGCTGCCCAGCCACACCCACCCCACGGCCCTGGGCATCTACGAGGGAGAAACGGCCTCCGGCGTGGCCATCCAGGTGGACGGCACGGCGGTGCCCTCCGCCGCCATCAGCGGGGGCGAATTCGACGCCTGCGCCTACCTGAGCAAGGACAGCCGGGGGAAGATCCGCCGGGGCGCGTGGCACGAGATCCGCTTCACCCCCACCGGGCAGACCCGCGTCGCCGTCAACGTCTACGTCCGCACCTTCCTGCGCTCCCTCACCGGGGCGAATCTGTGACAAGGAGGCTTACCTGTGAGTGACCTGCAATCGACCCTTTCCTTCCGCGTTGACCTGGATCAGCCCGTGGTCATGACGCCCCTGCGGGAGCCCCTCATCGGCGGCGATCAGGCTCCCTGCCGCATTTTGCTGACCTTCTTCCGCTCTGGCGAGGGCCCCCTCGATATGCGGCAGATCGGAATCCAGGCCTATATGATCCGCGCCGACGGCTCCACCGTGGTCATTTCTGACGGCGAGACCAACCTGAACGGCGCGACGCTGTCCTTGCCGGAAAGCTGCTGCGCCGTCCCCGGGCGCTTCACCCTGACGGTGAAGCTGACCAGCGAAGCCCAGCGCCGCACCGTGCTCCGGCTGGAGGGCAGCGTGGCCCGCAGCCGCACCGATGCGCTGATCGACCCCGGCAGCCATGTTCCCACCATCGACAACGTGCTGGCCAAGCTGGACAGCGTGGATGTGGCCATCACCAACGCCAACATGGCGGCCTCCCGCGCCCTCACCGCCGCCACCAACGCCAACAACAGCGCCAATCGGGTGCTGAAGGCGCCCTTCACCGCCTTTGGCAACGACGCGGCGGTGGAAGGCGACCACGGCTGGAGCAGCCAGCGCATTGTGGAGGCCCTGTGTCCGCTGCTGACGGCGGAGGGCGCGTCCGTCACCGTCACGAACGCCCTGCCCGACGCGCCCCTGTCCGTGCGGGTGCTGGCGGAGCCCCGCCAAACCGGCGTTCCCACCCCCAGCGCGCCCTGCCCCCTGTCCATCCCGGCGCAGCTGAACCTCACCCACAACGGCGAAACGCACACCGTCGCGCTCCCCGAGGGCTTTGGCGGCGGCTGGGTGGATGTCACCGGCGGCAGCGTCGCGCAGGCGTGGCTTCTCCTCACCCTGGACGGCTCGGAGGCCTGGGCCGCCGACAGCGCGGACGGGCAAACGCGCTTCACCCTGCCGCTGACATCCGCCCCCCTCCTTCCCGGCGCGGCAGACGCGCCGACCTGGCTGTGCAGCCACTACCGCCCCGCCCTGCCTGATGACCAGCCGGATACGTCCTGCGCCATCCGTGCCACGGCGGAGGGCGCGGCACTGTCCTTCACCGACAGCCTCTACGCCAGCACGGACGCATGGCGCGAGTACCTCACCGCCCGCTATGCGCAGAATCAGCCCGTGACGGTATGCTACCGTCTGGCCGAAGCCGCCATAGCAGCGTTCTCCCCCGTGGCCCTCACCGCCGCCCCCGACCTCAACACCCTCACGGCCAGCGACGGCTGTCCCGTGACCGTCGCCTACCGCGGCGATACGGCGCGTCTGCTGGCGGACATCCTGGCCGCTCACGCAAAGGAGGATACCCCTTGACCACCCAAGATCTGCTCCGCGCCCTGGACAGCCTTCAGGCCGAAAATCCCCGTTACCGCCTGGGCGGCGACGGCGCGGACGGCACCTGCGACTGCGTCGGCGCGATCATCGGCGCGTGCCGGCACTGCGGCGTCGGCTGGCCCGGCATCCACGGCAGCAACTGGGCCGCGCGCAATCTCACCCTCGACCTCACCGGCGTGGCCGATGAAGCCGCCCTGTCCCCCGGCGACCTGGTCTACAAGGCCAAGGCCCCGGGCCAGCAGGGCTATGCGCTGCCCGACCGCTACGACCGCCACCCCGACCGCATGGACTACTACCATGTGGGCGTGGTGCGGCAGGTTCGTCCCTTGCGCATCGTCCACTGCACCAGCCCCGGCGGCTTCACCACCGACCATCGCCTGGGCCGCTGGGCCTTCAGGGGCCGCCTGTCCCTGGTGGACGGCACGCCCTGCGCCGTCAGCATGCAGGATGACCGCGTCAGCCGCCCCACACTGCGCCGGGGCCACCGCCGCAGCGAGGTGGCGGAGCTTCAGCTGCGCCTGCGCGACCTGGGGTTCACCCTGCAGCCTGACGGCATCTTCGGCCCCATCACCCAGGAGTGCGTCAAAACCTTCCAGGCGCTGCACGGCCTGAAGCAGGACGGCATCGTGGGCCCCGCCACCTGGTCGGCCCTGCTGAACCAGAACCCGAATCCCGACAAGGAGGCATGACCATGGACAACCTGATGCGCTTTTTCCGCGGCCTGGGCGCCACGGCGCTGACCTGGCTTTTGTGGCTCCTGGGCGGCTGGGACGCGGCCCTGGGGCTGATGTTCACCGCCATGGGCCTGGACTACTTCACCGGGGTGCTGACGGCGCTCCTGGGCCGGTCGGACAAAACGGCGGACGGCGGCTTCCTCTCCTCGGCGGCCTTCCTGGGGCTGACGAAAAAGCTACTGATGCTGGTCATCGTGGCCCTGGGCACCCTGGTGGATCGCCTCACGGGAGCCCAGGGAGTCTGCCGCCTGGCCGCCATCGGCTTCTACGCGGCCAACGACGGCATGAGCATCATCGAGAACGCGCGGGCGCTGGGCGTACCCTTCCCCAAAGGCCTGATGGCCCTGCTGGAAAGGCTGCGCAGCCGCCATGACGCCCAGGGCGGCGACGCCGATGATCCCTGACTGCCTTTTTTCGCCCCTGATTTGACAGCGGGCCTTCCCCCTGCTATGATAGGGCTATATCCGTGAAGGAGGCCCTCATGCGCTATCTGGTTATCAGCGATATTCACGGCAACCTGCCCGCCCTGGAGGCGGTTCTGGCCACCCCGGAGGCCGCAGCCTGTCAGGTCATCCTGTCCCTGGGAGATCAGGTCAACTATGGCCCGCAGTCCCGGGAGGTGCTGCTTCGGTTGAAGGCCCTGGGCGCGCGGATGCTCCTGGGCAACCATGAGGAGCGTCTGCAGCGCCTGCGGGATCCCCGGCTGGCCGGGTACAACTGGGCGCTTCTGCACTGGACGGCCCGGCAGCTGACGGGCCCCGACACCGCCGCCATCCTCCGCGCCCTGCCTCGGGAGCTGCGCCTGGACGGCCTGCTGTGCACCCACGCCGCCCCCGGCGACCTTTACCGCCTGCTGCATCCGCGGGACGTGCCCGCTGTGCTGGATCAGCTGCCCGATGGCGTGACCACCCTGCTCACCGGGCACCACCACATCGCCTGGCACATCCGTCATGGCGGGCGCACCGCCGTCAACCCCGGTTCCGTGGGCGTCACGGAGGGCGGCGTGGGCGGCGTCGCACCCTTCGCCGTGCTGGACGGCGGCGCCGTCACCCTTCACCGGGCCCGCTACAACCCGGACGATGTCGCCCGGGCGTACCTGAGCAGCGGCTGCGCCTTGGCCGCGCCGGAGATGTGCCGGATCATCCTGCAAAACCTCCGCACGGGCCGCTATGACAGCGTATCGTCCCTGGTACGCCACGTCGCCGCCGCGGGCGACCCCGCCGATCCCACCGTTTGGCGCGCCGCCGACCTGACCTACCCCTGGGACGAGCCCCTCTCCACCCCCGAATTCTGGGAAGCGCAGGAGGAACGCCTATGATGACCACCGACACCATCGCCGCCATCGCCACCGCCCCGGGCCAGGGCGGCGTGGGCATCGTGCGCCTCAGCGGCCCCCGGGCGGAGGACATCCTGACGGCGCTGTTCCGCCCCGCCCGCCACGGCTCCGCCCGGCTCACCAGCCACATGCTGACCTACGGCCACATTCTGGACGGCGAGACCGTGGTGGACGAGTGCATGGCCGTCGTTATGCGAGCGCCCCGCAGCTACACCCGGGAGGACGTGGCGGAAATCCAGCTTCACGGGGGCCAGCTTGTGTGCCAGCGGGTGCTCGCCCTGTGCCTGCGGGAGGGCGCCCGGCTGGCCGATCCCGGCGAATTTACCCGCCGCGCTTTTCTGGGCGGCCGCATCGACCTCAGCCAGGCCGAAGCCGTCATGGAACTCATCGCCGCCCGGGGCGAGCAGGCCCGCCGCGCCGCCATGGCGCAGCTGCAGGGCGGGCCCTCCGCCTTCATCCGACAGGCGGCGGACGAGCTTTACGGCATCCAGGCGGGGGCGGCGGCCTGCATCGACTACCCGGAGGAAATCACCGAGGAGGAAGCCGTCGGCGACCTGCTGCCCCGGCTGCTTCGCCTGGCCGACACCCTCGATAACGCCTGCGACGAACGCGCCGCCCGGCTTTTGCGCACCGGATTGCGGGCCGCCCTGTGCGGCAAGCCCAATGCGGGCAAAAGCAGCCTGCTCAACGCCCTGCTGGGGGAGGATCGCGCCATCGTCACCGACATACCCGGCACCACCCGCGATGTGCTGGAGGGCGAAATGCAGCTGGGCGGCCTGCCGGTGCGGCTCACCGATACCGCCGGATTGCGGGACAGCGACGACCCTGTGGAACGCCTGGGTGTGGAACGGGCCCGCCGTGCTATCCGGGAGGCGGACGCCGTGCTGCTGGTTCTGGACGGCGCCGCGCCCCTGACGGCGGAGGATCGCGCCCTGGCGGCTTCCCTGCCCCCGGAAAGCACCGCGCTGCTGGTGAATAAAAGCGACCTCCCCGCCGCCTTCACCATCAGCGAGGCCGCCGCTCTGCTCCCCGGCGCCCAGGTGATGACCGTTTCTGCCCTTGATCCTGCCTCCCTGGCACCGGTGAAGGACTTCCTGCTCCGCCGGGGCGCGCTGACGGACGCGCTGCCCCTTACCCAGCCCCGGCACATGGAGGCCGCCCGCCGCGCCGCCCGCCATCTGCGGGAGGCCGCCGACACCCTGCGAACCGCCACCGTCGACCTGGCCGCCGTGGCCCTCGATGCTGCCCAGCTGGCCCTCAGCGAAATCACCGGGGATCAGGTGGACGAAAGGCTGCTGGATCGGGTGTTCAGCGAATTCTGTGTAGGTAAATAATGGTCAATACAGATACTGTTTTGGTTAGACTTTGGTCGGTTTTGGTTGTTTTCATCCAAACCGACCTTTTTCATTGATTTGGGGAAAAGCAAGAAAAAAATGGCCGGCTGCCAAAAACCTCACCTGCCCCTCAAACGTCAGATAGGTGAGCACGCGCTTTGAGCGCCGTGTTCATCGGAAGCGACAGGCCTGCCAGGAAACTTCCATCATTCCCGCCCGGAAAGGGCACAGTAACTTGCCGTCGGCAGACTTCAAATCGAAAACCAGCGAGCCCCTTCGGGGCGGCTAAACGGGGCGAAGCCCCTGCGCGGTGGTTTTCGCGCGATTCCGCCAGGAACCGCTTCCTTACACGAGCGAACGGTCGGGAGAATGGCTTTGCCGTTCGACCAGTGAGCGAGTGCGTAAATGGGGTGAAACCCCTCGTGAAAGTGGCGCGCCACTTTCGCGACTACACCAAAGGGGATAGATCATGTGGATGCTTTGACGTTTCAAGCGGAGATCAGGCGGATTGAGAAGCTGATGTACCGCGTGAGCATGTCGTACCTCTCCAATCCCGAGGACGCCGCTGACGCCGTACAGGATACGCTCGCCAAGGCCTGGGAAAAGCGACATGTCCTCGCCCGTCAGGCGCAGTTCAAGCCTTGGGTGATGAGGATCCTCGTGAATCAGTGCAAGGATGTGCTGCGCAAACGCAGAAGAAGGAGCTTCTATCCGCTGGAGGAGGACACCCTGTCCGCGGAGATGCCGGTGCCGCAAACGCCGGTGATGGAGGCCGTCAGCGCCCTGAAGCCGGAGCTGCGCACAGTCATCACCCTCTACTATGTGGACGGCTATTCCGTGCGGGACATTGCCGAAAGCCTGGGCCTGCCCACCGGCACGGTCAAAACCCGCATGAGCAGTGCGCGGAAGCGTCTCAAGCAAACGCTCCTCGTGGAATGGGAGGAAGAAGAATGAAGCAAGAAGCCTTTCGCCGCGAACTGACTGATCTGACCCCGGACGTGCCGGAGGCCTTCCACCAGCGTGTGGAAGCCTTCCTGGCCGAAAAAGTCGATCAGGAGGTCAATATGAAGAAATCCGCGAATCATGCTGGAACCATGGGTCGGCGCATCGGCGTCCGCGCGCTGGTATTCGCGCTCATCGCCCTGATGCTGCTGGGCACAGCGGCCCTGGCCGCCACCCACTGGGGCCTTTTCGACGCTTTGGGCGTCATCCTGGGGCAGCAGCCGCCCACGGCTGACAGCGTGCTGCATGCCAATCTGCACCAGGAGACCGTGAACGGCGTGGACATCACCATCCGGGAAGCCGGGTATGACGGCAAAACCCTGTTTCTGCAATACAGCTACCGCTTTCCCGATGTAACCGTGCCCTTGGGCGAGAAAACCGACTATGGTCGGTTCCTGCGGGAAGAAGACATGGAGCTGCTGTACGATCACGGCCTTGGCTGGTGGGTTGACGCTTTCTGGATCACCGGCCAGCCCATGGACATGGCCAACAATTCCGGCACCGTCTGGGAGGCCAGCGATGTCCCCGGCGAGATCGTCTGCACAGAATACTGGCGGCTGGACAACATTGATGTCGCGCTTTCCGGCCAGGTGAAGATTGCCCTGCCCATTGGTGAGTCTCAATCCCTGGAATACCGCAGAGCGCTGTTTGACAAAGCAACCGGGCAATACGCCTTGCCTGACAAGGGCGTTGTGACCTTCACCCTGAACGTCGGCGATACCCTAAGCCGCGTGGTCACGCTGTCGTCCGACCAGGTAACCGTGACTCCTGACGTAACCGTCCAGGTCAGCGAAGCCGCCTTCACCCCGCTGATGACCTACATCACCCTGGACATGACCCCCAATCCCGACAGTCTGGCCGCCTACAAGGCCGAAAACGGCGAGGGCTATTACGATGAGGACGGTAACCTAATCTGGCCCTACACCGGCATGGATATCTACGGCGATTGGATCTGCACCCTCGAATTGGTGGACAGCGAAGGCCATCCCCTGTTCCCCGGCAGCTACGGCAACAACGGCTGCTCGGAGACCTGGGCGGAATTCACCTACCCCTACACGGATGCGAATCAGCTGCCGGAGGAGCTGTGGATGGCCCCCGTGGACGGCGACACGGCGGACATGACCTACGCCATCCGGGTGAAATAAAAAATGCGGGAGGTTCATCATGAAACGGTTCATTTGCCTGGTATGCGCACTGTGCCTTATCCTCCCCACCGCGCTGGCGGAGGAACGACTGTCCATCGTCGAGGTCCGGGAAGCAGCGCCTGACCGCTGGACGCAGACCTACACAACCCCATGGCGGGATGTCGCCATCGACACCTCCGTTTTCCTGCCCCAGGCAGATACGCTGCCCGTCATCACCGTCGGCTACGACCTGCGGGAGGTGGCGTCGGCTTCGGGCAAGTACGATGCCAAGCGTACCCTCGGCGGGTCGGTCGACATCCAGACCGATAACGTCAGCAGCCATGGGGGCGAGCCAACGATCGACGAGTATTTCGCTCCTTACGATGATTTTCTACAAGAGCACGGGGAGGACTTCTTCGGTGACTTCATAACGGACACGCAGCAAATGCTGGCTGACTGCGGGCTATCGGACGTGACCTTCAACGGAGGACGTCCCTATCGGATCTGCGCCTACCGTTACAAAGGTAAGAAGGGTGCGGCCGACACCTGCAAGTACATGGTGGAACTGCATCAGACGCTCAACGGCATCCCCATCCTGGCTCATGCGTTCATGGGATTGCCCAATACCAGGTATGAAGGCAAAGGCGGCGAATACTTTGGCGATCCCTGCATGTCTTTGTGGTATCTGAACAGCGACCACATTTCGCTTTCCGGGAACCTCATGCGCGAAACCGGCCGCATCGCAGACGACATCCCCCTTTGCAGCTTCGATACCGTAAAGGCGACCCTCGAAGAGGAGATCATGGCGGGACACATCCGGCATGTTTATGAGATAGAGCTTGGCTATATCCTCTACAATGTGGCAGGCGCGACCAAGGATCCGGGACCTGGCGGGAGAGACCTTGCCGCCTACTATGCCGTGCCGACATGGTATGTGCACTGCATCCGCATGGACAGCACAAAGAAGTCCTGGAAGCCATCGAAGGATAAGAACCTTGCTGCCCGCAGCGACCTGAATGCCCGCTACCTGCTGATCGACGCGCAAAGCGGCGACATCCTCACCTGGTCGAAAAAGCAAGGGCGCGGCGCAGCGGACTACCGCGGCATCGTCACCTGGGAAGACATCCAGTAAGGCGCTCAACGCCTTGCGGCTCGGAGAGTTTTACACTCCCCGAGCCGCTTTTTTTGTTTCGTGCTATTCCATTCTCGGGTGGGGCTGGGGATACAGGGGCAGGTCGGGCGGCGGGCACACAGGCCGCTGACCCTGGGGAAGGCAGGCCTCCCAGCGCACCATATAGCACTCCACCAGTACCTCCAGCAGCGCGTCAAAGCAAGGGGTATTCGACGCGCAGGGAATGCACACCAGCCTTGCGCAGGGCAGCACCATCAGGGTGTTGCGCCAGCACTCGGCATAGGGCACGTTCAGGCGCATGGTCGCGCCCACCTCCACGCAGGCCCGTCCGCTGTACACGCAGCCGCGGCAGTCCCGCACCTGGCACATCAGCGGAATGGTCACCTGCAGGCACAGGGCCCGCTGGCACGGGTCAAGCTCCTCCGTCCAGGTGGGCTCCCCCGCCGCGCATACCGCCACCAGGGTCAGGGGCGGCTCCGCGCAGTCCGGCAGGCCCTCCACCGTCAGGCAGGTCTGGCACCGGCGCAGCCATTCGCGGCCGCTGGCGATGATTCTGGGCAGAAGATACCCCCGCCCTCCGCCGCAGGTGCAGGCGCATTCCTTACGGCGGCAGAGATCGCAGTGGCAGTGCTCCGGCGGGCAGGGTCTGGGCGGACAGGGCCGGCAGCAGTCCTCCACGGGACAGGAAATGCCGCAATCACAGGGGCGGCAGAAGCATCCGGGTTGTTTCATGGTATCAAACCTCCAATTCGTCGCGGCAAACCGAGCGGCTCAGGATCAGCCTATGCCGCAGGGAACAGGAGGTGCCGCTTCAGCGCCCCTGAAGCGAAAAGGATTGCCGCCGGGCCAACCCCCAACCGGCAATCCGCTGATATGCAGTTTTCCCCGTCAGATGACTTCCAGCCCGTCCTTATCGGGAAGCGCCGGGAAGGGCGCCGTGGGCAGCGTCTGGTACCAGAAGGCGCAGGAAGCGATGTCGTCCTGCAGGGGCAGATAACGGCCGCCGTCGCGCCAGCCCAGGGCCTGAATGGTTACCCTCAGCTCCTGCTCGAAGCAGATGGGATCCACCAAATGCCAGCGGTACATGCCAAAGCGCGTCTGACTGCGGTACACGCCGTCCGGCTCGATGACCTGATGAAGGCCGGCGTACAGGGTGGTGAAGGGCTCGTAGCGGTGGGTCACCTGGTTCTCGAAGTTATAGGAGCCGCAGAAATAATCCTCCGTGCCCGTGCCGCAGATGGTAGGATAGTCCTTGTCGCCGTCCATATAGAACTTGATTTCACCCTCGCCCCACCAGCCGCAGTTATTGACGCCCCAGGCCATGTAGGTGCCCACATAGTGGCCCCGGCCCTTCACGCCGTCCAGGATGGTATAGACCTCCTTGTAGGGCAAGGGATTGGCGCGGCGGAACTGGCAGTGGAAATACACAATGTCCTCCGGCTGCTCGAAGAGGCTGTAATCAATCTGATAATACAGCGTCATGGGCTGATCGTTGATGTTCTCCACCGTCATCACGCAACGCTGGCGGAAGGGCATCTCCCAGTAGCAGTTGAAGGCGTTGCCGGGGTTGACGCACACCGCCTGAGAGGAAACCTGTGCGAACTTCCCCCAGCCCATGCAGAAGAAATCAGCCGCGGGAGCCTCGACGGAGGGCGTCTCCTGGCCGTCCCAGTAGGCGCGCAGGATGGTATAGCGCCACACCCCCGTGAGCGTCATCCAGATGTGGGAAATGGCGCCCGAGCCCTGGATGTCCGCGATGGTCACGGTGGTATGAGGCGGAATCACGATGTACGGGTTGACCTTCCAGCCCAGGCCCAGATCCCGGGCGGCGGCCCTGGCGCTTCCCTCCTCCAGGGGGCACATGCCGCCCCTGCCCTTGTCCCCGTTCAGGTTTTCCGGGCAGATCGACCTGCTGACCCGGTTCAGCGCGCGTGTCAAGTCCATGTCCATATCCTCCTTGTTTTGTTGTGTCCTTCCGTGTCACTCGCCGGTGATGCCCGCCCGATCCACGCTTTCAATCAGCTTCTTTTCCAGCAGCGCGTACATCACCAGCAGCGGCAGAATCACCAGGATGCCCGCCGCCGCCTCGATGCCGCCGTGGAACAGCGCGCTGGCGTTGTCCTGGGCGCCGGTGTACATGTTGGCAAACACATTCTTCACGTTCACCAGCGCCAGGGCCGGGGTGACGATCTTGTTGGCAAAGTAGGTCTGGGCGAAGTAGGTGTCGTTCCAGTTCCAGGCGAAGGTCAACACCGCCGAAATCACCGTGGCGGGGGTGGTCAGCGGGAAGCCGATGCGCACCATGATGCCCGGCAGGGTCGCGCCGTCAATCATGGCGGCCTCCTCCAGGGCCTTGGGCATGGTGCGGATGAACTGGTAATACAGGAGCATAATCAGCGTGCTCTTGACGCCCTGCCCCAGCCAGGTGGGAATCAGCAGCGTCCAGGCGGTGCCCAGCATGCCGTAATTGGAGTAGAGGATGTACTGGGGCAGAAAGGTGATTTCCCGGGGGACAAAGAAGGTCAGCACCATCACCGCGAAGAGCACCTTCTGGCCCGGGAAGCGGTACTTGGCAAAGCCGTAGGCGGTCACCATGGAGATAACCACCTGCCCCAGCGCCGCCGCGCCCATCAGGGCGATGCCCCGGAGGAAGCAGGCCGCGCCGCCCAGCGCCTCAAAGGCCCGGGCATAATTGCTCAGGTCAAACCGGGTGGGAATCCAGTATACCTGCGGATCGACCAGGCCGAACAGATCCTTGCCGCTGGTGGAAAAGAGCGTCAGCAGCGGCAGGGCCACCACCGAGCAGACGATGACAAGCAGGGCGTAGCGCACGGCGGCCACCAGCCTCTCCCGCCCTCGCTGCGCATTGATTTTCACGCGCATTTACGCCCGCCTCCTTTTTCCGTAGCCGCCAAAGAGCAGCATCACCACGCCGATCATCACCAGGATCAGCAGGAAGTACATGCAGGTCACCGCCGCGGAGTAGCCCATGCCGCTGCCCTTGTAGAACATGTTGTCCACAATGATCTGCATGAAGGCGTTGGAGCCCAGCGTGGACAGGTCGATGACGGTGTACAGTGCGCTGAGCAGCAGGAAGGGCCGGGACAGGGGCAGGGTGATCTTCCAGAAGATCTGCCAGGAGGACGCGCCGTCGATGGACGCGGCCTCGTAGGTATTGCGATCCATGCGCTGAAGGCCCACCAGGCAGACCATGATCTGCACGCCGCAGTGCCATATGCTCTGGGTGAAGCAGCCGATCATGGACAGGATGGGGTACGACACCCATTCGGGCAGGTACTCCTGAATGAAGCGGAACACGAAAATTTCGTTGACGCCCGCGACGCTCATGCTGCCGCTGGTGGTCATCATGCTCATCAGCGGGCCCTGCATCAGCACCACCGGCAGGAAGAACATCATCCGAAAGAAGCCCCGGCCCTTGAAGGAGGTGTTGAGCAGCATAGCGATCAGCAGCGCGTACACCACCACGCCCGTGCCGATGAAGCCGATCTGCTCCAGATAATCGTACATGGCCAGGCGGAAGTCGTTGTCAACATTGAAGGCCATATTGTAGTTCGCCCAGCCGTTGGGCCGAAGTTCAATGGCGCCGCTGGCATGGAAGCTGGTGACGCTGAAGCTGTACATCACCGTATCAATGAGTGGACGGAGGGTGAACACCACAAAGCCGATCAGCCATGGCAGAACGCACAGGAAGGCGAACAGCTTGCAGCGCGTGGTGTATTTCAGGACAGGCGCGCGGCGAGTCATCTCACGTTCCCTCCTTTTCCATCAGCCGGGCGGAAAGCGCCGGAAGCGCCACGCCGTCCACCATTCTGACGGTCTGATTGTAGTTCACCGCGACCCTCGCCCCGGATTCATAGGTGACGACCGCCACGCCATCCTCGGGCGTCACGCGGTCCACCATCCGCTGGCCCGCCACCGGCGCCAGCACCTCCGCCAGCAGGGCGTATTCCTCCGCCACCGCGGCAAGCAGCTGATCCGCCTGGGAGGAGAACACCTGGCTGCTGTTGGTCTTGACCAGCAGGGTGCTGCTCTCCTCCGTGAGCACATAGTGCGGGTAGCAGTTGAAGTCGATCATCCGCAGCAGGGTTTCCGTGGGGTTCGATCCCGCCACGATGGCCTCGGTGTAGCACGGCATCGCGCCGCTGAGCACCATCTGCACAAACGGCACCGGCTCCCCCTCGAACACCAGCATGGAGTGCGCCAGCGGGATGTCGTAGGCGTAGTCCGCCGCGGTCAGCAGCCTGGCCGCCGGAAGGGACAGGGCCACCTGCCCGTGCTCGCTCAGCCGGGCGAGGATATTTTCCGTTTTGCGCAGGACCTCGTCCCGCCGGTAGCTCTCCGTGCGGGCGAAGTTCGAGTAGATCATCCGGGCCAGGCAGTCCGCCGCCACGCCGTCAAAGGGATTGGTCTCCGTCAGGCGCGGAAGCGCCTCCTCCACCCGGCGAAGGCTTCGAAAATACACCGTGTCGTCCAGGTAGCCATAGGCCGCCTGGTTGGTGTACTGCCGGTTGGCCATGTAAATTCTGTCCCTGTCCGGCAGCTGCTCGGGATAAAACCGGGTCAGCTCCCGGTTCAGCAGCACGGTGTCCCCTGCGCCCGACAGCGTCCGCACAAGATCGCTGTCCCCCAGGGCGCGGCTGATGTCCACCGCCCCGGCGTCGCAGCGGCTGACCCCGCCATCCGCCGTGCCCTCCAGGCTCCACACAACCTTCCCCACGCCCCGCTCGGTCAGCGCCTGCCGCCAGTCGGCCACGTCCCGGAAGGAAGTCATCTGCACCGTGCCCGCGCCGTAGAGGGACTTGCGGCTCTCCCGCATCAGGCAGTCGATCATCACGGACATCGACCAGGCCGCCCCGTCCTTCAGCCATCCGCCGCTGACGAGGCTCTCCCGGTAGCGCCGGGCCATGCCGGCATAGCCCGCGTCCTCCCCCGCCAGGAAGGTATAGCGGATTTCCAGCGGAATGCGCTCCCGCTCCGCCAGGATCATGCGGAAGCCCTCCCGCCCCTGGTTCTGCTGGTTGTACTGCTGGTTATACACCGCCCGCACGCAGGCGTAGCAAAAGGGCAGGTTGTTGTTGCCCATGGGGTTGACGTACAAATCGCAGTATTCCTCGCCCGCCGTCACCGACAGCATCACGGCGTTCTGCCCCTGGCCGTGTACCAGGCCCAGCACAGGCATGGAGGCCGTTTTCAGGGCCCGGGAGGGCAGCTCGTCCGCTTCGGTGCGGACAGTGCCCAGCTCGGCTGTGCTCACATCCGGGCCGTAGACCCGCAGGCTCAGGGCGCGGCTGGCGCTGGGCGCGTCAAAGCGGATCAGCGCGCCGCAGCCGTCCGGGGCGAAGGCGTAGCCCTCCCCGTCCGTTTGGTGGCTGGCGCCGAAAAACGGCATGACCGTAAGCGACAGCAGGCGGTAGGGGCTGGCCTCGTCCACCGTGACAAGGCTTTCGTCCTCCACGCGGACAATGAGCTCATCGCCCTCCAGCGTCAGGGTCATGGCGAAGGCCATCTGCGCCGTGGGAAACACCCCGCTGACGGCCACCCCCCGCCCGGCAGGCGTCACCTCGAGGGTTTCGGGCTCCGGGGTTTCCGACAGGGTGTTCATGGTCACGCTGTCGATGAACTCCCCCTGCACAAGGCAGCAGGCGGTTTTCTTCCAGCGCTTGGAGAGCTTTTCCGTCGTCTCGTCCGTGCGCCCGCTGGCAAACACATACCCGTTGCGCTTATCCAGCACCTTCACAACAGCCTGTGCGCTGTCGTAGTACAGCCCCAGGCTCTCGTTTTCGGTCACCAGCTCATCCGCCTGGGTCAATTCGATGGATCGGTGTGCTCCCGCCGTCAGCGCGCGTACCACGTCGGTCCGCGTCAGCGTCCCGCTTTCAGCCAGGGCGCACTGGGCCGCCATCATCAGCGCCAGCGTCAGGGCGCAAAAGCGTGTCAGCTTACCCCACACGGATGCTCACCTCCAGGATAATCTGCCGGAAGAAGTCCACGATCTGCTTGCCCAGCAGGTAGATCAGCGAAGCCACCAGCGTGATGAGGATCATCAGCAGCACCGTCAGGATCATTGAGCGCAGATACTGGCGGAAGGTATAGCGGTGCAGCTCCATCAGCATCACGCTCAGGTTCACCGCGGTAAAAATGTACAGCGCCGCGCTCAGCAGGTGCGCCACCGTGGCCTCGTCATAGGTCAGGGCGTTGTAGACAAGGGTCAGCACCGGCAGGCCCAGCACCAGGGGCACCAGGGCGTAGGCCAGCACGCTGGTAATCATGCCCAGGGTGCCGTCGCCATCGTTGATGGAGGTGATGAAGAAATTGCTGATGCAGAACAGCCCCAGCACCGCCGCGAACACCGCCGTGTACGTCAGGATGGGGAACTCCTCCGCATTTTGCGAGAAGAGGAAACCCGCCCCCAGCAGCCGCGCCGTCACCACCGCGAAGGCCGCCAGGAACAATACCGCCGCCGCGCCCGCACCGCCCATATGCCGCTGCTTGATCTCGTAGGCCGTGTCAATGGGATGGGTCACCGCCCGCCACAGGTAATGAGGCCGCAGCCCCTGCCACTGGCTGGTCAGGCGAACGCTGTCGGTGTAGCTGTCATAGGGCGTTTTGCGCCGGCCGCGCAGCCGTTTGTACAGTATCCGCAGCAGAACCAGCGCCACGACGCCCGCCATGAGCCACAGCCCGTTGGCCGCCAGCCATTGGTTGCGCACCTCCCAGTAGGCGTCGGAATAATCGTCCTTATCCCGGGCCAGGCGGAACTGTTCCAGGGCCTGGTCATAGTTTCCCGCGTGCATGGACGCCTTGCCCAGGTAGCGGTGGGCATATTCCGAGCCCGCGTGATAGCTCAGCACCTGGGACATGACGCCGATGGTCTGATCATAGTCGCCCGCGTAGTAGCTTTCCAGGCCCCGCTGGCTTTCCCTCTGATAGGCCGTGGGCTGGAAGGCGACGATCTGGTTCAGCGCCTTGTCCAGCACATACACATTGCCCTTGGAATCAACGCCGATGCCCGAGGGCGTCTGGAACAGTCCCGTGACCATTTCGGAGCCCAGCTTGCCGCCGAAGCGGTAGAGCAGCACACCGTCCCGGGAATACTGGTTGATCCACCCCTGCTGGTCAATGACAAACAGGGAGCCGTCCGGGGCCATGCACAGATCCGCCGGGTTGTCGATCCTGTAAAAGCCGCTGAGCGAAGCAAACAGATTCTTTCCGCCGTAATTCAGCTTTTGCAGATCCACCCCCGTACCGTTGCGCATGGCGTACACCATGCCGTCGCCGCCCATGGCAATGTTGCCGTAAGCCGCGGTTTCCCCCAGGTTGAACCAGGCCAGCTGCTCCTTGGTCACCGTCAGGCGGCGAATGCGGTAGTACAGGGAAATGTGCACGTCATTGGAGGCGAAGTACCCCGCGAACCGGCCGTCGGCGTTCATCTGCACAATGCCGCTGGTGGAGCCGTCCACCACCATGTACACGCCGCCGTCGCCAATGGGAGCAATCTTCATGGGCTTGAACTCGCTGGTGGAGGCGTAGGCGGTGCTGTCCGGCCGCTGGTAGGTCATCTCCAGCGTGCCGTCGGCGCTGAAGCGGTAGGCGCAGCCCGCCTGATAATCCGCCACATACACCCGACCCGCCGCGTCCGCCGCCACGCCGTAGGGGCTTCGAAGCAGCCCCTCCCCGATGATCCGCAGTGTGCCGTCCTGAAGGTTCAGGGCCACCACGCGCTTGTTGCCCGTGTCCGCCACATAGAGCACGTCGTTCATGACATCCATGTCCTGGGGGCTTTTCAGGCTCAGTTCGGCAAACAGCCCCAGGGGGGTGTAGGCATCCTGGATGATGGACAGCTCGTCCTCCGCCGCGCCGGGAGAAAAGGTATAGCCGGTGGCGCTGACGGCCAGGGCGCGGCACGGCAGGCTGAGGGCAAGGCACAGCGCCAGCATTCGTATGATCTTTCGCATAGGCCACCCTCCTTACTTAATGCCGGAATGCGCCATGGTGTTCAGCACGCTCTTCTGCATCAGGATGAAGACGACGAGGTTGGGAACAAACATCACCAGGGTGGCCGCGGCCATCATGCCCGCGCCTGCCACGGAATTGCCCTGGTTGGCCACCAGGGAATTGAGGTAGAAGGGCATGGTGCGCAGCAGATCGTTGCTGATGAAGGTGGCCGAGGGCTCCGTGGCGTTCCAGGCGCTCTGGAAGGCCAGGATGCCCACCGTCGCCAGGGCGGGGCGCACAATGGGCGCGACGATTTTCAGCAGAATCGTCCATTCGTTGGCGCCGTCAATCCGCGCCGCCTCCAGCAGAGAATCCGGGATGTCCGAGATGAACTGGGTCAGCAGGAACATGCCCACCGGCATGGCAATCAGCGGCAGCACCAGCGCCATGAAGGTGTTGACCACCCCCAGCTTTTCCAGGATGATGTAGCGCGGAATCGTCACCGCCACAGGGACGAACATCATGGCCAGGTTGTTGATGTCCCGCAGGGCCCCCGCCGCCCGGAAGCGCCGCTTGGCCAGGGCATAACCCATCATCAGGGAGATCAGCACGCTGCCCGCCACCACCAGGAAGGTGGACAGCAGGCTGTTGACGACGTACCGGGAGAAGGAAATGGAGCCGGAGGACAGCGTGGCCCCCAGCTCGGTGAAGTTATCCAGCGTGGGATTGCTCACCGTGAACTTCGGGGGGAAGACGAAGATTTCGTTCAGCGGCTTGAAGGCCGTCACCACGATGTAGATGATCGGCAGCACATACAGAAGCGCCAGCGGGATGAGGATCAGATAATACTTGATCTGGCCCCTGGAAAACCGCGACGGATTGATCCGATTGCCCTGAAAGCCCATCCATCACCCCTCCTTTTCCAGAAACAGCCTGTTGGCAATCTTGGAGACGCCGAAAATAATCAGGATCAGCACCACCGACAGCGCCGCCGCGTAGCCCATGTTGTACTGGTTGAAGCCGAAGTCGGATATGTGCGTGACGAAGGTATGTCCGGCGTACAGCGGCGTGGGGTTGCTGCCCGTGAGGCTCACGCCCACCTCGCCCACCGAGAAGGTGTTCACAATCGCCATCACCGTAGCGAAGAGCATAGCCGGCTTCATGGAGGGGATGGTGATGTAGATCATCTCCTGGAAGCTGTTGCGGATGCCGTCCACATAGGCCGCCTCGTAGATCTCCTGGTCGTTGTTCACCATGCTGACCATGATGGACAGAAAGCCGATGCCCATGCTGGACCACAGCGTCACCACGATCATCAGCGGCAGGATGTACTGCTCGGACTGCAGGAACTGGATGGGCGTTTCGATGAGCTTCAGCCGCAGGAGCAGGGCGTTGATATACCCCTGCCTGTCGCCGGAGAACAGCACCTTCCACACCGTGGACATGGCCACGCTGCCCGTCATGGAGGGCGAATAGAAAATCAGGGAGAAGATGATGCGCCAGGTTTTGGTGATGTGGGCCAGCATCCACGCGATGAGGAACTGCAGCGCCAGGGACACAGGCCCGATGACGATGGCCAGCGTCAGGGTGTTGGGAATCACCCGCTCCATCAGAATGCGATCCTGGGTGAAGATGCTCAGGTAGTTTTTCAGCCCCGCGAAGGTGGGCGCCTGCACGCCGTCAAAATAGGTGAAGCTCAGGAACATCGCCACCAGCACCGGCAGGGCAATGAACAGGAAAAATATCAGCATATAAGGGAGCATCAGCATCAGGGAGGTGCGATCCATCACCGGCACGCGCCCTTTCCTTCCCAACCTCTTTTTCATCACTGACCCTCCGTTTCAAAAAATGGCCTGATGACCTGACCGGCGTCGTCCACACAGCCAAACTCCTGCATTTTCTGGGTGATGCCGCGCATGGCCTCCAGCTGAGCGCTGTCCAGGGCGGTGCGGACATCCTCGCCGCCCACCACCACGCTCGTCCAGGCATTGGACAGCGCGCGCTCCACAAAGGTGTTGGCCGGGTGGGGCGTGATCTCGGCGGTCTGCGCCAGCTGGGCCAGAATCACCCGCTTGTCCCTGGCGGTGAACATGGTGCTTTCCTCAATGGCCTGGACGTTGGCGCTCATCCACAGGTAGGTCTCGCCCCAGGTGGTTTGCAGGCGGAAGGCGAAGTCCTTCTGCGTATCGCAGCTCATCCACCACTTCAGAAAGTCCCACGCTGCCTCCGGGCGCTTCGTTCCCGCCAGGATGTAGCAGGGGGAGGCCATGGTAGGGTGCAGGCGGCTGACGCTGCCGTCCGCCTGACGGATGCCGGGAATCGGCGCCAGATCCCACAGGCCGTCCAGCTCCCCGGCCGCGTTCTTCAGCAGGATGTAGGTGCTCAGATCCGCGATGCCCAGGGGGATGCTGCCGTTGCGCAGGCCGTTGTAGAAGCTGCCGACGCTGGCTTCCATGTCGTACTTGGTGTACAGATCCGTCAGGAAGGTGAAGCCCCGCATAAAGGTGGGATTGGTGAAGTCCACGGAAAGGCCGTCGTCACTGTAAATCCGCGCCCCGTGCTGCATCAGGATGGGCATCACAGCCACCAGTCCCTTCATGGAGGAGGAGGTCGCCACCACGGTGCTCACGTTCATGCCATAGCGGTAGAGCGTCGGAAGCATGGCGATGAGCTGATCCCAATCCTCCGGCACGTCCAGCTTCAGCGCCTCCAGAATGTCCGTGCGGTAGAACATGCCCCACAGGTTCATGGTCTGAGGCAGGGCGTACACCCGATCATTGTGGCGGTAGGGCACGAACATGCCGTCCGTGAACCACGCCGCCACCTCGTCAAAATCCTGGAAGGTGCGCAGGTCGTACACCGCGCCCCGGATGCCCAGCTGATAAGGCCGTCCGCCGCTGCCGCCCAGCACCACGTCCGGCGCGTCGCCCGCGGAGATGGCCAGCTGCAGCTTTGATTCGTCCGACAGCACGGACAGGTTGATCGCCTGATCCGGGAAGGCCTGGTACACCATTTCCCGCAGGGTGTCCACCTGGGTCACGGAGGCGATCATCCACACGTTGAGGGCGTCCTGGTCGATGCGGTTGGCCACGTCGCTTTCCGTCGTGTAGGAGGCGACGATCTTCTCCGCCTCGCCGCCCAACCGGGTGAGGAAATCCGCGCCGTCCTCCGGCATCAGCTCAGGACGGCCTAGAATGTACACACGATCCACATCCAGGGGCTGGCGCAGCAGCTGAGGGGACAGCATGGCGATGCTCTCCGCCAGGGAACCGGAGGCCTGGGCGAACTGTCCCAGCCCGTTCACCAGGTCGTTCAGTCCGTTTTCGTCCTCCAGGTAGCGGGTAATCTGCTGCCGCGTGGCCTTGAGCGTGCTCAGGGTGCTTTCGCCCGTGCCCATTTCGCCGCCCTCCAGCAGCGCGAACACCCGGTCAATCAGCGCGATCTGCCCCCGCAGCCTGTCCGGCGCGTCGGGCATCAGCTTGTCCAGGTGCCATTCCCGGTCGGCGTCAGACTTGTTGCCGGAAATCACGCGGATGTCCAGGGCCAGGCTGTTCATGTCCTCCGCCAGGCGGTCGATGGCCTCAACAACCTCCGCGTAGGGCGCGGCGGTGCTGGCCAGGGACAGCGTGTGCGTCCCCGCCGTCAGCCGGAAGCCCATGGGCTCCCCCGCCGCCGTCAGCACCTCCTGCCTCAGTCCGCCCGCGTAGGCGAAGGGGTAGGCCGCCAGCTCCTCATAGGGGCACAGGCCGTCGATCATGATGGTCTTGCAGACCGCCAGATCCTTCTTGTACGTCTGCCCCAGGCGAAGGCCGATGTAGTACACGCCGTCCTCCGGCACGTCAAAGGTATAGGCGACGGTGTCCCCGGGCGTCTGCCAGGAGCCGCCGCTGAGGGCGTTGATCCTGGTGTGGGCCGCGTCAAAGGGATGCAGCTGCACGTCCCGGGAACGGTTGCCGCGAATGGAGGAGCGGTTCTTTCCCTGATACCGCTCCGCCTCGATGATTTGCAGATAGTCGCTGTCCCCCGCCGCCATCCCGGCATAGGCCGGGGGCTCCTGCACGCGGACGGCCGTCACGCGCCGAATCTCCACCGCGACCTCGTGGGCCGTCAGCGTCACGGTGTTCTCGCCCTCCGCCAGGTCAAAGGTCAGGGGCGCGGCGCTGTAATACCGCCGGTCCCGCAGCGTGGCCGTCTGCCAGGCAGGCACATGCTCCGGCATGGGATACAGGTCATTACCGTATTCGTTGACGCTGTATTCCGTCACGCCGTCCCGCCACAGGGCCGGGAGCGCCAGCTGCCGCTGTACCGTTTCGCCGTTCACCGCCACATCCACGCGCAGCTCCTGCAGGCTGGCCTCCGGGATGCGGTAGGCGATTTCCAGGGCATACTCACCCGCCGACGGGGCGAAGACAGAAAAATCAGCCGCCTGGCCGTCAATAAGCGACGCGCCTGACAGGACTTCTCCCCCTTCCGCCCCGGCAGCGGGAAGGGGGAGAGAAAACAGACATATGAGCATCAGACAGGTCAACCGTTTGATCGCTTTTCTGAAACCGTCCATTTTCTTTCCCCCAGCTTTTGCTTATTGTGTTTTTCCGCTGCCGACAGGCTTACTTGCCGAACTGGAAGCCGTAGTTGTTCACCGTTTCTTCCAGGGCGGTGTTGGCGTAGCCGTCAATGCTCTCCACAGCCTGGGCGGGCGTATGGACGCCGTTGATCAGGCAGTTGAGGTAATTCCACCAGATGTGGCCGCGAGATTCCCACCAGCCCACCACAGTGCGCTGGGGCTGAATGTAGCCGTTGGACACGGCGCTCGTCACGATGGCGTCCAGGCCGTCAGCCAATTCGCCCAGGCTGGACAGCAGCTCGCTGACCTTGGCGCCGTCCTTGATGGGCGGCACGGCGTAATTGGTGATGCTCTCGGGGAAGCTGGCCGCGTCAATGTCGGGATACTTGGCGATCATCGCCTCGCGGTCGTAGCTCTTCATGGCGTTGATGCGGGCCTCGTAGCCCTTCATGCTGTAGGTCATGTACTTGAGCAGCAGGTAGGCCTCCTCGGGATGCTCGCAGGCGGCGGACATGCACAGGAAGTCGGTCTGCAGCTGGGCGCGGGAGGCGTCGCCCTTGTTGGCCACGGGAGCGGGATAGACCGCATACTCAAAGCCGGTATAGGTGGTGCTGTTGGCCGCCCAGTTGGCGCCGTAGGTGTAAAGCACGCGCATGCCCAGCTTGCCGTTCTCCCACAGGGAGCCCGTCACGCCCAGGTTCTCCTGGAGGTACTCCTTGCGCTTGGCGTCGGCTTCCTCGTTGGTGCCGGGCTCGGCATAGTTGAGGGTGGCCCACTCGAAGTAGCCGGCGTTGCTGGCGACCAGATCGGTGACCTTCTGGTACACGTCGATCATTTCCTCACCGAAGGCCCACTTCTTCTCCTCCATGTTGAAGGACAGGGTGGACAGGGCTTCGTTGCCATAGTTGGCGGGCAGCATTTCCACAAAAGACCACAGGCTGTCCACGGCGAAGCAGTTGGGGTTCTTGCTCAGCTCCAGGGCCAGATCAACCCACTCGTCGATGGTCCAGTCGGCCTCGGGATAGGGCAGGTTCATCTCGTCCAGCAGGCTCAGATTGACCTCGATGTAATAGGGATACATGTCGCTGGCCAGCATGTAGATGCGGCCGTCCTTCATGCCGTAGGGCAGCAGGTTTTCGGGATAAGCCGCGCTCTCCTCGTCGGCGTTGAACATGTCGGTCAGGTCGTAGAACCAGTTGTTCTGGACGCCGTAGGACAGGCTCTCGCAGCTGAACAGGTCGGGCATCTGGCCGGTGGCGGCCAGCTGGGTGATCTCGGCGTTCCACAGGCTGCCGGTCACAGGATGCACGATTTCCACGTTAATCCACGGATATTCCTCCATGAAGGCCTCGATCCATTCCGTGTGCAGGAAGTACGTTCCCCAGCCGCCAAAGGTGATGGTAACATGCTCCTTCGCGTCGCTTTCCGCGAAAGCCAGGGCGCCGGTGCACAGCAGCATGACGGCCAAAAGCAGGGCTACCAGTCGTTTCATTCCGGGTTCCTCCTTTTTCTGGGCCAGCGCGGATTGTATGTTCTGATACCCCGCCAGCCATTTTGTACATTCATTATAAGGAATGATGCCGATAAAAATATTTAGCCGGGGTCGACTTTCTTTGCGCAAAAGTCGACTTTCCCATGAAAAAACAGGACAAGCCGAAATCAGCCGTCCTGTATTCAACGCAATGGTCTGTATTGGCGTTCTTGTTGGTGAATATTGGAATGTTCTTCAGTCATTTCATCCATGATCCGCGCCTTCAGCCGTTCCTACGGCTTCTCCTCGCTCATGGTCTGCTGCCGGTACTCCGAGGGCGACATACCGGTGATCTGCTTGAAGGCGCGGCTGAAGGCGTGGATGTCCTCAAAGTCCAGGTTGTCCGCGATTTCCGTGACGGAGGCGTTGGAGTAGCGCAGAAGCTCCTTGCCGCGCTCGATGCGGTTGCGCTGGTGGAACTGGATGATGGATATGTCGTAGGTTTTGTGGAACACCCTCCCCAGGTACGATTTGTCCAGGTGATAAATGTTGCTCAGCTCGTCCAGGGAGACCCGCTTGCGGTAATGCTCCTCCAAATAGAGGCGGATGTTGTTGGCCAGCACGCTGGGCGCGCGCTTGGAGCGCAGCTGGCTCCAGCGGATCTCGTCGCACAGCTGGGAGAACAGCCGCAGGAACATCCACTTCATATGCACCTGGGCCACGTCCTGGCGGTCGTGCTCGGCTTTGTAATAGGTAATCAGCTCATACAGCAGGAACTCGATGCGGTGGGCGTCCACCAGCTCTATCTGGTCGGGGAAGTCGGGGTACATCTCCCGCAGCACGTCAGGCCGGACGTGAGCCAGCTCGTCGGCGGTCATCTCGTCCTCCGGGCGGAAGTTGATGTCCACCTCCCGCCGATCGTCATACTGCAAAAGATCAAAATGCACATGGGGCTGGATGAACTTCGGGCCTTCCGTGGCAAGGATGGAATGGCGCACCCCCGGCCGGAACAGGAAGACCATCCCCGGCTTGGCATGGAAAACCTCGTCCCCGATGGTGATGACGCAGCCGCCCTGCTTGATATAAATCAGCTCGTAATCGTAGATGATCCGCTCCCGCACCCAGTAGTGAACCGGCTCCTCATCGTAGAGCGCCAGACGGATGTAGGGACAGATTTCCTCCAGGCCCCAGGGCCTTCCGGCTTCCCTGCCCGCGGCGGTCGGCACAAGGTTCATCGCGATCCTCCTTCTCTGACGCTATGGGTCATTGTGCTTGGGGCACATCGTTTTCATGCAAATAAACATCGTGATTTGCTAAATCATTTCAGACCCGGTCATGCTATCATCAGGGCAACGAATTCCTTCACAAAGGAGGTTGACCCCATGCGCATTCCCGTCACCGACCGCCCCTTCATGCTGGGGGTAGCCCACCAGGGCAAGAATCCGCAGCAGATGCTGGATATCGGCCTGAAATGGGCGCGTCCCGTCCATACGCCCTACCCCTACGCCCCCGACGGCTCCCTCAGCGAGGACTACGTCGCTTACCGCACCGAGCTTCGCCGCCTGCATGCGGCCGGCATGGAGATTCTCTCCATCTCCCCCCAGCCCAACCAGTTTATCCAGGCAGGCATCATGCCCACCGGCGAGGACGCCCTCCGGCGCGTGCGGGAGGTGTGCCGCTTCGTCGCCCATGATCTGGCCGACTGCGTGTCCGCCTGGCAGATCGGCAACGAGCTGTGCTTCGTCTACTTCCGCTCTCCCCTGAGCGACGACGAGGCCTGCGACTTCATCATCCAGTCCATGCTGGGGATGCGGGAGGGCAGCCCTGACGCCCTGCTGGGCCACAACAGCCTGGACGACCTGATGACCTGGCTGCCCTGGTGCAGGCGCATCGAGGAAGCCACCGGCGGCAGCGATTACATCGGCTTCGACCTCTACGCCGGCACCTGGTCGCCCGGCGGCGTGGATACCTACATCGAGCGCATCAACGAAATCTACGACGCCCTGCATCTGCCGGTGATTCTGGCGGAATTCGGCTTTGCCTCCCGGGGCGAGGTCTCCCCCGACCTGCGGGCCGACATGCTGGCCTGGCTCAGAGAGCGCGGCTTCGACGGCTTTGAGGATATGGAGCGCCGCCTGGACGAAATGATCCCCTTCCTGCCCGAGCGGATGCAGGCAACCATGCGCCGCGCCGGCAACCGCAAGGATCAGCTGGGCTATTTCTACCAGAGCCAGTCCCACATCCTTCACAAATGGTGGAAGGCCAGCGAGCTGCCCCACGACGAGGCAACCCAGCGGGACTTCTTCGACCAGCTGCTGGCCAAGCTGATCGCGCATCCCCACACCGTGGGCGCCATCGCCTACTGCTGGCAGGATTACCCGGAATGCTATGCCTGCGGCAGCCCGGACTGCCCCTGCGAAACGGCCTGGGGCCTCACCCGCGTGGACGGCTCGGAAAAGCCCGTCACCGACGTCTTCCGCAAATACGCCGCGCTGCTCGCGCAGAACAGCGGCTGCTGATCTCCCCGCCCTTCGGACTTCGCCCCGCGCGTCCGAGGGGCTTTTTTTCGTCCCGCGTCCTCCGACAGGATGCCTTGCGCCTTATTATAACACATGGAGCGAAACCCTGCGTTGAACAATTCTTTTTCTCTTTTTGTCCGTTATTTTCTTTTTTATTCCCCGGCCGCACACAAAAAAGCCGCTGCCTGCTGCATGGCTGCGGCCCCCACAAAACTTCCGCGTGTTCCCCTTCCGTTCCGGCCCTTTTGGGTGTATACTGATTCTCACCGGCATGGCGCGCAGGCCGCGTCATCCGCCTGATGACCAGACGCAAAGGAGCAACCCTATGGCCGCCCGTACCAAGGATATGACCCACGGCAACCCCACGAAGCTCATTATCATGTTCTGCCTGCCCATCATTGTCGGCAGCTTGTTTCAGCAGCTGTACAGCCTGGTGGACACCCTGGTGATCGGCCGTCTGGAGGGCGTGACGGCGCTGGCCGCCGTTTCCTCCGCCGGATGGCTGGACTGGACGGTGCTGGGGCTGGCCATGGGCCTGGCCCAGGGCTTCTCCATCCAGGTTGCCCAGTCCTTCGGCGCGGGCGACATGGACGGCCTGCGGAAGGCTGCCGGGCAGAGCCTGCTGCTGTCCGCGCTGGCGGTGGTGGTGCTGGAAGCATGCTCCCAGCTGCTGCTCACGCCGGTGCTGCGCCTGATGCAGACGCCGGTGGATACCTTCGCCCTCACCAGCCAGTATCTGCGCATCATCTTCAGCGGCATTGCGCTGGTGATGGGCTTCAACCTGTTTTCCGGCTTCCTGCGCGCCATGGGCGACAGCCGCACCCCGCTCGTCGCCATGACCACCGCCGCGCTGTGCAACATGGCGCTGGATGTGGTGTTTGTGGCGTCTTTCCGCTGGGGCGTCAGGGGCGTGGCCACGGCCACGGTCATCTCCCAGGGCATATCGTGCCTGATCTGCCTGATCGCCCTGTTCCGCCACCCCGTCATGCGCCTGAAGGCCGGCGACTTCCGCCCGGACAGCGGGATGATCGTCCGGCTGACCCGCCTGGGCATCCCCGTGGCCTTCCAGAACCTGGTCATCTCCGTGGGCGGGCTTGTGCTGCAAGGGGTGGTCAACAGCCGGGGCTTCATCTTTATGGCGGGGTACAGCGCGGCCTCCCGTCTTCAGGGTCTGGTGGAGCTGGCGGGCACCTCCGTGGGCAGCGCCGTGGGTACCTTCGCCGGGCAGAACATCGGCGCGGGCAGGCTGGATCGCGTCCGCCTGGGGCTGCGCCGCTCCGCCCAGCTGTCCGTGGGCCTGGCCATGCTGGTCGCCGGGGTGATGATCCTCTGGGGCAAACCGCTGCTTCGGCTGTTCATCGAGGATGATCTGCTGATCGTCGATCAGGTGCTGACCTTCGGCTACCACTTCCTGGTGGTGATGAGCGCGGGGCTGTTCATGCTGTACCTGCTCTTTGTCTACCGCGCCACCCTGCAGGGGCTGGGCGATACCTTCATTCCCATGCTGTCGGGCGGGATCGAGCTGGTCATGCGCATCTCCTCGGCGCTGATTCTCCCCCTCTTCATGGGCGAATGGGGCATTTATCTGGCGGAGATCCTGGCCTGGGCCGCCGCGGCCATCCTGCTGATGGCGGGGTATTACCGGCGCATCCGCTACATGGAAGCCCGCATCCGGCGCGAGGGCTCGACCTTACCGGATGCTTGACCGGCTGAGGATGTAGAATTCCTCCTGGCAGGGCAGTTCCCTGCGCTCCATGGACGGCAGGGTATCGTCATAACGGCGGGCTTCCTCCGGGTCATAGCTGAAGGCGGGACTTTCATGGTAATGCCAGGTGTGGCCCGCCAGGGCGCCGGGGATCAGCTCCTTCACCAGCATCGCCGTGGGATAGCCGCCGTCAGGCAGGCTGACGCGCAGCTTATGGCAGCTTTTGAAGCCCCGGGCCACATAGTTCGCCGGGCTGCCGAAGATCACCACCGCGTCATAGCCCAGTTCGACAGCCCTGCGGAAGGACGCTTCCATCAGCCGCTTGCCGTAGCCCTGCCGCTGGAAGTCGGGTTCCACGCACACGGGGCCGAAGGTCAGGCCGGGCTTGCGCCGCCCGTCCTCGTCTTCCAGCTGGATGACCGTGTACATGATTTGCCCGATGATCCGCCCGTCCAGCTCGGCCACCAAATCCAGTTCGGGCACGAAGTCCTCATGCACGCGCAGCTGGCGGGCCAGGTAATGCTCGTCGCACCCCGGTACGTTCACGTTCCAGAAGGCCCGGCGGATCATGTCCTCCACCGCGCTGTAGTCCTCAGGACGCTCTTGGCGTATCGTCAGCATATGTTTCCTCCTCATTTTCGGCCCGCGAGATACTCCTCGCGGGTCAATATCATGTGGCGAAGGCTGCCGTCCACCGCCGTCTCCCGGAAGCCCATCGCCTGATGGGCCTTCCACGCCGCCTCCCGCGTGACCTCGAAGCAATTGTGCAGCCGCGTCACGCCCCAGCGGCGGAATGCTTCATCCAGCAGCAACCGCAGGCCCGGGACGGCGTACCCCTGCCCCCGGCAGGCCGCGTCCAGCACGATGCCCATGTCCCACCATCCCTCGCCGGGCGTATGGTGAAAGCACACCTCACCAATCCACGTTCCATCTGCCCGCTGAAGGTAGGCGTAATACCGCTCCGGCTCCTGCCCCGCCCAGTCCGCCAGCCAGTCTGCCCAGTCGCACTCAGGGAAGTCGATGCAGCCGGTGTCGTCATGGTAGCGGGGATCGGCAAGCTGCCAGTGGGCATTGTAGGCCATGGTCGCCGGGTCGGCCATCATCCGCTGGCGGAACCACAGCTCCGAAAGCGCGGGCACATGGAGGGTCAGGGACGGCATGGTATCGCGCATGGTCATTGCTCCTTCACTTCAAAGACTTGACAAAATCCATGATCGTATCATTGACCGCCTGCGGATTGTCAACATTGGCATTATGGGCAGCGTTCGGAATCCATGTCAGCGGGAACCCCGTTCTTTGCGCCCACTGCTTATTGTACGATTTCACTCTGCCGGTTCTGTCCTTTTCACCCACAAGCAGCAGCGTCGGGCATGGAATCGTCAGCTCCTGGTTGTCATCCAGAAAACCGGCGTAACCAATCGCCATCAGGTGACAAAGCTCCTTCTTGCCGTAACCGTCGATCATCGCGGCCATGTTCCGCTGTCCGACCTGGGTAATCGCGTTCTGCTTTGCCATGGCCGCTTTGATCATTTTCTCCGGGAAGAGCAGCGACATCCACTCAATCTGCCTGAGCCACCACTGATCCGACCTGGAATAGTAGCTGCCATAGGGCGTGGAATCAATGGCAACGAATGCTTTGACAAGAGCCGGATACCGGCGGATGAAGGCCTGCGCCATCATACCGCCCATCGACTGGCCTATCAGGATCGCCGTGGAAGAGCCGTTGGCTTCCAGGATGCGTTTGATGCCGTCAGCAGCCGCCCCAAAACCAAAGTGTTCATAGGGCCTGGATGCGCCATGGGCAGGGGCATCCCACGCGATCAGATTAAAATCCTTCTCAAAGAAAGAAAACTGCTGTTCAAACATGGTATGATCGCCTGTTAAACCATGGAGAAAAAACAAGGTTTCCCTTTTCTGATCCCACTGATCCGAAAGCCAGTAAACAATGCGGCCCCTCGGGTCATCAAGCTGCTTCCTTTGCATGGCGCTACCTCCTGCCCGCAGAAAATCAATGGCATTGCCGCTCCACCCATCAACCCATGGCAGAGCAGCAATGCCACTTGGTCACAGACCACCAAAAAATCCAAACAAGGCCAGACAAACTCGCCGTCGGCAGACTGCAAATCGAAAACTGACGACATGCGCGTCAGTTTTCGCGCTTTTTCGTCAGAAAAAGCTTCCTTACACACCCGAATGGCCGGGAGAACGGCTTTGCCGTTCAACCAATGAGGGTGTGCAAAACTCAAAAAAGTGGCGTACGCCACTTTTTTGACGCTTTAGTCGTGTACCTTGTCCTCGATCTCCTTGTTCAGCTTCGCCATCAGCGCGTCGGGCGTCATGACGCCCAGGTTGTTGCCCTTGCGGTCGCGGAGGGCCACGGCACGATCCTCCACTTCCTTATCGCCCAGAACCACCATGTAGGGGATCTTCTCCATCTGCGCCTCGCGGATCTTGAAGCCGATCTTCTCGTTCCGCTCGTCCACCGTCACCAGCAGCCCGGCCTTTTCCATCATGGCCTTGAGCTCATAGGCCCAATCGGCGGCGCGGTCGGTGATGGTCATGATGCGCACCTGCTCGGGAGCCAGCCACAGGGGCAGCGCACCGGCATACTTTTCGATCAGATAAGCCAGTGTACGTTCATAGCAGCCCAGGGAGGTACGATGGATGATATAGGGACGCTTCTTGCGGCCGTCAGCATCCACATATTCCATACCGAAGCGCTCGGCCAGCAGCATGTCGATCTGGATGGTAACCAGGGTATCTTCTTTGCCGAAAACGTTCTTGTACTGAATGTCCAGCTTCGGGCCGTAGAAGGCGGCCTCATCAATGCCAATGTCGTACTTCACGCCCAGGTGATCCAGAATTTTCCCCATGATCGCCTGCGCTTCGTTCCACTGCTCGGTCGTACCCTCGTACTTGTTCTTGGGGTTGGCCGGATCCCACTGGGAGAAACGGAAGGTGCAGTCCTCAAGCAGGCCAACGGTATCCAGCATGTATTTGGCCAGTTCAAGACAGCCCTTGAACTCCTCCTCCAGCTGATCGGGGCGCAGCACATAGTGGCCCTCAGAAATGGTGAACTGGCGTACGCGAATCAGGCCGTGCATCTCGCCGGAATCCTCGTTGCGGAACAGCGTAGAGGTTTCCGTCAGGCGCATGGGCAGGTCGCGGTAAGAGCGGGAACGATTGAGGAACACCTGATACTGGAAGGGACAGGTCATCGGGCGGAGGGCGAAGCACTCCTTGGTCTCGTCATGGGGATCGCCCAGAACAAACATGCCGTCCAGGTAATGATCCCAGTGACCGGAAATCTTATACAGCTCCCGCTTGGCCATGTAAGGCGTCTTCGTCAGCAGGCAGCCGTGCGCCTGTTCCACGTCTTCCACCCAACGCTGAAGGCGCTGCACAACGCGCGCTCCCTTGGGCAGCAGGATCGGCAGACCCTGACCGATGCACTCCACGGTGGTGAAGTATTCCAGCTCGCGGCCCAGCTTGTTGTGGTCGCGCTTGCGGGCCTCCTCCTTCTGCTTGAGGTAAGCGTCAAGGGCCTCCTTGCTGTCAAAGGCCGTGCCGTAGATGCGCTGGAGCATCTTGTTCTTTTCGCTGCCGCGCCAGTACGCTCCCGCCAGGGAGGTCAGCTTCACGGCCTTCACCTTGCCGGTAGAGGACAGGTGGGGGCCGGCGCACAGGTCGGTGAAATCCCCCTGCTTGTAGAAGGAGATCACCGCGTCCTCCGGCAAATCCTCGATCAATTCGACCTTGTAGCTCTCGCCCTTCTCCGCCATCAGAGCAATGGCCTCCTGACGGGGCAGCTCAAAGCGCTCCAGCCGCAGGTTCTGCTTGATGATGTGGTTCATTTCCTTTTCGATCTTCGCCAGGTCTTCCTGGGTGAAGGGCGTCACGGTGTCGAAGTCGTAGTAGAAGCCGTCGTCGATGGCGGGGCCGATGGCCAGCTTGACATTGGGATACAGCTTCTTCACCGCCTGGGCCAGGATATGGCTGGCCGTATGGCGGAAGGTGCGGCGTCCGGCCTCGTCCTCAAAGGTGAGGATTTCCACGTCGCAGTCCTCATTGATGGGCTGCCAGAGCTCAATGACCTTCTCGCCGTTGATCCGTGCGCACAGGGCGCGCTTCTTCATGTCCTGGTTGATGGCGGCGGCGATATCCAGCGCCGTCACGCCCTGATCGAATTCCCGCACGTTGCCCTTCAAGGTAATGTTCATTTGCTTTTCCTCCCTCTATGATCGTTCATGATGGTCGTCGGAACGGGGACAGTGGTCGGCACAAGGCAAGTTCGGCCTGTGACGCCGGTATACATCCGCATACGGTCTCCCCCTTCTGCTCCGAATTCCGGCGAATGCAAAAGGCATTCGCCACGACACTGCTGCCGGGACGAATGCCTGAAATGACGCATCCGCGGTTCCACCCTGCTTGTTTGTACAAACCACTCAATCACGCGCTAACGGACGTGGGCCGCCCTTTGTCGGAGGATGGTATCCCGCAGGCTCCTGCGATCCGCGCTTTCAGCCCATGGCGCGAATTCTCTGAGCGTGGCGCTCCTGCGGACATGTTCCCCGTCATTCATCGGGATTGCGGCCAGTATAGCGCGGATTCGGCCCGTTGTCAAGCCCTTTTTTACAGGCCATTGTTCAGGATGGCCAGGATATCCCCGCCGTCCGCGTGACGCCATTCCCACACGGCCACGCCCAGGAGTCCCTGCTCCCGCAGCCACGCCGTTTTGTAGGCCAGGGAAACCTCGTCCTCGCCGCTGACGAAGGTACTGCCGTCAAACCACCAGGCCGCCTGGGCCTTTTCGTCATAATGGCGGGTGTAGCCCTTGCTTTCCAGGGCCTGAATATCGGGGTAGTCCATGGTGCGGTTGCCCGCCGTAGCAGCCCGCTGGCCCATGCCATCCCCGCCGCCGCTGACCTGCCGCCATACGCGGCCATAGGCCGGAATGCCCAGCAGGATTTTCTTCCCGGACAGGCCGGAGTCCATCAGCTTCTTCACCGCGTAAGCGCCGCTGTCCTTCTGCTTGCCGCCGGGATAAAGCCCCGCGTGGTGGCCCGTGATGCGGTCGAAGCCCTTGAGGTCGTAGGCCATCACCACCGCCTGATCCACCAGACGGCCCAGCCGCGCGCCGTCGATCTTGCTCAGCTGGCTTTCACCGGCCCCCAGGGCCACGGAAAGAATGTACTTCTGACCGCTGCGCGCCGCCCGCTCGTCGAGGCCTTCCCGCAGCACGGCCAACAGCTTGTACCAGTTTTCCACATCCTCCGGGCGGCTCTTGATGCCCGCCGCCGAGGAACCCGGGTACTCCCAGTCAAGATCCACCCCCCGGAAGCCGTGCTCGTCCATCAGCGCCAGGATGCTGTCCGCCAGCTTTTTCCTGCCCGCCTCGGTGGCCGCCGCGTCTGAGAAGCCGTCGGCCCCCCAGCCGCCCACGGACAGCACGCCGATTATGTCAGGATGACGGCGCAGGAAGGCCGACATCTGCCGGATACCCTGCCAATGCCGCCCCGTGGCCTTGCCGTCCTCAATGAGCGCGAAGGCGTAATTGATTTGATCCACCTGGGTGGCCATCACGTCGGTCAGGTTCAGATTGGTTCGATCCATCACATACAGCACCGACTGCTTCGTTCTCGCAGGAAGGGGGGAGGCCGCCTCCGCGGGCTCCGACATCTGATGAAGTCCCATCCAGCAGGTCACCGCAAGCATCGCTACCGTCAGGACACCCATCCACCATGGTCGTTTCTCTTCCGACCGATTATCTTTGGTGCGCGGCCATCTGCGTTTCACCGCGCTGTCACCTCCGAAAATTTGTTCGGGTCGATGATAGCACACATGTTCGCTGTTGTCGATGGCAAAAAGTAGAATGCGGTCGGTTTTTAGGGAGAAAGCGGAAATACGGTCGGTTTTACTCCATAGCCGATGTGCGGTGAAGCCTCGTCTCCGACGCATGCCGCGGCAAACAGCCTCTGCCGTAATCTTCCTGCAGACAGGCTCCGTCTTCGCCCTCTCCCCTTTTTTGCGCAAAGAAAAAAGTCGGGAATATCCCGGCCTTTTTGATCTGTTTCTATTTATGGATGAATAACCACCCGTCCATCCGCCGTGACCTCCGCGGGTGAAATGAAGCCCACGCGATCCTGCCCCGTGGCCTCGGTTCGGCCATGGTAGCAGATGAGCCACTCGCCCTCCGGCCCACGGAACATGCAGCTGTGCCCCGTGCCCGTCACCTCGCCGTACCGCTCCAGGATGGGGTTCTCCGCCGCCTTGCGGTAGGGCCCCAGCGGGCTTTCCGCCACGGCATAGCCCACGGCGTAATCCGGCCCGCCAAAGAAGTTGCCGGAATACGTCATCAGGTAGTGACCGTCGTGCTTCAGCAGGCAGGAGCCCTCGTTCCAGCGGCGGCCGGTAGCGGCGGCGGAGCGCCCCTCCCAGGGCTGCTCAGGGCGCAGCAGCAGCACGGGTTCCCCGATGACGCCGGTGAAGTCCGGCTTCAACTCCACGCCGTAGATCCAGCTTTCCTCCAGGCCGTCCACACAGTGCTCATAGCAGCACCGGGAATAGTACAGGTAGAACCGGCCGTCCTCCTGATAAACGTTCGCGTCGATGATCGGGTAGCCCGGATCGAAGATCGGTCTGTCCATCATGTCCGTGAAGGGTCCCGCCGGATCGTCAGAAATGGCCGCGCCGATGCGGAAGTTTTCCAGCGCCCCGGTGGGATTGTACGCCCAGTCCGCGCTGTAAAACAGGTAGAAGCGCCCGCCGATTTCATAGCATTCGGGCGCCCAGAAGCATCCCGCGCCCCAGCGTGCGTCCGCCGAAGCCAGGGCCAGACCGTGATCCGTCCAGTGAATCAAATCCGCCGAGGAGCGAACCGGGAAGCCGCTGCCATCCTCGGAGGTGCAGTAGAGGTAGTACCGGCCATTGCTGGCCCGCAGAATAAAGGGATCCGCTGCCTTGAGGGGAAGCCGCTGCGTGGTCATCAAACCATCCTTTCATGCCGACCAAAAAGGGAGCCGGGCCGCATGCCCAGCCCCCTGAAGGCGCGTTGATTGATCTGCCCGCTTACTGATCGGAAGCCTTGCTGCCGTAGCTGCTGGCTGTGTCCATCACCACGTCGTTGTCCGCCTTCAGGCGAGAGGTGGCGCGGCGCTGGTTCAGCAGCTCCAGGAAGCGGTGCTCGTCGATGGGCAGTGTCACCGTCTCCCCCGTCCAGCCGGACAGGTGGATGGCATTGGACAGCATCAGGCCGTTGATGCCCTCCCGGCCGTCCGCCACCAAGGGTGAGCCGTCGGCAATGTGGGCGGCGAAGGCGTTCAGCACCCCGGGATGCTGGAGGTTCTGGCCGTCGGTCTCCACCTCGATCCGGGTGCTGGCGGGCTGCTTGAAGCCCTCCTGGCAGGTGGCGCACCACTCCCGCTCATCCATTTCCAGGCAGTCGAAAATCAGCTTGTCATCCTGACAAATCAGGCGGCCCTTGGTGCCGGTGATTTCCAGGCGGTTGGTGCCGGGGGCGTCGCCGGTGGTGGTGATGAACACACCCGTCGCGCCATTGGCGAACTCCATGTAGGCGGTCACATCGTCCTCCACCTCGATGTCGTGCCACTTGCCCTCATGGTAGAAGGCGTGGACGCGCTGAGGCAGGCCGCACAGCCATTGCAGCAGATCCAGCTGATGGGGGCACTGGTTCAGCAGCACGCCGCCGCCCTCACCGGCCCAGGTGGCGCGCCAGGCGCCGGAGTCATAGTAAAACTGAGTACGGTACCAGTCGGTGATGATCCAGTTGACCCGCTTCATCTCACCGATGTCGCCGTTGACCAGCATTTCCTTCATCTTGCGGTAGGTGCAGTTGGTGCGCTGGTTGAACATCATGCCGAAGGTCAGCTCGGGATGTTTGTCGGCCTCCGCCATCATCTCCCGCACCTGCAGGGTATAAACGCCCGCGGGCTTCTCGCACATCACATGCTGGCCGCTGCGGAAGGCCTCGATGGCCAGCGGCGGGTGCTGATAATGGGGCACGGACAGCAGCACGGCGTCGCACTTGCCGCTGTGGATCAGCTCGCTGCCCTCGGTGAACACCGCGGCGTCCGGCAGGTTCTCCGCGGCCCACTGACGGCGGCTTTCTTTCCGATCCGCCACCGCCGTCACCTGAATATCAGGGCACTTGCCCTCAAGAATGTTCCGGGCGTGGCTCGAACCCATGTTGCCCACGCCGATAATGCCAAGTCGCAGCATTGATTTTGCCTCCTTATTCCCGGATATCCGGGTTTGCCTATTGTCTTTATGGTATAACAGCCCATTCGGATTTGCAATACCAATTTTTCGGTCTTTGGTACAAAAAATACGGGAAGTTTTCGTCTGCCGACGGAAAGACAAGCGGGCCTTCTCCGCACTTGCTGATGTCGTTTTCCCATGATCGCGGCTTTCCATTCATCCTGTCGCCTCTGCCCGCAGGGCTTGACAGATCCTGCCGGATGCTGTATCTTTTTGTAGAGAAGGCAGTGAACAGGGGGCTTCATCATGACGATGTTCATCGGCATCTGCGGCGCCAGCGGCAGCGGAAAATCCACCTTGGCGGAATCCCTGCAAAGACGGCTGGGCAGCCGCTGCCATGTTCTGCAGCAGGATGCCTACTATCTGGATCATCCCGACCTGACCTTTGCGCAGCGCACCGTGCTGAATTACGACGAGCCGGGCATCTTTGACCATGAGCTGCTCCTGCGGGACGTGCAGACGCTGCTTGCCGGACAGCCTATCACGCGGAAGGCCTACGACTACGCCCAGCACCGCCGCGCCGATACCCAGGAGCTGATCCAGCCCCCGGACGTGCTGATTCTGGAGGGCATCCACTGCTTCCATGATCCCCGCCTCTGCGCGCTGATGTACCTGCGGCTGTACATGAGCGTGGAGCCGGACATCTGCCTGCTGCGCCGCATCCAGCGGGACATCAAGGAGCGTGGCCGGGACATTGACGGCATTTCCGCCCAATACCTGTCCACGGTGAAGCCCATGTACGATCAGTACATCCGCAATTACATCAACGAAGCGGACGTCATCGTATCCCGAGGCGGCAAGAATGCCCGGATCGTGGACATCCTGGCCGGGTATGTGCAGGATGCCCTCAACAGCAAGAGTGGCCCCAATGGCTGAGCCGCCAAAACCGACCGAAGTCGGTTTTGGCTTCCTGAACAGCATAACGCCCGCCCCGTGAGCAACGGAGCGGGCGTCTTTGTATGAAACGGCACAATCGTGTCAGTCAGCCGAATGCTCGTCAATGACCGTCATCCGCTGCCAGTCCTGGCTCCAGCGGGTCAGCGGCGCGGGGGAACCCACGGTCATGTGGCCGACCACACGCTCCCCGATGGATTCCGCCGGCGTCTGCGTGGCCATCATGGCCGCCTGTTCCGGCGCAATGCCGAAACGATGGATCATGTTGCGCAGGGCGTCGGCCATCGTCAGCACGGAACCGGCCAGGGTGCCGTCCGCCAGCCGGGCCTCACCGTCCCTGACAAAAACCTGCTGGCCTCCCAGGGCGTACTCGCCATCCGGCATACCGGCGGCCTCCATGGCGTCGGTGACGGCCACCACCCGGGCCGCGCCTTTGGCGTACAGCAGCAGTCGCACGATGTCCGGGTGCAGATGGATGCCGTCACCGATGAACTCCGCGTACAGCCGCTCATCCGTCAGTGCCGCGCCGGGAACCCCCGGCTCCCGATGGTGCAGCGCCGTCTGGGCGTTGAAGGTATGGGTCACATGGCGCGTGCCCCAGTCCGCCGCCTGATGGGTCTGCTCCGCCGTGGCCGCCGTGTGCCCGATGGAGACCGTCACGCCCCGCGCCGTCACCCAGCGAATAAAGGCCTCCGTCCCCGGCAGCTCCGGGGCCAGGGTCAGCAGGCGCACCGTGTCCGTCCGTCCGCCGCACATCCGCAGAAATTCCTCCTGATCCGGCGCATGCAGGAACTCCTCACGCTGTGCCCCGCGCTTGTCAGGGTTGAGGTAGGGCGCCTCCATATGCGCGCCCAGCACCCGCGCGGCGCGGACGTCGGGCCGTGCCATTACCGCCTGGATGCCCGTCAAGGCCGCGGCGGTCTCCTCCTCGGAGGCGCTCATGGTGGTGGGCAGGAAGGCCGCCACGCCCTCGCGGTACAGGCCCTTCGCCATCTGCCGCACGGCGTCCTCCCCGGCCATGGTGTCATGACCCTGGAAGGCATGGATGTGCACATCCACAAAGCCCGGCAGCAGGTAGTCCCCGGCCAGATCCAGCTCGGCCTCGTACAGCCCCTTGGTCAGGCCGACGCCGATTTCCTGCACCACACCGTGCATCAGCCGCAGCTCAGTTCCCTCGCGGAACTGCCCGCCAATCAAGGCGGCAGCGTTGCGAATCAGCATGGATCACCGCTCCCCTTTCGTCATGCTGTAAAAAAGGGCCGCACCGTGCTGATGCGGCCCACCGTGTCCGGTTTACTTGTCGTAGTTGACCACCAGGGAGAAGTCGGGCGCCTTCAGGGACGCGCCGCCGATCAGACCGCCGTCGATCTCGGGCTGCGCCATCAGGCCCTTGACATTCTTGGGGTTCATGGAGCCGCCGTACTGAATGCGAACCTTGTCGGCAACCTCCTGACCATACTTGCGGGCCACCGCCTTGCGGATGACGCCGATGGTCTCGTTGGCCTGCTCGTCGGTGGCCGTCAGGCCGGTGCCGATGGCCCACACAGGCTCGTAAGCGATGATGATGTCGCTCACCTGCTCCGCCGTCAGCCCGTTGAGGGCCATGATGGTCTGGTAATCCACCAGGCCGTCGGTGGCGCCGGCTTCGCGGACATCCTTCATTTCACCCACGCACAGGATGACCTTCAGCCCCGCAGCCACAGCGGCCAGCACCCGCTGGTTCACCGTCTGGTCGGTCTCACCGAAGTACTGACGCCGCTCGCTGTGGCCGATGATGACATACTCCACGCCAGAAGCTACCAGCATGTCGGCGGACAGCTCGCCCGTGAACGCGCCGGAAGCCGCCCAGTGCACGTTCTCCGCGCCCAGGTGGATGTTGGAGCCCGCAATGGCCTCCTTCACCGCCGCGAAGTCCACCGCAGGCACGCACACCACGACATCGCAGCTCGCGTCCTTCACCAAGGGCTTCAGCTCCGTCACCAGCGCCGCCGCCTCGGCAGGCGTCTTGTTCATTTTCCAGTTACCGGCAATAATCGCCTTGCGCATTGGTATCACCTCATTGTTTTATAAGAAGGACGGGCAGGGGCTCTGCCCCTGCAC
>CBFFZW010000036.1:0-42254 GCA_965646445.1 uncultured Christensenellales bacterium | reverse complement strand
CTATACAATAAGATGATTCCCTTTGCCAATGCGGAGGTGACGGCATGGGTGAAAGAAACAAGGCCCGCGCAACGCTTTGGCTGACGCCCGCGGCCCTGGCGCTGCTGACGGGCGCGGCGGGCTGGCCGGGCACGCTGACGGCGCTGGCGCTGCTCCCGATGCTGGGGGCGGCGATGCCCCGTGGCCTTGCGGTCGCGGCCATGATGCTGACGGCCCTTGCGGCGGCGCTGCGGGGGCTGCCATGGCAGGCGCTGGCGCTGTACGGCGTGATGGGTCTGTGGGCCGCCCTTGCATCGGCGCTGCCCAATCGGCTGAGGTCGGAAAGGCCGCTGCCCATCGCCGTGACCGGAGCCGTCGTTCTGCTGACGGCGACGCTGACGCTGCTGCGCCATCGGTATGGCGGCCCGGTGTGTCCGGGCCTGGCGGGCGATGCGGTGAACGTCATCGCGGCGCGCAGGGACAGCGCGGACTGGCTGGTGCGGGCCTGGCGCATGGGTCTGGTGCGGCTGGAGGGGACTTCCGGCACGCTCCCGGCGCTTCAGCTGTTCGGCGTGACGGTGATCCCCCCGGAGGTTCGCACGGAAATGCTCAACAGCCTGCGCCTGTCCATCGAAGCGCTGCTGACGGACGGGCTTCCCCGGCTGATGGTGGTCTACACGGCCCTGGTGGCGTGGCTGACGGCGCTTCTGGCGGACGCGCTGGGCAGGATGGACGGACGGCCCGGACGGCTTCCGCCCTTCGAGCGGTGGTATCTGTCCCGGGAGGCCGCGATTTCCGCCTGTATCCTGGCGGCGCTGTCGCTGCTGCGCTGGCTGACGGCCAGCCTGACGATGTACCAGACGGCCGCCATGTGCGCTACGGCCTTCGGGCTGCTGTACATCGGCCAGGGGGCGGCGCTGACGGTCTGGTGGCTGAAAAGGCGGGGCTGGCAGCCCGTGACCAGCGGTCTTCTGGCGGCCGCGCTGGCGGTGGGGCTTTCAACGGTAATGATGATACTGGGCGCGGCGGATCAGCTGTTTGATCCCCGGGGCCTGCATGGAAAGCGTGAAGGAGGTACATCTTTATGAAGGTAATTCTGTTGGCCGATGTGAAGGGCAGCGGCAAGAAGGACGAGATCATCAGCGTATCCGACGGCTATGCCCGCAACTTCCTGTTCCCCAAGAAGCTGGCGGTGGAGGCCACCCCCGGCGCCCAGAAGGAGATTGAAAAGAAGCGCGCCGCCGAGGCAGCCCGTGAGGCCGAGCGCCGCGCCGCCGCGCAGCAGAAGGCCGATGCCCTCAAGGGCAAGGTGGTCAACATGAGCGTGAAGTGCGGCTCGGCGGGCCGGCTGTACGGCTCCATCACCACGGCGGAGATCGCGGCGGAGCTGGAGAAGCAGCACGGCATCCAGGTCGATAAGCGCAAGATCGACCTGAGCGATCCCATCCGCACGGTGGGTGATGTGCAGATCGGCGTGTGGCTGTACAGCGGCATCACCACCACCATGACGGTGCATGTGGAATCCAAGGCCTGAGCGGGGCCGTGATACCAAAGGACGCGAGGTGAGGGCATGGAGGTCAGGCCGGAGCTGAGGGGCGCGACGCCGCCCAACAGCGTGGAAGCGGAAAGATCCGTGCTGGGCGCCATGCTTCAGGACGCCGCCGCGGTGGAGCAGGCGGTGGAGCGGCTGCAGCCGGAGGATTTTTATCAGCCCCAGCACCGGGAAATCTACGACGCCATGCGCAAGCTGCACATGGAGCAATGCCCGGTGGATCTGATTACGGTGGACAGCGAGCTGGGCCGCCGGGGGACGCTGGAGGGCGTGGGCGGCACGGCTTATCTGATTGAGCTGAGCCAGTATGTGCCCACCACGGCCAACGTCCGGGCCTACATTGCTCTGGTCAGCGAGAAAAGCACCCTGCGCAAGCTGATCCAGGCGGCCCAGAGCATCAGCCAGGAGTGCTACAGCCAGCAGAATCCCCTGCAGGAGACCATGAACCACGCGGAGAAGGCCATCTTCGACATCGTGATGAACCGTTCCAGCGGGGAATCCCTGGTGCACATCCGGGACGTGCTGTACAACACCTACGCCAACATTGAGGAGCTGGCCAAGCTGAAGGGCCGGGTGTCCGGCGTGCCCACGGGCTTCACTGCCCTGGACAACATGCTCACGGGCCTTCATGGCGGCGAGCTGATTATTCTGGGCGCCCGCCCGTCCATGGGCAAAACCTCCCTGGCGATGAACATTGCCGGTCATGCCTGCCTGAGCGCCCGCAAATCCGTGGCTGTCTTCTCCCTGGAAATGCCCCGGGAGCAGATCGCCCTGCGCGTGCTGTGCTCCGACGCCAGGGTGGACATGCAGCGGGTGCGTCAAGGCCGATTGGACGGCGATGACTGGATGCGTCTGGCGCGCTCCATCGGTCCTATGGCCAACGCGCCCCTGTACATCGACGATACGGCGGGCATCACCCCCTCGCAGCTGAGGACGCGGTGCCGCCGGCTGATGATGGACAAGGGCCTCGACCTCATCGTGGTGGATTATCTGGGCCTGATGCACGCCGACGGCAAAACGGAAAACCGTCAGCTGGAGGTCAGTGAGATCAGCCGCTCCCTGAAGGCCATCGCCCTCGAACTCAAGGTGCCGCTGATCGCCTGCGCCCAGCTGTCCCGCGCGTCCACCACACGGGACAACAAGCGGCCGGCGCTGTCGGATCTGCGCGATTCCGGCTCCATCGAGCAGGACGCGGACGTGGTGATGTTCATCCACCGCGAGGGGTATTACGATCCCGAATGCGAGGAGAAGAATGTGGGCGAGATCATTGTCTCCAAGCAGCGCAACGGCCCGCTGGGCACGGTGAAGGTGGCGTGGCTGAGCGAGTACACCACCTATGCCAACCTGGCCCCGGAGGCCAGCTACGGCGGCGGGGACGCGCCGTTTTGACACCCAAGCAAGCAGGTAAGGAGATAAACGAATGGAACAGTACACGGTCTCCCAGCTGGTGAAGGACATGCGCTTTGAGGGCTTCCTCCTGGTGCGTTCCAGCGATCAGCGCACGGGCAGCAACGGCAGCCGGTATCTGGACATCAACCTGACGGACCGCACGGGGGAGATCAACTGCAAGATGTGGGACGGCACGGTGCCGCCGCCGCCCGCGGGCACGGTCATCAAGGTGCGAGGCCTGGTACAGGAGTACAACGGCCGACAGCAGCTGCGCATCGAGCGCCTGCGGACGGTGCAGGAGGGCGACGCGGTGGACATGGCCCGCCTGGTGCCCTGCGCGCCGGAAAAGCCCGAGGACATGCGCCGCGAAATTGACGAGACCATCGACCGCTTCCAGAGCGAGGATCTGAAGAAGATCGTGCGGGAGATGCTGCGGCTGGCGGGGGATGACCTGGCCTGGTTCCCGGCGGCCCAGCGGCTGCACCACGCCGAGCGCAGCGGCCTTTTGCACCACACCACCGGGATGCTGCGGACGGCGGAGCACATCATCAGCGCCTATCCCTTCCTGCACGGCGATCTGCTGCGGGCGGGGGTCATCCTCCACGATCTGAGCAAAATCGCGGAGATGAAGAGCGACGAGCTGGGCAATGTGTCCGACTACACCCGGGACGGCCTGCTCATCGGCCATCTGGTGCGGGGTGTGGCCCAATTGGCCCAGGCCGCGAAGAACGTGGGGGTGGAGGGCGAAATCGTGGTGCTGCTGGAGCACATGATTATCAGCCACCATGGCACCGCCGAATTCGGCAGCCCCAGACAGCCCATGTTCCCCGAGGCCGAGGCGCTGCACTGGATTGATACCCTCGATGCTCGGATGAACGAGATGCAGGGCATCATGGAGCGGGTGCCGGAGGGCGCCTTCTCCGAAAAGATATGGAGCCTGGATCGGCGGATGTATCATCCCCGCTATGAGGATGACGCCCCGTGATTCCCTGGTCGTCAGGCAGGAAAAACCAACGGACGCTCGTTCTATTCATAAGGAAGCCATTTGAACGGAGGGATTGAAGATGAAAAAGCGGATGCTGATGATGGTGACGCTGTGCCTTTGCGCTGTGATGCTGTGCGCCTGCCAGAGCAATCAGCCGACGCAGCCCTGGTCGGTGGTGGGTACCAACCGGCCCCAGGCGACGCAGAACCTGTCCACACCGCAGCCGGTCGAGCCCAATGATGACGATATGCCGGATTACGACGACGGCACCTATGATCCCTCCAGCGAGGAGGGCGGGGAGGACGATTTCTACATTCCTGATCCTGTCCCCCAGGTGACGGCCGCGCCCACCATGCGCAGCGAATACGCAGGGGCCACGCCGGTGGTCATCGACCCCATCGACAAGCCCACCCCCACGCCTCTGCCGCCACTGACCTTCACCTATCAGACCTACGACGCCACCAACCTGCATCTGTCCTTCGAGGCGCCCGCGGGCTGGGTTGCATCCTCGCCGTCCAGCGATACCTTTGTGCTGACCAACCCCAATCCCTCGGCGGATTACGCGGCCAGCGTTACCATCCGCGCGGTGCAGGTGGCCGGCAGCTACGGTACCAACGAGCTGCGCACGGAAATCAACAACCTGCTGGATACCATTGGGGAATCCGGTTATGATCGGTTCAGCCCCTCCCGCACGGCGGAGCGTACCCTGCTGGACGCCGCCGGTGTGTACGCCAACTATACCGGCACCCTCAGCACCGGCGCGAAGACGGCGGGCCGCGTCCACGCGACGTGTGTGGGCCGCACGCTGTATACCGTGCATGTGTCCTATCCCCAGGGGTACACGGACACCTATAAGAATCAGGTGTACGACAAGCTGCGGGACACCATCAAGATCACCCAGTAACCCCATTGGTCAGGCGGAACGGAGAGCGGATGTCCTCCCGGCCGCCTGGCCCATTTTGATGGAGCATTCAGGAGTTGGAAGCATGACAGAACGGCAAAAACTTGCCCTGCGCTACTTTTCTCAGGGCGATAACTGCGCCCAGGCGGTGTTCAAGGCCTATCGCGATGTGGTGGGCCTGTCCGAAGCCCAGGCGGCGCTGGTGTCGGCGGGCTTCGGCGGCGGCATGGGCCGTCTTCGGCAGAACTGCGGCGCTTATTCCGCGGCGGTGATGCTCTGCGCTGCCATGGAAGGGGAGGACGGCGCGGACGCCGAGAAAAGGGTCGCGGTCTACAAGCGGGTGCAGACGGTGCACCGCCGCTTTCTGGAGGAAATGGGCACCATCAACTGCGGCGCGCTGCTGGGCGGCAGGGGCGCGGAGGCCCCCGAGCCTGAGAGTCGGACGCCCGCGTATTACGCATCACGCCCCTGTGCCAGCATTATCCGCAGGGCCTGCGGCATCATTGAGGAGCAGCTGGCCGAGGCCCCGCCACGCAGGCTGAGGGCACTGGTGCTGACCACGCACACCGGCGGCGGGCACGACGCGGCGGCCTTTGCCATGCAGGACGCCTTTGAGGCCGCGGGGGTCGCCTGCCGGGTGGAGGATTGTCTGGCCTTTGCCGGCCGGAGCTTTTCCCGGGTGACCTGCGGAGGCTATGTGAAAATGGTACAGCACACGCCCAGGCTCTTCGGCGCGCTGTACCACATCGGCTCGGGCATCTCCTCCGCCCGGCATAAGTCGCCCATCTACTATGTCAACGCGGCCTACGCCTTCCGCATGGAGCGGCTGCTGGCGGAATACAGGCCGGACATCATTGTGGGCACCCATCTTTTCGGCGGTCAGACGGTGACCTACCTCAAGCGCAAGGGCCTCGTCCACAGCGCCCTGGGCATGGTGATGACAGATTACGCCCTCCACCCCTTCTCCGAGGACATTGAGGCGGACAGGCTGTTCATCGGCCACGGGGCCATGATGACGGAGTGCGAGGCCAGGGGGATTCCCCGGGAGACCCTGCGGGCCACCGGCATCCCGGTGCGCGCGGCCTGCCGCCCCTGTCAGGATAAGCGGGCGGCCAAGGAGGCCCTGGGGCTGAAAGCCCGCCGGGAGGTGCTGGTGGTGGGCGGCTCCATGGGCGCGGGGAATCTGCCGGAGGTGATCGCCTCCATTCTCCCCGCCCTGGGGGAGGAGGATCACCTCACGGTGGTCTGCGGCTCCAATGAAAGCGCCCGGGCGGAGGTCGCGGCCCGCTGCCAGGATGATCCATGCGTCACGGTGGAAGGCCGGGTGTCGCCGCTGTACGACAGGATGGCCGCGGCGGATGTGCTGGTCACCAAGTCCGGCGGATTGACCACCACCGAGGCCATGAACGTGGGCACGCCTATGCTGATTGTCAATCCCATTGAGGGCTGCGAAACGGCCAACGCCGCCTTCTGTGAGCGGCTGGGGCTGGCGCGCTACTGCCGCAATGGGGACGAGCTTCCCGCGATGCTCAGCGACCTGTTGCGGGATGACGCCGCCCGGGAGGCCATGATCGCCGCCCAGCGCCGGGAAATCAACACCAGCGCTGCCCATGACATCGCGGCGGAGATGATTGCGCTGGCCCGGTCGCGGACGGCGGCAAAGCCCTGAACGCCGCGCTTTGATTGCCCGAGACAGACAATTGGAGCGGCGCATGGCGGTATTGCGCCGCCTTCCATGGACATCAGCCCGACGATGTGATAGGATGGACGCTGTAAGGAGGTGCTGAGTCGTGGAGAAGCAGCAGTATGTTTGTCCCAAGTGCGGCAACCGTGATTATGAGCAGGATCAGTTACAGGCCACAGGCGGCGATTTTGCCCGTCTGTTTGATGTGCAGAACAGGAAGTTCATCACCATCAGCTGTACGCATTGCGGTTACACGGAGCTGTACAAGGCCAAAAGCGCTGACGGCATGAATGTGCTGGATTTCCTTTTCGGCAGGTAAGCGTCGGCCGCCGTGGAGGCCCCAAAATGAAAACGAGCGCCGCTTTCTGATCGAGAGCGGCGCTTTATGGTATGAAAATTAATTGACAGCTTACCAGGAATACTGTGTCGCCTGGGCCACGGCTGCCTGATGATCCTCGTCCACCCGGTCGGTGCCATGCGTTTTGCTGCCGGTGAAATGGACGCAGAAGTGGCCGTCAAAGCCATTGTCGATGGTGCTGGTGCCGTGGGGCATGCCGTTCATAGACGCGGCGTACACATGGCCGTCGTACTTGACCAGGATGGCCCGGCGATCCCAGCTCCACGCGCCGCCATAGATTTCCTTCATGATGGCGGTATCCTCTGCGGTCAGGGGCTCGGTGTCCATGTGGCTTGCGCCGCTCCAGCGCTTGGCCTGGAAGGTTTTCCCGGTCTTGCAGTCCTTGATGGTCACAACGGCCTTCTTCGGGATGGTATCCGTGTGGCTGAACCAATCCAGCTGCTCGGTGGTGCGCACGTCGTCCACCTTGGCGGTTTCCAGCGCCTGGAGGGTTGCTTGTCCGGCGATGCCGTCCACCTTCAGGCCCATTCTGCGCTGGAAGGCCCGCACGGCGTTCTCCGTGCCCGTGCCATACTTGCCGTCGATGCTGCCGTTGTACAGCGTCAGCGTCTTCAGCCGACGCTGCAAGGCCTTGACGGCATCACCCTTCGCCCCGGGCCGCAGGGAAACGGCAGGGACTGCATCGTCGTCTGGCTCTGTTGCGTCCTGCCCGCTGAGGGCGGCCAGCGTCTTCGTGCCCGCCACGCCGTCCACCTTCAGCCCCAATTTGCGCTGAAAGGCGCGGACGGCGTTCTCCGTGGCCGAGCCGAACTTGCCGTCGATGGCGCCGGAATACAGCCCCGCCGCCTGAAGCTGCGTCTGCAGGCTCTTTACCCGCTCACCCGAGGCGCCGGAACGCAGGGAGCCGGTGCTGGTGGAAGGCGTGGCTGCCGTACCCGACTGGGACTTGTCCGGCTGCGATTGCTCCACCTTGCCCTTGGTTACCTTGACGTATTTCTTCATAACATAGCCGGTATATTTGCCATAGCTGACCCTGTACCAATCGCCGGTTTCGCTTTTGATGGTCAGCTCGTCGCCCTTGCTGAGGGTCTGGACGGCCTCGCTGGTCTTGGACGCGGACTTGCGCATCACCAGGGACGAGGTGTTCACCTTGCCTTCTGCCGCCAGGGCTGACGGAAGCATGGCCAGCGTCAGCATGGCCACGACGCCCGAAGCCAGCATCCGGCGCTCTATACGTTTCATGAATGATCGTCTCCTTTCCAAAAGGAATACTGCTCCCATAATATATTGCAAAATCATTACGAAGTCAATACTTTTTATGAACGATTTACGATTTTGTTAAAATTTATTTGCTCAGCCAAGATGAACAGACCCATTTCCATGGAAGTTTTCCGATTTGTTCAGCAAAAGGCTTGACATTCCAGCGCGGTTCTGCTATACTTTTTCTGGTTTTGAAGAAACCTGTGCCGTAGACAGCCGGTATCCGCAAGGATCCAAGGGAGCGTGGCTCCGCCTGCCGAGGTGTAATGGATAGAACAGCTATGCTCATCCCTTGCGCCTGCGCGAGGGTTTTCTTTTACTCTGAAACCTTTGAGGAGGTGTAACAGAAATGAGCAAGAACCGCGAGATCAAAGAGCAGGTTGTGGCCGACATTGTTGAGAAGATCAAGAATGCCGAGTCTGTTGTGATCTGCTCTTACAGCGGCCTGACCGTGGAGCAGGTGACTGCCCTGCGCAAGGAGTGCCGCGAGAACGACGTTCACTACTGTGTGCTGAAGAACCGCCTGGTGCTTCGTGCCCTGCAGGCGTTGAACATCACCGGCCTGGACGATCTGCTCAATGGCCCCAACGCTTTCGTGTTCGGCGGCCGGGACGTGACCAACGCGCCCAAGATCGTCAATACCTTCATCGAGAAGAACAAGCTGACCTCTCTGGAGATCATGGGCGGCCTGATGGGCACCGAACCCATGAGCGTTGCCGCCGTGAAGGAGCTGGCTACCATGCCCAGCCGCGAGGAGCTGCTGGCCACGCTGGTGGGCTGCCTGGTTTCCCCCGTCTCCGCGCTGGTGTCCGTGCTGGACGAAATCGCCGAGAAGAAGGCCGCTTAATGCCCCGGGCGGCGTAATGGCCGCGTGAATGACTGATTTCAAGATAAACGGAGGTTGAATACAATGACCAATCAGGAGATTTTGGAAGCTATTGAGTCGATGACTCTGATGCAGGTGAAGGAACTGGTCGACGCCATGAAGGAAAAGTTCGGCGTGACCGGCGCGATCGCTGTGGCCGGTGGCGCTGCCCCCGCTGCCGCTGCTGCCGCTGAGGAAGAGAAGACCGAGTTCGACGTGGTGCTGACCGCTGTTGACGCCGCTCAGAAGATCAAGGTCATCAAGGTTGTGCGCGAGGTTGTCTCCGGCCTGGGCCTGAAGGAAGCCAAGGAGATCGTCGAGGGCACCCCCAAGACCATCAAGGAAGCCGTTTCCAAGGAAGAGGCCGAGAAGATCGTTGCCCAGTTCAAGGAAGTCGGCGGCACCTGCGAGATCAAGTAAGGACTTCAAAAAAGTGGCGCGTAGCGCCGCTTTTTTGAGTTTTGGCACTTGCTCGCTGGTCGTGCGTGTAAGATATGTTTTCAGCAGAGCCGAAAACTCTCCGCCCCGCCGGTTTTCTTCTCGCGGTGATGCCGCCCGTCGGATACGATCACAGTCCGAGGGGCTGCGGCCCCTCCGATACCTCCCGGGGGACATGCGCGACCTATTGACGCGCTGGTGACCCCCGGGACTTTTCATGCCATTGGCGGCATTTGGGGCATTGAGCAACGTTCTTTTCTACCAATGTTGTCCGTAATTAGTGTGCTTTCCTGTGTGGGAGACGCTCTTTTCTTGCATTTTTCCCGCCTGCGATGCAGTGTTTACATTGTGTCCATTTACTTTCCCGCCAAAATCCTGTACAATGAATAGGGTAACAAATCGACAAGCCAACTTGGACTTGATCGGGGGGAATCAAGATGCAGGACATGCTGAAAACCGCGCAGGAGCTGCTCCCTAACCTGGGGGACATCCTTGTTTACGCTGCCATCGCCATGGTTACGCTCATTGGCGTGCTGAAATGCCTTCTGCCGCTTTGGAATACCACCCACGCCCTCCGCCGCGCCATCCGCCGTTTGCAGCAGGATGCCGGCAACACCGCCCGTGAAAAGCCGGTCTGGCAGGAGAGCCGCTTCATGGGCCGCCGCCTGCGGGGCTCCTGGCTGCGCTTTTTGCAGAATGCCGAACAGCTGGATCGCCGCGGCCTCCCCTGCGCCGTGGAGGATTACGTCAATGACGATACCGTGACCCACGGCCCGGGCAACGCGCAGCTGGCGGAGCTGATCCCCAACCTGCTGACCTCCCTGGGTATCCTGGGCACCTTCATGGGCATGATGCGCGGCCTGGGCGGCCTGGATTTCGCCAATTCCGCCAACATCATCGCGGGCATTCCTACCCTGCTGTCGGGAATGCAGTTCGCCTTCGGCACCTCCGTGGCGGGCATCAGCTGCTCACTGGTGTTCAACATGCTCAACCGCATCGCCCAGGGCTCCAGCTATCGGGCGGTGGATGACTTTGTGGAATGCTTCACCCAGCTGGCCATGAAGCGCCCCCTGGACAACGACGTTCAGCTGATCTGCCAGAACCAGGACGCCAACCACATGCTCTCCACCCTGGCTGACGGCCTGCCCCAGCAGATTGCCGGGTCGGTGGAGCTTTCTCTGACCCGGGCCATGCAGCCCGTGACCCAGAGCATGGACAGCTTCCTCATCGGCGCTACCCGGGCGCAGGTGGATGGCGTGGGCCGCATCGTGGGCAGCTTCGTTCAGCAGATGAACGATACCCTGGGCGGCCAGCTGACTCGATTGGGCGAAACCCTGACCGAAATCAACCAAAACCAGCGCCTGAGTGTGGAGCGCGTGGAGCAGACGCTGAACGCCGCCAGCACCATTGTGCAGGATGTCGGGCAGCTCCATGGGGTCAGCCAGGATGTCATTTCCCATTTTGAAAGCTATGTGAAGGAGCTCAGCGAGGCCCGCCATCGCGACGAGGGCTTCGAGCGAACCACGGCCGAGCTGATGGGCAAGCTGCATCAGGCGGCGGAGGAGCAGCGCGCTGCCCTGGACGCCCTCAAGAGCTACCAGGCCGAGCTGTCCCGGGCCATGGAGGGCTTTAGCCGGCAAAGCGGCGACGTTATCAGCGGCATTCGCCAGGCTGGCGAGGACAGCGCCGACCGGCTGCGCGCCATGGGCGCTACCATGGAGGCCTCCGGCGAGCAGCTTTCCCGCAGCTATGGCAGCTTTGTGGAGAATGTGGTGGAGGCTCTGTCCAGGGCGCTGGGTATGTTTGACCAGAGCATGAGCGGCATGGTTTCCGCCCTGACGGAGAAGATCAACGCCGGAGGCGGTCTGACGGCCGGGCAGATCAGCGAGCTTCAGCGGCTGCTGACCAGCATGGAGCAGAGCCTGAACCGGGTTGCCGACAGCCTGGATGCCCGGAAGGGGGCCTGACCATGGCACGACAGCGCGTGCATAACCGTCGCGCGGGGAGAGGCTCCTCGGGCGGCGGCGCAAGCTGGATCAGCTATTCGGACATGATGGCCGCGCTCCTTTTGATGTTTGTGCTGATCCTTTCCCTGAGCCTGAACCAGTATTTCATCATGCTGGATACCAAGCAGGCTGAATTGGACAAGCAGTCCGCCTTGCTGGATACCCAGCAGACAGCCCTGGACGAGCAGGCGTCGCTTCTGTCCATCCAGCAGGCCGAATTGGATGAAAAGAGCGCCGCCCTCATCGTGGTGCAGACCGACCTGGCCACCCGGGAGGAGGAACTGGCCAATGCCAATACCGCCCTGGCTACCCGGGAAGCGGAACTGGCGGCGCTGCAAATCGCTCTGGGCGACAAGCAGAAGGCTCTGGACGCGGCGACCCAGGCCCTCAACGACCAGCAGGCAGCGCTGGATGCCCAGACCAGCAAGATTGACGACCTGGTAGGCATTCGCACCCAGATCATCCAGGAGCTTTCCTCGGCCCTGTCCGCCAGCAGCCTATCCGCCATGGTGGATCCGCAGACCGGCGACATTCTTCTGGACAGTGCTGTATTCTTTGAGACCAATTCGGACAAAATCCGTTCGGATGGTCAAGCGCTGCTGGATCGGTTCATCCCGGTTTACCTGGGGGTGCTGCTTCAGCCCCAGTACCAGGACTATCTGGGCGAAATCATCATTGAGGGCCATACGGACACCACCGGCTCCTACATGAATAACCTCAAGCTCAGCCAGAACCGCGCCCTGTCCGTGGCTTCCTACTGCCTGGAGATGTCCTCCCTCTCCCAGAGCCAGCGCAGGCTGCTGCGCTCCATCCTCACCGCCACAGGCCGCAGCTTCTCCGACCCCGTTTACAACGCGGACGGCACCGTTAACATGGACGCCTCCCGACGCGTGGAATTCAAATTCAGCCTGAAGGACGCGGAAATGATCGAAGAAATGAACCGCCTGCTTCAGAGCGGCTCACGGGAGCAGTAAGCATGAAGTATATCGCATGGATCATGGTTGTCCTGCTGGTCGCCTCCCTTTTTGGCGTGGGCTACGTCTATCTCACCGCCACCATGCAGGTGGAGGGCGTCAGCGTCATCGCCGTGGAAGCCGCGACCCAGCCGGAGCTGTTCGAGTCGCTGCGTCTTCAGCAGCAGGACGGCCTGGTACAGGGCACCGCCTATACCGACGCTCCGTTGACAGGCCCGGAGCATTACCAATTCTATACCTACACGGTACGGCTGAAAAACAACTGCTTCCTCACCGCCGATATGGTGGAGGTGCAGGTGACGCCCATGGACGGCGATGTGCTGCAGATCGGTGATACCGTCCCCAGGGCCCTGGCTGCCCACGCCACGGGCGACATCCAGGCCACCATTCTCACCGCCATGGGCATGCACGCCGTCCGGGAAATCAACGTGACGTACTACATGTGGGGCATCCCGTTCTTTCTCAGAACCACTTATGGGCAATAAATGAATTGTATCTCGATTGGCAGACGGAAAGTGGCTTCGGCCACTTTTTTTGTTGGGATATGACCACGCAATGCCCCGGGTCAATAGTAGAACTGATGGAACCAGTTGATGGCGTCCATCCACTCCCACCGCACCAGCACCCCGCTGGCCGGAGGGAAAAACGCGGCAAACATGGCGGCGACCAGAAGAAGGTAGACCGTCAGGACGGCCAGGGTGCGCCGGTCAGCCCGCTTTCCGGCCTTCGCCATCGCTGCCAGGTCATCGCACTTGGCGGCGCTCATGGCCTGATAGCCTTCGTGGCACCGCTCAAACACATAGGCAATGCAGAGGATGACGAAGGGGAGGCTGGGGAAGTAGTGATAAATAAAGGTGCTGCGGGGCACGAGCAGCCAGGGAAGGAACTGCGCGGCGAAGCAGATCAGCAAAAGCGCCGGGCGTTCGTCCCGTTCGCCGCGAGGCGCCATCAGGCTGACGCCCTGTTTGTAGCCACGGCACAGCACGGGGTAAGCCTGGTGACGGCAATAGGCGTAGATAACGGCCAGCAGGGCAAGAAGGCCGACCCACCATACCGCGTAGTTGCCGAAAGCGAAAATGGCATAGGTATAACCATCCGGGGTGTAGCTGTGCATAGCGTAGAACATCGGCTTTTCAGACAGCGGCCAGCGATACCAGGGTGAATAGTACCGGTGATCCATGCCAAAACCCGGCTGCGAATGATAACCCAACATGTATTCCGCGGCATCCACGATCCCCTGAAGGGATACGCCGCCGCTGGGGGCAAGGTAGGGAATATAGGAGCACCAATAAACCGCCAGCGGAACAAGGACAAAGAAGATCAGGCAGCTGGCCACGGTGATGAGCAGACGCTTCCCGCCTTGGCAGGCCGCCGTGCGGGCGATGTCATCCCGGTGCTCCTCCGACAGGCTGCGGGCTTCCCGAACCGCCTTCCATCTCCTGGCAATGCCCCAGAAGAACACGACCGCCAGCCCGACGCCGGCGTAGCAGCCGGGCCATTTGCTGGCGACGGCCAGCCCCATGCACAGACCGGATAATTCCAGGGGCGCCATGGTACGCCAGAGCCTTTGCCCGAAGAAGTCCGTGTAGAACCACCGCAGCATGAAATAAACCGACCAGATGATGAACAGCACAACAAAGCTGTCAATGGTGGCGATGCGCGTCTGTGTGAAATGCAGGGTATCCAGCGTCAGCAGCAGGCAGGAAAGGACGGCGTACCTGCGCCGGGAGAACAGCAGCTTCCCCAGCAGGTACATTCCCGGCAGCATAAGCACACCGCAGGCAGCGCCCGCGAAGCGCCAGCCAAAGGGCGTCATGCCAAGCCACGCAATGCACCAGCTGATGAATACCTTGCCAAGGGGCGGGTGGGAAATCTCATAGGGCTGAAGACCATGGAGGTGCTCATAACCGGTTCGCGCGTGATAGATCTCGTCAAAGTACATGCTGTTGAACCAGCTAGGTTCCCCGGCGAGCGTGTCCTGCTCGTCAATGAGCGCGGAGGCGTCGCGGCCAAGGGAGCTTTTCACCGTCACGGGAAGCACCTGCCCCTGGGCGTCCCGGAACAGGGTTTCCAGCAGGTTCAGCCCGGAACGCCCCGCCGTCAGGCGGACATAGCGGCCGGACAGCGCCCGGGGATCCGACGTGCCATAGCCCTTCGCATACAGCCATTGGTACAGGCTGCCGATCTTCATATCGCAGCTGATGGCATCGCCCCAGGATTCGCCGTCAGCGGAAACCTGGATGGTGAAATCGCTGTCCCGGTCGTGGATGCCGCCCATATAAAGCATGCGGAAGTCATCCCTGTTTTCCCCCAGGTCGAAGACAACATACTCCATCCCCTGGTCGAAGGTATAGGAGGTCTGGGGCGAGGTGGTGGAGCCCAGGTTGGTGAAGGCCAGTGTGGCATACGCAGCGGTGATGGCGGAAAGGATCAGCCAATCCTTCCAATCGGTGCGGTGAAGCCGCCGGGCGTTTTGACGTTCATCCGCAAGATGCGGCGTCCCATGGTCGTCCGGGATATGCGGGACTTCGCCCCGGCGGGACAGATCCCGCACAAGCCAGATGGCGGCCAGGGTGGCGAGAAGGCTCATGCCGAAAAAGACGTACTTGACCCAGGGGAGCGGCGTGGTGTATGCTTTCACCGCTTCGATGCTGCCGGTCTGGGCCATCCAGACAGCAAAGACGCTGATGACGGTGGTCACCGCGGTGAGCGCCAGCAGTCCCAGGATGCTCCGCTGATGCAGAAAACCTGCCAGGAGAAGCCCGTACAGCAGCAGGAAAAAGAGCAGCAGGCCATGGCGAAGGTCGAAGGCCGGCGCGGTGGAAGCATCTGCGTCCTGCTGACGGCCAGCAGGGGCGAAATCAGCGATGACCACCCCTGGCGGCACATCAGAAACCTTTTTCAAGGAAAGGTCAGCGAACCAGGCCTCTCCCTGGCTCTCGCCCGAATAACCGCCCAGCCGGGCGAACACGGTGAGGTCATGCTGGCTTTTGCCTGTCCGGCCGTACAGGCTGACGGCCTGCCATTCGCCCTCCGTGTCATACAGGTGGTTTGAAAAGGTGTAAACGCCTTCCACCGAGAGATTGGCGCCGTGACCGCCTGCTGCCTGAGCCTTGATGAGGCCGAAAAGGCAGTATATGCTGTCAGGCTCCGCCGGGACGGTTTGAGCAAAGCGGGCGTCGTTGAGCTCGTGGTTGGTGATATGCAGCGCGTGCTGCTGGTTCAGGCCGGCGTGCTCCACGACCTCAAAATCGGTATAGGCCGCGCCGAAATGGTAGGCGTCGGTATACCAGGCTTCAGGAAGACCGCTATCTTCCAGACGTGAAAAGTTTCCGTTCACGAGCAGCTCACGGCCGCTTTCGGCAGGCTGCGGCTCGTCAAAAGGCATGAAAAGCAGCAGCAACGCGGCAAACAGAGGCAGCGCCGTCATCAGCAGGAGCAGCAGCTTTTTTCTTTTTCTCATGGCCCAACGCCTCGCTTCTTATCATGATGGAGGGCAGAACCGTACTGTAATGACCAGTCATAGCGTACCAGCTATTCAACTATTTGTCAAATGCCTCGGATGGACGAAGGCATGCCCGCGTGTGAGGCGCGACATCCGAAAATGAACAACCATACTGTCATTATAATTAGGAAGAAACTGCTCATCATCACAGAGGGAACATTATTTGCCATGGAAACAATTTTTGACGCTTTTAACCTTTTAACGAAAGGTGTCGACAGCGTGAAAGCGCTTTATTCCGCAAAATGGAACATTTTATTACAACTATTTTAATTTTAATATTGACAGTTATTTAGTAAGTGATATAATAGTCTGGGATGTGGAAATATGTAATAACTGGCATTATTGCGCGGTTTCCGCCACAGCAAGTCGGCAGATGGATGTATACCATCTGTGCGCTTTGTGACTTTTGGGAAACCGGCATCATCCCAAATCATGGATAATTCACGGAGGGGCTTTGGTTATGGTTGCAAAGTGTACGGTTAAGCGATTCAAGCGTCTGCTGTCCATCGTCCTGTGCATGGCGATGCTCGTAAGCAACACGCCGCTGACGTTCGCGGAGGAAGTCGGCGGCAATCCGCCGGTGGAAACGCCGACATCAGCGCCTGCTACACAGTCTCCAACAGCCAATGAGAACGGGGGAGGCGCTGTTGACGCGCCGTCCTCGAATGAGGGCGAAAGCACGTCTGTTCCGCCTGCCAGCGAACCGACGGCTGCTCCGACCGCGGCGCCCACGGCTGAGCCGACAGAGGCTCCAACCGCCGCGCCTACGGCTGAGCTGACAGAGGCTCCGACCGCTGCGCCTACGGCTGAGCCGACAGAGGCTCCCACTGCGCCCGTGGAAGGTGAGCCGACAGAGGCTCCCACTATGCCCGTGGAAGGCGAACCGACGGAGACGCCCACCGTGCCTGCGGAAGGCGAGCCCACAGAGGCGCCCACTGTGCCCGCCGAGGGCGAGCCGACGGAGACGCCCACTATGCCCGTGGAAGGCGAGCCTACAGAGACGCCCACCGTGCCCGTAGAAGATGAGCCCGCAGAGTTGCCTTCGGTCGATGATGCGCCTGCTGATGACATGTTTTCGGCCGATGGGGAGGTTCCTGGCGATGACGTGGCTCCTGCTGATGATCCGGTGACCTACACGGTGACCGTCACCGCTGGCGCGCATGTTCACGCCACGGCGGAGTACACCGTGCAGGAGGGTGAGTCCGTCACCGTCGAATGGACGATGGATGAGGACTGCGTTCTGCTGTCCGTGAAAACCGACGGCAGTCTGGCGGAGACCTATGAGTGGTCAGAAGAGACCAAAGTCGGTTCTGTTACCTTCGACAATGTGACGGAGAATCACACCGTGGAAGTGACGGCTGCCGCCCAGCTGCATCCTGAACTCACGGCGGTTCTTGCCAGCACCTATAACCCGAACTTCGGGGAAAGCCAGGAGGAGAATCCTGAGGGGACCCCTGAGGGGACCCCCGAAGAGAATCCTGAAGAAACCCCTGCGGATGATTATTACGCTCGTTTTGATGTCACGGCCACGGCCAGCCTCCCCGAGGGGGAAACGCTGCCCGATGGCGCGGAATATGTTTATGCTTATCAGTGGCAGTCCGCCACGCGGAATTTCTCCAATGATAATTCCTGGACGGATCGTCCCTCCGATCCCCAGACGGAAAAGATCGATCATGTCTTCAACAGCCTTTATTACACGGCGCTGAAGAACGGCGACCGTCAGCTGAGGGTGACGGACCTCCCCACCGGCGCGGATAGGCTGACAACGCTTGGCGATACGGCGCTTCGCTGCAAAGTCACCGTCGATGTGGTGCTGGATGGCGTCAAGCTGAATCCTGAGCCTGTGACCATCGCCTCCAACTATCTGCCTATTGACATTGACTCCTCGCTGCAGCGCTGCGACTTCAGCGTGTCGGAGGAGGGCAGCATAACCAATCCCACCCAGGAGGGCCAGAATGTTGTATTCGTGGCCGCGCCTGTGCTGACCAATGAGCCTCAGGATCAGGAGGTGCAGTACAGCTACACTTGGCAGGTGTATGTCAGCAGCGCCTGGGGCAGCGGCACCTGGAGGGCCTATAATTACAGGACTTCTCCGATCAGGAATACCGCGGTTCTGTCGGATGACAAGACGACCCTGACCATTCCCATGCCGCAGCTCCTGGATGATCGCGACGCCCTGAACGGCCTGCAGGTGCGCTGCACCGTTGAAGCCAGCGGTTACAGCGGCTTCACGGTGGATCCGACCGAAGTGACCCATACCTTCTCGCCGGTTGAGATTGGCGCGGGCCTCCTGGAGTACCATCTGACCGTGGCCAGCGACAACAGCGGCGCGGCGGTGACCAGCGACACGGACATCATCCGCCTGCAGGTGTCGCCCACGCTGGCGGGTGTTGCGAGCACCTTCAAAACCTTTACCTATCAGTGGCAGTATCAGAATGCCGACGGCGCTTGGGTTGCCATTGACCGTGATGACGAGAGCTGCCCCGTTCGCTTCGCGGCTGTCAGCGCGACCAGCAATGCGACCACGTCCACGCTGACCTTAGCGCTGCCGGACAACATGGATTCCCGCAAAAATATCAACGGCACCAAGGTGCGCTGCTTTGTGAAGGCAACGAAGAGCGGCGTTGCTTATGAAGCGGTTGGCGAGGAAGCGACCATTACCATTCCGGCGGAACTGCTGACCGCCTTCCACATGGATGTCGCGGAGGATGCCGCGAAGAAGAATACGCAGGTATCCTATGCCAGCCAGCCGGTTTATATCGGCTACATTCCCACGGTGACCGGCGACAACGCGGCAGACGCGGTGGTGACCTTCCACTGGTCCTACAAAACGGCGGGTGCTTCTGATTTCCAGCCCCTGACGGAGGCTACCTTTGCGGGCGGATCCTTCGTGACGGACCGGAACGGCTTGCCTGCGGCTTACCGCATTGTGGCGCCCAACGCCAATGTGCTCAAGGCCATTGACGGCACGACCATCCGCTGCTATATCACCCTTCATGCCCACGGCGACGCCTTTGCTTCCGGCGAGGAGCCCGAGCTGGATTACAGCCATGATGCCGTCATCCATGTGTCTCCCTCCCTGGTGGCGGATTATCCCAACCGGGCGCCCTGGATGACCAACGCGTGGCTGGAAATCATCCCCAACGTGAAGTCGGACGCCATCACCAACGTCGGCATGACGGCCCTCATGGAGGTGGACGCCAAGCCGAACTTCACATTGGATAAGGGTGACGCGACGGATCGCGACGAGAACTATGCCATTGCCGTCAAGGATGGCTTCTACAATGGCACGGCTTATCATCATCTGTGGGAATATCGGGAGATGGGCGGCACCGAATGGCGTCCTGTCTCATCTTTGCCGGAGTCTATCCGCAGCGTTATTACCTTGACCTATGGCGAGGGCATCGAGGCTGGTAAAACTTCGATTGAAGTGGCGCTGCCTGCGGATTACGCCTCCCGTATCCAACTGTCCGGCATGCAGTTCCGCTGTACCTCCAGCGCGCTGGCCATGGCCGTCCACACAGGCGATGAAAACAAGGAATGGGGCGTCATCACCGAAAGCATCCCGGACGATCGGATCCTGACGGTTATCATCAACCCGAAGCTGCTGCGCAGTCAGGCTTCCAGCACCCGGCGTATCGTGGCCTTCCTGAATAAGGAAGCGGCGGACGCCTATTTGGCGCTGTCTGCGGAGGAGCGGGCGAATTACGTTATTGATCCTGCCAACTATTATGATTACAGCAAGTCCTATGAGGTGCTGTATTTCGAGGACGGCGTGCGTGAGGAGCGCGCCATGGAGAACTTCCCCACGAGCATTGTGGCGGTGTACGAGTATCAGGTGGAGGAAAACCTGGATACCGTGACCACCAAGATGGCGGCGGTGGAAATCCCTGTGCCGTGGCGCTTCATCCTTGAAAGCGGCCGCGCCTATGACCTGAGCGCCACCAAGGCCCAGTATCGGTACGACGCGGCCCTGGCTCAGGTTATTCCTCAGTGGAACGCTGAGGCGCTTCAGGACTATATCAACACGCATCCCGACCCCAGCGCTCTGGACTATGACGAGGATGACGCAGTGCGCTGGGTTGTGGCGGCCAGCCTGAACGGTCGTTATCCGCACATCAAGGTGTGCTGGAACACGGAAATCATGAAGCTGGCCAACCGGAACGATTATACAACGTACAATGCGCAGTATCAGGGTTCCGGCGACGCATACGAGCTTGGCAAGGTTGCGGCCATGGCCGGGTCTCCTGTGAATCCTTATTGGAAGCAGACGTTCAGCGACTGGTATTTCAAGTCCACCGTTGACTTTAACGGCGACACGCCTACCGCTGCCCAGCTGGCCCAGAAGCGCAACAGCGCCACGGCGGAGGCGGATCAGCTGGCGTGGCTTCAGGAGAATTACCCCACCGTCAAGGTGCTGATGGAGGATGTCAAGTCTGACAAAGACAACCCCACGCCTGTGCTGATGGAGCTGCCGGTCACCTGGCGCAAGGTGGAGGTTAATGAATACGACAACGCCTCCCAGGGGCTGACGGCCCGCTGGCTGGGCGATGCCGCTGTGGGCATCCTGCAGGGGGAGACCTCGCCCGCGTCCAAGTGGGTGTGGCGCGCTTCCATTGATGCCGTCACGTCCGGGCAATATGTGCTGGCCAACGAAATGCGGTACAGCAATATTGAAGCTACCTTCTATTGGAGCCGTGTTATCGACGCCATCGTTGGCGCACTGGCTACGCCGACTTCTGCCAATGTCCTTTCCGCGCTGAAGATCAGTAATGCCGCCGCGTTTGCCGGCAGCATTCCCCAGGCGCTGCGGGTGGAGCTGAAGGACGCCAACGGCGGCCTGAACGTCGTGGAGACGCTGCCGGTCACGGCTGATACCTGGAAGCTGGTGGAGGGCCGCGTGTATGACGCGAGCCAGGAATATCACTGGCGTCATCTGGATCCTGAGTGCGCGTCCATCACGGATGAGGTGGGGACGACGGCTACGGCAGGCGTCCTGGCGATTCAGCCGACGCTGGATGGCTATACCTTCACCGACAATGCCGATACGGAGTTGGCTCGGGTTTGGTATCAGTGGGGAACGATCATTACCTCGCTCACCAAGGCGGACGGTACGCCTTACGACGCCATCACTGCCGCCAAGACGCCCCTGCTGACCATCAATATTGCCAATACCACGGATAAGAGTCTGATCCTATGGTCGAATTTGACCAGCAACGCATCCTATCTGAAAAAACAATTTAATGTAGAAACGCTGGACAAGACCAGCGCCAGCGGTTACAGCACGCTGAAGCTGTATGCCGACTGGGGCGCGAAGCCTGCCATCCATGACGAGGCTTCGGTCGCCGGTATGTCCCAGCCCGCCGCGAACTTCGAGAAGCCTGCTTCCGGCCAAGTGTTTGACGAGTCTTTGGTGCGCGAGTTCAATGGCCGCCAGCCTTATGCAGATATTTCCTGGAAGCTCAATACGCCTTCCGGCAATATCAATAATGGTAAGATTATTTCCACCCTGGTCGGCGGACGCGTCAAGATCAATGGCGCAGCAGGCCAAAAGGTTGCTTACAGCGACGCCGCCTGGGATATGGTTGCCAGCGTACTGACCTCTCCGGGCGCCGCGCCCAGCAGCGGACAGGTCGGCCTCAGCTTCCCCGGCTATGACACGTTCTATCATGTTCGGGACAATGTGTATTACAAGCTGTCGTCCAAACCCGCCGGCGGCGGCTACTATGTGCAGTATGACATTACAGCGCAGAACCGCTCCAATGCAGATCGCTGGGTTGGCTTTGCCATGGGTGCCGACGTGATGATCCATGCCAGTGATAACGCTGACATTATCTTTACCAATACCGGATTTGCCATGAAGGAAGTCACGGGCGACTACTGCCAGTTCAATATTCTGCTGCATGACTCCATTTCCGGCATCGGTAAAACGGCGGATACTCGAAACGCCATGAAGTATCACAGCCGCGAGAAATATTACTGGTCCAACAATTGGGCGGGAGGCCGCTACGGCGGCACAAATAAGGTGATTGACGGCAACCCGGCTTTCGGCGGCGTCGATTCCGAGCTGACGTTCTCCTGGCTGCCCAAGAACTATAAGCTGGCCCCCGGCGAATCGACCACCTTCACCTGCATGTTCGGCGTTGGTAAGGTTTCCGAGCCGCCTCTGATTAACCCTGTGCGGACGACGGCCACCGCAAACGGTTCCAAGGTGGACGTGACCGCCTACATGGCGGGTGCTACGGATACCAAGCTGCAGCTTTATTATCGTTTCGACGAAGGCCTGCCCACCGAGACCAATGAAATTTCCGTTGGCAGCCTGATCCAGGGCAAGGGCGTGGCCAGCCTGGCGACGCTCAATGGCTACACGGCCGCGCAGAAGCAGAACTATTACGCAACCTCCGCGCACTTCTTCTCGGTGAACACGCAGATTGAAAAGCCTCGTAACTGGGTTGCGGGCGAGTACCATTCCATTACGCTGTTTGTGGTCAACGACGCGGGTTCGCTGTCTGAGAGCATTACGATTCCGCTGTTTGTTATCGAGGATGAAAACGGCGACGAAATCCTCAGCGGCGCCACGGAGGCCACCGTGTCCTTCAGCAAGGGTTCTGGCGGCGGCACTGCTCCCGCACCCGTGACGGCGCACTTGCAGGAGCCCATTACGCTGCCCAAGATTGGCAGCATGACGGCTCCCAGCGGCTATAAGTTCGTTGGCTGGGATTACACGCGCATGGTGGATGACGCGTCCAAGACCACCACCTATCCTGCCGACGCCTACTTCTATATTGAGCGCGACGGTATTGTGCTCACGGCCAAGTGGATTCCCACCAGCCAGACCATGTATCTGATTGAAACCTACATGCAGCTGCCGGACGGGCAGTATGAGCAGGAGGAGACCGTTGTCGGTATCGACGCGGGCACCGGCAACATTGTGTATACGCCGGAAGCCAAGCGCGGCTATACGATCAACAGCGAAAACTCCAAGCTGACCGTGGCGCGCGCGGACGGCGCGAAGATTCTCGTCTACTACGATATTCTGAAATACGACGTTGAGTTTAACACCAACGGCGCGCCTGGCGGCGATGAAAACGGCGTATTCCGTACCATGCAGGCGGCCTATGGCTCGAACGTGAGCGGTGTGCCCAATGCCGCCGCGCTGAACGCGGGCCAGAACAACAAGTACTTCCGCTTTGTGGGCTGGTTTGACGAGGCGGATACCATCAGCAATCCCGACGCTCAGATGATTGATACCACCACCGTTGTCAACGAGCGTACCCTGCGTAATGAGGCAGGGGAGAACACCGCTGATCCCGGTGCGAAGCTGGTGGCTTATGCCAAGTGGACGCCCCTGAATAATGCTCAGATCACCTTCGATTACGCGTACAAGAACCATGCGCAGGGCGCTGTTCGCTCGGATAAGCGTACCCTGACGCCCATTTACGATTCCACCTGCACCGGACTGTACAGCTACAACGCCAAGCCCTCCGGCTTCCCTGTCACGCCCAGCGCGTGGAAGGATACCTCGGGCAACGTGTACACCTTTGTGGAGTGGCGCATTGATCCTGAGGACCCCGCGACAGCGGTCAACGCTAGCACTGTTCTTCAGAATTACGAGGACGTGACGGTAACGGCGATCTGGACGGAAAGCTATTCCGTCAGCCGCAGTTACCGTGGCGAGGGCCGTGTTTATGACATCAACGACCCAGCGGGCGGCGTCAAGAGCTATACCCCCGGCGATACGGCTGAAATCAGGTGGCAGGCCGCGCCTGGCTACTTTGTCGAGCATGTGACCATCGACGGCGAGAACCGCGACGATCTCATCAGCACCGGCTGGCATCAGGAGAACATTCGCGAGAACCACAGCGTCTATGTGGTCTTCAGCGAGGGCGAAGGCAACGGCGGCATCAGTGAGGAGACCCTTTACGACATCACCGCGACGCCCGTTGGCGGTATTGCCTTTGACGTGCCCGAACGCGGCGGTACCTACCGGGCTCATTTCGGTGAGACCTACACGGTGAAGTGGCGCGTGTCCCCTGGCTATGTGCTTTCTGAATACACCATCAACGGCATCCCTTACGAAGTTGATGACGCGATTCGGGAGAGCAACAGCTTCACCTTCAACGACATTCATACCGCTCAGGAAATTGTTGTTACTGCCGTGCGCGAGGGCGCTACGGAGGGCGGCAATGCCCAGCTCAACAGAGGACCGTATCCCATCACCACCAAGATTGCCAAGGGCACGTCCATCACCCCTGGCGCGTCGGTGAACTGGAAGAGCGATTACACGGTCAACTGGCGGATTCCTTCGGGCTTCATCGTGGAGACGGTCATTGTCAACAACCTGATTCTCTCCACCCTGCCGGAAGGAAACAGCTATACCTTCCGCAATGTGTCCATGCCCAGCTCCATCGTGGTGATGTGTGGGCCCGACCCGAATCTGCCGGTAGAGGCGGTGTATGTCACCACCACCATTGACTACGGCGGAACCATCACGCCCACCACCCCCGCGAACCTGCTGAGCAAGGGCGATAATCATACCGTTACCTGGAGCACGGACGCCAAGCATTATGTGAAGGCGGTCTATATTGACGACGTGCTGCAGAAGACGGCCAGCGGCGCAAACAAAATCTATTATAGCCATACCTTTGAAAACATTCAGGAGCCTCATGATGTGGTGGTGGAACTGGGTGAGATCACGTCCGAAATGCACGCCATTACCACAGAAATCGTCAACGGCGGCACCATCGACAAGCCCGGTAGCGTGGTTGCGGGCACCGATGTGACCGTCAACTGGGTCATGGCCGCTAATCATCGTGTGAAGGCCGTGTACCTGGACGGCGAACCGGTGAACGACTACAACAGTGAGACAGACGGCAACAGCTATACCATCGCGGATGTCCAGGCTCCGCACACCCTGAAGGTCGAGTGCGAGCGCATCCCGGTCGATGTGGATATGACGGACAAGTGGATCGTCACCACCACCATCAACCTGGGCTCTGCCGACGGCCAGAAGATCGTCGCCAACGGCGAATCCTGCACCGTCAACTGGACGCCGCCCAAGGACTATCATGTGACGAGTCTGAAGGTGGACGGCGTTGCCCAGGCCTATGTGACCGGCAACAGCTGGACCATTCCCGCCGTCACCAAGAACATGAAGGTGGAGGTGACCGTGGCCAAGGACGCGGACGCGCCCACCTACAAGATTGAGGAAGCCATTGTCAATGGCGGCACGGTCAGCGGCGGCGGCACCTTCGCCGTCGGCATGGGCTCCGTGATGAGCTGGACGGTGGCGGACGGCTTCCGCGTCACCGATGTCAACATTGATGGCGTCAGTGTGTCGGGCATTGACCTGGAGAACGACCGCAGCTATCAGTTCCCGGCCAGCATGGGTACGGCGGGGAAGACCTACCATTTCAATGTGGTCTGCGCGCCCAAGCTGTATTACCATGTGCGGCCCACCGGCACGGGCGTTGTGAATCTGACGGCCAGCGCGGATGTGTTCCTGGGCAATAGCCATACCGTGAGCTGGAAGGTCGCGGATCAGTATCGCTTCAAGAGCGTCACGGTCAACGGCACGGAAGTCACGCCCGCTGTCAGCGGCGACACCTACAGCTATACCTTTGACAGCACCAATACCGCCGCCAACGCGACGTATAACGTCGTCGTGACGTGCGAAAAGATTCCGTCCTTCACCATTACCACCGGGCGGAACAGCGGCGGTACGGTGTCCGCCTCCAAGACCTTGTACGAGACTGACGCTGTGCAGGAGTACACGGTTACTTGGAGTGCCAACAGCGGCTACCGGGTCAAGGCCGTCCTGGTGGATGAGGGCTCCGGCGAGGTCGCCTACACGGGCGCGGAATATGTGTTCCGCTATGAGGATGGCCGGAACGTGAGCCTGCGCGTTGAGTTCGAGCCTCAGCAGTACTATACGGTGAAGGCCAAGGGCAATAACACCAATGTCACGCCCAGCACGGCGACCTATACCGTGGATGAAGACGGCACGGTGTCCTGGACGAAGCCGACTGGCTTCGTGCTCACCGGCCTGACGGTGAACGGCACGGCTGTCGCCTTCACGGCGGAGCAGGTGAGCTACACGGTGGACCATACCACGGTCACGCCGTCCACGACTTACGAGGTTGTTGTCACCTATGCGCCTGAATCCAGCGTGCCGGAGGAGCCGGAGCAGTTCTATCATATTGTAACCAGCGGCAGCTTCACTTCCGCGCTGACCGACAGCTATGACGTGAAGCTGGGCGAGGATGGCGCGGTCACCTGGCGCGTGCTGGACGGCTATCGTCTGAGCGAGGTCAAGGTGGATGGCGCTGCGGTGACGCCCGCCGTGACGGAGGATGGCGTATACAGCGTGACCATCTCCGGCCAGGGCAGGGCAGACGGCGACAGCGTGCCGGTTGTGGTGACCTGCGAGCGCATTCCCAGCGGCGAGCCCGGCGGCGGCGGTGAGGTCATCACGCCCTATTCCGTGTACGCTTCTGCCAATGATGCAAGCCTCGGCACCGTTTCGCCCGCGGCGGCGACCCTCCGTGAGGACGGCGCGACGGCCACGGTGACCTGGATGCCCAAGAAGTACGCGCATGTCGTGAGTGTGACCATTTCCGACTATCCCAGCAGGGCGAACGCCGTCACCGCGGACGCGGCGATGATCGCGGCGGGTTCCTATACCTTCCGGTATGACGATCATCAGGACAAGATCGTGGACGTGGTGTTTGAGGCGGATCCCGAATACACCGTAACGGCTGAAGCCGTCGGCACCACCGGCGCTGGCTGCGCTGTGTCCGTCAGCGGCACCAATCCGCTCAAGGGCACGGGCGAAACTGCCTCCGTCACCTGGACGGTGGGCACTGGCTACACCGTCGCCTCGGTGGTTGTATCCGATGAGGACGGCGCCAACGCGGTGAACGCCACCGCCGCGGAGCTTTCCGCCAGGAAGATCAATTTCAGCTACGATGCCATGACGGCCAACCGCAAGGTGGTCGTGACCTATGCGCGCAACACCACTGGTACGGTTCCGTACACGGTGCGCGCGAAGGCCAACGACGACGCCATGGGCACCGTTTCCCCGGCCTCCAGAACCCTGACGGCGGCGGGCACCACCGCCAACGTGACCTGGAGCGCCAAGCCTGGCTATCATGTGGCCAGCGTGACCGTCACGGATTACCCGGACGCCAACACGGTGCAGTCCCTGACCGAGGAAGAGATCGCGGCGGGCAGTTATGTGTATGCCTACAACGATCACGAGGACAAACTGGTCTATGTGGTCTTCGAGCAGGATCCCGTGTATGAGATCAGCATTGTGGGTGTCAACGGCGGCGCGGCCAGCGCTGTGACCGGCGGTGCGACGCTGACGGCCAGCGGGCAGACGCATATGGTCACCTGGACGGCGGGCACGGGCTACACGGTGAAGAGCGTTGTCGTCGCGAACCCCGACGGTTCCAATGTCCAGAATCTGACGGCGGCGCAAATCGCCTCCGGCAGCTATACCTTCAGCTATGATACCCTCCATTCCGACCGCAAGGTCACGGTGACGTTTGAGAAGCTGGCGTCCACCAATCCGCCGATCTACGCTGTGACCACATCAGTGAACGACGCGGCCATGGGTACGGTCAGTCCCTCCGCCAGCCTGAGTGCCGAGGGCGCGACCTACGCCGTCACCTGGAGCGCGAATCCCGGCTACGCGGTCAAGCGCGTAACGGTCAACGGCGCGGATTACGCGGCCAGCGATTATACCTTCCGCTACAACGACCATGCCGACGCGGCGGTGTACGTTGAATTCGAGGCTCTCCCGGCCTATCAGATCACGACGGCCAAGGTGGGCGGCGGCGTCGGCAGCACGGTGCGCGAAGGCACGACGCTAACCACCAGCGGCTCCACCTATGCGGTCACCTGGAGCGCGGACAGCGGCTTCAAGGCGGAAAGCGTGGTTATCACCAACAACATGGGCGATACCCTGGCGACGTTGACGGAGGCTGAAATCGCGGCGGGCAAGTACACCTTCGCCTATGACGCCATGGCGGGCGACGTGCTGCTGACGGTGACCTTCGCGGTGGATACCTCCTCCGGCGGCGGCACCGGCACCACGCCTTATTCCGTCACCACGCAGGTTGTTCCGGCGGATGGCAGCATGGGCAGCATCGACCCGTCCAAGACGCTCCGGCGCGAGGGCGAGGAGTATGTGGTCGCCTGGAACGCCAACCCCGGCTATCGCGTGAAGAGCGTCACCGTGGACGACGGCGAGAATGCCGTCAGCCACACCGGTACGGACTATACCTTCCGGTATGACGACCATAAGGACATTACCATCACCGTTGAGTTCGAGCAGATTCCGCAGTATACCATCAGCGCGGAAAAGCAGGGCAACGGCGGCGCGAACAGCGTTGTCAGCGCTGGCGCGACCCTGGCGCCCGGTCAGTCCCACACGGTGACCTGGCTGGCGGGCGAGGGCTACAACGTGCGCAGCGTGGTGATCTCCAAGCCCGACGGCACCGACCGTAAGCAGCTCACCGACAGCGAGATTGCTCTTGGCGCGTACACCTTCACCTATGACGACATGAACGGCTCCGACCGCAAGATCGTTGTGACGTTCGAGAAGGATGAAGGCACGATCCCGGGCGGCGGCGATCTGCCCGCGACGCCCTATACCGTGGAAACCAGCGTCAATGACGCGACCATGGGTACGGTCAGCCCGTCTAAGACGCTGAACACGGCAGACAGCGAGTATCTGGTTACCTGGAGCGCCAACCCCGGCTACTATGTCAAGAGCGTGGCCGTGAACAGCGTTGGCCGCGCCATCAGCGAGTACACGTTCAAGTACAACGACCATCGGGATACCAAGGTCGTCATCACCTTTGCGCCCATCGTGAACTATACGGTGACCGGCGTTGCGGTGGGCGGCGGTGCGAACAGCACGGTCACGCCTGCCAGCGCGGTGCTCAGCGGTGAAGGCGACACGCAGGCGGTGACCTGGACCGCGGACGAGGGCTATCGCGCCAGGAGCGCGGTGGTGACCAACGCCAATGGCCGCGTGGTCTATGCCTGCACCGATGAAGAGGTCGCCAGCGGCTCCTATACCTTCTACTATGATGACATGAGCTCTGACCAGACGATGACGGTCACCTTTGAGAAGGTGGAGGGCGCGGCTGCCACGCCTTACACCGTGACCACCAGCGTCAACGACAGCGCCATGGGTACCATTGATCCGTCGGTCACGCTGCGCGCAGCGGGCGCTCAGGCGGATATCCACTGGCGTGCCAACAGCGGCTATACCGTGAAGTCCGTGACCATCACCGACGACGCCACGGCCACCACCCGCAGCGCCACCGAGGAAGAACTGACCGCGGGCAAGCTCACCTTCAAGTACGACGATCACAAGGATCTGACGGTGAGCGTGGTCTTCGAGGCCATTCCTTCCTATAAGATTACCGCCACCAAGGTGGGCGGCGGCGCGGGCAGCAGCGTAACCCCTGCCAGCGCGGTGCTTGCCGCCTCCGGCGAGAGCGCGGCCTTCACCTGGACGGCGGATACCGCTTACCTGGTGGAGAGCGTGTCCATCCGCAACGCGGCAGGCACGGAGATTGAAAGCCTGGATGCGGCTGCGATCGCCGCGGGAAGCTATACCTTTGCCTATGACGACCTTGACGGTGACCGCACGATTGTTGTCACCTTCAAGAAGGACGAAAACCCCGGCGGCCTGACGCCTGTGGCGTATTCCATCAGCACGGGGAAGACGGGCAGCGGTACCATTTCCGATTCCAAGTCCCTCAATACCCCCGGCGACACCTACACCGTTGCCTGGAAGCCTGCCGATGGCTGGTACCTGAACAAGGTCACCCTGAAGGTGGGCGACGGCGCGGCGCAGGACTACACCGCCGCGGACATGGCATCCGCGGGCATCACGGTGGATGCCGGCGGCATGTACAGCTACACCTTCCGCTATGACGACCATCAGGATGTTCAGCTCCATGCGGAGTTTGTGCAGTATGCTGAACTGAGCATCAAGACGGTCAAGGCAGGCAACGCCGGCCTGAGCACCTTCGGCGAGGATGCTGTGCTGACCAAGCCCGGGGAGACCCATACGGTCAACTGGACGGTGGACAGCGGCTACAAGATCAACAGCATTGTCATCGCGGACACGGAAGGCAATGTGCTCAAGACCTTCGATCAGACCGAGATTGACGCGCTGTCCTATGGCTTCAGCTATGAGACCATGAACGGCGTCAGCCAGGTCATGACCGTGACCTACGCCAAGGAGGATACGGATCCCGACGCGCCGACGGTCTACTCCCTGGTGACCAGCGTCAATGACGCCGCCATGGGTACCATCACGCCCGGCGTGACCAAGACCAGCGACGACGCGGCCTATCCTGTGACCTGGAGCGCCAGCGAAGGCTATCACGTCAAGGAAGTGAAGCACTTCATCGACGGCGTGGAGGCTGGAACCGCGCCCGCGTCCGGCTATGAATACCACTATGGCCATGACGAAGAAATTCAGGTGGTCTTTGAAGCCAACCCCAATCGGACGGTGAACGTCAGCGTTACCGGCAACGGTACGGCGGCCGCGCCCAAGGTTATGCACATCGCGGGCGAGACCTATAAGGTCTGGTGGCAGGCGGCTGACGGCGCCGAGATTGAAAGCGTCACCGTGACCGGCTATCCGCCTCTGGGCGATGGCGCGGCAACGGTGCTGACGGCGGCTGACATGACCGATGAGGGCAGCGGAAAGTACAGCTATACCGTGGCCTATGACGCCATGACCGCCGACGTGACGGTGGATATTGTGTTCAGGGAGAAGGATCACTACTTTGTGACCGCCTCCGCCACCAACGCCGCCATCAGCGCGGACAAGGCGCAGTATGAGCTGGACGAAACCGCGACGGTCACCTGGACGCCCGCGGCGGGCATGCGCCTGGTCAGCGTCAAGGTGGACGGCGTGGAGCAGCCCATCGGCGACGGTACCATGGTCAGCCTTGCGCTGCCTCTGGCCGGAGCGACGCCCGCGGCCAATCAGGTCTACCATGTGGATGTGGTCTATGCGGCGGAGGAGAGCACCGGCGATCCCGAGACCTATCAGGTCAACGTGACGGCGGCGGGCACCCAGTCCCATACGGGCAGCGCCAGTGTGACGGTTGGCGATGACTATGCCATCACCTGGAAGCCCATGGATGGCTACATCTATCAGGGTATCACCGTGACGGTGGACGGCGAGACGGTTGAAGTCGATGCCTCCGCTGTGACCGGCGACGCCGAGCATGGCTATGCCTACACGGTGGTAAGCCAGCCCGCCGGCGCCGTGGTGAGCGTGGACATCCTGTGCGAACTGGAAACCGAACCCGACCCGGAAGAGCCTGAACCTGTGTATTATACGGTTGCCACCAGCAAGGACGGCAACGGTACAATTACGCCCAGCACGACGCTGAGCGCGCCCGATACCACTGCGGACATTGTCTGGACGGCTGATCCCGGCTGGCATGTGGCCAGCGTAGCCATCAACGGCGAGACCGTCACCGATGGCTCTGTCACCAGCTACACCTTTGCGTACAACGACGCGGCCGACGCCACCGTGCATGTTGTTTTCGAGCAGGATCCCGCCTACGCCGTCAACGTGGCGGTGGAAGGCGAGGGGACGGCCACCGGCGCGGGCATCATCCGCTCGACGGATGCTGACGCCGAGAACCATCAGGTGACCTGGACGCCCGCCGCTGGCTGGCATGTGAGCAAGGTCACCGTCAACGGCACGCGCCTGACGGGTGACGTGAGCAGCTACACCGTGAAGTATTCCGAGCTGACCGGGGATGTGGATGTCAAGGTCGTGCTGGAGCGGGATGAGCCTGTTCTGCCGCCGACGGAGGAAACCAACTATACGGTCAACACGGCCTACACCGGCAACGGCAGCATTACCGACGGCGTGACCCTTACCGAGGAGGACGGGCCCTACACCATCACCTGGACGCCCGCCGAAGGCTGGTATGTCAAGGCTGTGAAGGTCATTGACGAGGATGGCCGCGAGAGCGACTTCACCGGGGACAGTTATGTGTTCCGTTATGAGGATCACGAAAATGTCACCGTGCGCGCGGAATTCGCCAAGTACCCTGAATACAGCATCAGCGCGGTGATCGACGCCGGCGGCACGATTGCCCCGACGACGGCCACCCTCGCCAAGGATGATGCTGCCAAGGAAATCACCTGGAGCATCAGCGATACCGAGCGGTACGCCATCAAGAGCGTGACGCTGAACGGTACGCCGCTGAACGCTTCCGACTATACCAAGGCGGACGGCTCCCTGGGCTACACCTTCGATTATGACGCGCTGTTCCAGGCCGGCATGCCGGAGAGCATCACGCTCAAGGTTGAACTGGAAGAGGAAGAGCAGCCTGTGGTGCCTGTGCAGTACGTCGTCAGCACGCAGCTGACCCCCAATGGAGCCGGCAGCATCAGCGGCACGGCGATGGTGGTCGAAAACGACAACTACACCGTCAACTGGGCGGCGGACAGCACCTACAAGGTAACCAAGGTGGAAGTGACCGAGAACGGCGCGACCAGCGAGCTGGCGGCGTCCGACACCGGCAGCTACACCTTCCGTCAGGTGAACTCCAACTGCTCCATCGTCGTTACCTGCGAGGAGCGCGAGCCGATCATCATCGGGGACGAGGTGTTCTTCAACATCATCTCCGGCATCAACGGCGGCGCCATGAGCGACGGCAAGACCATCCGCTCGGTGCGCAAGGGCGATGATTACACCCTCAGCTGGACGCCTGACCTGGGCAACTACATTGCCTCCGTTGTGGTGGACGGCGTGGAAGTGCCCGTGTGCTCCTCGTACACCTTCACGGACGTGCAGGCCGATCACACGATTCAGATCAACTGCCTGAGCACCGCCGTCAGCGAATTGTACTACGTCAATGTCAGCGCGGGCACAGCCATCACCAACGGCAACAGCGAAGTGTCCGTGGGCACGGATCATACCGTGACCTGGCAGCCTGCCCTGGGCGAGCACATTGTGTCCGTCACGGTGAACGGCGTACAGGTGCCCATCGGCGATCCCAACGCGGGCGGCAGCTACACCATCACCGGCGCGGCGAAGGATGAAGTCTTCGACGTTGTGGTGACCAGCGAGGTCAACCCGCCGGTGGAGCCGGATGTCACCTACTATGACGTAACCGTCACGGTGAAGAACGCGACCTATACCGGCGAAACGCACCTGAAGGCAGGGGAGAGCACCACCATCGCGTGGACGCCTGAGTTCGGGTATGAGATCAAGTCCATCACCATTGACGATTCGGGCAGACCCCTTACCCTGGAAGAGTTCACCATCAACAACATCGACCGCGACCACACCATCACCATCATCTGCGAGCGCATTGGCAGCGAGGAGCCTGAACCGGATACCGAATACCTCATCAGCACGCAGATCAGCGATGGCGGCGCCATTACCGCGCCCATTACCGTGCGGACGGCGGAGGAGAAGGCCAGCCAGACGGTTATCTGGACCGCGCCGGATGGATACAGGGTTGTATCCGTCAAGGTTGACAGCATGGAGCGCGCGGAACTGATTGCCGCGGGCAGCGTGACCTTCACCAACATCTCCCGCAACCACTCGGTGGAGGTCGCCTGCGAGCGCCTGCCGAAGTACGCCATCACGGTGCGCAACGACCATGGTACCATCAGCGCGTCGCCCGCGACGGTGGATGTCGGCGGTACCAGCGTCGTGACCTGGAGCGGCCTGAGTGGCTTCGTGCTGGAGAGCGTCGAGGTGGACGGCACGGTGCTGCCGAATACCGGCTATACGGATAACGGCAACGGTACTTACGGCTACACCTTTACCAATGTCACGGTCGATCACAGCGTGGTTGTAACCTATGTGCCCGGCCCGGACATCGACCCGGATACCCTGTACATCACCACCCACATTGACCATGGTACCATCACCGGAACGGTTGTGATTCCCGGCAATGACGAGGCGGCGAAGGCCAGCCAGACCATTACCTGGACGCCGGAGGCCGGCTACCGTGTGGCCAAGGTGGAAATTGACGGCGCTGAAGTGACGGATGCCGACGGAACCTACACGTTCACCGACATCACGGAAAACCATACCGTCAACGTGACCTGCGAGAAGCTGGCGGCCCACAAGGTGTCCACCAGCGGCAAGAACGTCCTGTTCATCACGCCCAGCAAGGACGACATTGCGCCTGGCTCGAGCTTCACCGTGACTTGGACACCCGCCGATGGGCTGACGCTCAAGAGCTTCAAGGTGGACGGCACGGAGACCGCGCTGGATGAAGGCGCGATAAGCTACACCTTCGATGCCATCGCGGCGGATCATACCCTGTATGTGGAGTATGGCGCCCAGACCGAGGAAACGCCTGACCGGGTGGAAATCTCCGTCATGGTGACCGGCGGTACCAAGACCGGCGGCGGCATCATGAACTACGGCACGACATCGCATACGGTGACATGGACTCCTTTGGCCGGCAACGTGGTCAAGAGCGTCATCATTGATGATGCGGCGGTGCCCGAGGATCAGATCATTGCCTCCGGCGGCAGCATCACCTTCCGGGACATTGTCAGTGACCACAGCGTGGTGGTCGTCTGCGGCCCGCTGGACAGCGGGGAAGAGCCCGACGATACGAAGGTCTATCTGGAAACCAACATCGTCAACGGCATCTTCAGCTTTGATGACGGTCGTGAGATCAACGAATTCGGCGTATACGAAATGGAAAAGGGCGCTGACTTCGACATCAACTGGACGCCTAACAGCGGCTTCAAGGTCGTCAGCGTGAAGCTTGACGGTATTGAGCGCTCCGACCTGATGCAGGCGGGCAAGCTGGTTCTGAAGGGTGTGAACGGCGACCATACGCTGACGGTCGAGTGCCGTGACGAGAACGACGAACCGATTACGACCGGCCCGTTCACGATCAGCACTTCCATCGACCACGGTGCTATCAGCGCGCCGTATACCACCACCGGCGAGAACGAATCGTACACCGTCAGCTGGACAGCCGACAGCAAGTACGAGATCGTCTCCGTGACGGTGGACGGCAACCCGTACATCAACTGGCGGGACGGCTACATCAGCTTCAACCCCATTACGGCCAACCATTCCGTGGAAGTCCGCAGCCAGCTGAAGGATCAGCCGGCGGACACCTATGTGATTGATGTCATCGTCGATAACGGCGGCTCCGGCGCGGCCTATGTGGATGACATCGCGGTTGACTATGTAACCAAGGGCGAATCTGCCACGGCCAAGTGGAACGCGGCGCCCAACTACGACATTGTTCGCGTGGTCATCGACGGCTCGACGGCGGTGGGTCTGCCCGGATGCACCCTGAGCAGCGGCGTGTACACCTTCAACAATGTGACGGCGAACCACACCATCATGGTGTACACCGCCAAGCATGTGGAGAAGGATCCTGTCTACTACTCGCTGACAGTGCTGCCCTACGGCGACCCCAGCGGCCTGGAACTGAGCGAGTCCCTGCCGGCCATCCTGGAAGGCACGGAGACGGCGGTGAAGTGGAAGGCAAAGTCCGGCTGGCAGATCGACAAGGTTACCCGAAACGGCAATATCCTCTCCAGCGCTGATATGCTGGCGGGTATGTCGGAAGCGGGCTTCAAGCTGACGGTGAACTCGAACAACGACTTCGTGGTTTACGTCAGTCAGCAGGGCCCCGCGGACACGTCCTTCGTGACCGTCACCACGGAGGTGACAAACGGCTGGGTCAGCAATGGCGCGGCCGTGAAGAAGGGCACGGACTTCAATGTAAGCTGGCGTCCGAACAACGGCTACATTGTGGACAGCGTGACCGTGACCGACAAGGCGGGCAACGTCCTCAACCGCGTGACGGAAGGCCTGGACAATGCCGCCAACTGGAACCTCACCGTGACCAACATCCAGACGGATATTCTCGTCCAGGTCGACTGTATCGCGCAGCCGGCAGGCGAGGATCCCATCGTCTACTCCTACGACATCGTGACCGAAGCGACCAACGGTACCATCACCGGCGGCGGTACGGTCAATGCCGGTGCGAACAGAACCATCACCTGGGACGCGGCTTCCGGCTGCCTGATTGCCAGCATTGACATTTACAGGGTCAATGAGGACGGCGAGGAAGAGCTGATCGTCACCAAGGATGATCTGGGCGACGCCAGCAGCTACGAAATCACCGGCATCGACAGCGATTACCGCATCGTGCTGGTGTGCGAGAACCCCGTTCACACGGACGATGACTATTACTACGACATCAGCACCTCCATCACCAACGGTACCATCAACGGCCCGTTCCTGAACCTGCGCAAGGCGGAAACGGCAGCGGTTGAATGGGCTCCCGCGGCGGACTGCTATGTGACGGCGGTGAAGGTTGACGGCGTCAATGTGCCGATTCCCGCTGACAACAGGCTGGAAGTCGCGGTGGAGGGCCAGGATCATACTGTCGAGGTCATCTGCGAGAAGAAGGAAGCCCAGGAAATTCCTGATGACGCAACCTCCTACACCATTGAAGCCTACATCCACGACGGCCAAGGCCAGATCAGCCCGAAGCAGGTGGTGCTGGCCGGCTCTAGGGCCATGGTCAGCTGGACGGTTGACAACGCGCACTACAAGGTAGCCCGTGTGTATGTGGATGGCGAATTGGTGGAAACACCCACCAGCAACATGCTCTATCTGGAGAACGTTGCGGCCGACCATGTCATTGACGTTTACCTGTCGGAGAACCTGGTTGACATCAAGGTCAGCTACGAGGGCGACGGCGATGTGGTGAAGTCCGGCACGGTTTACTATGGCGAGGACTTCGGTATCGTCCGCGGTGTGCCCAATACGGGCTACCGGCTGGAAACCGTCAAGATCAACGGCGTCATCCTCCAGCCCGGCCAGATCATCACCGAGCTGCTGCCTCCCGCGGATATGCCTCTCCCGGGCGAAGCCCAGGCACGGCAGAACCAGCTCCTGGCCTACTTCAGGAACGCTTTCACCGCGCAGGCGGAAAGCGTGGATTACTCCAAGTACACGTCCAACAACCTGCAGAACACCTTCTACTTCAAGGATGTTACAGCCATGCAGACCGTCGAATACGTCTTTGTTGACGACGGCGGCACAGGCACCTACAAGCCGTATCAGGTCAGTGTTGAGCTGATTGACGGCCGCGGCGACCGCGATGTTAACAAGTGGGTCGAAGCGGGTGCGAACGACAGCATTGGCTGGAAGCTGGAAGACGGCTACTATGTCGATCATGTGGCCCTTGTGCGCAACGGCGCCGAGACGGACATCTCAATGCTGGATGACGCCGAAATGGTCAACGTAGATGGGAAGGATAAGGTGAACCTGTCCAACATCCAGGCGGACACCGTGGTGAAGGTTTACCTGAAGCGCGGCGAACAGCCTGATCCGCTGGACAAGGCGGACTTCTCCCTGAGCATCGACGTGGTAGGCCCCGGTTCCGCGGATCCCGACATCCGCGTCTATGGCGCGGGCCAGGGCATGACCGCTGGCGACCATACGGCCAGCTGGGATATCGGCGCCCACAAGATCACCATGATTAAGGTGGACAACGTCATCCGCGAGGATCTGATGGACAAGAACAGCGTGACCATCACCATGAACAGGGAAGATACGGTGCGCGACCATAGCGTCGTCATCTACCTGGACGGTGTTGTGGTGCCCATGCTGGAGAAGTCGGCGGGTACGAACACGGGCGCTACGGTTGGCGATTCGATTCCCTATACCATTACGGTATCCAACGAGACGAACCAGGCGATCTGGAAGGGCGTCACCCTGACAGACCAGCTTCCCGATGGCTTGACGCTTCAGCCGTCGACCCTCAAGCTCTACCGTGTCCAGGCGGACGGAACCAAGGTGGAAATCTCCGGCGCGAGCTACGATGTCACCACGCGCACGGTGAAGGCCAACGTGGGCGACATCCGCAGGGAAGACCAGTTTGAGCTGAGCTTCAGCGCCACCGTTGACGTGGGCGCGGACAAGAAGGACATTGGCAACAGCGTCACGGCCGCGGGTACCAACAGCGGGACGAACGACCCTGTCGTTGTGACGGCAGGCAAGGTCTATCCCGGCGGCAAGGATACGGTTCTGCCGAAGAATCCTGCGCCGCACATTACCAAGAAGGCTGAAAACGCGGATCCCGCAGCGACCCGTACCCGCGTGGGCGATACGGTGAACTACACCATTGACATTTGGAACAGCGAGCCTGGCTCCCTGTGGAAGTCGGTCAAGGTTCAGGATGATCTGCCCAACGGCCTGGAGATGGTGGACGGCAGCCTGCGCATCTACGAGGTGACCGGCCTGACCCCGGAAGCGGCGCCCGACAGCGTAGCCGTAGCTTATGACCCGGTGAACCGCCGGATCTCCGCTGCCCTTGGCGACATTGGCTATGAAGAGCACTATCGGATCTGCTTCAGCGTGAAGGTGACGAAGGATGCCGTTGGCAGCGACATCGGCAACATCGCGCTGGCGGCTGGCCAGAAGCCTGACAAGACCCCCGAGAGCATCCAGACGGATCCCGCGTATCCCGAGGAGATCGACAAGCCTGAAAATGGCGGCGTTCTCCCGCCTGCGCCGGAAGCCGAGGTCATCAAGACGGCCGTGAACCTGGATCGGCCCAACGCGCAGAGCCAGATTGGCGACCGGCTGCAGTACACCATAACGGTGCGGAATCGCAAGCCTGAAACCGTCTGGAAGAACGCGGTCATTCGCGACAGAATCCCGGCGGGCCTGGCGATTGATACCGCCAGCATCACCCTTGACATCGGCGCTGGCCCGGTGGCGTTGAGCAATGTGTATACGTCCGCTGACCGGATGCTGTCCGTCTATCTGGGCGACATCCCCTACGGCACAGACTGCACGCTCACCTTCACGGCAACGCTGACGGAAAGTGTGGAGGAAGTCGACATCGGCAATATCGCGTGGGCGAAGGGCAAGGATCCGGCGCTGGAAGGCGGCAATGATCCCATTCCCAACGCGCCGCCGGATATCAAGCCTGGCGACTGGTACAATCCCGGCGGCAACGATTGGCCGGATAACGGCGCCGTCAACAGCAACAAGGCCTACCCGGATGAAAGCGATAAGCCGATTGCGGCAGGGGCGAAGATTGCCAAGTCTGTACGCAACGCCACGCGGCCAGAGGACCTGAAGGCGCTCCCCGGCGACATGCTGGAGTACGAGATCGAAATCTCGAACACGCAGGCTGGCTCTCAGTGGAAGGATGTCGTCATTGTGGACACGCTTCCCAAGACGCTGGACGTGTCCACGAGCAAGGTCTTCCTCATCAAGCCCGACGGCATGACGGAAACCCTGGCGCTGGCGGACATCTACGACGCTCAGACGCATACCCTGACGGTCAGGCTGCCTGGCGGCGTGCGCAAGGGCGGAACATACTGGCTGCGCTACACCGCGATGGCGGTTCGGCCTGCTCAGGACGTGGAGACGCCCACGGACATTGTGAATATGGTCACAGCCACGGGCCGCGACGTTGCTGGCAATCAGCTTCGTGTCGATGCCCAGCAGGCGCTGGCCTACGAGGTGCCCAAGGATGACACGCCCAGAACCGGCGACGATACCGACATCATGCGCTACGTCATGATGCTCCTGGCCTCCGGCTGCACGCTCATCGCGTGCGAGCTTGACAGGCGCAGAAGGCGTAAGGCATTGGAAGCTCTTGACGAATAACAGCCTCTGAACGGCAAACCCTGGAACCAAGCGGCTGTCTGATGAGGACAGCCGCTTTTTCAGGGGTGGTTCGCGGCGCCGTTGTGCGCGTGACAAAAGTATGGTATCATCAGGAGCGTAAAGGAAAATTCGTCATCCGCCGCGTTGAAGAATCAAGCGCGGCAAGGAGGATCAACCATGGCACAGACTGGAAAAAGCATGAGCGGGCTGGCTGGCGGCATCATCCGAAAGCTGATTGTTATTCTGGCGCTGGGGATGTTTTTGTTTGCGGCCATGAACCTGCTGGGAATCTATCTGGAATACAAGGTCAGCACTGACGAATACACGGAGCTGGAAGAGTTCACCAACCGGTGGCGGGGTATGGCCGAGGGCGTGCCCGAAGCCGGGGTGGCGGTGGATGGCATTATGGAGAATCCTGTTGATTTTGAGGGCCTCAAGGAAATCAACCCTGATATTGTCGGCTGGATTGAAATGGAAGCCATCGACGTGTTCTATCCCGTCATGCAGGCGCGTGACAATGAGTACTATCTGTACCGCACGTTCAAAAAAGTCAACAATAAGGCGGGTTCGCTGTTTGTGGACTATCGTAACAAGCCGGGTTTTGCGGACAAGAACACGATCATCTATGGCCACAACATGAAGAATGGCTCCATGTTTGGCCAGCTGAAGGAATTCCTGGAGCCGCCTGCGCCAACCGAAGCACCGGCTGAAGCCCAGGCAAGCGATGATGCCAACGATCAGGATGACGAGAACCTGTGCGCGTATGAACGAAGCCCTTATTTCTGGATTTACACGCCGGAATACATCTATCAATATGAGATTTATTCCGTCGCGGAAGTGGATGAGCATAGCAAGGACTATCAGCGCGAGTTTGAAACGGAAGAAGACTATCAGAAGTTTATTGACCGCACCATTGGTCAGTCGCGCTATGAAACGGGTGTGACGCTGACCTTGACGGATTCGGTGGTCACGCTGTCCACCTGTACGGCGGCCCATGAAGAACGGCTGATTGTTCAGGGCAAGCGCGTGAAGACCTATCAGGCTGTGCCGAGGGCGGACGGCTATGGTTCCCAGGGAAAATAAGGGCATTCAGTTACGGGATACGCGGGGCGGAGCTTCTTTGGAGGCTCCGCTTTTTTGGTGTGATTCCATTGTAACAGTAAGGAAAAGAATTGACAAAAGACAAGATATGGAATATACTAAATGTGTATAAAAGAAACACAAAAGAATTGAAATGAGTCAGTCTAACATGACTGAAAGCCGCAAGAAGGAAAATCGGGAGGCATCCAGATGAGCATCAGGCGGAGTGTGTCTTTGTTTGTGTCGCTTGTATTGGCCCTGCAAACGCCCATGGCGCTGGCGGCGGAAGCGCGGTCCGCGGAGGCAAGTGGCCTTGTGCTGCACACGATCACGCTGACGGCGGACGGATATACCGGGGAAGTTCTGCCCCTGGAGCGGGAGCGGAGCGCCATGGCGGACGAGGGGGATCATCTGCGCAACGCCGAGGGCGTGGTGCAAACGCGGGTGGAAAGCGTCTATCAGGCGAATGGCGAGCTGGTTTCCGTGTCGCATGCGGGAACCGGTTTTTCATTTGCGCCGCAGATGCTGGAAGCCTACGCGCCGCCCATGCCGGAGGACATTTCGCCGGAACCCACGGACACGCTCAAGCCCGAACCGACGCTTGTCCCTTCGTCTGAGGCAGTCCAAACGGAGCGGCCCGCCGGGGAATCCGCCGCGCCGGAGATTGCCGAAGCAGCCACCCCGACAGATGTCGTTGCGCCGCTGACGGAGGGGTATGCCCGTACCCGTCAACACACAACGGTGTACGCATCCGCCCATGGGGATGAAGCGCGGGGCACGCTGCCCGGCGCATCCGTGGTCTTGATCCAATCGGCAGGAGATGCCCGCGCGCAGGTGGTTTTCGATACGGAAAGCAGCCTGATCGAGGGCTTTGTTTCAGCCGATATGCTGGTTAACCTGACCGAATCGGAAAAGCAGCAGGCACAGCGGGACGCGCAGGCGCAGCCCGAAACCCGCGCCTATCAGCAGAACCTGCTGCCGCGCATCAGCGGCTATATCGCCAATGCGCAGCCAACCGAACAGCCGGACGGTACGCCTGAGCCGGACGCAACGCCATTGCCCGAGGAAACCGAACCTGACAGCACGCCTTTCCCGGTGCCAACATCGGACGCCGGCGTGCTTCCCACATCGGACGCGCAGCAGCCCACCCCGGAACCTACCGCCGGGCAGACAGCAGTGCCAACGGGTGAACCCACCGCTTCGACCGCTCAGCAGCCGCAGGATACGCCAACGGCCGAACCCACCGTCGGGCCTGAAAGCACCGTAGCACCTGAACCAACACCGCCCATCGGGGCAACCCAAGAACCTGCCGGGATCATCAGCAGGCCGACCCAGACGCCTGCCCCCGAAGCCCTTGACACCGCCACGGCATCAGACCTGCGGCAGGATTCTCCGGCCTCCGCGCCGGAGGCGGCTGCCCATACAGAAAATCCATCGAAGGCCACCGGGCTGCTGCGCTGGCTTCTTCCGTCCGCCCGCGCGGAGGAAGGCCGTCCTTCCAGCATTACCGGCCAGCGGATCCGCGGCAAGGCGCGGTCGGCTGTCGGCGGGGTCAGCGCCGTTGTATATCCCGGCCTGTTCGACGCGGT
>CBFFZW010000035.1:0-42516 GCA_965646445.1 uncultured Christensenellales bacterium | reverse complement strand
ACCTGGACGGCCCGCTGCTGGATGAGCGGGGTATCCCGCGGTACAAGCTGACGGGCGGCGAGGTACAGGCGCGGACGCGGGAAGAGATCGACGGAGACTATGTGCCGCCTGTGCCGACCCCGACGGCGGAGGAACAGATCGCAGAGCTACGAACGGCCTTGGAGGCATTGATGGGAGGGATCAAGGATGCAAGCAACTGAACTGAGGGAGGGCGTAAGCCCGACTAAGACCGACAAGGGAGGCCAAAGGCCGACTGAGGGGATGCAAGCCTTGGCTTGCGCCCCGACACCCAGCACAGGCGAATGCCTGGGATGGGCGGTTGAGGACAGCGCGGTAGCGCTCCGCAGGTCTGTATCTGCGACGGACGCAAGTCCGGGGCAGGCGAAATCGACGATGCGGGCTATCGGCGTGGTACTGGCCCGTCAGGCGAGGCAGATGGCGGAGGACACGGCGACCACGGTCAACGACGTCATCGACCTGGCCCCGCTGCTGAGGGCGTGGAAGCCCGCGCCCCACGAGGCGGGCGAGGTTGTCACCTATGACGGCGCGCCCTACCGCTGCGCTCAGACCCACGACAGCACGGGCAACCCCGACTGGTCGCCGGACAAGACCCCGGCGCTGTGGTCGCCTTATCATGCCACGGATGCGGCGCATGCGCTGCCCTGGCAGGCCCCCACGGGAGCCCAGGACGCCTACCAGCGCGGGGAATGGATGGTGTGGGGGGACAAGCGGTATAAGTGTGTGGCGCAGACCACCGTCTGGGGGCCGGATGTGAGGGCGGAGGACTGGCGGGAGGAGGTTGCCCAGGAGAAAGGCTCAGACGAATAAAAAGACCGCCCTCGGCAAGAGGGCGGAAAGCGGAGCGAAATGGTTCATCGTTCGAAAAGTTCGGTCAAAGCATCCTGAAGCACCTGGGAACAATTCACGCCACGGCGTTCAGCCAGGGTGGCCATCCAGGCAGGAAGGGAGACGTTTTTACGCACGGCGCGGGTATCGGTCATACGGCGATGCAGGTCGGTATCCACTTCAATCAGCGTCTGGATCGCGCCGGGTTCAAGCTGGATGGCTTCCGGGCTGCTGGGTTTGGGGATCGGATCGCCGCAGTCTTCGGCGCAGCACAGCCATTCATGGGCCGCATCCGCTGTCATGCGGACGGCATCGGCCAGGTCGCTGCCGCTGGTGACGCAGCCGGGCAGATCGGGAACACGGGTATGATAGCCATGGCCGTTCTCCTTGCGGTACAGCACAGCGAGGTAAATTGCTTTCATATGGTGGTCATCTCCTTTTTGCTATGGTTCTATGTTACTGCCGGGCGGCTGGGACTTACTGCCCCCGCCGCCGGACGTTCTGGGTTATTTCCTTCTGGATGTACCGCAGGTCGTCCTCGTCTATGTCGTGCCGCTTCAGCGGGATGCTGCAAGGGAGGCTGATAAGCCGACTGAGCCCGAGGACAGCGCCGGAACGGCGATCCCGCAGGGCGAAACCCAGCACAGGCGCAAGCCTGGGATGGGCGACATCATCTGAGAGCCTCGTTGCGGTAAATGTCGTGGTTTGCGCCGTGCCGCTGGAGTTTGTAGCCGTTTTCCTCAAGGAGCTTTTCCGCTTGCTTCCGTGTGTTCATTGTCTCCCTCCCTCTGCTTCATATTATACACAATACTTGTGTATTTGTCAAGCGTCTTTGTGTAAAAAATGTGTTTGTGAGGTAATCAATGTTGGCGACACAAACAACCAAGTCCGACGCCCTCCGCGCCTGGGCGCTGTCTCAGGTAGGCAGCCCCTACGTCATGGGCGGGACGGGCCAGCGCTGCACACCGGCCGACGCCCTCCGCGCCTGGGCGCTGTCTCAGGTAGGCAGCCCCTACGTCATGGGCGGGACGGGCCAGCGCTGCACACCGGCCTACCGCAAGGCCCGGGCAGAGCAGTACCCGGCCAGCGCCGACGCCATCCGCCGCAACTGCCCGGTGCTGCGGGGCAAGCAGGCCGCCTGCGCAGGCTGCAAGTACGACGGCAAGCCCTGCTATGACTGCGCCCAGCTGGTGCGCCGGGGCTGCGCGGCGGCGGGCATCGAGGGCGTGGCCATCAGCGGGGCCACGAGCCAGTGGCGTAAGGGCGACTGGCTGCGCAAGGGAGGCATCCAGGACACGCCCGCGGGTGTGGTGTGCATGCTTTACCGGGAGGACAAACCTGCGAGGGAGGCCGCAAGGCCGACTAAGCCTGACAAGGGAGGCCAAAGGCCGACTGAGGGGATGCAAGCCTGGGCTTGCGCCCCGAAACCCAGCACAGGCGTAAGCCTGGGATGGGCGGTTAAGGACAGCGCCGATGAGGCGCTCCGCAGGGCTGAGCCGCCTCCGCAGTGCGGAGTTGCCCCAACGGGGCAAAGGCTCCGAAGCGTAGCGAAGGTGACAGCCAGCACAGGCGCAAGCCTGGGATGGGCGACGTGTAGGATGGGCCACGTCGGCATCGCCCTGGGCGACGGAACCATCGTCCACGCCTCCGGGCACGATACGGGGGTTGTGCGCACGAAGATCAGCGCGGGAAGGTGGACGCACTACGCCATCCCCAAAGGGATGGATGTGGTGGTGGACGGCGTGACGGATGCGCCGGAGGACAAGCCGGGTGATGGGCGAAATCGGGACACTATCCGCAAGGGCGCACGCGGCCCCACCGTGGTCGAGGCCCAGGGGCTGCTGCTGCGGGCCGGGTATCCCCTACCCCGGCACGGCGCGGACGGATCCTTCGGCGCGGAAACCGAGGCGGCGGTGCGGGCCTTCCAGCAAAAAAGCGGGCTGACGGCGGACGGCATCGTGGGCCCGCTGACCTGGGCCGCGCTGGATCAGGCGGCGGACGGCGGGACAGCCATGCTCTGCACCGTGACCATCCCCGGCCTCAGCCGGGAGGAGGCGGAGGAGCTGGCCGGGCTGTATCCGGGGGCAACAGTAAGGGAGGCGGTTGGATGGACTGGCTGACGCTGAACAACGTGACGGGGGCGTTGCTGGTGCTGGTGGGCAGCTGCACCGTCATCAACCTGGTGGGCGCCACCGTCGACCGCCTGCGCAAGTGGCGCAGGCCTCAGGCCGACATGGCCGAACGGCTGACGGGCGTTGACGCCAAGTTAGCCACGGACAAGCGGCGGCTGGACAGCCAGGAAGCCCGCTTGGAGGAACAGCACACGGGGCTGATGGTCATCTGCGCGGGCGTGCAGGCGCTCCTGGAGCACGAGCTGCACAACGGCAACGCGGACGACATGAAGCAAGCCAGCGCGGATATTGCGGGCTGGCTGAGGCAGCGATAAGGAGGAAAAAACATGGATTGGAGAAAGAAACTGACTTCCCGCAAATTCTGGACGGCGGTAGCGTCCTTCGTGACGCTGATGATTACGGCCTTCGGCGTGGCGGAGGATACCGCCGCGCAGGTGTCGGCCATCATCATGGCAGGCGCTTCGGTGGTGGCGTACATCATCGGCGAAGGCATGGCGGACGCCGCCGCGGTGGATGCAAAGCAGACGCCCGAGTATGAATAACCAGACGGCCCAGGCAATGGCCTGGGCTGCTTTTTTCTGCGCACAAATGCGAACATACATTCCTTTGCTTAAAGGAGGTAAGCATGATACAGCTTTATCGCGCCAACGCCCTGCACATGCTGCGCCGGGACATCGGCCTGTTTGACGCGGTGATTACCGATCCGCCCTACGCCTCGGGAGCTACTCTGTCGGACAAGCAGCAGGGCACAGCCCGCAAGTACACGGCTACCAAGGAGCGGTGCCCTTACCCGGATTTTGTGGGGGATCAGATGGATCAGCGTTCGTGGACGCGGATGATGCGCGAGGTACTCTCCGCGGCCCGGGAGCACTGCAGGCCCGGCGCGATCCTGGCTATCTTCATCGACTGGCGCAATCTGCCCACCCTTTACGACGCCATCCAGTGGGCGGGCTGGTCGCTCCGCGGCCTGGTGGTATGGGACAAGCTCACATCACGCCCGCAGCCGGGCCGATTCCGGCAGCAGACCGAGTGTATTGTATGGGGCAGCAACGGCCCCCTGCCTCTTGATCGCGGTGTTGGATATTTGCCGGGCATTTTCCGCGCGACGAACGTCCAAGTCAGCGAGCGCCTGCACCAGACGCAAAAGCCTCTGGAGATCATGCGGGAGATCATCAAGATCACCGTCCCGGGAGGGCGCATCCTTGATCCCTTTGCGGGCTCCGGCACTACTCTGGTAGCCGCGCAGCTGGAGGGTTACGACGCAGTGGGTTGCGAGGTTCACCGCGCCATTGCCGCCACCGCCGCCCAGCGCCTGGACGTGCCGCTCCTGCCGCGGTCCGCCCTCCCCGACGCGCCTGAGCTGCCGCCGCCTGACGCGCAAGGCGCGAGCGTTTAACGCCCCGCAGCGCGCGCCAAAACGGCGCAAAGCGAATACATGACAAGGGCCGGAAGCACATCGCTTCCGGCCCTTTTTATCGTGCTGCATTAGATGTGGATTGTCGAAAAAAAGTCGCACTATTTCTAATTTCGTTATTTTCAATCGAATCAACTCTTTTTGTGTGTATTCTATCTCTGAAAGCATTCTCGGAGGTAGAGCAATATGAACAATATACAAAAGCATCTTTGGAAACTGGGCATCGGCAACCGCCTGAAGGGATACAAAATGACCATCCTTGCGGTGGAGCTTGGCATCGAAGATGAAGACCGGCTGCAATCCGCGCAGGAACGGTTATATAAGCCCATTGCCAAGGAAATAGGCTGTGACTTCCACTGCGTGGAGCGCAATATTCGCACGGTGATCGACTACGCCTGGCGCAACAATCCCGCTTACCTGTCCCGCCTGGCCGGGTATCAGCTGACCCAGCCTCCAGCCGTGACGCATTTCCTGGACATGCTGGTGACGATCTGCCTGCGTGAACGGGATTCGACCACGGCCTAACGTCCTTTATTTCTGATCTTCGCCCTGCCTTGCCTGGGCTTGGTTGCTCTCTACTTTTTATTGGATATTTGTAGACTAATTTGTAAACTATAGCTGCAAAAATCCCCATTTTGCGGTGTATAACTGCGACTTTCTTTTGCAGAGCAAAAAAGCCTGTAAACACAGTGTTTACAGGCTTTTTTGGCGGAGAAGCCGGGATTTGAACCCGGGCTGCGGTTACCCACACTACTCCCTTAGCAGGGGAGCCCCTTCGGCCACTTGGGTACTTCTCCATGTCAAGAACATATGCAGTTAGGGTAACTGGCGGAGAGAGAGGGATTCGAACCCCCGGTGCTTTTCAGCATCACTGGTTTTCAAGACCAGCGCCATCAACCGCTCGGCCATCTCTCCATGTGCAACCAGCTGGATTATTGTAGCACAGGGGCGGGGAGATTGTCAAGAGGCATTTTCCCGCGATGTGGAAAGATTTTTTCCTGCGGCACGACAAATTTTACCCGCCGAACAGCGATTTACCCGTTTACAAACGATGGAATATCTGATAAAATAACGGTTGGGTTTGAAGAACCGCCTGCGCGGGCTGCCGATCACTCCGACGGTGCGCTGCGTGGGACGGCGATTACCTGATTACGTTTGAGGAGGAAACAACCATGACCAAGTCCGAGATCATCGCGGCCTATGCCCAGCATGAGGGCGACACCGGCTCGCCCGAGGTGCAGGTGGCGCTGCTGACCGCCCGCATCAATCATTTGAACGAGCACCTGAAGTCCAACCGCAACGACCACCATTCCAACCGTGGTCTGCTGCTGATGGTTGGCCGCCGCCGCGGTCTGCTGGAGTACCTGAAGAAGACCGACATCGAGCGTTACCGCGCCCTGATCGCCAAGCTGAACCTGCGCAAGTAAGGTTCTCCTGACGGCGCGGAGATTTCGGCCAAGCGCCGCGAAGCATGTGATTTTTTGAAGGGGCCGCCGATGCGGGAGTGATCCCGTCCGGCGGCCTTTTCAGGAAAGTTCCGCCGCCAGGCTGGACAAGCTACGGATACGCCCCGGCGTCATCCGCTGGCGCAATGCCGGTCATGGCGTGGAACAGCGTTGTGCCTGGGGGATGTTATCCCTTGAAAATCCCAGCAGCAAGACGGGGTTTTCATATGATAGCATCTCCAGGCGGCACGGGGAGGCCTGCTCCCCTGACTTACGAGAGGAGAAAAGCATGGAATCCAAACAGTTTACCATGGATCTGGCGGGACGCCCGCTGACCCTGGAATTCGGCAAATACTGCGAACAGGCCGCCGGCAGCGTGTGGGTGCGCCTGGGCGATACTGTTGTCATGGTCAACGCGACCATGGCCCCCACCCCCCGTCCCGGCGTGGACTTCTTCCCTCTGGCGGTGGATGTCGAGGAAAAGCAGTATGCCGCAGGCAAGATTCCCGGCGGCTTTATCAAGCGTGAAGGCCGTCCTACCGAGAAGGCGACCCTGACCTGCCGCCTGATCGACCGTCCCCTGCGTCCCCTGTTCGCCAAGGGTATGCGCAACGACGTGCAGGTAGTGGTAACCATCCTGTCCGTGGAGCAGGACGTTCCCCCGGAAATCCCCGCCATGATCGGCTCTTCCATTGCCCTGGCGGTGAGCGAGATTCCGTGGGGCGGCCCCACCGGCGCCGTGGTGGTAGGCCGGGTGGACGGCGAGTACGTCATCAACCCCGATGAGGAGCAGCGGGCCAAGAGCGACATGCATGTGTACCTGGCCGGCACCAAGGACGCCATCATGATGGTGGAAGCCGGCGCCAATGAGGTCTCCGAGGAGGCCATGCTGGACGCCATCATGTTCGGCCATGAGTACATCAAGCAGCTGGTGATGTTCCAGGAGCAGATTGTGGCCGAAATCGGCAAGGAGAAGGTCGAGGTGCCGCTGAATGTCACCGGCGCCGATATCAAGACCGCTGTTCGTGAGTACGCCTACGACAAGTGCGTGTGGGTCTTTGAGACCTTCAACCGTCAGGAACGTCAGCAGCGCGAGGCCCAGGTGAAGGAAGAAACCCTGGCCGCCCTGGCCGAGCGGTTCCCCGAGCGGGAGGCGGAGATTGCCGACGCGCTGTACTACCTGAATAAGGAAGTCATGCGCAGGAAGATCCTCGAGGAGGGCATTCGTCCCGACGGCCGCAAGGTCACAGAGATCCGTCCCATCTGGTGCGAGGTCGGCGTGCTGCCCCGGGTGCACGGTTCTGCCGTCTTCACCCGCGGCCAGACCCAGGCTTTGACCGTCACCACCCTGGGCTCCACCTCTGAGGGCCAGATTCTGGACGGCCTGAGCAACGAGGACTTCAAGCGCTATATCCACCACTACAACATGCCCCCCTACGCTACGGGCGAGGCGGGCCGCATGAAGAGCCCCGGCCGCCGGGAGATCGGCCACGGTGCGCTGGCGGAGCGGGCCCTGCTGCCCGTGATTCCCTCCGAGGAGGAATTCCCCTACGCCCTGCGCCTGGTGAGCGAGATCCTGTCCTCCAACGGCTCCTCCTCCATGGCCTCCGTGTGCGGCTCCACCCTGTCCCTGATGGACGCGGGCGTGCCGATCCACGCGCCGGTGGCCGGTGTGGCCATGGGCCTGATTAAGGACGCGGAGTCCGGCAAGGTGGCCGTGTTGACCGACATCCAGGGCCTGGAAGACTTCCTGGGCGACATGGACTTCAAGGTGGCCGGCTCCATGAACGGCATCACCGCCATCCAGATGGACATCAAGATTGCCGGCATTGACCGCACCATCCTCAAGACCGCCCTGCATCAGGCGCTGGAAGGCCGCCTGTTCATCCTGGAGAAGATGCTCTCCTGCCTGGGCCAGCCCCGTGAGGAGCTTTCGAAGTACGCGCCCAAGATCGTGCGCTTCACCATCAATCCCGAGAAGATCCGCGAGGTCATCGGACCCGGCGGCAAGATGATTAACAAGATCATCGCTGAGACCGGCGTGAAGATCGACATCGAGGACGACGGCCGGGTGTTCATTTCCACCCCCGATACCGAGGCGGCTGACAAAGCCCGCAAGATCATCGAGGGCATCGCCAAGGACATCGAGGTCGGCGAGGTCTACCTGGGCAAGGTCGTGGGCATCAAGGAATTCGGCGCCTTTGTCGAGCTGCTGCCCGGCAAGGACGGCATGATCCATATTTCCAAGCTGGCCAACCATCGCGTGGACAAGGTGGAAGACGTGGTGAAGCTGGGCGACGAGCTGGAGGTCAAGGTCAGCGAGATCAACGCCCAGGGCAAGATCAACCTGATCCGCAACGATCTGGTTTACGACAATAGCGCCGCGCCCCGCCGTCCCGAAGGCGGTCTGCGCGCCCGTCCGCCCCGCCGGGATTCCCATTAAGGAACGCCAGGGGCTCTGCCCCTTACCCCGCCAGGAGGGGCATTGCCCCTCCTGAACCTCCCGTTTCGCGTCATGGGCGAGGGCCTTCGGTCGCAGGGCCGTGCGCGTGCAGGTGCGAGAGTGTGACTGAGTTGGAGGCGCGCCGAAGCGGCGGTGCCGCTTGTCGCGTGTGAGGGAGTAAGGGCGCTGCCCTTACGATCCCGCCAGAGGGGCATTGCCCCTCTGAACTCCCGTTCCGCGATGGAGGTGGGTGCCTTCGGTTGAAGGTCTCACCGCGTGGGTGGGGGAGGAACGATAGGGACATATGATTCGCAAAAGTCCAGATACCGGGCTTTTGCGAATTTTCATTCACGCATGTTTATGGAAAGAAAGGGGGATTATGATGTCATCAAGCAGAGGGATGGATGAGCGTATGAACGACACCTGGACATTGCCCAACGGTTTGCGAGTGATTGGCGAGCGGCTGCCCTACCTGCGTTCGGTTTCCATCGGCGTATGGCTGAAGGTGGGCTCCATGATGGAAAAGCCCCAGGAGAACGGCCTGAGCCACTTCCTGGAGCACATGGTCTTCAAGGGCACCGAAAAGCGCACCACCCGGCAGATTGCCGAGGAAATGGACGCTGTGGGCGGGCAGATCAACGCCTTCACCGGCAAGGACTGCACCTGCTTCTACTGCAAGGTCATCGACGAGGACTTACCCCTGGCGGTGGACATCCTGGCCGACCTGACCTGTCACGCCTCCCTGGACGAGGGGGAGTTCAACAAGGAACGCGGTGTCATCCTGGAGGAAATCGCCATGGATGAGGACTCCCCGGAGGACTTGGTGCATGAGCTGCTGAGCCGGGCGATGTTCGGCCAGCAGAGCCTGGGGCAGCCCATTTTGGGCACCACCGAGCTGATTTCAAACTACACCCGGCAGGATCTGTTCGACTATCGGGCGCGCCATTACGGCCCCGCCAACACGGTGGTGGCCCTGGCCGGCAACTATGATCCCGCCCAGGTGGAAGCCCTGATCGCGGAGCATTTCGGCCCCTGGGAGAGCCAGGCCGCCCCCGCGGACGTTCCCGCGACGACCCTCCTTTCCGGCCAGACCGCCGTCAAGGAAAAGGACACCGAGCAGCAGCACCTGTGCCTGGGCTTCCCGGGTCTCGGGTACGGCCAGGACGGCATTTATCCCCAGGCGGTGCTGAACAACCTGCTGGGCGGGGGCATGTCCTCCCGTCTGTTCCAGCGCATCCGTGAGGAATTGGGCATGGCGTATTCCATCTACACCTACCCCAACAGCTACCTGAACTGCGGCGCCTTCGCGGTTTACGCGGGCGTCAGTCCGAAGAACGGGGAGAAGGTGCTGGCGGAAATTCGCGCCGAGCTGGAGCGGCTCCTGCGGGACGGCATCACCGAAAAGGAATATCATGACGCCAAGCAGCAGCTGCGGGGCGGCTATCTTCTGGGCCTGGAAAGCCCAGGCGGGCGGATGCAGGCCATGGGCCGCAGCCTGCTCCTGCTGGACAAGGCCGTGACGCCGGAGGAAACAGTGCGCCGCATCGAGGCCGTGACCTTCGATAGCGTGATGGCCATCGCACGGGACAGCCTGACGGCGTCGCCCTGCATCGCCGTGGCGGGCAAGGGCGCGGAGGCTTTCCGTTTTTGACGGAATTTCCAAGGAACAAATCCGCCGATGATTACGTTAGATAGGTGGAACACAGCCCATGAATGAACGACTCATTGCCCTGGACGTGGGGGATGCCCGCATCGGCGTGGCTGTCAGCGACGCCTCCCGGCTGATCGCGACCCCCATCGACACCATCCACCGGGTGGGCTTCGGCCCGGATGTCCGGCGGGTGCTGGACATCTGCCGCCAGCAGGACACGACGCTGATTGTCAGCGGCCTTCCCCTGAACCTCAACGGTACCGAAGGCCCCCAGGCGCAAAAGGTGCGACTTTTTTGCCAGCAGCTTGAAAAAGCCGGGCTGACGGTGTATTATCAGGATGAGCGGCTGACCACGGTCACCGCGGAGAAGGCCCTGCTGGAGGACAACATGCACCGCGCCCAGCGCCGTCAGCATGTGGACAAGGTGGCCGCGGCCATCATTCTTCAGCAATACTTGGACGCCCAGCGGGAGGCCGGGCGGAACGACACGCAGGAAAGCGAGGCTGTACCCATGATGGAAGAAGAAAGCAACGTCATTGAGCTGGTGGACGAGAACGGTGAAAGCGTATCCTTTGAGCATCTGGCGACCCTGGAGCACGAGGGTGCGTACTACATCGCCCTGATGCTGCTGGACGATGACCATTCCTCCGACGATCAGGAGGGCGAGGTGGTCATGATGCAGATCACCGAGGATGAGAACGGCAGCGAGTGCTATGTTCCCGTGGAGGATGACGAGCTGCAGGCTGTGGTCTTCGAGAAATTCCTGGCGCTGATGGCGGAAGACGAGGATGACGCTGAGGATGATGACTGAGCTCATCGGCGCCCAGGTGGCCCTGACGGCCCCGGACGGCGCGGTTTGGCGCTTCCGCTGCGACGCGCTCCTGCCCTACGCGGGGGAAACCTACGCGGTGCTGGTCAGCGACGCGGATGAGGGCCAGGTGCTCATCACCCGGCCCGAGAGGCAGGGCGGGACCATGGCTTTCGTCGCCGCCCAGGAGGAGGACGTGGTGGAGCGCGTGCTGGACAAGTACCATCAGGAGCTGATCCGCCGCGCCGTGGCCGATTTGCCGGAAGACGGCGAATGACACACAGGAGGTTGTACCAATGAAACGATTGCTGGCCCTGCTGTTGGCGCTGGCGACGCTGCTCCCGGTTCTGCCCGCTTCGGCGGAGGGCCTGCAGCCGTGCCACCGCGTCACCATGTCCTATGAGGACACGACCCAGGAGAACAAGTCCGTCATCCGCCTGTGGAAGGCGGAGACCGTCCTCCCGGAGATCGATGAGGAATTGCGGGACATCGCCGCCGCCTTTGTGGACAAGTACGGCCCGGATCTGCCCAAGGCGGCCAACAAGACCAGCAAGAATTCCCGCCTGGACGTGGGCATCCGTTACAGCCGCACCGGCCTGACCTGGCTCAGCTTCCTGGTGCAGGCGCGGGTGACCTATCACCGGGATCTGATGGCGCAGGAAATCGCCAGCCGAACCTACGACATGACCACCGGTCAGCGCATCCTGATGACGGATCTGTTTGACGATGCCAGCCGGGGCTGGGATGTTCTGGCCCAGGCCGTGCGGGAGCAGGCGACGGCGTATTTCCCCGATGAAACCCCGGATGCCGCTGAGTTGGACAGGCTGTGTACACAGGCCGCGCTGGAGGAGACGGACTTCACCCTCCACGGCATGTCCCTGGTGCTGCACATCCCGGCCAAGACCCTCTATCCCGGGCATGAGACGCTGATGGAGATCACCCTGTTCTACCCGGAAATCCGTGAGCACATGACGCCCAGGGCCCGGGAGGAGACGGATAACCTCAGCTACTACAAGACCTGCGCCATGACCTTCGACGACGGCCCCGAGCGCACCAACACCACCAAGGTGCTCAACGCCCTGATGGAAACCGGCGCGGTGGGAACCTTCTTCGTCATCGGCAACCGCGTCAAGGAGTATGACGATCTGGTGCAGCGGGAGCATGACGAGGGCCATGCGGTGGGCTCCCACAACTGGAGCCACATGGACGTGCGCAAGATGTCCGGCAGCGCCATGCGGGCCATGGTGGACAAGGTCAACACGAAGATGATCGCGGCCATCGGCATCCCTGTGCGCTATGACCGCGTGCCCTACGGCCTGTATCCGCAGATGATTAAGGCCAAGGTAGGCTGGCCGCTGATCCAGTGGAGCGTGGATACCTACGATTGGCGCGGGCGTTCCACCAAGGTGGTGCTGAATACCGTCAAGAGCCAGATCAGCGACGGCGACATCATCCTCATGCACGACGTGAAGGACAAGACCCCGGAATCCGCCCGTCAGGTGGCCAATTACCTGGCGGAGGAAGGGTATCTGCTGCTGACGGTGGACGAGCTGATGGCCAAGGACGGCGTCGAGCTTCAGCCGGATACGGTCTACTACCGCTGTGTGGACGGCGATACCAGCATTAAAAAAAGAGACTGACGGCAGGCGAAAAAGGTTTGCCTGGGCGCTGAATTGTTACATAGCTTAACGATGCGCCGGAGCAATTGACAGCGTATCCAGCAAATGGTATAATCGGCTGTGTGCGCAAGCGCTTGAACCGCAAATGAAAGGAAGGAACCCCATGATGAAACGGCTGACATGCTTTGTCCTGGCGCTGGTGATGCTGCTGGGCTGCGCGTCCTTCGCTCTGGCGGATGACAAAATGACCCAGGTGGACGGCAAGGAAACGCGCAAGATCAAGATCAATGAAACGGGCCTCAATGAAGTGGAGGAGGGCATCAGCCCCACCACCGGCCTGACGCTGACGGATCTGGACGCCCCCGAGGGCTTCGCGGGCCTGGCGGTGACGGGCCGCTACATGCCCATGCTGGTGCAGATTGACAACACGGACGGCGGCGTGGACAACCCTGACAGCGCCAACGTTACGCCCTGGGGCGCCAGCTATGCCGACATTGTGTACGAGACCCCGCTGTATTCCAGCGGCATGACCCGCATCACCTTCCTTTTCTCTGATTTGATTCCCACCAGCGTGGGCCCGGTTCGTTCCGCCCGCATGGGCCATGCCTGGCTGCGCGAGGAGTGGGACGCCGGCTTCCTCTACTATGGCCAGCAGGAATATGCCAAGAGCAACGTCCGCAAGGAGCTGAGCAAGTACGGCGCGGACGACAAGGGCCTGCTGTTCAGCGGCACGGTGGGCGCGGGCAAGCCCTGGAAGGAGTTCTACACGGCCCGCCCCGGCTCCCTGCGTCCCCATCATGTGGACGCCAATGTGGCCGCCATGTATGAGCTGATCTCCACGGATTTCGTTCCGCCGAACCACGCCTTCAGGTTCACCGACGAGCTGCCCGCTGACGGCGACACGGCCGAGCAGGTGATCGTCAACTGGGGCAGCAAGGACGGCAAGGCCCTCCAGCGCTATGGCTCCAACCTGGAGTATGACGCGGACAACAATGTGTACTACCGCTACATGCGCTATCCCAAGGACGAGTTGATCCCCTACGAGGATCGTGATACTCAGGAGCAGATGGGCTTTGCCAACGTCATCGTGCAGTTCACCGATGTGGAGTTCATCCGCAAGGACGCGCCCATCAGCTATGTGGTAGGCAAGTATTACTACACCGGCAAGGGCGATAAGTCCGCCACCGGCAACGCGGAATACTTCATGGGCGGCAAGCACGTCAAGGGCGTGTGGAAGCGCAACGACATCGAGAGCCGCACCGTGTTCTACGGCCCCGACGGCAACGAGATTTCCCTGCAGCGCGGCAAGACGCTCATCATCGTGTGCCCGACCTATACGCAGATTTCCTATAACTAAGATAAGGCGTCACGGCGGCCATTCCGATCAAGGGACATGGCCGCCTTTTTGATGGAAAAATGCGTTTTCCTGTCACAATCGCGCACCTGCGCAGTCTCATTCAATAGGAGGTGGAAATCCATGAAAGGGAAAACCAATGAAGAATGGCTGGCGCTGGTCGATCAGGTGTTGGCGGGAAACGCCGAAGCCCTGGAAGCGCTGGTGCGGGCCATGCAGGAGACGGTATTCAATTTCAGCCTGCGGATGCTGGGCTCCTTTGCCGACGCGGAGGACGCCGCCCAGGAAATTCTGCTGAAGGTCATTACGCACCTGGCCGATTTCCGGCGGGAGAGCGCCTTCAGCACCTGGGTGTTCAGCATCGCGGCGAACCATCTGAAGGACTACAAGAAGCATATGTTTGCCGCGCATCCGCTCAGCTTTGAATTCTATGGGGACGATATTCAAAACGCCCGGATCAGCGGCATCCCGGACCTGACCCAGGATGTGGATAAGGAGCTTCTGTCGGAGGAGCTGAAGCTGTCCTGCACCAATGTGATGCTGCAATGCCTGGACCCGGAAAGCCGGTGTATTTTCATCCTGGGCACCATGTTCAAGGTGGACAGCCGGATGGCGGGGGACATCCTGGGCATGACGGCGGAGGCGTATCGCCAGCGGCTGTCCCGGACGCGAAGAAAAATGGCGGACTTCCTTTCCGCCTACTGCGGCGAATACGGCCAGGGAAAGTGCCGCTGCCGGGATCGGCTGAATTACGCCATCCAGAGCCACAGGCTTCAGCCGGACAGCCTGCCCTATACCGGGGCCAGGACGGTACCCGTGGAAACCATGGTGGAGGTCAAGGAGGCCATGGAGAGCATCGACGATCTGTCGCAGCAGTTTTCCTTTTGCAAGGCGTATGCGTCGCCGGAAACGCTGAGGCAGTCCATTGAGGCTTTCCTGGCATCCTCCCTGGCCGGGGCTGTCAAGCGTCCATAAGAAAAGGAGTGTTGATAATGGAACTGCAAAGTGTCAAGACTTATTTGACGGAGCTGCAGGCGAACAACAACCGGGACTGGTATCATGCCCATAAGGAGGATTACACCCGCGCCAACGCCGCCTTTGAGGCCTTCATCGGGGCTGTGATGGCGGGCATCAGCGCCTTTGACCCGGATGCGGCCAGCCATCCCCCCAAGGAGCTAACCTTCAAGCTGGTGCGAGATACCCGGTTCAGCCATGACAAGTCGCCCTACCAGCCCGCCTTCCGGGCGCATATCGGCCCCAAGGGCAAGCTGCCCATCCCCGTGGGATATTATATGATGCTCAAGCCGGGCAACCAGTCCTTTCTGGGCGGCGGTCTGTTTGCCGATATGTTCAAGGACGCCACGGCCATGGTGCGTCAGGCCATAGCGGACAAGCCGGAGAAATGGGCCGGCATCCTGGCCGCGCCGGATTTTGCGGAGCATTTCACCGTGCGGGGCGCCGCGCTGAAGAAGGTTCCGGCGGGCTTTGACCCCGAGCATCCCCAGGCAGCGTACCTCAAGCACAAAAGCTGGTATCTGGAGGTTCCGATCCCGGACGAGGCGCTGGATGACGCGGATCAGCTGACGGCCACGGCGGTGGAGGCATTCAGGTGGATGAAGCCCTTCAACGACTTCCTGAATGGGGCGCTGGAAGGGTTTCGGATGCCGGAAAGGTAAGCCTTGGCAGGAATGAAAAGAAGCGTGTCGGCGTTGAAATACCGACACGCTTTTGCTATTCATGAAAGTGGGGAAAATGGCTGAATGCCCAATCTACCAACAATGTCGTGGAAAAAGGCTGACTAACTCGCCGTCGGCAGACTCAATTCGTATCGACCGGGCGGCATCGCCGCAAAAAGAAAACCGGTCGGGCGGGGAGCTTTCCGTAACAAAATTCATTTTGCGGAGGAAAACATTCCCCAGCCTCCCTCGTCAAAGTGACACCGTCACTTTGACGACATGGCGATGCACCTCGCCACATGCACACCGCTGGCGGAGGCGTGGGAAAGGCTGTGGGTAACGCCGGAGCCGTCGCCGATGATGTACAGGCCCTTGTGGCAGGATTCCAGGCTGTCGTCCAGCTCCACCTCCATGTTGTAGAACTTGACCTCCACGCCGTAGAGCAGGGTATCGTCGTTGGCCGTGCCGGGAGCGATCTTGTCCAGGGCGTAGACCATCTCGATGATGCCGTCCAGGATGCGCTTGGGCAGCACCAGGGACAGATCGCCGGGGGTGGCGGCCAGGGTGGGCCGGGTGGTGCACTCGGCGATGCGGGCGGCGGTGGAGCGGCGGCCGCGGATCAGGTCGCCAAAGCGCTGGAGGATCACCCCGCCTCCCAGCATGTTGGACAGCCGGGCGATGGATTCGCCGTAGCCGTTGCTGTCCTTGAAGGGCTCGGAGAACTGCTTGGCCACCAGCAGGGCGAAGTTGGTGTTCTCCGTCTTCATGGCGTCGTCCTCATAGCTGTGGCCGTTGACGGTGACGATGCCGTTGGTGTTCTCGTTCACCACGATGCCCCGGGGGTTCATGCAGAAGGTGCGCACCCGATCCTCGAACTTCTCCGTGCGGTAAACGATTTTGCTCTCATAAAGCTGATCGGTGAGGTGGGCGAAGATCAGCGCGGGCAGCTCCACGCGCACGCCGATGTCCACCCGGTTGCTGCGGGTGGGGATGGCCATCTCCCGGCAGACGGTCTCCATCCACTTGCTGCCGCTGCGGCCCACGGAGACGATGCACTGCCGGCAGGCGTACCATTCGTCGTTGGCCTGCACCTCGTAGCCGCCTTCCGCCGCTTTGCGGATGTGCTGGACGGGGGACTGAAAGTGGAAGTCAACCTTGTCCTTGAGCTCGGCGTAGAAGTTTTCCAGCACCTTGTAGTTGATGTCCGTGCCCAGGTGGCGCACCTGAGCATTGAGCAGCTGCAGCTTGTTTTGCAGGCACTGCTTCTTGATGTCGGAGCCGGCGGTGGAGTACATCCGCGTGCCCTCGCCGCCGTGGCGAACGTTCAGGTCGTCCACATAGCGCATGATCTCGATGGCCTTGTCGCGGCCCACATGCTCATAGAGCGTGCCGCCGAAGTCGTTGGTGATGTTGTACTTGCCGTCGGAGAAGGCGCCGGCGCCGCCGAAGCCGCTCATGATGGCGCAGCTCTTGCAGCGGACACAGCTTTTCACCTTGTCGCCGTCGATGGGGCAGCGGCGGCGATCCAGGGCATAGCCGGCCTCGAAGACGGCCACGGTCTTTTCCGGGCAGCGCAGGGTCAGCTCATAGGCGGAGAAGATGCCGCCGGGGCCCGCGCCGACGATGATGATGTCATATTGCTTCATGGTTCGCGCTCCTTTTCGGGGTTTTTCAGCCCAGCAAAAGGGGCTGAGGGTACGCAAAGGCATACCTCAGCCCGAAGATTTGGCCTGCGGAACGTACTTGTCCGTCCTCAGCGGGCTGATGTCCCTGAGAACGGCGGGGCTCAATACTGCCAGGAATTGAAGTCGAAAGCGTCGGGGCCCTTCTCATCCTGCTTGCCGCTTTCCAGCAGCGCCTTGTACTTCTCATAGATTTCCTGCGCGCCCTCGGTTTCAAAGTAGGGCTCCACCCGGCTGGCCTCGGTCAGGAAATGATAGACATCCCGGCCCATGGCGCGGCCCCGGACGGTGTGCATGTCCAGCGCGTAGTCCGGCACCTCGAATTTCTCACCCTTGGCGAACTCGTGGTTCAGCAGGTTCTTCACATGGTCGCTGGAGCGCTCCTTGGGCTGACGGCACAGGAAGCGGATGGCGTGGACGAAGAACATGGGGCGGTCGCCGTCGTTGTAGGGGAACTCCTGCCGCATCTTGAACAGGGTATAGATCAGGTTGGGCGCGGCGGGGTTGCCGAAGCCGATGTCCTCCACGCTGATGCACAGCAGGCGGCGCCACAGCTTCTCCTCAAACTGGGGGCTGGTGACGTACATCTCATAGGCGGCATGGAGGGCGTCGCTCTCGTTGCCCCGGCGGATGGCCTTCTGCAGCATGGCCACCATTTCGTCGCCGGCATAGCCGTTGCGGGTCTTGATGTTGGACCAGGGATCGTAGGACATGAAATCGCTCATGGGAAAACCTCCTCAGTTATTCTTTCGTCGCGCCGGCGGAAAGTCCTTCCGTGATCTGCCGGTGGAACAGGATATACAGGATCAGCGGGGGCACCAACACCACCACGATGGCGGCGGCCAGGGTCGGCCAGGAGCCCTGCTGGGCGCTGGCGTAGTTCATCAGGAAGGTCGTCAGGGTCTTCAGCTTGGTCTTGGGCATGTACAGGTAGGGCACATACATGTCGTTGACGATGTTGACGATCTTAATGATGGCGACGGTGGCGGTGGCGGGCATCAGCAGGGGGAAGATGATCCGGTAGAAGATGCCGAAGTAGCCGCAGCCGTCGATCAGGGCGCTTTCATCCAGGGCGGCGGGGATCTTGCTGACGAACTGCATGTACAGGTACAGCTGCATCAGGTCCGAGGCCACATAGATGATGATGGGCGCGCCCAGGCTGTTGTACAGCCCGAAGCCCTGGATCACCTTGAAACGGGCGATTTCCACCACGAAGGTGGGCACCAGCATGCCCAGGTAGAAGCATGCCATCACCAGGGCCTTCAGCTTGAAATCAAACCTTTGCAGGCTATAGGCTGTGACCGAGCCCAGGAGAATATTCATCACCACGCTGACGACGGTAATCAGGGCGGTGTTGCGGATGGCGGGGCCCAGGAGCTTCGCCGTCAGCACCTTCTCGTAATTCGCCCAGGTCAGCTCGTTCAGCGGCGGAAGGGCCAGGGGCGAAACGGTGGCCATGTGCGCCTGGGTCTTGACGGAGGTGAAGAAGGTGATGAACACGGGCCCCAGGATGACGGCCAGAATGGCCAGGGACACCAGGTATTTGGCGCCAAGGATCAGCGCCGACTTGATCTTTTCAGGTCTCATGCGCTTACTCCTTTACAGCCTTTTTCAGCAGCAGATTCTGCAGGCCGTAAACCAGAATGACAATGACCATGATGGCCACGGCCATGGTCGCGGCCATGCCGAAATTGTTGTACTCAAAGGCGGTGTCGATGGTGTAGAGGGTGAAGGTGGACGAGGCGTAGCCGGGGCCGCCGTTGGTCATGATAAACGGAATGTCGAAGCACTGGAGCGTGCCTCGGATGCAGTCAAACAGCACGAAGCTGAAGACCAGCCGCATGGAGGGCAGCTGGATGCGCACAAGCTGCTGAAGGGCGTTGGCGCCGTCGATCCTGCTGGCCTCCATGACATCCGTGGAAATGCTGCGCAGGCCCGTGGCGAACAGGACGACATGATAGCCGAAGAAGCGCCAAAGGGAAACCGACGCCAGCACGAAATTCACAACATGAGGGTCGCTCAGCCACTTCTGAATCCAGCCCGACAGACCCAGGGTGGTCAGAATATGGTTGAAGCCGCCGTTGATGGGCGAGAAGAAATACGAAAAGGAGTAGGACATGCCCACGCCGTTGAGGATGAAGGGCAGAAAGGCGATGGTCTTGACGAAGTTGGCGCCGCGGAAGCGGGTGTTCAGCATGGCGGCGACGCACAGCTCAATGGGCATCAGCACCATGTGCGCCAGGAGATAAATGAAGTTGTTGCGCAGGGACAGCCACAGATCCGGCGATTTGGTGAACATGTCCACATAGTTGCCCAGGCCGATGACCTCCCGGGTGGAGGAAACGCCGTTCCAGTTGGTCATGCTCATGGCGATCAGATCCACGGAGGGATAGACCACGAACAGCACCAGCAGTGCGACCGGAATCACCAGGCTGATGAGGATGAATAGGTTGCGTTGGCGCGAGAGTGTTTTCATACGCTGCGGGCTCCTGTTCCGGCGGTTGATGGGGGAGAAACAACCAAGCACGCGCACATACCATCAGAGGATCGACCTTTGGCGGCATGTGCGCGTGCTTGGGGGGAGGCGCGGCCCGGAGCGGATTGCCCCAGGCCGCGGCCTGCTTGCGTTGGTTTAGTTCAGGCCCAGCTTGGCGCGGGCAGCCGCCCAGTCGGCGTCCATCTTGGCGAAGGCAGCCTCCAGATCGAAGCCATCCATCAGCATTTCGGTGCCGAAGCGGTTGTAGTCAAACTTGCACTCGGACACGATGGCGGTGTAGTCATCGCCGCCGCCCAGGTAGCCAACCACCTGCAGCTCGGGCTGCTCGGCATCGGCAAAGGACATGTAGTAATCCCGATCCTTGTGGATGGTGGTCATGGTGCTGTCGCTGGCCAGAGTCTTGATGTAGTCCTCATACCAGTCGGTGGAGAAGAAGAACTCCACGAACTCTTTGGCCAGGGCGGCGTTCTCGTTGTTGGCGGGCACGCCCATGTAGAAGTCGCCCTGCACGATGTGGTTGAAAGAGCCGTCCTCGGTGGTGTAGGGCATATAGAAGGTCTTCAGGTTGGTCAGGTCAACGCCGCTGTTCTTGATCTTGGCCAGGCCCATGGAGTTGTCGGCCATCATGGCGGCGCTCTTGTTCAGGAACAGGCTCAGGGCCTGGTCATAGCCGATGCCCAGAGGATCACTGCCCAGCACGCCGAGCTTGATCAGGTTGTAAACCTTAGTATAGGCTTCGCGAACAGGCTCGCCCTCAGCGAAGGGATGATCCTTGGTGGCCATCACGTCCCACATATTGCCCACGCCGCTGAAGCTGGCGGGCGCGTACTCCATCAGGGGGTACAGGGGCCAGCTGTCTTTGGCGCCCACGGCCAGGGCCGCGAAGGCGGGATCATTGGCGCTGTAATAGGTCTGCAGGGTCTCACAGACGGCGACGAACTCGTCCCAGGTCTTGGGCACGGAAACGCCGGCAGCCTCGAACATATCAGCCCAGTAGAACACATAGTCCTCGGAGCGCTTCTCGGGAATACCCAGCACCACGCCATCCACAGCGTAGCCAATGGCCATTACATTGTTCTTGGTGGCCTCCAGGCCGCTCAGGTCGCTCATGTACTCCTTGAAGACCGGGAAATAACGGGTCTGCAGGTACATGATGTCGGGCAGCTCGTTGGCGGCGGCGCGAATCTTCATGGACTTGAAGTACTCGTCATCATCCTTGAACTCCTCAATCTCGATGGTCACATTGGGGTACTTCTCCTGGAAGCGGCCCTCCAGATCCAGCTCGTCAAAGAGCAGCATGGCCTCGTTATCATAGGTAGCGAAGGTCAGCGTGGCCTTGATGTTGGTGTCAACGGCGCCATCCTCAGCGGCGGCAAAGCCGATCACACACTGCATCAGGGTCAGGCACAGGAGCAGGGCAAAAAGCTTTTTCATGATTCCTAACCTCCTCGATGTCGTATGTCACAGGAATGGAAACAGCGCTATTATAGCAAAAAAGAGGAGGGGAAGGAATGACGTAGGGTTTGATATGTTTGACAAATGGTTCAAATTTTCGACAGGATTCCTGCCGCGGGGCGCTACTCCTTTCTGCGGCAGGCGGAGGGCGTCTGCCCGGTCACCTTTTTGAACACGCGGATGAAGTGCTCCATGGAGCCGTAGCCGACCTTCCGGGCGACGGCGTAGATTTTCATGTCGGTATGGGCCAGCAGCTCCTGGGCCGCGGCGATGCGCACGCCGTTGAGGTAATCCGTGTACGAAACGCCGAAGCTCTTCTTGAACAGTGTGGAAAAATACTTCTCGTTGTAGCCGCACTGGGCCGAGACCTCCGCCAGACTCAGATCCGAACGGGCATAGTGATCCTTGATGTATTTGCGGACGGCCAGGAAGGGCTCCCTCTCCGGGGTGCTGTAACTCTCCCGGATGTATTCCGCGATGAGCCGGACGGTGGAAACGAAGAAGATTTCGATGTCCCGCTGGCTCTCCATGGCATGGAGCCGGTGATACAGCTGATGCTCAAGCCCCAGCTTGTAGGCGATCTGAACGTCGATGAAGCCGATGTCATAATAGAGGATGAACAGCTGCTCCAGGGCCAGGTGGCGGGCCTCCGCCAGGGGGAGGGATCGAATTTGCCCGGCGATGGCGGCCTGCTCGCGGGCAATAACCGCGCCGTCCGCGTCGATGACGGCCTGCACCAGGGCCGGACGCGGCTTGCCCGAGGCCAGGGGCAGCGGGTTGAAGCGGTCGTAGGCCCGCTCATCGTAGACTCCGCCGGGGCCCAGCACATAGCGCAGGGTGGTGTTCAGTTCAGCCTGCTCCAGGGCGGGATAGAACGCCCTGTCCGGCGCGGGAGCGTCCACATAGGCAAGCCCCACCGTGCAGGAAATGTTCATATAGTTCTTCCATGCCTTCTTCACCGTGCGGATGAAGGCGGCGGCGCTTTCCCGGGTGCGGCCCTCCGGGGCCAGGGAATAGAGGAGAAAATGGCGGGAGGCATCGAAGGAGTAGAAGCCGTCGCAGTCCCGAAAGGCGGGTACCTGCCGGGCCAGCTTGGTCAGCGGGTCAATGAGGGCGGAGGCGGCGTCGCTGCCAAAGCGCGGCAGCTCGCGGTACAGATCGTCCACGAAAAAGCAGGCCAGCACATAGCCCGCTCGAAGCCCCGGCAGCGCGGAGGGCCTGGCGGCATGGAGGATCACCTCGGCCAGCACGCCGCTGATGTCCGGGGCTGCCGCGCCGTCAGCCTGAACGGGGGCGGCACGGCTGTCCAGCTGGGCGCGGACGGCGTGCAGGATGCCGCGCAGATGCTCGGCGTTCAGCTCCTGCTTGAGCACATAGTCCATGGCGCCCTTTTTGAAGGCTTCCTTCACCAGGGGGAAGTCGTCAAAGGCGCTGAGGATGACCACCACCGGATTCTGCCCCAGCGCGCGCACGGCGTCCATCAATTCCAGCCCGGTGCATACGGGCATGCGGATGTCCGTGAGGATCAGATCCACCGGCTGTGCGCGCAGAGCGTCGAGGGCTTCCCGACCGTTTTTGTGGCAGCCGCGCAGCATGAAGCCCTCCGCGGGCCAATCCACCATCTTCTCCATGGCGGCGCGCACCATGATCTCGTCGTCAACAACCATGGCTGAATACATCAGGCATTCTCCTCCGGGTCAAGATGGACGGCGGGCAGCGTCAGGGTGATGGCCGTGCCCTGGCCGGGGCGGCTTTCGATGGTCATGGCGGCGCGCCGGGCATCCAGCAGCATGAGCCGTCTGCGCACATTGCTCAGGCCGATGGAGCTGCCCTCGGGAGCGGGCTTGTCCAGCTCGGCCAGACGCCGCGGCGGAATGCCCGAGCCGTTGTCGGATACGGTGACGCGCAGCAGATCGCCGGACAGGCGGCTGACGACGCGGATGACGCCGGGGGCCTCCTGCTCGGCAAAGCCGTGCTGGATGGCGTTTTCCACCAGGGGCTGCAAAAGCAGCTTGGGCAGCCGACAGTCCAGGGTGTCCTCCGCCAGATCGTAGTCCACATGGAAATCAGCCGCCTTGCGGATCTCCATGATGCGCACATAAGCCTCCAGGGTCTGCCGCTCGGTGATGAGGGTGTACTGCTCGCTGGGGTTGCGCAGAATGCCGCGCATGATCTCCATCAGCCAGGAGGCCATATCGCGGATGGCGTCGAACTTGGCCATATCGGCCATGAAACGGATGGTGTTGACGGTGTTGAGCAGGAAGTGCGGGTTGATCTCGTGCTGAAGGGCCTTCAATTCTTCCTGATATTTTTCCTGCTCCTGACGGCGGTTTTCCCGGATGAGCGCCTCCATGCTGTCGGCTGTGTCGTTGAAAAAGCACATGATGGCCCGGAGCTCACGATGGCCACAGGGCGTCAGGCGGCGGGAAAAATCGCCCCGTCCCCAGCCCTCCAGTCCCTCATGGAGCTGTCCCAGAGGCTTGACGATGGCCCGCAGAAACAGCCGCGAGCAGATTGCGTACAGCGTCATCAGCAGGCAGATCGTCAGCAGCATGACGGTTAGCGCCCGGTAGAAGGGCAGGAGCAGCAGCTGATTGTCCACCAGGGTCAGGAGGGTCAGGGAGGTGCCGGGAATGGTGGTTTCCACGGCCCAGTCGTAGTCGCCCGATTCCTTCCCGCCGGTGGTGATGAACCGTTCCGCCGCGGCCATCGCTTCCGCCGCGCCGACAAGGGGATGGCCGCCGTCCAGCAGGAAGGTGCGGACGGCGGCGCTGCCTTCATTGGCGTCCGCGATGTGCTTTTCCACATCCGTGGTGAAAAGCAGCATGGCAACGTCCATGTCATGGACGGGCACCAGAGGCTGCTGGGGGCTGAGGGCGGCGGCCAGCAGCACCCGGCCATGCCGCCGCACGGGGAATTGCAGGATGTCCTCCGACAGGCTGCCGATCCTGACCTGGTTGGGCTTCTCCCGGGCGGCGGTGTACAGCGCGGATTGGCGAACCTCCTGCGCGGGCACGGAAAGTCCGGCGATCAGCTCATAGCAGTCGCCGTTGTTCATGTACAGATGAACGGCCTGCAGGTTGCCGGAGCGCAGCGCATAACTGCCCAGAAGCGATTGCAGGCGGGCGGTACGCTCATAGCGCTGCTCCTCCCTGTCGGAAGCCAGCAGCAGAGCCTCGCCGTCATTGTTCACCAGGAAGCCGGAGAGGGTCAGAGACGCGCCGCGCACCTCCTCCCGCAGGGTTTCGGCCATGCGGGCGTGGAGCGTGTCGACGCTGGTGTTCGCCTCGGTCATCAGGTGATGATGCACCGCCACAATGCTGACAACAGCGATGACGAGCATCGGCGCCACAATCAGCAGGAGGCTGGTCAGGTAAAAGGCGGACTTCAGGCGCACAGGATTCTCCTCCCTTGGGAGATGTGGTGCTGTGAGGGGAATGGGGCGCTCCGCGTTGCGGGAGCGAATCCCATGAGCGCAGGGTTTCGCGCTGCGGCGCGCCAAAGGGCTTTCCGATCGCCCTTTGGAAACCTTCGGCTGCCCTTTGCATTTCGCAAGCATGTGGATGAAAGCAAGGTTTCGCGCTGCGGCGCGACCAAAGGGCTTTCCGATCGCCCTTTGGAAACCTTCGGCCCGTCCTTTGCATTCCATGCGCATACAGTGTCCCCGAAGGCCCCGTACCCATGACGCGGAATGGGAGTCGAGAGGGACGAAGCCCCTTCGCGGGGGTGTTGGGGGCAGCGCCCCCAACCGGGCGTCCAGAGGACAGCGCCCTCTGGTTACAAGCTGATTTCCAGACGCACGGCACGGCCCAGGAAGCTGCATTCGCTGAGCTGAACGGATTGGGCGTCGTATTCCCGGTCGTAGGATTGAAGGAGAACGGTCGTGCCGTCCAGCTTCTTCACCTTGCGTAGATAGCGGTGGCTGTTGTGCTCGATCAGCATCACCGCGCCGTCCACCGGGCTTTGGGCGGGAACGATCAGCGCCACGTCTCCGGCGTGGATGCGGAAGCCCCGCATGCTGTCGTCCGGGGCCAGGAAGTAAAAGACCTTGTCGGGGTTCGCGCCCTCGATGCGCCCGCCCTGGATGGGCAGCAGCCTGTAATCGACGGGCTTCATGACGGCGTTCATCACCGGCACGCGCTTGAGCACGCTGCTCAGGGCGTCCAGCCACACGCTGCCCGTGACCCCGGAGGCGTCCTGACCGCCTTCGGCAGGGGCGTCCTCATCCGGGCGCACCAGCCGGGGCTTGGCCTTGGCTGTGCTGACGGCCTTGGCCACCGTGGGGGCCGCCGTGGCCAGATCGACGGTGGCGGCGATGTCGTCCAGGGTGAAGTCGGCCTCCGTCTGCTCCCGCAGGCCGATGGTTTTCAGGATGCGGCGGGCCTGGTCATCCGCGATGATGCGGGTGCCGGCCTCCACTGCCATGATAAAGCTCTCGCTGACGCCGCACTTCTTCGCCACCTGCTTGGGGGTCATCTTGGCGCGAACGCGCTCCGTGCGGATCAAATCGCCCAGTCTGCTCATGCTTGTCCCTCCGATGCTGTCTTCAAATAAGCCGCGATGGCTTCCGCCTGGCGGACGGCGCCCCGCGTGCGGAAGATGCGCTCCCAGGGCGCCAGGGCCATCAGGGGCACCTCCGCGCCCAGAACCGCGGCGCTGCCCGCCACGTCCTCTGTCGACAGACCCGCCGCCAGGGCGATGTCCGCGCCGTCGAAGTGATAATCGCAGCGGAAAACGTCCGCGCTGTCCGGGTGCGGCGTCCGCATGCCCAGCTTCGACAGAATCTGATCTGCCCGGGCCGCATCCGCCTCCGCCACCATGATGTCGAACTGATGATAGCTCTCCCAAATGCCGCGCTGACACATCAGCCACTCGCCGCCCGCGGCCCAGACGATGCCCGCCGCGTTCAGCCGCTCCGCCAGACGGCGCAGCGCTTTTTCCTTCAGGGCCATACCGGCCACCTCGTTTCCATACAGGATGTTTCATTATACCATGATTTTATTCAACGCACAACCTCAACAATCCTTGTGTTTTCAATGGTTCTTTGAACTGCCAACCAGTCAGAAACCATCAAAAAACACGCAGGTTAGTATCACAATACACGAATATGCCGAACCATACGATGGCGGGGATGAGCATCAGGTAAATGTACCTTGCCTCAAGCATCCGCCGCCACAGGCCCGCTGAGCGTCCCAACCGCTGCCTTTGAACGACCATAGAATCACCCCAATCGTTGTTCTATGGCTTTATCATAATGTTTTTTGGAATGCTCAAACAGGGCTAAATTCATCCAAAAGTTGCATTATCTTCGGTTTTTCAACACCTTGTGAGGGGTGACACGGTGACAATGACCCGCAGACCGCCCTCCTCACGGTTTTCCATGCGCAGGCTGCAGCCCTGGCCGTTGACCAGCCGCAGCCGCTTGTGGATATTGAACACGCCGATGCGATCCGTGCAGAGCACCCGCTCGTCGTCAGTGGCCCCCGCCGACAGCTCGCGGTTCAGGGCCTGCAGCTTGTTTTCATCCATGCCCACGCCGTTGTCCTCGATCAGGAGGATAAGGCTGTCGCCTGCCATCCGGGCGGTGATCCAGATGCGGGGTTCGGCCTGTTCCTTGTTGACCAAGCCGTGGAGGATGGCGTTTTCGCACAGGGGCTGCAGCGTCATCCGGGGGAGGATGGCGTCATCGCACGCGGGCGCCACCTGGTAGACAAACCGATAAGCCTCCCCATACCGCAGGCGGATGATCTTTTCATATTCCCGCAGGCAGCTGATCTCCTCGCGCAGGGGCACCATCAGCGTTTCCCGGCGCGTGCCGTAGCGGTAGATGCGGGCCATGGCGGTGCACATCTCGCAGATGGACTTTTCCGCGCCCGCCCGGGCCATGCCCCGGATGCATTCCAGGTTGTTGTAGAGGAAGTGGGGGTTGATCTGCGATTGAAGATGGAGCAGCTGCTCGTTGACGTATTTCAGGTTGGTGTCGTAGAGGGCCTGGCGCATGTCCAGCTCCAGGGCGGCATGGTTCTGGAGGCGGACAAGCATGTGGTTGATGTTCTGGGTCAGGAAGGCGAACTCCCTGTACCGGCTTTCATGCACCACCAGCGCCTGATCCTCCCGACCGATGGCCTTGATCTGCCGGATGATGTCCTCCACCGGCGCCAGGAGCTTGCGGTACAGCGCAATGGCCACCAGGATACCGCACAGCACCATCACGACGCTGAGAAAAACCGCCCAGTAGCGATACCAGGGGTTGGTGCTTTGCAGGCGGGATTGGTTGGTCAGCTTGAGGATTTCCCAACCCAGCACGTCGCTGCGGGCGGTGGTTATCCAGTATTCCTGCCCCGCTTGGCGCAGCCGCTTTTCGGTCAGATACGCGTCTGTGAGCGTTTGCTCCGGCCATTGGTCGGGGTTGAGGAGCGTGCGGCCCTCGCCGTCCAGCACCAGATAGCAGCCTTCGCCGAAGTAGGCGTCCATCAGCTTTTCAAGGTTGTAGCTCACAAACAGCGCGCCGCCGTAGCTTTCCTCGTAGGCCAGACTGTACAGCGGCGTGCGCCATTGCAGGTAATGCAGGGGCTCGCCGGTTTTGCCCTCCTTGACCGCCGCTTCCTCATACACCGCCTGGTGAAACGACTCCTCAATGTGCTGAACGTCCGGGATGCTTCCCACGTTCAGGCCTGTTTCATCCCGGAAGTCCAGCCGCGCGCCGATGACCATGTCATCCAGAAGGAGCCCCTTCATCAGCTGGCTGAGCAGCGGATACAGCCGGTAACGGCTGGCGTGGGTGGCCAGCGCGTATTCCTTCACCTGCTCGTTGTAGGAAAGCTCCACCGCGACATCGGCCTTGTGCCGAAGGTAGGCGTCCATGGCCTCGCAGGCCCGCAGGGTGGATTCTTCCTCATATTTGTAGGCTGTGTTGATTTCCACCGTGTGGTTGGCGAGAAACAGGCCCCAGATGCCCACAAGCTGCGCCGCGACGCTCAGGCACACGAACAAGGCCAGGATGCCTTTCAGGGATAGTTTCATAAGCCCTCTCCTCCTGCGTACATCTGCCATGGTATGCCTGCCTGCCGCAGCTCTGCTGAATCTATATGCAATTATAACATGCTGCCGGCAGGGGCGCAAGGCGATGAGAATTTGCCTAATAAAATAAGGTTTATATTGAAAATCTACCTGAGTTTGTGCTATGATATTAGATATGTCCATGGCGACGCGAAGGAGGAAATCATGAGGGAGATGCGGTTTGCGGGCCGTTATGTCAGCAGGCACTGGCTGCAATATCTGCTGGGCATTCTGGCCCTGTTTGTGGTCGATGCCATGAATGTTTATGTGCCCCAGTTCGCCGGGGAGATCACGGACGGTCTGGCCGGCGGGCAGATGGGCATGGACGGCGTGATGGCCCTGGTGTGGCGGATTGTGCTCATCGGCGCGGTCATTGCCCTGGGGCGGTTCTGCTGGCGCTTTTTTCTCTTCGGCGCGGCCCGCTCCATCGAGAAGGAGATCCGCAATGATCTGTTCGGCCACCTGACGAAATTATCGGTGCGCTATTTCAACGAGCACAAGACCGGCGACCTGATGGCGCACTTCACCAACGACCTGATGAGCGTGCGGCAGCTGCTGGGCATGACGGTCATCACGGCCTTTGACGCCTCGGTGATGCTGGTGCTGGTGCTGGCCAAGATGATCCAGTACATCAGCTGGAAGCTCACGCTGGTGGCGGTCATCCCGATGCTTTTGATTATCGTCGGCGACTATTTTTACGGCAAGACCATGCACCGCCGCTTCCGGGAGAGGCAGGAGGCCTTCTCCGACCTGACGGATCAGGTGCAGGAGACCGTCAGCGGCATCCGCGTCATCAAGGCCTTCGTCCAGGAGCGGCAGGAGCTGCGGGCCTTCGCCAAGGTGAACGGCAATGCCAAGGACAAGAACCTGCGGGTGGTGCGCCTGCGTGCGTTCGTGATGCCTCTGCTGAACATGATTATCGACGTCAGCAGCCTGCTGACCCTGCTCTACGGCGGCTACCTGGCCATCCACGGGGAGATCACCCTGGGCCAGTTCATCGCCTTCAACAGCTACATCGGCATGCTGGTGTGGCCCATGATGGCCGTCAGCGAGTGCATCACCTCGGTGTCCCAGGGCCTGGCGTCCACGGGGCGCATCCTGGCCATCTTTGACGAGAAGCCCGACATCGTGGATGACAGCCAGGAGGTGCAGGACATCACCGCCCTCAAGGGTGAAGTCGAATTGCGGGATCTGACCTTCGCCTATCCGGATCAGCCTGATACGCAGGTATTGAAGCACGTTTCCGTGAAGGTGAAGGCCGGGGAGACCCTGGCCATCCTGGGCCGGACGGGCAGCGGCAAGACCACCATCCCCACGCTGCTCATGCGCCTGTACGACGCGGAGGACGGCAGCATCCTGCTGGACGGCCACGCCATCCGGGAGATTCCCCTGAAGACGCTGCGCCACGGCATCGCCTATGTGCCCCAGGAGAGCTTCCTGTTCTCCGACACGCTGGAGAACAACATCGCCTTCGGTGTGGATGACTGGCAGCACAGCGCGGTGGAGGACGCGGCGCGGGCCGCCTGCATCCACGACAACATCATGGACTTCCCTGATGGTTACGCCACCATGGTGGGCGAGCGCGGCGTGACCCTTTCCGGCGGGCAGAAGCAGCGCAGCGCCATCGCCCGGGCGCTGATGAAGGACGCGCCCGTCCTCATCCTGGATGATGCCCTTTCCGCCGTGGACACCGACACCGAGCGGCAGATTCTCCACAACCTGAAGGCGAACCGCGCAGGCAAGACCACCCTCATCATCGCCCACCGCATCTCCACCATCCAGGATGCCGACCACATCATGGTCTTGGAGGACGGCGAAGTGGCGGAGTACGGCAACCATGAGTCCCTGCTGGCGAAGGGCGGCATCTACGCCAAGCTGTACGAGAAGCAGCAGCTGGAGAAGCAGCTGCACGAGGAAGGAGGCGCCCAGGATGATTGACCAGCAGAAGGAAAGCAAGGATGAAGTCCGATACAGGGGCAACGCCTTCCTGCGGATGATGTCCTACATCAAGCCCTACTGGAAGACCGTGGTCATCTGCCTGGTGCTGGCGCTGGTGATCACCGGCATGGATCTGTACCGCCCCATCCTCATCGGCAACGCCATCGACGAGTACATCACCGGCGATTTCGCCCCCGGGGAAATGGCGGACGCGCGCTTCCTGGGCGTGCTGAAGGCGGCAGGTCTGTACCTGGCCATCCTGATGGCCACCTTCGTCTTCAGGCGCAAGCAATACCTGATGATCCAGGAGACGGGCCAGAAGATCGTCTACACCATGCGTGAGGAGCTGATGGCCCATGTGCAGAAGCTCAGCATGCGCTTCTTCGACCTCACCCCCGTGGGCCGCATCGTCACCCGCGTCACCAATGACACGGAGTCCATCAACGAACTGTACTCCGATATCATCGTGCGTTTTTTCCGCAACGTGATGATGATTCTGGGCCTGGCGGTGGTCATGCTGACGCTGAACGTCCGCATGGCGCTGCTGAGCTTTGCCCTGGTGCCGGTGATCCTGGTGCTGACGGTGTACTTCCGCAAGATGTCCCGGAAGGCCTACCAGCTCAGCCGCACCTGGCGCACGGTGCTGAATACCTTCCTGTCCGAGCACCTGTCCGGCATGAAGCTGATTCAGATTTTCGCCCGGGAGAAGGAGAAGCACGCTGAATTCAACGACAAGAGCGAGGAGCTGTACAAGGCCGGCTACAAGGAAATGATGGTCTACGCCATCTTCCGCCCCAGCCTGTATCTGGTGTCCATCATTGCCATGGCGCTGGTATTGGGCGGCGGCAGTGCGCAGGTGCTGGGGGGCAGCATCTCCCTGGGCACGCTGTATGTCTTTGTGCAGTACATCAGCAACCTCTTCGACCCCATTCAGGAGCTGGCGGAGCAGTTCTCCACCCTGCAGTCGGCCATTGCCTCGGCGGAGAAGATCTTCACCCTGCTGGACGAGGAGCCGATGATCTCCGACCCCGAGGAGCCGGTGAAGCTGCCCGCCATCAAGGGCCGGATTGAGTTCGACCATGTGTGGTTCGCCTACGACAACGAGCACTTCATCCTCAAGGACGTGTCCTTCACCATCGAGCCCGGCCAGCGGGTGGCCTTCGTGGGCGCGACGGGCGCGGGCAAGTCCTCCATCCTGAACCTCATTGGCCGGTACTACGACATCCAGAAGGGCGCCATCCGCATCGACGGCGTGAACATCCGCCAGCTGTCCCGGGAGCAGATCCGGCGGGCCATCGGTCAGGTGCAGCAGGATGTGTTCATCTTCACCGGCGATGTCAAGAGCAACATCCGCCTGCGGGACGAAAGCATCTCCAACACCGCCATCCGTGAGGCGGCGCGGAACACCAACGCCAGCCGCTTCATCGAGCGCCTGCCCCACGGCTATGACGAGCGCGTGACCGAGCGCGGCGCCACGTTCTCGGCGGGTCAGCGGCAGCTGCTCTCCTTTGCCCGCACCCTGGCCTATGATCCCGCCATCCTGATCCTGGACGAGGCCACCGCCAACATCGACACCGAGACCGAGCAGTGGATCCAGGAGGCGCTGGAAACGCTGATGAAGGGCCGCACCACCATCATGGTGGCCCACCGGCTGTCCACCATCCAGCACGCGGATCGCATCATCGTGATGCACCATGGCCGCATCCGCGAGAGCGGCACCCATCAGGAGCTGCTGGATATGGACGGCATTTACAAAAAGCTCTACCAGCTGCAATTGGCGTAGGCCAAAGCATGGAAGGGAAGCGTGAAAGGAAAATTTATCCAATGATACAGATGTCAACCGTTGAAAAAAACCATATCCTCTGCGCCGTGGTTGACGGCGAGGGGGTCGTGATGAGCGATGCGCAGTCCGCGCTGGATGTGCTGATGCAGGCCAAGTACGACCATGGGACGAAGAATATCGTCATCAGCAAGGCGCTGGTGGCGGAGGCGTTTTTCGTGCTCAGCACGGGCCTTGCGGGCGAGATTTTGCAGAAGTACGTCAATTATGGCGGACGCATTGCGATTTATGGCGATTATTCGTGTTATACCAGTAAGCCGTTGCATGATTTTATCTATGAGAGCAATAAGGGGAAGGACGTGTTCTTTGTGGCAACCCGGGAGGAAGCCATAGAGCGCCTGACACGGTAACGCAATCCCCCGAGCCTGCAATGGATCGCGCCAGCGGAAAAGGGAGTCTGCGGGCCGATGGCCCTCAGGCAGGGGTTTGGGGGCAAGGCCCCCAACGTCCCTTAACGCGAAGCGAAAAAGCAGTAGTCAGGCAGCGAAGCGCCCCTGACGGTGGGTTCCCGAAACAAAAAATGATCGCGCCAGCGGAAAAGGGAGTCTGAGGGCCGACGGCCCTCAGGCAGGGGTTTGGGGGCAAGGCCCCCAACGTCCCTTTTCGCGAAGCGAAAATCTCAGTAGTCAGGCAGCGCAGCGTCCCTGACGGTCGTCTAAGTCAACTCAAAAGGAACTGAATATATAAAAACGCAGGATGGCGAATGTGCCGCTCCTGCGTTTTTATTGTGTGTGATAAAGTGCAGCGTCCGATTCCTGCCACGGTGCGAAATCCAACGTGGAAGTTCGGATTCCTTTATGGATTACGGAACCGACCGTCAGGGACGCTGCGCTGCCTGACTACGGGGTTTTCGCTGGCGCGAAAAGGGACGAGGGGGACGCCGGGGGCCCTGCCCCCAGACCCCTGCCTGAGGACCATCGGCCCTCAGACTCCCTTTTCCGCTGGCGCGGTTTGTTACGAACGTTCCCTTATTTTAATTGACGATATTGAAGCCGTTTTCCGTGAGCTTTTCCCTGATGAGGGCGATCTGCTCAAAGTCCCTCGTCTCCATACCGATCTTCAGGAAGCAGCTGGCCACCGGCATATTGGCATCGCTTCTTTCATACTGCACCGACACCACATTTCCGCCGCAATCGCTGATGATCTGGCTGACGCCCAGCAGCTGCCCCGGCTTATCCTCCAGCGCAATCTGCAGCATCGCATTTCTTCCCGCCGTCACCAGTCCTCTGGTAATGACCCGGGAAAGGATATTCACATCAATGTTCCCGCCTGACACCAGGCAGCACACGTTCTTGCCCTGGATGGGCAGCTTCCCGAACATCGCTGCCGCCACGGACACCGCGCCCGCGCCCTCAGCGACCAGCTTTTGTTTCTCCATCAGCGCCAGGATGGCCGCGGCAATCTCGTCCTCGCTGACGGTCACCACGTCGTCAACATAGTCGCGTACCATGGCGAAGGTGGTGTCGCCGGGGTGCTTGACGGCAATGCCGTCGGCAAAGGTGGCCACGGTGTTCAGGGTGATGGCCTGGCCGTCGCGCATGGACTGGGCCATGCTGGGGGCGTTTTCCGCCTGGACGCCGTAGACCTTGACGCCGGGGTTCAGGGTCTTGATGGCGTAGGCCACGCCGGAAATCAGGCCGCCGCCGCCCACGGGACAGATGACGGCGTCCACATCCGCCAGCTGGTCGAGGATTTCCAGGCCGATGGTACCCTGGCCGGCAATCACCTCGTCGTCATCAAAGGGGTGGATGAAGGTCGCGCCGGATTCCTGCTGAAGGCGGATGGCGTGGGCATAAGCGTCATCATAAGCGCCCTTGACCAGGCAGACCTCGGCGCCCAGGGCCTTGGTGGCTTCCACCTTGCTGATGGGCGCGCCGTCCGGCATGCAGACGATGGCCTTGATGCCCATGCGGCTGGCAGCCAGCGCCACGCCCTGGGCATGGTTGCCTGCCGAGCAGGCGATGATCCCGGCGGCCCGCTGTTCCTCGTTCAGCTGGCTGATCTTGTAGTACGCGCCGCGCAGCTTGAAGGAGCCGGTCAACTGGAGGTTCTCGGTTTTGAGGTACATGTTGAAGCCGTCGGACAGCTTGGGGGCGTGGATCATGTCGGTTTTGCGGGCGACGGGCTTGAGGACAAAGGCCGCATGATAGATTTTGTCAAGGGTGACCATGGGATAGCATCTCCTTTGTATGATGTGGGGCGGGTCAGTCGGGCATTTCCCTGCCGAGCAGATGGTTGATGAACTGCTGCGCCGTCCGCCCGGAAATGCCGCCGTGGCGGATCTCCCAGCGGTTGGCCTCCTGGAGCAGCTGCTCCTCGCTCAGGCCGATGGCGGGGTACTTCTCCGCCAGTCCGCGCACGATGTCGTGGTACTGCTGGCGGTTGGGGTTGGAGTAGTTGATGGCGCAGCCGAAGCGCGCAGCCAGGGAGAGCTTTTCCTCCATGGTGTCCGAGCGATGGACATCGCCCTTGAATTCCATGTCGCTGCGGTCGTTCCAGGTCTCCTGGACAAGATGGCGGCGGTTGGAGGTGGCGCAGATGAGCACGTTGCCGGGCCTGGTTTCCACCCCGCCCTCAATGACGGCCTTGAGGAACTTGTACTCCACCTCGTGCTCCTCAAAGGACAGATCGTCAATGAAGATCATGAAGCGGTAGTTGCGGTTCTTCACCTGAGCGATGACCTGGGACAGAAGGCCGAACTGGTGCTTGTAGATCTCGATCATCCGCAGGCCCTGACTGCCGTATTCGTTCAGCAGGGCCTTGACGGAGGTGGATTTGCCGGTGCCCGCGTCGCCGTAAAGCAGCATGTTGTTGCAGCCGCGCCCCTGAACGAAGGCCTCTGTGTTCTGGCGGAGCTCCTTCTTTTGAGGCTCGTAGCCGATGAGGTCGGCGAGCATCACCCGGTCGATGTTGTTGATGGCCTCAAAGACGACCTGCCCGTTCTGCTCCTGGACGCGGAAGGCGCGGTTCAGGCCGAACATGCCCACGCCGTGCTCCCGGTAGTAGTCCGTGACCAGGCGGAAAACGGCATCCTCGTCATCCGCCGCCTCAATGGCGGAGGAGAGCGAACGGACGGCCTGGGAGACGTTCTGGTAATACCGCTGGGCCTGCTTGGGAATGGCCTGGTAGCTGGACAGGATGGAGAAGCAGTCGATGCCCAGATCAGCCTCGATGGGGGCGAAGTCGAAGTCGAACAGCGCCTTGAAGATGTGGAAGTCCGCCTTGGCAAAGCGGTTCACACTGCCTTCGCTGGCCCCGACGCGCTCACAGGTCAGGGAGAAGGAGTTCTCGCAGGTCATCAGGAGGAAGGTCAGATAATTATGCCAGAGGTTGTCGTTGAAGCCGTAGACCGTGGCCAGATCCAGCAGGCGCTTGACCTGGGCGTAAACGCGGCGGATCAAAACCGGCTTGTCACAGGCGTGGCAGTGCCAGTCGGAAAAAATGCCGGACAGCCGCATGAGGATGCTGTCTTCCGGCAGGCTGCCGTAGAGCAGCAGCTTGGCAATTTGCTGATTCATCAATAACGACCTTTCCAAATCCTTCACGCGCGCGCAACCGCGACCGAAGGCGCGCACCTCGATCGCGGAACGGGAGGCCCAGGAGGGGCGATGCCCCTCCTGGCGGGATTGTAAGGGCAGCGCCCTTACCCCCATCACCACGCGACAAGCGGCATCGCCGCCTCGGCGCGCCTCCAACCCAGTGATGCTCCCGCGCGTCCTTAAATCTGCTTAAGAATCGCGGAGGTCATGGCGGTGCAGGAAAGGGGCTTGGCGGAGGTAGAGCCGACGATGTCCGCCGTGCGGAGACCATCGTTGAGCACGCCATCCACCGCGGCCTCGATGCAGTCGGCTTCAGCGGTGAGGTCGAAGGCGTAGCGCAGCATCATCGCGGCAGAAAGAATGGTGGCAATGGGGTTGGCCTTGTCCTGCCCGGCGATGTCCGGGGCGCTGCCGTGAATGGGCTCGTACAGGCCGCGCTTGCTCTCGCCCAGGGAGGCGCTGGGCAGCATCCCGATGGAGCCGGTGATCTGGCTGGCCTCGTCGGAGAGGATGTCACCGAACATGTTGCTGGTCAGCACCACGTCGAATTGGCTGGGCCGGCGCACCAGCTGCATGGCGGCGTTGTCCACCAGCATGTCCGAGCAGGCGACGTCCGGGTATTCCTGGGCCACGCGGTGCACCGTCTCCCGCCACAGCCGGGAGGTCTCCAGCACGTTGGCCTTGTCGATGGAGATCACGCTCCTGCGGCGCTTCCGGGCGGCGTCGAAGGCCGCCCGGGCAATGCGCTCGATCTCCATGACGGAGTAAGCCTCGGTGTCGTAGGCTTCGGGGCCGTACTGGCCGTCGCGCCGTCCGCGCTGGCCGAAGTAAATGCCGCCGGTGAGCTCCCGAACCATCATCAGGTCAAAGCCTTCCGCCACGATATCCGCCCTCAGCGGGCACTCGTCCTTCAGCGCGGGATAGAGCTTGGCCGGGCGCAGGTTGGTGTACAGCCCCATGGCCGAGCGGATGCCCAGCAGGCCCTTCTCCGGGCGGAGGGCGGCGGGCTGATTGTCCCACTTGGGGCCGCCCACCGCGCCTAGCAGCACGCTGTCGGCGGCCAGGCAGCCGTCGATGGTCTCCTGGGGCAGGGGAACACCCACGGCGTCAATGGCCGCGCCGCCGATGAGGTAGGGGGTGAAGACGAAGGTGTGGCCGAATTTCTCGGCGACGCGTTCCAGGACGCGGACGGCGGAATCCACAATTTCGGGGCCGATGCCGTCGCCGCGCAGGAGGGCGATGTTATAGCGCATGGGAGGATGCCTTCTTTCTGCGTGAATGTAAGGAGGTCAGAAGCGGGCGCGCCGCCGCAGGATCAGGAGCACCAGGGCCATCCCAAGGAAGCAGCCCAGGGTGTTGGCGAGCAGGTCTTCCGTGGCGGCGATGCCCCGGTGGCTCAGCAGCTGCGTTACTTCCAGCAGCAGGGATGCCGCACCGCCCGCCATCAGCCCGTGGCGGAGCTTCGCCTGAGGCCAGATCCCCGGCAGCAAGCAGCCCAGGGGGAAGAACATGACGGTATTTTCCACCATGCCGTAGATGGTCTGATGGATGCCGTAGCTGTTGAGGCCCAGGAAGGGGATGAGCTGGATGCGGCTCTCCAGGACGGGTGTGCGGGAGAAGATGGTCAGCCAAAGCACCGCCGCAGCCCAGATGAGCAGGACGGCGATGGCGAGGGGCCGCCGCGCCTTTGCAGGCAGGCGGTGCAGGATACAGGCCAGCGCCCAGCAAAGCAGGAGACCCAGGGCCATGGTGGTGATGTACATGCTTACTGCTCCGCGTCCTGGCGGGCCTTCAGGTAGGGCAGAAGGCCGCCATGGTCGATGATCCTGTTGATGAAGGCGGGGAAGGCCGCAGCCTGGAAGGTGGCGCCGGTGGTGTCGTCATGGATGACGCCGGTGGTGAAATCCACGGACACGGTGTCGCCGTTTTGAATGGCGGCAGCGGCCTCCGGGCATTCCAGGATGGGGAAGCCAATGTTGATGGCGTTGCGGTAGAAGATACGGGCAAAGCTGGCGGCGATGACGCAGCGCACGCCGCAGGCCTGGATGGCGATGGGCGCGTGCTCCCGGGATGAGCCGCAGCCGAAGTTCGCGCCGCCCACCATGATGTCGCCGGGCTTAACGGTGGAGGCAAAGGACGCGTCGATGTCCTCCATGCAGTGCTTGGCCAGCTCCTCGGGGGAGGGGGCGTTGAGGTAGCGGGCGGGGATGATGACGTCGGTGTCCACATTGTCGCCGTAGCGGAAAACCTTGCCGGTGACCATGTTATTCAGCCTCCTTTTGAAGCGCGGCCAGGGCGGCGGGGGAAGCTACGCGGCCCATCACGGCGGACGCGGCGGCCACGGCGGGGCTGGCCAGAATGACCTCGCTCTTCACATGGCCCATGCGGCCCACAAAGTTGCGGTTGGTGGTGGCGACGGCGCGCTCGCCCTCGCACATGCAGCCCATGTGGCCGCCCAGGCAGGGGCCGCAGGTGGGGGTGGAGACCGCGCAGCCGGCCTGAATGAAAATTTCCGTCAGACCCTCGGCCATACAGTCCAGATAGACCTGTTGGGTGGCGGGGATGACGATGCAGCGCACGCCGTCGGCCACCTTGCGGCCCCGGAGGATGTCCGCCGCGATGCGCATATCGCTGATGCGGCCGTTGGTGCAGGAGCCGATGACCACCTGGTCGATGGGCAGGCCCGCGACCTCGTCAACGGGCTTCACGTTGCTGGGTAGATGGGGCAGGGCCACGGTGGGGGTGAGGGCGCTCAGGTCGATGACGACTTCACGCTCGTACTCCGCGTCGGGGTCGGCCTCGTAGGCCGTCCAGGGGCGGCTGACGCGGCCTTCCACATAGGCGCGGGTCTTGTCGTCCACGGGGAAGATGCCGTTCTTGCCGCCGGCCTCAATGGCCATGTTGGCGATGGTGAAGCGGTCGTCCATGCTCAAGGCGTGAACGCCCTCGCCGGTGAACTCGATGGACTTGTACAGCGCGCCGTCCACGCCGATCAGGCCGATGAGGTGCAGGATGACGTCCTTGCCGCTGACGTAGGGGGGCAGCTTGCCCAGGAGCGTCACCTTGATGGCGCTGGGCACCTTGAACCAGTTCTCGCCCGAGGCCATGCCGGCGGCCATGTCCGTGGAGCCTACGCCGGTGGAGAAGGCGCCCAGGGCGCCGTAGGTGCAGGTGTGGCTGTCCGCGCCGATGATGCACTCGCCGGGGGCGACGATGCCCTTTTCAGGCAGCAGCGCGTGCTCGATGCCCACGGCGCCCACGTCAAAGAAATGGGTGATGTCGAAGCGGCGGGCAAAGTCCCGGGCGGTCTTGCACAGCTGGGCGGACTTGATGTCCTTGCAGGGGGTGTAGTGATCCAGCACGATGGCGATCTTGTCCTTGTCGAAAACGCGGGTGAAGCCAGCCTGGTCAAAGACCTTCACGGCCACGGGGGTGGTCACGTCGTTGCCCAGGACGAGGTCAAGCCTGGCCTCAATGAGGTCGCCGGCCTTGACTTCAGGCAGCCCGGCGTGGGCAGCGAGGATCTTCTGTGTCATGGTCATGCCCATGGGGGATCAAACCTCCTTCTTGGCGCGGCGGATGGCGTAGTCGCGCAGCTTGTTCATGGCGCTGATGTAGGCACGGACGGAGGCCTCGACGATGTTGGTGTGCAGCCCGCGGCCGGAGAAGGTGCGGTTGTCGCAGCCGAGCTTCACGGAGACATCGCCCATGGTGTCCTTGCCGGGAGAGATGGAGTTGATGCGGTAGAGGTCGAAGGAGTGCTCCACCGGGCGAATGATCTGATCGATGGCCTCAAAGGCGGCGTCCACCGGGCCGTCGCCGGAGCAGACGGCTTCAAACTCCTGACCGTCCAGGCTCAGGCGAACCACGGAGGTGGAGGTGGTCATGTTGGAGGTGTGAACGGCGAACCAGGTCAGCTTATAGCCGTCAACCTCCTCGTCATCGGTGGCTGAGTGCGTGACGATGGCGATGATGTCCTGGTCGCCCACGTTCTTCTTTTTGTCGCACAGCACCTTGAATTCCTCAAAGCAGCGCTGCAGCTCGGCGTCATCCAGCTCATAGCCCATGTCCTTGAGGCGGGCGGCGAAGGCGTGCTTGCCGGAGTGCTTGCCCAGAACGATGTTGTCCAGGCGGACGCCCACGGCTTCAGGCGTGAGGATTTCATAGGTCTTCTTGTTGGCCAGGACGCCGTGCTGATGAATGCCGCTCTCGTGGCGGAAGGCGTTAACGCCCACGATGGGCTTGTTCAGCGGCGCCGTCTGGCCGATGATGTTGTAGACGGTCTTGCTGGCGCGGAAAATCTGCGTGGTGTCGATGCGGGTGGTGTCCTCACCGAAGACATCGGGCCGGGTGCGCATGGCCATGACGACTTCTTCCAGGGAGGTGTTGCCCGCGCGCTCGCCCAGGCCGTTGATGGTGCACTCGATCTGCCGCGCGCCGCCTATGACGCCCGCCAGGGAGTTTGCCACGGCCATGCCCAGATCGTTGTGGCAGTGGACGGAGAATTCGACCTTGTCGCTGCCGGGTACGCCCGCGATGACCTCGCTGATGAGGCGCTGCATCTCCGCGGGAGTGGTGTAGCCCACGGTGTCGGGCAGGTTGATGACCGTGGCGCCGCTGCGGATGGCCGCGTCCACCACACGGATGAGGAAGTCCATGTCCGAGCGGGTGGCGTCCTCACAGGAGAACTCGATGTTGGAGACGTACTTCTTCGCGTGAGCCACCATGGCGGCGGTGCGCTCCAGAACCTGCTCGGGGGTCATTTTCAGCTTGTACTCCATGTGCAGGGGCGAGGTAGCCAGGAACAGGTGGATGCGCGGATCGGCGGCGTCCTTCACGGCGTCCCAGGCGCAGTCGATGTCCTTGGCGGTGGCCCGGGCCAGGGAGGCCACGGAGCAGTCCTTCACCGTGCGGGCAATGGTCTGCACGCTCTCGAAGTCGCCGGGGGAGGAAATGGCGAAGCCCGCCTCGATGACGTCCACCTTCAGACGCTCCAGGCAGCGGGCGACCTCAATCTTTTCCTTCAGGTTCATGGAGCAGCCCGGGGACTGCTCGCCGTCGCGCAGGGTCGTATCGAATATTTTGATCTGACTCATCGGCTACATCCTTTCCATCAACATCAATCACGAATTGCTCCGTCCCGTCCTGCCGTCCCCTCCGGGGACGCAGGCCCTCTTCCACGCGCATGACCTTCAACCGCAGGCCAGCAACTGAATCGCGGGACGGGAGTCGAGAGGGGCGAAGCCCCTTCGCAGGGGTGCAGGGGACGGCGTCCCCTGCCGAGGTGGAGGGGCAGAGCCCCTCCCGTCACTCCAGAATCGCGCCCTTGTCGGCGGAGGAAACCAGCTTGGCGTAGCGGGCGAGGTAGCCGGTTTTGATTTTGGGCTCGGGACAGACCCAGGCGGCGCGGCGGCGGGCCAGAACGTCTTCCGGGACTTTCAGCTCGATGGAGCAGGCGGGAATGTCAATGGCAATGAGATCGCCTTCCTCCACCAGGGCGATGAGGCCGCCCTGAGCCGCCTCGGGGCTGACGTGGCCGATGGACGCTCCGCGGGTCGCGCCGGAGAATCGGCCATCCGTGATGAGGGCCACGCTTTCGCCCAGGCCCATGCCGCAGATGGCCGAGGTGGGATTCAGCATCTCCCGCATGCCGGGGCCGCCCTTGGGGCCTTCGTAGCGGATGACCACGACATCCCCCGGACGGATCTGCTTGTCATAGATGGCGGCGATGGCGTCCTCCTCGGAATCGAAGACGCGAGCCGGGCCCTCGTGACGCATCATTTCGGGGGCGACGGCGCTCTGCTTCACCACGCAGCCGTCCTTGGCCAGGTTGCCCTTGAGCACCGCGATGCCGCCATTGGCGCTGTAAGGATGGTCAATGGGACGGATGATGCTCTCGTCCAGGTTGACCACGCCCTCCAGATTGTCCGCCAGGGTCTTGCCGGTGCAGGTGAGGACGGAGGTGTCCAGCAGGGACTTCTTCGTCAGTTCTTTCATCACGGCGAAGACGCCGCCGGCCCGGTCAAGGTCCTCCATGAAGGTGTTGCCCGCCGGGGCCAGATGGCACAGGTTCGGGGTGGCGGCGGAAATGGCGTTGGCGTGATCCAGGTCGATGGTCACACCGGCCTCGTGAGCAATGGCGGGCAGGTGCAGCATGGTGTTGGTGGAGCAGCCCAGGGCCATGTCAACGGTTTCGGCATTGTTGAAGGCAGCGGAGGTCATGATGTCCCGGGGGCGAATGTTCTTCTCCACCAGGGCCATGATCTGCATGCCCGCGTGCTTGGCCAGCCGGAGCCGGGCGGAATACGGGGCGGGAATGGTGCCGTTGCCCGGGAGCGCCATGCCCAGGGCCTCGCACAGGCAGTTCATGGAATTGGCGGTGTACATGCCCGAGCAGCTGCCGCAGGAGGGGCAGGCGTTTTCCTCATAGGTGCGCACGCCGTCCTCATCGAGGGTGCCGGCATGGTAAGCGCCCACAGCCTCGAACATGTGGCTGAGGCAGGTGCGGCGGCCGTCGGGGAGATGGCCTGCCAGCATGGGCCCGCCGGAAACGAAAATGGTGGGGATGTTCAGCCTGGCGGCAGCCATCAGCAGGCCGGGTACATTCTTGTCGCAGTTGGGGATCATCACCAGACCGTCAAACTGATGGGCGATGGCCATGGCTTCGGTGGAATCGGCGATGAGGTCGCGGGTGACTAGGCTGTACTTCATGCCCACATGGCCCATGGCGATGCCGTCACACACAGCGATGGCCGGGAACTCCACCGGCGTGCCCCCCCCCGCACGAACGCCCGCCTTGACGGCCTCGGCGATCTTGTCCAGATTCATGTGGCCGGGGACGATCTCGTTGTAGGAGCAGACCACGCCGATCATGGGACGGCGGATCTCCTCGTCCGTGTAGCCCAGGGCGTAGAGCAGGCTGCGGTTGGGCGCGCGGCCCACGCCCTGCTTGATGTTGTCGGAAAGCATAGCGGATACCTCCGTTTGTAAAAAGTGTAAGCAATGAACGCTCTTTCCGGGTACGACCCGGATCGTGCGATAAAGAGTCGCGGAGCTCTGCTCCGCGCTTGCCCCCCAAAGGAATCGGCAGTCCCAGGGTTCCGCCGCACCCTCTGTGC
>CBFFZW010000034.1:0-42794 GCA_965646445.1 uncultured Christensenellales bacterium | reverse complement strand
TCCTATGCGCCCCCTCAACTGGGCTTCTCCCTCTGACCTCCTCTCCTCCTTCTCTGTCCATTTTGTTTGACAAACCTACAAAAATTTACGCTCCGGCAGCCCGGGGAATCACTGCGCCAGAATCGCCTCGATCTGCGCAATCTCCTCGGCGGTGAAGGGCGCTGCTTCGAGGGCCTTCACGTTTTCGATAATCTGACCGGGGCGGCTGGCGCCGATGAGGGCGGAGGTAACCACCTCGTCCCGCAGCACCCAGGCCAGCGCCATCTGGCTCAGGGCCTGGCCGCGACGGCCCGCGATCTCGTTCAGCGCACGCACCTTGGCGATCTTCTCCTCCGTGATGTCAGAGGGCTTGAGGTAGCGGGGATCATGGGCGGCACGGGAGTCGGCGGGAATGCCGTTAAGATACTTGGTGGTCAGCAAACCGTTTTGCAGGGGCGCGAAGCAGATGCAGCCCACGCCCTCCCGGCGGAGCACATCCTGCAGGCTGCCGGCGCCCTCCATGGGCTGCTCGATCCAGCGGTTGAACATCGAATAGCTGGGCTGATGGATGAGCAGGTGGGCGCCCAGGGAGCCCAGGGCCTTGACCATGGCCTCGGTCTGCGCGGCGTTGTAGTTGGAGATGCCAACGTAGAGCGCCTTGCCGCTGCGCAGAATCTGCTCCAGCGCACCCGCGGTCTCCTCGATGGGCGTTTCAGGATCGGGGCGGTGGTGGTAGAAGATGTCCACATACTCCACATTCATGCGCTTCAGGCTCTGATTCAGGCTGGCGATCAGATACTTGCGGCTGCCGAAATCGCCATAGGGGCCTTCCCACATGTCGTAACCGGCCTTGGTGGACAGGATCAGCTCGTCGCGGTGAGGCTTCCAGTCGCGCAGCATGTGCATGCCGAAGTTGCGCTCGGCCTCACCGTAGGGCGGGCCGTAGTTGTTGGCCAGGTCGAAGTGGGTAATGCCGTTGTCAAAGGCGGTGCGCAGCAATTCCTGCTGGACGCCGAAGGGGGTGATGTTGCCGAAGTTGTGCCACAGGCCCAGGGAGATGACCGGCAGCTTCAGGCCGCTTTTCCCGCAGCGGCGGTAGGTCATGGATGCGTAACGGTTTTCGGCAGGGATGTAGGTCATGGTTTTTCCTCCTCCAATGAAAATATGGTTTCAATGAGCGCATCGGTCTTGGCGCGCGACAGCAGGAAGCAGGCGCACCCGTCACGGATAATCAGGTCGAAGGCTTCGTCGTATTCGGCAATGGTCAGCGTCCATTGCCCGCCCTCCCGAAAAGTATATTCCAGCTGAAGGCGCACTTCCCCTGCTTTCTCCGGCGAGGGCACATACCGCTCGATCAGCAGACCGATCATCTGCTGATACACCGGCAGGAAGCGTTCCCCGCTCAGTTCACGCCCCTCCAGCAGGTAGCTGCCCGAGGGCTGATCCACATCAAAGTGCAGGGTCTGCTCCGGGGTACGCACGCTGATGGCGGAGACCTGGTTCAGCATGACCAGCCCCGGCAGCTGCTCGGCCAGATAAGGCACGGTGAGGCTGCGCAGGAAGGAGAGGGCGCTGGCGTCGACGATGTACACGGCGCTGTCCTCGTTGACACGCAGGGTACACTTGTCTCCGACCCGGCCCAGGGTCAGGCGCGTTTGCACATGATCCTCCAGGGTGATGGTCGCCAGAGGCCCGTCCAGCCCCCAGTCAGCGTCCGTTCCGTCCAGCGCGGCCAGCCCCGTGGGGCGGATGTTTTCCAGCGCCAGATACACCTCGGCGGCGCGTTCCGAATTGGCCGGGTAGTGAATGGGGGTGGTCAGCTCCACCATGGTGTTGAAGGGATTGGCTTGTGTCACGCGGGCAATGGTGATGGTTTCCTCCCCCGGGCGCTCGATCACGGCGACATTGAGGGTATGCGCGGTGAAATACGCCGAAAGATCCGGCAGCGCGTACAGCGCCTCCTTGCCGGCGGTGAGGGTGCGGCCCAGCGCGTTGTTGACCACATACACGGCGGGATCGCCTTCCACCGAGGCGTACCAGCCCTCGCCCGTGGGGGTTGGATCACCCAGGCGAAGCGTCAGCGTGCGCTGATCCTTGTAAGCATAGCATGCTGTGAGCGATTGGCTGTCAATGCCGTATTCGCTCTGCGCGCCTTCCAGCCTGCGCCTTGCCAGGATAGAAGCGCCGCTGGCCAGCAGTTCGCGGGCGGCGTTGGCGTCCAGGGCGGCCTCCTTGCCGTCCAGCCGATACTGCCCATTTTCGTCCAGCAGCGTAAAGCTATCGCCGCCCCGGGTCATGGTAACGCTGACCGGCGTGCCGCTTCCCTCGGGGATCAGCTGCGTAAAGGATACGGAGGGCGCGGCCTTGTCAGGTACGTGCGCATCCGGGACAAGCAGGCAGCCCACGAAAAAGGCAAGGCTCACCGCCAGCGCCGTCAGCAAGAGAGACGGCCGCTCCGGCGCCTTTCTCAGCGGGTGCGCGTTTCCAGGTTGAACAGGCTTTCCGCTCACTTCTTTCGCCTCCTGATGAGCACAGCAGCCCCCAGCAGCACGCACAGAACCGGCAGCGCCAGCACCGCGGCCACCACGCGCCAGGTTTCCTGAGCGGTCAGCGCGGGCATGGCATCGTCGTTCAGCATGCGCACGGGCACATTCTGCTGGGTTTCCCGCTGCGCCAGGTAGTCCACCAGGCTCATCGTCAGATCCAGGTTGTAGGTGGAGTTGAGCAGGCTGTTGTCCACCAGCGTGTACAGACTGCCCATCAGCACCATGCGCATTTCGGCGTCCTCCTCCCAGTGGCTGACGCTGACGGCCAGCTGCTGCGTGCCCCGGGGCATGCTGCTGTCCCAGGCCGTGGACGCGCTGCTCAGGGGGCACAGATAGGCCAGATCGGAGGTAGACAGGAGCGCCTCGTAGGTATAGCCCGACAAGGGGATTTCCGGCCCGGCAACGGCGCGCGCCCCCGGAAGAATCACGCGCTGTCCCTCCTGCATGGCCTTGATGGCCTCGCTCTCACGGTTGACGGCAGGCATCAGGTACAGCGGCGAATTCATCCAGTACGCCGTCCGGCGCTCGTCCTCCACCACAATGCCGTCTTCAAAGGACAGGGAAACCCGGCGCGCGATTTCGGCCACACTGGGCAGGGACGCCATGTCCAGGCTGGCGTCGCAGGCCAGCAGCAGCCGTCCGCCTTCGCGCAGGAAGTCCGCCAACGTCTCGGATTCCTCCCGCGTCAGGTCGCGCGCGGGCGACAGGATCAGCAGGACATCGCCGCTTTGCAGGGCATCGCCCTGGGACAGCGACGCTTCCCCCACGCCATAGTTTTCTTCCCTCAGCCGGCTGACCAGCTGGGCGCAGCTGCTCATGTCGGCCTCGCCGTGTCCCGTCAGGAACCATGCCTGCCTGCGCTCGCCGCCCGTAACGGTGCGGATAGCGCCTGTGATTTTTCGCTCGGCGGCAAGCCCTGTCACGGTATAGCTGCCGTCCGCCTTCATCCGATAGGTGTAAAGCTCAGATGCGCCGATCACGACGCTGCGGGAATCGTCCTTACTGGCAATGATGACGGAGCCCTCGGCGATGCTCTTGCCGGATTCAGCATACGCGCGGATTCGGCCCGGCTCGACGATGGGATCAATGGTATCCACGGCGACGCTGCCCGAGCACGCGTAGCTGGCCGCAAGGGTTTCCAGCATCCAGCGCGTTTCCGAGTCGGTTTCCGCCTTGAATACCAGGTGCATGCTGATGGTTTCCTCCAGCGCGGCAAGGGTTTGCTCCGTGCCCTCGCTCAGCCGCGTCAGCTGATCGGGGGTCAGATCCCAGACCATGCCCGCCCGGTTTTCAAGCACATACAGCCCGGCGCAGATCAGGATGACGCACACCAGCGCCGCGGCCATCCGCATCGGCACGGAATAACGAAAGGCTTTCATACGGCTTACCTCCTTTTGCATTTGCGGCGCGTCAGCACGCAGACGGTGGCGCAGAGCAGCAGCGCGGAGAAAAGCAGAAAGTAGCCGATATCCGTGGGGTAGACAACGCCGCTGGCGATTTGCGCGTAATGCCGGTTGAGGGCGACGCCCTGCAGCAGCGCGGGAAGAAACGGAAGGAACGGCGTCACCAGCGTGGCGGACGACATCTCAATCAGCTGAAGCAGCATGTTCACAGCCAGCGTCAGGATGGCGGCGGTGATCTGACTGTCCGCGAGCGCGCTCACAAACAGGCCCACCGCCACATAGCAGCCGCCCAGCAGCACAAAGGCAAGATAATGCGCCAGCACCATCCCCCATGAAAGCGGCACCCGCAGCGCAAGAATCAGCACATACAGCCCTGTACCCGCCAGCGATGCGCACAGCACGCCCATGGCCGCCAGATACTTGCCCAGAACCACCTGCGTGAGTGGGGTAGGCGCACAGTAATACAGCTGATCCGTTTTCTGACGGCGCTCCTCGCTGAAAAGCCGCATGGTCAAAAGCGGCACGATCAGCATAAACAGGTAGCTGAGGTTGCCAAAGAGCGAGGAAAGATCCGCCGACGCGGCGAGGATGTTGTACAGCAGGAAGAACGCCGCGCCCAGCAGCCAGAAGATGGCGATGAACACATAGCCCGTGGGCGTCGCGAAATAGGAGCGCCACTCCTTTTGAATCACGCTTTGCACGGTTCACCCTCCCCCTGCATCAGCTTCATGAAGATGTCCTCCAGATCCACGTCCATGGGGTAGAGCATGCGCAGCGATGCCTGGACGCCGTACAGCGCCTGCGGTACCTGCGCGGCGACATCAGCGCGGGAGAGCACGAGCCATTCCTGCCAGCCCTGCTCCCGGGGCGCAAGCGCCTGGACATCCGTCACCTCCGGCAGCGCGCACAGCGCCTCCCGGGCACGGTCGCCTGAGGTGCGGACGCGCAGCCTGTGCTCCTGGCGGGGCACCTGCGCGGCGATCTCGGCAATGGTGCCGGAGGCGACCATCTCGCCCTTGCGCAGGATCAGCAGAGAAGCGCAAATGTCGTCAATTTCGGACAGGATATGGCTGGACAGAATCACGGCATGCTGCTTTCCCAGCTCGCGAATCAGCTCCCGCACGGCGATGATCTGCTCCGGGTCCAGGCCGGCGGTGGGCTCATCCAGAATAATCAGCCCGGGATCGCCCACCAGGGCCTGCGCCAAGCCGACGCGCTGCTTGTAGCCCTTCGACAGGCTCCGCGTGGTCATGTTCATCCGATCGGCCACGCCGGTCATCTCGCACAGCCGGTCGATATGCCCACGGCGCTTGTCGCGGCGGATGCGCTTCAGCCCGCAGGCGTACTCCATGGATTCCCGCACGGTCAGCTCCGGGTGCAGCGGCGGTATCTCGGGCAGATAACCCACCTCGCCCTGGTACGCCGCGCCCAGCCGGGCGATATTCGTCCCGTCCCAGGAGATCGTGCCTGAGGTCGGGGCAAAGTACCCGGCGATCATGTTCATGGCGGTGGACTTGCCCGCGCCGTTGGCGCCCAGCAGGCCCACCACCTGTCCGCGGCTGACGGCGCAGGTGAGCCCCCGCAAGGCCGTGTGATTCTGATACTTTTTGACAACTCGATCCAGCTGAAGCATCGTCGGGCCGTCCTTTCCGTCATATAATAGGGGGTTGCATAAGCATACCGCGAATGTGGATCGGGGTCAAGCGGTGTGCCCGCCCTCGCCCGATGTACGAAAGAGGGCCGAACCATACCCAAAGGCACGGCCCGGTCCATTGGGGCTATGGGGCTTCAACCGCCGCTTTGCTGATTAGTCGGCGTTGACGAAGTTGTTGTACTGCTCGGTCCAAACAGCGCTGCGGATCTGGCCGTCGATTTCCCAGGCAGTATTCACGGTCTCGTTCCACTGCTCCTCGGTCAGCTCGCCCACCAGCGCCTTTTCCATGGCTTCCTTAATCAGGGTGGTGGCGTCGTCGGTCAGGAATTCAGCGTCGGTGTTGTTGAGATCGTAGGGCACATAGTAGTCGAAGGGAGGAATGGCCTTGATGCCGTTGTCGATCTGGTTGCGCATCTCCCAGGCGGTGTAGCCGCGCCAGGTGGAGTTCTCCTTGGACACCAGGGGTTCGGGATACTTGTTGTAGTCGTACCACTCAAGGAGCTGATACTCCAGCATGTAGCGGTCGGTGGCGCCTTCGGGCTGGGTGAAGGTTTCGCCGTCCTCGGACAGGATCCAGTGATCGTCCTGGATGCCGTAGGTGGCCAGCATGTAGTTGTCCTGGGACTCGAAGATCCAGTTAATCAGCTTCAGCGCCCACTGGGGATCCTCGGAGGTAGCGGACAGCGCGACCTCAGCCATGTAGATGGGGTTGCCGCCCCAGGCGTTCACGCCGCTGGGAGCATCGGTGAAGTTGGGGATGGCGGCCCAGGAGCAGGTGCTGTCGGGGTTGGCATTCACCAGGCGCTCGGTGCCCTGCAGGCCCATGTTGTACCAGCCGGAGCACATGCCGATGCGGTCGGTGGCGCCCATGTCGTTGGCGGTCTCGTTGGTCATGGTCAGGTAATCCTGGTTGATGTAGCCCTTCTGGTACCACTCAGCAGCCTTGCTGACCAGCGCCCAGGCGTTCTTGTGCATATACCAGGGCTTCACGGTGCCGTCCTCGTCCAGGAAGCGGTCCACGTCGTTGCAGTCGCCCTTGGTGCCCAGGTAGTACACATGCAGGGGGCCGGAGAACAGGCTCTGGAAGTAGGGGATGTAGCCATACTCATCGTTGGGGTCGCCGTTGCCGTTCACGTCCGTGGTCTTGACGCCCTCGAAATAGGCTTCCAGCTCGGCCAGGGTGGTGGGCATTTCCATGTTCAGCTTCTCCAGCCAGTCGGTGCGGATGGAGGGCACGCCGCCGGCGGTGAAGGTCTCGTGACGGGGCAGCGCCCAGATGTTGCCCTGGGCGTCCTTGCAGGGAATCCAGGCTTCCTCGGGGATCATGGCCATCACGTCGGGCAGATAGGTATCCAGCAGCTCCTGAGAGTAGGGCTGGATGGCGCCGTTGGAGGCATAGTTCGCCCACACGCCGCCGCCGGCGGTCAGGTTGAGGGTATCAAACTTTTCGGAGCCGGCGATCATGACGTTCACCTTGTCATTCCAGGTGTTTTCCGCCACAACGATGACCTCGAACTTGATGCCGGATTTCTCCTCGATCAAAGCCTTGATCTTGTCGTTTTCCGTCTTGTTCTCCTTGTTGGAGTTGGAGCGGATCACGAAGCGAGCGGGTTCCGTCTGCTCAGCGAAAGCAGCGGCGGTCAGGCTCAGCAGCATTGCGACCGCGAGTACCAGAGAGACCAGTTTCTTCATCATGGTTACCTCCTTGAATCTATCTTCAGGGCAGATGCCCTGAGAGCCAAAGCAGTCGGTCATCAGCCCTTGACCGAACCCACCAGCATACCCTTGACAAAGTACTTTTGCAGGAAGGGGTAGACGCACAGGATGGGAACGGTGGCGATGACGATGGTGGCCATGCGCACGGTTTCCGCCGGGGGAATGAAGTCCATGCTGGAGCCCACCACGGTGATGTCGGTGACGGTGGCCGAGTCGATCAGCTGGCGCAGGGTGTACTGCATGGTCCACATTTCCTTTTTGTTCATGTAGAGCATGGAGTCAAACCACATGTTCCAGTGATACACCGCGTAAAACAGCGTGATGGTCGCCAGCGACGCGGTGGACAGCGGCAGGTAAATGGAGAAGAACACCCGCAGATCGTTGGCGCCGTCCAGCTTGGCCGACTCCTCCAGGGAATCGGGCACCTGGGAGAAAAAGTTGCGCAGCACGATCATGTTGAAGGGATTGACCAGGCCGGGCAGGATGTAAACCCAGAAGTTGTTGAGCAGCCCCAGGGACTTGTTCAGCAGGAAGCTGGGAATCAGGCCGCCGGAGAACCACATGGTGAAGACGATCATCGCCGTCAGCGGCTTGCGCAGAGGGTAGTACCGCTTGGACAGCGGATAGGCCAGCAGCATGGTAAAGACCACGTTCAGCGACGTACCGATGACGGTGCGCGAGATGGTCGTCATGTAGGAGTTGACGATGTTGGAGCCCGAGGACAGAATAAAGCTGTAGCCAGACCAGTCCAGGGTGGAGGGAATCAGGCGCAGCGGGTGCAGCGCACGCTCGATTTCAGGCGTTACAGACCGTCCGACCACAAACAAGACCGGGTAAATCATGGCGGCGCACAGCAGCACCATCACGATGTTGTTGATGACGTTAAAGATTCTGTCGCCCTTGGTCATCGTACCGTTCATGGCAAGTCCCTCCTTTCCTTAGAACAGGCCCTGCGCACCCAGTTTGCGGCTGGCCTTGTTGGAGAACATAATCATCGCGAGGGCAAGCACGCTCTTGACCAGGCCCACGGCCGCCGAGTAGGAGAACTTCGACTGCTGGATACCGTTGCGGTAAACGTAGGTCTCAAACACATCCGCGACCTCGTAGACCGACGCGCTGTACAGGTTGAAAATCTGGTCGAAGTTATCGTCGAACATCTTGCCCACCTGCAGGATCAGCATGATGGCGATGATCTCCGACAGCGCGGGAAGCGTGATGTGCAGGATCTGCTGCAGCTTGTTGGCGCCGTCCACGCGGGCCGCCTCGTACTGCTCCTGGTCGATGCTGGTGATGGCCGCCAGGTAAACGATGGAGCCGTAGCCAATGTTCTTCCAAATCTCCGAGATAATCAGGATCGGGCGGAACCACTGCTTGGAGGTCAGGAAGTAGATGGGCTGGCCGCCTGACATTTTAATCAGCGTGTTGATGGCGCCGTTATCCGGGGAAAGCATGGTGTTCAGCAACCCGGCGACCACCACCCAGCTGAGGAAATAGGGCATGTAGGTGATGGTCTGCACCGTGCGCTTGAACCAGTTCCTGCGGATCTCGTTAATCAGCAGCGCCAGCAGGATGGGCGCGGGGAAGCTGAAGATCAGCCGCAGGAGGCTCAGGTAAATGGTGTTCTTGAAAACGCGCTCGCAGTACAGGGACTTGAAGAAGGTCTCAAAGTTCTTGAAGCCGATCCACGGCGCGCTCATAATCGCGCTGAAGCCGCCCGCAGCGCCCTTGTAGTTTTTGAAGGCAATGATGATGCCGTACATGGGCACATACTTAAACACCAGGAAGAAGATGATGCCGGGGATGACCATCAGATGCAGATAGCGGTACTCCACCAGCTGGCGAAGCATGCGCTTTCCCCTGGATGGTGCGAGTACAGGACGGTCAATCGCTGTATTATTCTTCATCCATGTTCTCTCCCTTTCATCAATTCATGTATAAAATGTGCTTTTTCATACTTAAATCATACAGCATAATATGCAATTCAAAAAAGATGAAATAAAGCAAAAAACATGCAGAAACGATCATTTCCATAGGAGCAGGCCCTCAGCGCCCTGCGGCGGCCGCCCGAAAATCGCCGTCGTTTGCTGACAACTTCCAGCCTGTCGGAGGCTCGCCGCCGGGCTGGTCTGAACGAAATCCGCCCGGCATCGGACGGTCGCAGCAGTCCAACGCCGGGCGGCAATTCAGTGCCTTTCCAATGCGGCAGCCATCAGATTCTGCGCGCCGCCTCGACAACCCAGCGGATTCTTTCCTCAGGAAGGTCGTTGTGAATGCTGCAGTCCGCGCCCAGAATGTAGCCGGCTTTGCCGCCCTGGGCGATCATCGAGCGGACTTCCTGCTCCAGCTCCTCACGGCTGGCGGTATAAAGGGTGGTACCCGGACGGTTGTCAAAGCCGCCCCAAACCGTGCAGCCAAAGTGCTTCTTGGCCTCCTGAATGTCCTGGATATCAATGAACCGGGACCAGCTGACCACGGCGGTCTTGTAGTCGGCCCACACGGACAGGCGGTTGGGAATCTCCTCCCACGCGCACAGATGGATGGCGTTCATGTCGCTGAGGGTGTTGGCGTAATCCAGCACGGACTTTTCGCTGGGGGTGATCCAGGCCCGGTACTCGTCGAAGGTAAAGCGATTTTCCTCGGCGTTCTGCACACTGAAGAAGATGCCGTCCGCGCCGGCCTCCTCAATGATGCCGCGCACCAGGTGCTTCACGTCCTGCGCGATGACGTCGCAGGCGTGCATCATGGCCTTGGGATCCTCGCGAATCAGCTTCATCATCATGGGATAACCCACCTGCAGGCGCAGATAGCAGATGGGAGCAAAGATCAGGTACAGGGCGACGCATTCTCCGTTCAGACCCTGAATGATTTTCTTGGTGCGCTCAATCTGGCCTCGGATAAAGGGATGATCCGCGCCCAGGGGCTGGATGTTGTACAATTCGTCGGCACCGGTGATGCCGTCCAGCGCCGGAGCGGGCCAGCAGAAGTACTTATCAGCGGAAAGCTTTATAAAGTCCACGTCCGTATTCCTGTAGGCACGAATCTGGTACTCGGCAAAGCGGTCATCGTCATCCCAGTATTCCGGTGGCACATGCTGCCACATACATACCGGGACGTGATCGGTTTCTTTCCCCTGGAAGGCTGCGATAACCCGTTCTCTCTTGTTCATACAAATCCTCCTATGCGTTGTCGGCGCTTCAGCGATGGCTTTTCTGTGACCGTTATATGAAAAATAACACAAAAGGGCCGTATGTTCCACCGAATTTCGCTCATTCTTGGGGTCGATTCAACCCGATGTGACCCCGCGCGGTCGTTGAGGGGAGGGGAAGCAGAAGGGCCTCGATTGAGGGGGTGTCACAAAAGTGGCATATGCACTTTTGTTGAGCATTTTTCTGCACTCACTCACTGGTCGAATGGCTACTTCTCCGTTCGTTCGTGGTAAGGTTAGCTTTTTCTGACGAAAAAAGCACGAAAAATCGCCGCACATGTCACCGATTTTCGACAGAATCGCCGAGCTCGATGCCTCCCATAGGTTTTTGACCACCGCTTTCCGCGACAGGCCCTCGATGCTATGCTCAGCTCAATGGGATCATCCGGGTTTCCAGGGGCTTGAGCGTTACGGTCTCCTCGCCCCTGTCCGTATACAGGACGGCGGTGGTCTCGTCTTCAGCGTTGTTGAGGGCCACCAGCATGCGATCCGCGGGGTACCAGGCCGTTTCCACCTGGGCGCTGTCGGACAGCCACGCGCTCTCCCTGGGCAGATGGCAGGCGTATAAAAGCGTCTCCAGAAGCATCCGGGTACCGGCGGGGCCGACGGCAAAATGGCTCATGTAAATGCCCATGCCCTTGCCGTAGGAATGCACGGTCATCTGCGGCACGCCGTTTTTCTCGCACAAAACATGGGTATCGCCATCCGTCAAATACAGATGGTTCAGCTCGCCCAGGCAGTCCGGCGCCACGGCGATGGGCAGGGTATCATCCACCTCAAACGCCCAGCGGCCGTGGCATACCCGCGCGCCGTCATCCTCGTCCACGCCCAGCACATGGGCCATGCGGAAGCGATGATCGTACCCGGGCACGGCGGAGGGCTCGCCCACGCCGATGAACGCGCCGCCCTCATGGACAAAGCGGGTCAGCTCGGACACAACCTCCGCGCTGTTCCAGGCGTCGCCGCCGCTCCAGGCATCGCCCATGCGCCCGGCGTTGATGACCACGTTCACGCCGTCCAGCGCGCCGTTTTTCACATCCTCAAAGCTGATGAAGCGCACGTCCACCGGCAGGCCGGAGAGCGCCTCGTTGATGTGGATGAGGGCGTGCTGATCGGTCTCATGGAAATGGCCGGAAAGCGTCCAGGAGCGCAGAGCGCCCCAGGTATGCAGCACGGCCACGCAAATAGGCAGCGTATAAGGCGCGCCGTGCTGGTGAAGCCGCTTAATGAGACGGAATTCATCCGCCATCTCGGCCATGGTGTCATTGAAAGCGGGAAAATCCAGCGTCAGGTGCAGGTAGCCGCCCAGGCCGATGCGATCCACCGGCTCGCGCAGCAGCGCCCGGCGGACGCTGCGCCAATAGCGAAGGGCGTCCTTCTCGGGCGCGCCGCCCGGGGAAAAGGTGGGCGCGCCGCCCAGCCCCACGGGGAAAAGATAGGGATGGAAGCGAAGCTCATGCACCGGCACCTGGGCAAAGGCGCACAGGCGGCATTCAAAGCCGGAGAACACGCACTTAATCAGCCCGTCAAAGCCGATGGACTGGAAGCGTTCGCCGCAGGGCTCCATGCCCACCCAGCTGTCGTCGTAGAAAACATAGGCTTCCTTGCCATGCCTATGGATGATGTCCACCAGCGCCCTGGCCTTTTCCGCCACGAAGGCCTGAATAAAGTCCATATAGTCCCGCTTGACCCGCGTGGGCGGCATGTGCGTCACCTGCCGCTTGCCGCCGTTGACAAAATCCTCGGCGGTAAGGGCATAGCCATACTGCCGCTCAAAGGCATCCAGCGCGGCGGGGCTTACGGTAAAGTCGTAGCTGGCCCAGTCAGTGAACAGGTGGCGGTTGCGCATGTCGCTGCCCCATATCCACACGAAATTGTAGAACAGGCTGGTCAGGCGCACCACGCTGGTCTGCGGGTTGTTCTCACACCAGTCGTCCAACCACTTCAGCAGATATGCCCACGCGGCGGGATGACGGGGATCCAGCTGACGCAGATGCTCGCTGGTCCAGTTATTGGTGGTGTGGTTGTACATGTTGATCTCTTCCCAGATGCGCCAGCACAGGAAGGAGGCCGTGTACTGGTGCCAGGGCGTGCAGCCCCGCACCGTGACCTTGCCGTCAGCATAGGTCCAGCAATCACGCGGCACCTCGCGGCCCTCCGTGCGGTCATAGACCTGGTAATAGCGCAGGGCGTCTGGGCTGTCGTTGAGCTGCAGCTGCTCGGCAAAATAGCCGTCCATCAGCGGGATGACAACGCTGTCCCCCTGGGCCAGCACGGGCCTGGAGATCAGAAAGGTCTGCTGCTGGCTTTCGGGATGCTCGGCGGCAAAGGCGTTGTGCTGACGGATGATGCAGATGGTGGAATAGATGCGGTAGCCCGCGTCCACAATTTCGCCGGAAAGCCTGGTGCCGTCGGAATCACGAATGACATCCGCGCCCCATTTTTGCGCCAGCTCCAGGGTCAGGCGTTCGTAACCGGCCTCGCCGGGAAGGGTAAAATCGCCCGTGGTATGCATTGCTTTCTCCTTTCTGTATCCCCCGGCCGAAAAGCCGGAAGCACGCCTAAAATGCCGCGCTTCCATTATTCGGGATCGGACTCCGACGAAGAAGGGGTGACCGTTGGAAAGAACTGATAGTTGGACGGCGGCAGCGAATTGAAGTACGCCGTCACCACCGGGTTTTCCTCGCTGCGCATCTTCTGCCGCCATTGGTTGGGAGAGATGCCGTGGATCCGCCGGAACTGGCGGTTGAAGCTGGACGGAGAGGGATACCCCACCTGCAGCCCGATCTCGGTGACGGAATAATCGCAGTTGTAAAGCAGCACGCAGGAGCGGTCGATGCGCACCAGCTGCACATAGTCCAGCGGCGACCAGCCAAGCATCTGCTTGAACAGGCGGCGAAAATGCGAGGTGCTCACATGGCAGAGGCGGGCCAGCTTTTCAATGGAGATTTCCTCCATATAGTTTTCCGCGATATAGGAAATGGCGGGCGCGATGCACCGCAGCTGGTTGTTGGTGTACTGATCGTTTTTGGCCGTTCCCGAATAGCTGCGCAGCAGCAGCAGAAACAGCGTGCCGAACAAATCGCGCACAATGTTCTGATAGTGAACCTGCGTGTTCTCCATTTCCTGGACAATCAGGCCGAGAACGGTCAGTATTTCCGGGTGATCCTTGCCGCTGAGCACACAGTCCTCGCCGCCCATGTTCCGCTGGTATTCGCTGAGCATGTTGCTCAGGCGGGGATTCAGGTGGGGCAGCATCGCCTGGGGATCCACATAGATCCAGTTCCAGCAGCACACGCCGCCTTCCTCCACGGTATGGGCGTGGGGCACATTGGGCGGGGCGATCACCAGGCAGGGGCCTTCAAAGGGCAGGACGCGATCCTCCAGATGAACCACGCCCCGGCCGGAGTGCAGGAAGCCCAGCTCCATGCAATTATGAAAATGCAACCGTGACGGCGGCTGAAAGTAGCTTTTCCAGGAATCCCCCAGCAGTCCGATCACAGGAAAATTCGCGGGCAGATCAAAGTGCCGGTAAAAGATGTTGAGCTGCGGACCATGCTGATTCACAGATATCACCTTTTCGTGTATTCATATGCTCTTTTCCGCAAGCTCGGTGCTTCCTTCCGCCCCAACCATGGAGAAAAGCGCTGGCTTATTATAACGCATGATCGGACGTTCAGACAAGGCTTCAATGCTCGGCCGTAGCGCCAACCCGCGCGTATGGTGCTTTTACTTGGCAATCATCATATCCAGAATCACGCGATCCGTCTGGTTCATACCGACGCTTCCCAGGTTGGCCAGATTGCGGATGCTCCCCTCCGGGTCCTCCGCAATGATGCCGTCCAGCTTGGTGGGCGTGACGCCGGCCATGGCCAGCTGGGCGCACTGTACCGCGCTGGCGAGGGAGCTGGCGATTTTCAGCGCGCAGCTGGACTTGGCCCCGTCGCAGATCAGGCCGGAAATATCGGCGATCATGTTCTGAATGGCGAACAGAATCTGACCCATGCCGCCGCCCAGCAGATACACAATGCCTGCCGCCGAGCCGATGGAGGACGCGATGGCGCAGCCGCACAGGGGCGACAGCTTGCCGATGTGGGACTTGATATGAATGGTGATGAGCTGACTGAGCGCTTCCGCCCGGAGCATGGACGCCTCGTCAGCGCCCAGCTTGCGCGCGGCGGCGACCACAGGCAAGCTGGCGCTGATGCCCTGGTTCCCGCTGCCCGCGGTGCTCATCACCGGCAGGGTGGAGCCCGCCATGCGCGCATCGGCAGCCGCGGAGGTATAAGCGCACACATAGTCCGAAAGCGTCATCTCCTCCATGACCCGCCCGCTTTGCAGCACGCGGCCCACCCGCATACCGTAGTCCTTGGAAAGGCCCTCCCGCGCGATGGTATCGTTCATGGCGATCACATCGTTCAGGAAGCGCAGCTCCTCCACCTCCACGCCCGTGGCGAAAGCGTAAATCCCCGCCACATCCAACTGGTGGATGGCGGAGGAGCCCGGGTGCAGCGTCTGGGAGGCATCGTGCTCAAGCACATGCTCGTCCAGCTGAACGTGGGCAATGTGGGTATGCGCATCCTCAATGATGCAGACCGCCTCATGCCCGCCCGCGAAGGCATGAACCTCAATGTAGAGCTTTTTTTCCGTGTCCTTTTTCTGAACGCGGATGGTTCCGGCGGCCGCGTAATCACGGGCCAGCCCGTAATCCCGCGGGCCCGCGCCGGACAGCACCTCCAGCCCGTATTCGGAATGGCCCGCGACGCAGCTCAGCGCCGTGGCAATTTCCAGCCCGACCATGCCCGTGCCCGGAATGCCCACGCCCATGGCGTTTTTCAGAATGTTGGTGCTGACCCACAGCTCGACCCTTTCAGGAAGGCAGCCCAGGGTCTCCCTGGCCTTGGCCACGGCAAGCGCCACGGCGATGGGTTCCGTGCAGCCCAGGGCGGGCTTGATCTCCTGGCGCAGCGCATCCAGATACTTTTGAAAATCCATGTTCTTACTCCTTCACGTCATCGACAAAGTGGCAAAGCCACTTTGTCGAGGGGGCTTCGCCCCATTTCATTGCACTCACTCACTGGTCGAACGGCGTTGCCGATCTTCCGGCCGTTCGTTCGTGTAAGAAAGCGATTCCTGGCGGAATCGCACGAAAACCACCGCGCAGGGGCTTCGCCCCGTTTAGCCGCCCCGAAGGGACTCGTTGGTTTTCGATTTACAGTCTGCCGACGGCGAGTTAGTCGTTCCTACTCCACCTTTGTGTTGCTTATAACCGTTCGATCATTCTCTGATGTGTTCTACTTCGTCCAACGCGGCGATGCTCAGGGCGTATACCCGCATGAAGTTGAGCATGTGCTCGATGTCCTCGCTCTCGTCGCACTGATGATAATCGCCGTGGCCGGGGCGGAAAATATGCGGCGGGAATTCGCGCCCGGGCATTCCGGGGCCGAAGCCGAAGGCGTTGGGGATGTACGCGGCGTAGTTGCCCCCGGACATGACGAAGGGCTTGCTGTCCTGGTGCATCACCTGATTGTACACGTCCGTTAATACCTCCACCACGGGATGATCCGTGGGAAAGGAGCAGGAGGGCCGGAGACGCAGCCGGACGGCGCGGGCTCCGATGGGCTCCACCCTGGCCTGCGCCCTGGCACACAGCGCATCCGCGTCCGCCGTAACAGGCAGGATGATATACAGCTTCACCCGCAGGCTTCCGTCGGCCCACGCCATCTCGGTGGCGCCCATCTGCAGCGGGCCGGAAAGCTCGTCCGCGTAGTCGATGTCCAGGGACTCGCCGTGCCAGCTGTTAATCATCCCCGCCAAGGCCGTCAATTTTTCGCCTTCAGCGGGATAAACATCGGCCAGCGCCTTCAGCATGCTGACGATGGCGTTGCTGATGCCGTCAGCGTTGAAGATGTGGGAGGAATCCCCCGCGGCATGCAGGGTGCGGCCATCGGGCAGAATGGCGGTGATCTCCTCGGGGGTGACGGAGGGGTTGTTGCTCTGCTCGAACCGCACCGCCGGGGCATAGGGCAGCTCCAACTGCAGGGTCATGCAGCCCCGCTGCGCACAGCATACGGGAAAGCCCGTATCCGGCACGATGGACAGATCCGGCGCCTTGTAATGCGCGGTAAAGTATCGCACGTCCTCCATGCCGGTCTCCTCGCTGGTGCCCATGTACAGGCTGTAACGGCGGCGCAGCTTCAACCCCAGGTCGCGCAGGCAGTTCATCACATGGAAAACGCCGATGGCGGCCATCTTGTTATCCTGCACGCCGCGGCCGATCAGGTAACGGCCGTCCACCAGCGTTCCCTCAAAGGGCGGGTAATCCCAGTCGGCGGGATTGGGCACGGGAACGACATCCAGATGCGCCCACATGCCGATTTCCTCCTGCCCCTGGGTGAAGGTGATCGAGCCCACATAATGATCGTAATTTCTGTAGGAATAGCCGTGGCGCTCACCCAGGCGGAACATGTAGTCCAGCGCGTCGCGGCAGGGCTGACCGAAGGGGGGAACCTCCTTGTCGGGTATGGATACGCTGGGGATGCACACCAGCCCGATCAGATCGTCAATGATTTCCTGACGATGCGCCTTCAGCCATTCGTCCACCTTTGTCAAAAGCTCCTGATTCATCAGCGATCACCTTTCTGTATGGATTTTTTCTAATGCTAATGATAACTTTTTGGCCCTGAATTTGCATATCCGTTTGAGGCATAAAACGCGCAGAAATGACTTTTTATGGTGCGGCGCATGGACAAAATGATCGTTTTTGCCAGAAGAATGCGCATTCTTTTTCTGGGAAGCAGCGCAGAAAAGTGATAAGATAGTGGCAAAGGAGTTGATAGGCATGATTCAGAACCGCTTGGAGCGTGTACGCGCGCGCATGCGTGCGCACGGTGTGGAACAGCTGATTGTGACCCAGCCGCAGGCCATCTATTACCTCACCGGCCTGTGGTGCAACCCCATGGATCGTCTGGATGCGCTGGTGGTGACGCAGGAGCGGTGCAAAATGCTCTGCTACGTCCTGGCGGTGATTGAGCCGGAGGGCTGCAAAGTGACCGTCTACTCCGACTCAGGCGCAGCCGTTTCCAACCTGAGCGGCCTGCTGGAGAACATGGAAACCGGCGTGGACGGCACCCTGCAGGGCCGTTTCCTGCTTCCGCTGATGCAGCTGCGTCCGAATCTGCGGCTTCGGATCTCCTCCTGTGTGGAGGAAGCCAGAACCATCAAAACCGACGACGAAATCCGCTTGCTGCGCCGGGCCAGCGAAGTGACCGACGATGTGTTTGCCAGCGCCTTCGCCCAGCTTCGCGAGGGCATGACAGAGCTGGAACTGGGGGCGGTGTTTTCGGACAGCTTTATGGCCCATGGCGTGGGCCGCTTCGCGGGCGATCCGATGGTATGCTTTGGCGCCGGCTCGGCCGAGCCGCACCACACCCCCGGCAATGCGGCGCTCAAGCCCGGCGACGCCGTATGCGTGGATACGGGCAAGCGCATCGACGGCTATTACAGCGACATGACCCGCACGGTGTTCTTTCGAGAGGTGAGCCCTCTCCAGCGGGAGGTCTACGACATCGTGCTGGAAGCCAACCTGGCCGCGCTGAACAGCGTCAGACCCGGCGTGCTGATGTCCGACATCCACGAGGCGGCCTGCAAGGTCATTCGCGACGCGGGCTACGGCGACTATTATCCCCACCGCACCAGCCACGGCATCGGCATCGACTATCACGAGGAGCCCTTCGACGTGGCGGGGCGGCCCGTCGTCATGGAGCCGGGGATGTGCATCTCCGTGGAGCCGGGCATTTATCTGCCGGGGCGCTTCGGTGTAAGAATTGAGGATCTGGTTGTCATTACCGAGGATGGCTGCAGCCTGCTCAACCACGCGCCCAAGGAGCTGACGGTGATCGGGTGAGCGGCATGGCCCCGCTGTCCCAAATGCGGAAAGCCCACGCTACAACAGCAGAAAAAAACCTTGTCAGAGCATGAAAAAAGCCCTTCGCTGCGGAAGCAACATTCCACAGCGAGGGGCCTTTTTATCAGCGTTTTGCATCGAATTGCAGGCTTGCCAAAATGCGCGGCCATCTTTTACGCGCCCGCGGACGCCTGCCCCTTGCCCTCCGGGCGGGTATCCGCGTCGCCATGGAGCTTGTGCTCCGTCTTCACCCAGGTGTGCTGATGGCGGTAGCGGAAGAGGCCCAGCACCTGGCTGGCCATGGAAATGCCGATATTCACCACCAGGGACCAGAGCAGCAGCGGCAGCGTCCGCCAGCGGAAGGGCTCGCCGTCATCCAGCCAGGCCCCCCAGTAAAACAGAAACAGATAGCTGTATATGAACAGAATCACGCTGGGCAGCATCGTCCAGACCGTCACCGGATGGCGCACATACTCAAAGCAGGGCAGCATCAGCAGGCAGGATGTCAGCGTTTGCAGCAGCACCACGATATAGGTGAACATACCGTACATGTAGGTGCCCATGCTCAGGAATTCCCGCCAGGACAGCGTCCCCTTGAACAGCGCCTTGAAAATCTTGGGCGTATTGCGCACCGCCACGAAGGTGTAGCCCTGGCTCCACCGGGTCTTTTGCTGGAAGGAAGCCCGAATGGTGGTCGGCTTCTCATCATAGACCCGGGTATAGTGGTTCCACAGGATCCGCTTGCCCGCCAGGGTGGCCTCCACCTGCATCTCAAAATCCTCCGTCAGGGACATGGTGCTCCATCCGCCCCTGGCGTGAAGGTAATCCGTGCTGACGGCGAAGCCGGTACCGCCGATGGAGCAATTCAGCCCCAGCTTGTTTTTGCTCAGCTGAGTGAAGCGGTTGACCACCACATAGCTGGTATAATAGAACCAGGCGATGATGCCATTCCTGTTCTTGCAGCCCAGGTAGCACTGGATGAAGTCCGGCTTTCCCTGATCCTGATACTGGCTGTTGATCTCCCGGAACATGTTGCGATCCATCAGGTTATCCGCGTCGAATACCATCATCAGGTCATAGCGCTCGTGATAATCCCCCAGCATGTTCAGCGCCTTTTTCAGCGCGATGGGCTTGCCTGTGGCGCCGTCCGGCCCATCCTTGTGGGTTTCCAGAACGTTGGCTCCCGCCGCCCGGGCCACCTCGGCGGTACGGTCGGTGCAGTTATCAGCGATGATGTAGAAATCATACAACTCGCGCGGATAATCCATGGTAAGCAGATTGTCAATGATGTCTCCGATGACGCTTTCCTCGTTGTGCGCCGGCACAAGAATCAGAAACCGAGCCTCAGGGGCGTGGTCAGCGTAGTCCTTCTGCCCCCGCCTGTATCCAAAGCAATTCAGAAACAGCTGGTAGACCATCATCAGCAAAAGAAACGCGCTGAAAACGCCTGACAGTCCCATCAGGATGAATTGCAACACCTGCAACGTTGGTACCTCCTTCGTCCCCGCTCAGCATCCCAATCGACACCATTAAACACCATCCCTCCCGCTTTGTCAATGGACAAAGCAGGCCGGGCCGCGCCGTTTACCTCAGGACAGCTCCATGGTGGAGCCGCCGATGAACTCCCGCAGCAGGCTCAGGGGAGGAATCTCGCCCAGGATGGCGGGGTCGATGTCGGGGAAGTAGTGCAGCACCTTGCGCAGCCGCTGGGAAATGATGTCCTCGGGCGTGCCGGGCGTAACCTGGCGCAGCAGATCGTAGGCAAAATACTTGAGCACCGGCAGCTCGTAGTGCAGGGCGGTGTTGAACACATAGTCCGCCTGCTCCTGGTAGGGATAAATCCACGTTTCCTCTCCCCGGCGGACGCTGGGCCACATCCTCAGTGTACGCTCCGGGGACGTGCCGCGGAACTGATGATCCCGCACGATGCGGCGCAGCAGGCGCACATCCGTGGTGCGGATGCGGTTGTGGTCGTCCAGGTTGATGCAGGTGAGGGCGCTGACGAAAATGCGGTGAATCAGCTCCTGGGGCAGGGTGTCGGACAGGGCGGGATTCAGCCCGTGAATGCCCTCGATGATGATGGGCTGCCCGGGCTCCAGGCGCGTGGGAATGCCCTTGGGCAGGCGCTTGCCGGTGGGGAAGTCGAAGATCGGCACCTCCACCTGCTCGCCCCGGGTCAGCCGCAGCAAATGATCCTGGAAGGTGGGAATGTCGATGGTGTGCAATGCCTCCAGGTCAAGGGAGCCGTCCGGCTCCAGCGGCAGGGTATCCCGGTCGCGGTAGTAATTATCCAGGCTAAGCTGCACCGGGCGGCGACCCAGCACCGTCAGGTGGATGGCCAGGCGTCCGGCGAAGGTGGTCTTGCCGCTGGAGGAAGGCCCGGCAATCAGCGCGATGCGCTTGCCGCCGTCCACAATCTGGCGGGCCAGATCGCCGATGGCCTGGTCATGCAGCGCCTCGTTGACGCGGATGAAGGCCCGCAGGCGGTGCTGCTCCACCATGGCGGAAAAATCGGCGGCGTTCACCACGCCCAGTATCTCGCACCAGGCGGTGGACTGGCTGAACATGGTCAGATGCTTGGGGCGATCCACATAGACGGCGGGGCGGTCATGATGCACGGGATCCGTTCTGAGCATCACAAAGCCCGGCGCGTGAGGGGCCAGGGCAAAGACCTGCACCCAGGCCGTGGAGGGCGCCATGGGGCCGTAGAAATACTCCCACATGCCGCCGCAGCTGTACATGTCAAAATATTCATAGGAGCGGCGGCTCAGCAGGGCCACCTTGTCCATCTGGCCGTCCTGCTCAAAATAGCGGATGGCGTCCTTCAGCGCCCAGCGCTTGCGCTCAAAGGGCAGGGCGGCGTCGGCAATGCGGTGCATTTCCGCCTCCACCTCCGCCACCATGGCCTCGGACATGGCCACGCCCGGCAGCCGGACGAAAACGCCGTAGCCCGCGGAATACTCGATGCGCACCTGCTCCCCCGGGTACAGCCGGCGCAGGGCCAGCAGCAGCACAAAGCGCAGGGAGCGCTCGTAGATCCGCCGGCCCTCCTCATTGTCCAGTGTGATGGGGCTGATGGCGCAGTCCCCCTCGATGGGCGTATTCAGCTCCGTAACCACGCCGTCCACCAGGGCGGCCATCGTTCCCGCCGGATAGGCGGACAGCGCCTTCAGGCATTCGGCGGCCGTGGCGCGCTCCGGCATGGCGCGGGCCGTATCGTTATAGGTGATGTTCATGGGGGAGCCTCCTTTCAGTCGTCAAAGGGCATGCTGGTGCGCTCGGCCGTCATCAGCTCCTCCTCCGGGTCGGGCAGCGCGCCGTGCTCCTGGAGGTAACGCTCCTGCTTCTGGGCCATCTGCAGCCGCTTGGTGTGGACGTAGGCCCGGTTGGCGGCGGTGGCCTTGGCAACGCTCATGGTCATCATCCGCTTGCCGTCATCCGTGGGCCGGAAGCGCAGGCGAATCAGCAGCCCCCCATGGTGGGGGCAGGCGGACAGGCCGATGTACTTATCGGCGCACTGCTTCACATAGCCCTCCTCCTCCACCTGCGTGCGCTTGCCGCAGACGGGACACCGGGGCTGCCGGGCATTCTCGCTGGCCAGGGCCTCCGCCAGGCTGCCGAACACCTCGCCCCGCTCCTTGCGGCGGTCGCGGCGCTCCTGATGGATCAGCGACCGGGGCTGCTGGGGATAGCGCAGCACATCCTCGGGCCTGGGCAATTGGGCGAAGACCAGGGCGGTGTAGTAGGCGTCGTTGAGGGCGTTATGGAAGCTGCGCGTCTCATCCGGCTGAATCTCCAGCATTTCCATGGCGGCCTTGAGGCCCTTGCGCTCCTTGGTCTTGTACACATCGCTGAACAGGCGCTGGATGTCGCACAGGGGCGGCAGGGCCACGCCGCAGCCGAAAAAGTCCATGTTCTGCTTGAGGACGCTCACATCGTCGCAGCCCCAGGTCAGCAGGGTATAATCCTCCCCGCACCAGGCCGCGAACTGATCCATGGCCTCCAGGAACTGGGGCGCCCCCGCCAGCTCCTCCGGGCCCAGCTGGGTCATCCGGCGGATGCGGGGATGAATCTTCACATAATGGGTCGGCTGAATGGGGATGGATACGCTGTCCACGATGCGGAAGGCCGCGTCCATCTTCACCGCGCCGATCTGGATCATCTCGAAGATCAGCCGGTCGCCCACCTGGCGGTAGACGCTGCTGTCATAGGACAAGGGCTGATTCCATTCCAAATCCACCACAATATAATTCAAAGGTATCGACTCCTTAGCTTCGTCAAAGTGGCAAAGCCACTTTGACGAGGGGGCCTTGCCCCATTTTCTTGCGCTCACTCACTGGTCGAACGGCAAAGCCGTTCTCCCGGCCGTTCGTTCGCGTAAGGAAGCGATTCCTAACGGAATCGCGCGAAAATCGCCGTACATGCCGCCGAGTTTCGATTGGCAGTCTGCCGACGGCGAGTTTGCGGCACCACTTAATGCCTTTGTCGGTGTTCCGTCCTGCCACATCAAATTGGTCTGCTTCGACAGACCCCGCTCAGCCTTCCGCCGCGCTCTGTCCGGCCAGGGCGCCGGTGGCGAAGGCGATGTGCAGGTTGTAGCCGCCGGTATGGGCGTCCACGTCCAGCAGCTCCCCGGCAAAGTACAGCCCCGGCGTCAGGCGGCTCTCCATGGTCGCGGGGGCAACCTCCTTCACCGCCACGCCGCCCCGGGTGACGATGGCCTCCGCCAGGGGCGCGGGCCGCAAAATGGGCACCGGCAGCGCCTGCAGCATGGCGCACAGCCGCTCCCGCTCGGCGCGGCTGATCTGGCAGCACTGCTTCGTGCCGTCCAGCCCGCACACCTCGGGGAACAGCTCCGCCATCCGCCCGGGCAGAAGCCCCGGCAAAACCGTGCGCAGCTGCCTGCGGGGCTGCTCGGCAAGATCCCGCTGAAGCCGGGCGTCCAGCTGCTCCGGGGTCAGGCCGGGCTTCATGTTGAGCAGCACCTCGGCCTGCGCCGGATCCTCCGGCAGATGGCTGCTCAGGGACAGCGTCAGCGGGCCGGAAATGCCGAAATGCGTGAACAGCATCTCCCCCAATTCGCTGAACAGCACCTTTTTGCCTTTTTTCAGCGTGAGGGCCACGTTGCGCAGACTGACGCCCTGAAGCCTCTTGGGCCAGTCCTCCGCCGTCACCAGGGCCGAAAGCGCGGGCGTGGGCGGCGTCACCGTATGCCCCGCCGACCGGGCCAGGTCATAGCCGTCGCCGGTGGAGCCCGTCATGGGGTAGCTGCATCCGCCCGTGGCCAGGATCACCCGATCCGCGGGTATGCTTCCGCCCTCCGTGAGCTCCACGCCGGCAACGCGGCCATCGGCAAGGGTCAGCGCCTTCACCCGGGTGTTCAGCCGCACCGTCACCCCCGCCTGGCGCAGAAGCCTTTCCAGGGCGCGGTTGACATCGCTGGCCTTCTCCGTCGCCGGAAAAACCCGCCGCCCCCGCTGCACCACCGTGGGACAGCCCGCCTCCTCCAGCAGGGCCATCATGGCCTGGGGGGGGAAGAAGCTCAGCGCGCTGTACAGGAAGCGCGGATTGCGCGGCACCTCCCGCAGGAATTCGTCCAGGGTGCAGTCGTTGGTGACGTTGCAGCGGCCTTTCCCGGTGATGTAAATCTTCTTGCCCAGCTTTTCATTGCGCTCCAGGAGCGTCACCCCGGCTCCCGCCCGGGCAGCGAACAGAGCCGCCAGCATGCCGCCAGCGCCGCCGCCGACCACAATGACCTCAGCCATGATGCCCTTCCTCCTCCAGATAGACCTGGTAGGTATTCCAGATGGATTCCAGCTGGCGGAAGTGCTGGCTCAGCGCCTCCTTGCGGTTCAGACCCAGGGCCACCAGCAGCGCGTTGATGACCGACAGGGGCGCGGCCAGGGAATCAACAAAGGACGCCATGTCCGTGCGGGCGGTGAGGGTCACGTCGGCAATGGCGCAAAGGGGCGACATGGGGCCGTCGGTGATGGCCGCCACCTGCGCCCCGCAGCGCTTGGCAAAGCGCATGGCCTCCAGGGTGCGGGTAGAATAGCGAGGGAAGGAGATGCCTACCAGCACCGCGCCCTCCCGCATTTTGGATACCTCCTCGAACACGTCCGTGGCCCCGGAGGAAATCAGATGCACGTCATCAAAAATATAATTCAGATAATACCCCATGAATTGAGCCAGGGGGGCGGCGGAGCGCAGGCCCATCACATAGATGGCCCGGGCGCCCAGCAGCCGCTGCACCACGTTCTCAAAGGCGGCGCTGTCCATGGTTTCCAGCGTGCCGCGAAGATTCTGCATATCGCTCTTCATAACGATGTTCAGTGCGTCATGGGGATCAATCTCCGTGGACATCTCGAATCGCTGATTGGCCGTGAGGCGATGGCTTACCAGCTCCTGCAGGGAGCGCTGCAATTGCGGATACCCCTCGTATCCCAGCGCCGCGGCGAAGCGCACCACCGTGGATTCGCTCACGCCCACACTTTCCCCCAGGCGGCTGGCCGTCATAAACACCGCCTTGTCATAATGCTCCACAATGTATTGGGCAATCCTGCGATGGCCCTTGCTCAGGCGCTTGCCGGACTGATTCAGCCGGTCAATCATATCCTGCATTTCCTGCATGGGTGTCCCTTCCTTCGCGCCATATCCTGCAAATTCCCGGGCGCTGCCCCATATTATACGGGACAGGGGGCAAAAATGCAAGTCTCTTTTGCGCAAACTGCATTTTTCTGCAAGTTCGGCGTCTTCCCCGTCATCCCCGCGCCAGCAGGGCGTTCAGCGCCAGGAGCAGGGCCAGGAACACCCCGTTCAGCAGGGTGAAGACGGCCAGGTAACGGCCCTTGTGCGCCCCCTCCGCCCCGCCGTAGAGCTTGAAGGAAATCAAACTGGCCAGGGAGGCCACCAGCGTCCCCAGTCCGCCCAGGTTGACGCCCAGCATCAGCGCCGCCGTATCCTGGGTGAAGGGGGCCAGCAGCAAACAGGCGGGCACGTTGCTGATCACCTGGCTCACCATGAGCGAGGCCAGCATGGGCGAGGACGCCATCAGCCCCTCCAGCCAGGCCCGCACCGGCTCGCATTCCTTCACCGACGCCACAAACACAAAGAAGCACAGGAAGGTGCCCAGCAGCGTATAATCCACCTGGCGTAGCGCCTGACGGTCGAAAGCCAGCGTGCCCGCCAGCACCAGCGCCGTGGCCAGCCAGGGCGGCAGCGCCTTGGCCACCGCCAGCAGCGCCGCGACGCCCAGCGCGCCGTGGAGCCACAGCCGCCGGGTCTCCATGGCCGGAGCGGTTTCCGCCTCCGCCCTCAGTGGCGCCCGGGAAACACACCCGGTCAGGGCCAGCAGCAGCAGCAGGCTCGCCAGGGCGTAGGGCCAGGTCAAAGTCGGAAACTCCGCCAAGGCCAGCCGCCCCGAAGCATACAGGTACAGGTTTTGCGGATTGCCGATGGGCGTGACCATACTGCCCAGGTTGGCCCCGATGGTTTCCAGCGCCACCGTCAGGATGATGTCCCGCGCCGATGCCCCCGCCATCAGCGCGAGGGTGAAGGGCACCAGGGTCAGCAGCGCCACGTCGTTGGTGGCCAGCATGGCCAGGAAGAAGCACACCGTCACCAGCGCCGCCGACAGGGCCCGGCATGTATGGATGCGCGCCGTCACCGCCCTTCCCAGACAGGCAAAGGCCCCGGCCAGCCGCAGTCCGCCCACCACCGCCATCAGGCTGAAAAGCATCAGCAGCGTGCTTGTGTCAAAGCCCCTGAGCACATGGGCCCCCGGCGGCGTCAGGAGAAAGGACAGCAGCGCCGCGGCCAGCGCAATGGTGAACACCGCCTCCCGGCGCAGGAAGGCCGCCACGCGCTTCACGGTAGCCTCCGTTTGCCCGTCATCATGTCGAGGGTGATGCGCCACAGGCTCGTCTTCCGAAGGGCCTCCGGGGGAACCTCCCGCCCCGCGTAGCCGCAGTGGCGGAGAATGCAGGCCATGCCGCTGGCCGCTTCCTCGCCGGTGATGATTTCCGCCCGGCCCGTGCCGATGACGCTCTCATACACGCAGGAAATGCCATCGGCCGTCTCAATATACCGATGGAACGTATCCGCCGCCACGGTCACCCGGCCGTCCGCCGCCAGCAGATCATGCCGACGGCCCTCCGTCGCGCCGTGAACATAGAGGCATACCGCGCCTCCGCACTCCTCCCAGCCGAAGGACAGCGGCACCACATAGGGCGATTCCTCCGCGTTCAGGGCCAGGTGAAGCACGGGGCAGCGATCAAGAACAGCCAGCATTTCCGCGCGGCTGACGATTTCGCGATCCTTGCGTCGCATGATAACATCCTCCTTGGCAGGGCGGCAGAAAGGGGCTGCCGCCAATTGTCTCCTATTATAACATAATCAGCGTACCCGCGCCATGAGAAACGCATGAAAAAAGGTCTCCGGCGCGGCGGCGCTTTCGCCATGTCGGAGAGCCTCGCAAACCTTATTTCCGGCCCCAGGTGCTGCGGGAAATGAGAATCAGCATGGGGAAGATTTCCAGTCTCCCCGCCAGCATATCGCCGATGAGCACCAGCTTAGACAGGGGGCTGTACGCACCGTAGTTCCCGGTGGGGCCCACCATTTCCAGGCCCGGGCCAATGTTGTTGAAGCAGGCCAGCACAGCGGTGAAATTGGTGGTGACGGAAAAGCCGTCCAGCGAAATCACCAGGAAGCTGGCGAAAAGGATGATGGCATAGGCGGCCAGATAGGCGTTGGCGTTGTCCAGCACCTGCTCGCTGACCACGCGGCCATTGCTGCGCACCACCTGAATCTTGCTGGGGTGCAGGGCGATGTGGATGTTCCGCCGCAGACTTTTGAGCAGCAGCAGCAAGCGGCCCACCTTCAGGCCGCCGCCGGTGCTGCCCGCGCAGGCGCCGATGACCATCAGGATCATCAGGATCCCCTTGGCAAAGCTGGGCCATAGGTCAAAGTCCGTGGTGGCAAAGCCGGTGGTGGTCATGATGCTGGCCACCTGGAAGGCGCTGTGGCGCACCGTTTCCTCCAGGGTATCGTACAGAGGCCGGATGTTCGCCGCGATGAGCGCCACGCTGCCCGCAACGATGCCCAGGTACGTCCACAGCTCCTCGTCCCTGAACACCGCCCTGAACTGCCGCAGCAGCAGCAGATAGTAGCAGGTGAAGTTGACGCCGAAAAGCAGCATGAACACGGTGCAGACATTCTGGATGTACGGGCTGTATCCGGCGATGCTGTCGTTCCTGATGCCAAAGCCGCCGGTGCCCGCCGTGCCGTAGGCCGTGCACACCGCGTCAAAGACGGACATGCCGCCCAGGAGCAGGAAGACCACATTCAGCACCGTCAGCAGGATATAAAGAACATAGAGGATCATGGCCGTCTGCCGCATCCGGGAGACCAGCTTGCCCACGCTGGGGCCGGGGCTTTCCGCCCGCAGCAGGTGCATGGTGAAGCCGCTGCCCCGTTCGCCTTCCGGCACCAGCGCCAGCAGAAACACCAGCACGCCCATACCGCCCAGCCAATGGCTGAAGCTCCGCCAGTACAGCGCGCCCCGGGTGAGGCCCTCCACGTTGGCAAGCACCGAAGCGCCCGTGGTGGTGAAGCCGGAAACGATCTCAAACAGCGCGTCGATGTACGCGGGAATCTCCCTGGAGAGGTAGAAGGGCAATGCGCCCAGGAGGCTGATGGCAATCCAGCTCAGCCCTACGCAAACCAGGCCTTCTTTGGCGTAAAAACGGCTCTTGGCGCCCCGGCAGAGCATCAGCAGCGCCAGGGCTATCAGCAGCGTCAGGGCCATGGACATTACAAAGGCTCCCGTGGTAGCGGCAGTTCCGTCCACGGCGCTGATAACTATGGGCGGCAGCATAAATACCGCTTCAACCAGCAAAATGTGGGCGATAAAGCGTCCCACCATTTTATAATTCACGGCGCGCCTCCATTATGCAAAGATGTCGTTGAGCTTGTAGATGACGCCGTCCGTGCTGGTCACGATAATCACGATGTCGCCCTTTTGGAAGACGGAATCGCCATTGGGGATTTCCGTGCGGGGCCCCCGGCTGATGGAGGCCACCAGCACGCCCTTGCGCAGCTTCAGGGCCTTGAGGGGCTCGCCGCAGTGCAGGGTGGTTTCGTCCACGCGGAATTCCAGCGCCTCGGCCTGGCCGTCGGCAATGGAATGCACCGTAATGGCCGCGCCCACCTGATTTTTCAGCGCCCGTACATAGCGGACAATGCTGTTGCAGCACAGCTCCTTGGGGGAAATAACGCCGTCCAGAGGCAGGTTGTTCAGCAGGCCATGGCTGTCGATATGACCGAACTTGGTGATGACCATGGGCACGTTTCGGTTCTTCCCATACAGGGAAACGATCACATTCAGCTCGTCCAGGCCCGTCAGGGTAATCAGCGCGTCGCTGTCGCTGACCCCCTCCCGATCCAATAAATCCGTATTGGAAGCGTCGCCATGGACAATGCTGGCCTCCGGCAGGCGCTCCGCCAGCTCCAGACAGCGCTCCCGGTTCTTGTCAATGATTTCCACCGCAATGTGGCTTCGGAGCAGCTGCTGGGCCAGATAGAAGCCGATGCGCCCGCCGCCGCAGATAATGACCCGTTCAATCCGACGGGTGATCGCGCCCGTGCGCTTGAGCAGATCCGCCAGGTTTTGCGTGGGAGCGGTGATAAAGATGCGGTCGCCCTCCTTGAGGACAAAGCTGCCGCCGGGGGTGATGGCCTTGCCGTCGCGGATGACCGAGCAAATCAGCACCCGGGTGCGAACCACTCGCTCAATTTCGCTCAGCGCCAGACCGCTCAGGCGGCTGCCCTCCTCCACCCGAACCTCTACAATTTCTACCCGACCCTTGGCAAAGGTATCCCGCTTGAGGAAGCCGGGGAACTGCAGCAGCCGCGCGATTTCATCCGCCGTCTGCTTTTCCGGGTTCACCGCCATGGACAGGCCAAAGGCGTCCCGCATGCGGTAAATCTGTTCGGCATATTCCGGATTGCGGATCCGGGCGATGGTATGCAGCATGGGGTTGAGCTTATGGGCCGTCATGCAGCAAAGCAGGTTTGTCTCATCGGCGTCCGTCAGCGCGATGAGCAGCTCCGCTTCCTTAATGTCCGCGTCCATCAGCACGTCCATGGACGCGCAGTTTCCGCGGATGACATTCACGTCATATTGCTCCAGGCTTACATCCAGCACCTGCTGATCCGCGTCAATCAGCGTCAGATCATAGCCCTCCATGGACAATTGGCGGGTCAGCGCCGCGCCGACCTTGCCGTTGCCCGCGATTACAATCCTCAACGGTCGTTCCTCCTTGGGCTTTCGCCCGATGATGGCAATGGAAACACGACCATTATAGCAGAGAACGAAAAAAATACAATGCTTTTTGGCGAAGGGCAGGGAATTGTTCGCCGTCAGCAAAGCAGCCGCCGCACATCAAACGACACTTTTCGACATCATGCGACAAGAAAGGTAAGGCAAACAAGACGCCCTGATCCGTCGAGCCTTGGCCGCCTGACCGCCGCAATTCAGAACCCGATGATCGGCTCGAAGGGATCCCGTTCATTGTCGGTGCGGTAGGGCTTGCCCCTGTAAGCGTAATAGGTGAGATAGAACAGCATCTCCCTGGGAGAAGGGCGGAATTGCAGCACCTCGCCCAGGATTTTCTCCTGGGCTTCCGGACTCAGTGCATTCAGGCATTGCGCCGTCAGCCGTTCAATGGCCTTGGCCACCGCGCGCTGATCCTTTTTCAGTTCACTGGCCACATGCGGATAGATTTCTTTGCTGGCATGCATATCTGTCTCACGTCCCTTGTGATATAGGCTCTCGATGGTGTATTCCATGGCAAGGGCAAGCGGGCGAACATCACAGCGGGTCGGACCAAGAATATCGTGCAGCAGTGCTTCCGCTGGGGTCATAGTGGGACTCCTCCTCTGTGCTGAAAGTACGTTAAGCCCTTTCATATAGTACTTCGGAGCCCCTGTTCAGTGATGGAATACGACAGAAAAAATGTTATATTCTGTTTAGCGTGAAAGAAGAAAAACGAAAGAAAGCATGACTCCCTGCCGAGCCAAGCCTTTTTATCAAAACGAAACCATGGGTTCAAAGGGATTGCGGTTGTCCGCGCTGTGATACGCCTCCTCATGATAAAGATAAAAAGCCAAATAAAAGAGCATGGCACGCGGTTCCGGCGGATACGCCAGCTTCTTGCCTATCACCTGAAGCACCAGCTCCTGGTCAAAGGCGTCCCATAAAACAGACGTCAGCCGCTGCACCGCTTTGGCTACCGTCCGTTCCTTCTTATCCAATTGTTTGGCGACATGGGCGTAAACGTCCCGGCTCACACGAATATCGTTTTCCCGGCGCTGCTCATGATACAGCAGCTCCATCGTATGCTCGACAGCCAGAATCAGCGGACGAATATCCGAGCGCACAGGCCCAAGAATTTTCCGCAGGAAATCTTCTGTGTTCAGCATGGTCGCGCCACCTTTTGTCGTTCTTAATGTCTATCTATCATACCAAGAGTTACCTTGGCGCTGACATCAGCGACAGAACGCGACGTAACTTTTTTTATTTATATTGGAAGCGACAGATGAAAACCGCTTTGCGGCTACCTCAGCAGCGCCGCGGGAACCTCCATGGCCATGCGTTCGTACCCCGCCCGGCTGGGGTGAAGATGGTCGCCGGAATCATAGGCAGGCAGGAACCAGTCCGGCCGCGCCGGATCGCGCAGGGCTCGGTCGAAGTCGATGCAGCCGTCAATCAGCGGCGTATGGCGGATGAAGTCATTGTAGGCGTGGCGCATTTCCTGGCGGAAGGGCGCGTCGGTGCGCCATCCGCCCATGGGCAGCAGCGTGCCCACATACACCCGATAACCGAGTTCCCGGGCCTGGGCGATGTAGCGCGTCAGCCCGCCGATCAGCTCCTCCACTGTGGGCAGGTCGCTCATGGGACGGAAGACGTTGACATCCTCACCCACCGGGTGGATGATGTCGTTGATGCCCTGCTGAATGATGATGGCGTCCGCGCCGTCTGCGGGGGCCTCGTGGGCAAAGCGGCGGCTGCCCATCAGGCCGTAGGATTCATAGGTCAGGCAATGGTATTCTCGCAGGATTCGGGAACCGCTGGTGGCCCGGCGGATGACGGCGGTGCGGCGGAAGCCCTCCCGGGCGCAGCGCAGGGCCAGGTCGTCCGGCCAGTCCTGGGCGGTGATGGAGTCGCCATAGCACACCAGGGCGCGGTTCTCCCTGGCTGTCAGCACCGACACGTTGCTCAGAAAATAGAACAGGTGGGTCTTGCGGGAGGTGTGGATGCTGATGGCGGGGTTTTCCGTTTCATCGCCGTTGGCATACAGGCCCTCTGAAAGAGGCCCGCAGGCGAACACCACCGAGCGCATCAGCGTGAAATCCGCCAGGTAGAAGCTGACCCGAACCACGTCCTCTCCCCGCAGCGGAAGCGCCACCGGGTCGGACACCGCCCGCTCCCCGGCGGGGATGGTCGCCGCGCCCTGGCCGCCGAAAAGCACAGGATAGAACCGGCCGCCCGCCAGAACGGTGGTCTTCGCCAGGGTGACGGCCTCGGTGCCGCAGAAATTGTCAAAGGTCAGGCGGAGGGCCTGACCGTCAAAGGGGATTCGGATGGGGTAGCACACGGTGATGTCCCGGGCATACCGCTCGGGGCGGTTCTCCGCCACGCTGACGGCGCTGCCCCAGGCGCTGACCCAATGCTCCATTGTCAAGACTCCTTCAAATTCATGGCGGCTTCGGGGCATCGGCGCGATGCCCGAAGCGCTCTTTTGTTTCAGGATCATTCCGTAACCGTTCTCATGTGCAACCGCGTTGCGAAGCCATGCAGACGCCCCCGACGCTTGCCGAAACCGGCTGGCCCCACTGCGCTGGATTCTTCCGCCGGTTCCAGTCCCATGTGCAACCACGTCGCGAAGCCATGCAGACGAGAACCTCGCCGCCTGCTGGACACACGCCTGCTCCAATGGAGGTGGACAACCGCCCCTGCGAGGCGGTATTAGCTGGTGACTCGGTTACAGCCACGCTCAACATGCTATGCCACGGGGGGGTTGGGGGGCGCTGGCCAAGCAGGTTAAACTCAGCGCCCCCCAATCCTCTTTGGTACTTTCTCCGAGGAGAAAGTACAGCCTAACGGCACCATTGCCCTGCCAAGGGCAAACCACCTTTACGCCGAAATTTTTATCAAGCAGGAATTCCGCGCTGCGGCGCGGCCAAAGGGCTTTCCGATCGCCCTTTGGAAACCTTCGGCCCGCATCTTTATGAGCGGTCAGCTTTCCAAAGAAAATATCCCCTCACTCCTGCCGCGTCCGATACGTCTGAAAAAACGCGCAGCTGTTGATGGACATATATACGCTGATTACCAGCTGAATCACCATCATCACCGTGGAGGCCAGCACCGTGCCCAGCAGCGCGGAAATCATGCCTTCCAGCATATTTGCCAGAATCAGGAGGAAATACATGGGCAGCTGCAGGTTAATGAACAGCATTTTGCGATACCGCATGACGGCGATGCTCTCCCGGAGGGCGCCCATGACGCCCCGGTCAGGATCCTCCGCCAGGACGATGTTAGCCAGACAATAATGCAGCATGGCCCGGAGCATCAGCACCATGGAAAGAATCAGGCCCAGGGTATACACAAGGGTGAACAGCTGCACCTGCCGGGTGAGCATCAAAAGCCCCATGCTCAGGAAAATCACCGCCATACCCGGCAGCGTCCACAGCACGGTTTTCAGAGCCGTCAGCAGATTCAGGCCCAGGGCCTTGAAGAAGCATCCCGCCCGCTCCAGCACCGTACCCGCGCTGATTTCCTCCCCCCGCAGGACGCGCAGCAGCGTGTGATACAGCCCCACGCTCAGGAAGGGCGAGATCAGGAACGACAGCACCGACAGGCCCAAGGCCAGCAGCCGCTGCCCGTTTTCCGGGTAGGACTGAAGCAGCGTCAGCAGCTGGTTGGGGTCGGAGGCCAGGGCCATAAGCTGCTCCGGCGTCTGGACGCTGTTCAGGATGTACATTTGCAAATTGCCGCCGGTGAGAATCCCCACCGTCTGGCTGATCAGGGAGGGCAGGGAAGCAATCAGGGCGCACAGCAGCGCAATCGGCAGCACCGGCGAGAGGGCCTTTCGCGCCTTCTGGCGCAGAAGCGTGTTGGGAATCATGACTGAACTCCTTTCTTTGAAAAGACAGACAGCGGCGGCTCTTTGGCGCTGAAGGCGCAGGCCATGCCGCACACCGCCCAGAACATGGGCGTCACCAGGCAGATGGAAAAGCTGAACATCCCCTGGGCCATGTAGCACAGGATCGCGCCCAGAAGCACCAGGGCCTCGGGCTGACCCCTTCGGCGCAGGCAGGCCGCCGCGATGCTCCCCAGCATCGCCAGGTACAGCGCCAGGGCAGGCAGGCCGTTGTTGCTCAGAATGGCCAGAAATTCATTGTGCGGGTTATCAAAGGTCTCGGGGTAGGTGATCCCCGCCGCCTTCAAATGGTCGCCCATGGCATACAGGAAGGTATCCGGCCCCGTGCCGAAGATCGGGCTCTCCCGGGCCATCAGCAGAGTGTTGCGCCAGATGCCCAGGCGGTAAGAGCCGTAGCTGTCCTGGATATTGCCATGGAGAACCTGCTGCAATTCCCCCAGGCCGCCGGATGGCATGGGCAGGGCGTACACCGCCCCCGCGCAGACAAGGATCACCGCCAGGGCCAAAACCGCCGTCCGCCAGGGCGAAAGCGCGGGGCCGGGATGACGGCGCAGCCAGGCCGCAAGCAGCCAGCACAATGGCCCGCAGGCCATCACCAGCCATTTGATCTTGGTGGCGTAGTAGGGGAAAACGATGTTTTCCGTGCCGTCCAGCCAGGGAAGCGCCAGCAGGCTGCGGATGGCCACGCAGACCGCCGCGACGCCCAGCACCACCATCCCCCGGCTGCGGGTTTCCGGGCGCAGGAGCATCAGCAGGGCCAGCAGCCCCAGCATCACCAGCATGGCGACGACGCCCGCCTGCACCTCCATCAGGAGGATGTCCATCAGCCCCAGCCAGCCTCCCGCCAGCAGCAGCGGGTCGGCCCGACGGCCCAGGAGGAAGCCTCCCAGCGTCAGGGGAACGGCCAGGCACAGGTAACCGTTCACCATGTCGATGTTGCCGATGGTGCCCTGGAATTCGTAATTGGTGCGGATGCTCCGGACCGCCGGATACAGCCCCAGGGGATTCAGCCCGGCATATTGCAGCATGGTTACGGCGAACAGCAGGATGATCCCCGCCGCCGTCGCCCGCAGCACCCAGGTCAGCCGTGGGCGCATCAGGCTCATGCAAAGGAAAATCGTGATATAGCAAAGCTGGGTCAGCAAGCCCTCATAGCGGATGGCCCCCATCCATACCGTCGGCTCCGCACGGCTGTTGAGGCTTCCGGCATAGCTGCCCAGGCAGGCGGAAAGCGCCACCCACGCCAGGTACGCCAGCGCCAGCCCCTGGGCGGGATGCAGCCGGAGCCTTCCCCGGCCCTGACGGCGCGCCAGCAGCACCGCTGCGCTGACCAGCACCGCCGTTGCCGTCACCCCGCACAGGATCAGCGCGCCCACCCATTTCGCCCGGGTGATATGGCTGAAGCTGCCGTCCTGCCACAGCGGGAACAATCCCAGCCACAGGGCCCCCAGCGCGCCGGCGACCCAGCCCGGCCAGCCCAGGGACTGCCCGGCCTCTCTGCTCTCCAACACGCCTTGCCCTCCTCACGGTCTAATGTTTATGGTCACTGTACCACATTTTCCTTCGGATTGCAATTGTCCATGCTGCCAGGAAGCCTTCCTATGTAAATTTTCAGCCGATTTGCGCCTTCCTCACCCTGAAAACAGGCTCCCGCCTTTGACAAGGGCAGGAAAAACCCGTATAATAGTTTTTGTCATATCGTGTTTCGATTGAGCGAATATTTCATCGTTGAAGGAGGCCCTCCTGATGGGCAAGACCCTGCTTCGTATCCTGGCCCTGGCGCTGGTGCTGGCGCTGATGGTTTTCCTGGTGCCCTCCGCCACGCCCCTGGCCATCGGCGAGGAGGCCTATCCCGCCTACGCCCCCGTGACCCTGGAGGCCGCTGATGTCGAGCCCATCGACTATCTGGCGGACGCGCCCTATGCCCCTCACGCCGGCGGCTACCTGCCCGACCGGGGCGGCTATGTCGACCCCTCCCTGTCCGTGCGGGTGGAGTACACCCGGGCCTATGACACCACCATCCAGCTGGTCTGGGTTCAGGCAGCGGACGCCTCCCAGCTGCGCGCGGCCTCCTACAAGCCCTATCCCTCCAAGGCTACTGCCCGCGCCTCGGCCATCGCCAAGCGGGAAAACGCCGTTCTGGCCATCAACGGCGATAATTTCGTTCATCGCAAGGAAGGCTACATCATCCGCAACGGCCAGGTGCTCCGGCAGAATTATACCGATCTGTACCACACCCTCATCATCGACGATCAGGGGGACTTCACCATCCTGCCCACCAACGCCCAGGAGGCGGTGGACGCCTTCAGCGGCCAGGCAGTGCAGATGCTGGTCTTCGGCCCGGGCCTTGTCATCGACGGGGTGAAGACGGAGGAATACCCCATCCGCGAGTGCACCCCTGAAAAGAAGACCCAGCGCCTGGCCATCTGCCAGATGGACAGGCTCTCCTACCTCATCATCGCCACCGAGGGCCCGGAAAACAAAGGCTCCACCGGGCTAACCATGGCCGACTTCGCTCAGTTCTGCTATGACATGGGCGCGATGCAGGCCTTCAATCTGGACGGCGGCTCCTCCTCCACCGTGGTGCTGAACAACGAGAAGATCAACTCTCTCTCCACCGGCAAGGTGCGCTCCATCGGGGACATTCTGTATTTCGTTTCCGCCGTGCCCGATGAAGGAGGCGCCGCGAAATGAACGAGCTGATTGTGCTTTACGCCGAGGGGCCCGTGACCATCACCGCCTATGCCCTGTGCCTGCTGGCAGGCGTGATGCTGGCGGTGGCCGTCACCCTGTCGCTGACCCGGCGGATGTCGCTGAGCGCCGCCATCTCCCCGGCCTCCTGCCTGTCGATGGCCATGGCGGCCATCGCGGGGGCGATTCTGGGCGGACGGCTGTTCTACTGCCTGACCATGCTGGAATTCATCCTGGTGGATCTGGGCGGCCCCGGCTTCCTGCCGCAGCTGTGGCAGGGGGGCTACAACCTCTACGGCGCGGTGCTGGGCGGCATGGCGGGCATCGCCCTGTACGGCAGGGGCGCCCATCGCCCTCTGCCTGCTCTGATGGATCTGGCCTGTCCCGGCGCGGCCCTGGTCATCGCCGCGGGACGCATGGGCGAGAAGTTCACCAGCCAGGGCCTGGGCCACTATGTGGAAACGGAAGCGCTGCATTTCTTCCCCTGCGCCGTGCCCAACGTCTTCGGGGACTGGCAGCTGCCGGTCTTCGCCTATGAGGCCTTCGCGGCGCTGGTGATCTTCGTCGTCTGCCTGCTGATGGCGGGAAAGACCCGGCCCGGCCGCGTCACGGAGGTTTTCGTGACCCTGCTGGGGGTGAGCCAGATCATCCTGGAAAGCCTGCGGGAGGACGAGTTCATCCGCTTCGGCTTCGTTCGGTTCAACATGCTTGCCGCCGCCGTGACCCTGGGCGTGGTGCTGGGCATCAGCCTTGTTCGCCGGGTGAGGGCGGAGGGCTGGACTGCCTGGCAGATCATCCGCATCGTGCTGTTCGTCCTGGGGATCGGCCTGGTGATCCTCATCGAATTCGCCCTGGACAAGTCCCCCATTGACAACCGCCTGCTCTACGCCGTCATGGCCTTGACCCTGGCCGTCATGGGCACGGCCATTCTCCGCGAGGGCGGCAAGGCGGCCGTTACCGCTTAAAACCAAACGAAACAAGGCCTCTCCTGCAAGGATCGCAGGAGAGGCCTTGTTATGTCTCCGCTTTGCTTGAAGATGACGTTACCGCCGGCTGCTCCCCGGCATTCTTCCGGGCATTGCCATAAAGGCGGCGCATTTCCTCCAGCAAGGCCTGAGCGGCATCGCGCTGGCCTTGAGCATCCTCTTCCTTCAGGTAAACCCCGCGACCCACCACCAGCGTTCGGGCCTTGCGATCGCAGTAAATCGGCACAAAGGGCAGCGGCTTTCCCTCCGCCCGGCGGTACAGCCCGCCCAGCGTCAGGAACCCGGTGTAGATCTCGCCAATCAGCTCGTCGCTGCTCTTGTAGTCGATGTCCGGGGCAATGAGCACGCCGTGGCCCGCCTTCAGCGCGTCCATGGAGCAGCGGAAGGTGCGGCGAATGCGGGCGTCGCCGCGATAAACAGGGATCGCGCCCGCCGAGCGAATCAGCCGGGGCGCCAGATGGCCGCACAGCCATGCCGCCGGAACCGTCCACCATCGCCGTCCGCCCAGGCTTTCCCCGAAGGTAACGCGGGCATAATGCGGAATGGCGGTTTTCTTCTCAAAGAAGGGATAAAACACCCACAGGCACAGGTGACGCGGCCAGGACGCCATCACCTGAACCGGCCCGGCAGCGTTCTGGTGATGCACGATGTACACCGCCGCGCCCTCAGGGATCGGCTCGCCGGTGATGGCGTAGGAACCGCCCAGATAGCCCCGGCAGACAGCCCGCACAAAACGGAACAACGGGCCGGGACAGTCCTCCGCGTGGACGCCGGGAGATGATTGGCGCTGCTTCATGCCACGCCTCCTTTTTCGATCATCGTTGGGCATAGCTTGCCCCGCCAGGCCATGAACAATGCCCATGGACAGTATACGGGCAAATCATCCCGCTATACCGCCCGGACAAAACACAGCGCACCGGCATCGCCTACCGGTGCGCCAGAGGAAACGCGGCGTTTACTGAATCATGTCCTGGGTGGTTCGCCAGGCCGCGTCGATGGTCTTTTGATGGCTGGTGGCATAAGGCCCGATGGCCGTCACCTGCTGCTGCGTGCGGGGGAAGTGCAGGCAGGCGTGGCCGGGGAAGTTGTTGTCCGTGATGTGCTGGACATCGTGGGGGGTGGAGTGGGTGGACGCCAGGTAGATCCGCCCATCGCCAAAGATCACCCATACGCCCTTGGGATTCCAGGTGGTACCGCCGAGGGCCTGATTCATCTTGGCGGTGTCGGCGGCTGTCAGGGGCTCGATCTCCGCGTGGTTGCCAAAGGAGAACATGTGTACCTGCCAGGAAATGCCCGTGGAGAAATCATAGATGGTGGCGTATTGGTATTGCTTGGCCCGGCCGCGCACCTCGCTGTACCAGTTGGCATAGCGGACGGCGGAGGCCGTAATCTGGAAGCTGATGCCATTGCCGCCGCCCGACTGCCCGGGCGTGGCAGTGGCCGGCGCGAGCGTCGTAACGTCTCCCGCGGAGCCGCTGTTAAGCCGGGCCAGGGTCTTCGCGCCGGCAATGCCGTCCACATCCAGGCCGTTGGCCCGCTGGAAGGCCTGCAGCGCCCGGTAGGTCTGCACGCCGAACTTGCCGTCCGCCGCGCCGGTCAGGTAGCCCAGGTTAATCAGCCGCTGCTGCATGTCCTTGACCGCGCCGCTGGCGTCGCCCTGGCGCAGGGTTTCCATGGGGCTGTCGGTGGGGGTGGGCGTCACGACGGGCGCCGCGCCGGTGGCTGTGGCGGAATACAGCAGGGACAGGGTCTTCGTGCCTGCCTTGCCGTCGCGCACCAGGCCGTTGGCCTTTTGGAAGGCGTACACCGCCGAGGAGGTCTGCGTGCCGAAGTTGCCGTCCGCCGCGCCGGTCAGGTAGCCCAGCTCGATCAGCCTGCGCTGCATGGCGGCCACCGCCTCACCCTTCATGCCCTTGCGCAGGGTGGTGAAGCTCTCCACCGTGCCGCCGGCCAGGGCGCCGGTATAGGTCAGCGCGGCCTCGCTGTACAATTTCAGCTGCGTGTCATAGCCGGCCACGCCATCCGCCTTCAGGCCGTTGCGCTCTTGGAAGGCCTTGATGGCGGCCACATCGTCCACCTTGCACACGCCGTTGGCATTGGCCACATAATACCCCAGCTGGGTGAGACGGTTCTGCAGCCGCGTCACCTGATTGCCGCTGACACCCTCGCGGATCAGCACCACATTATCCCGGGTGATGGGCGGATAGGTGGCAGGGGTCAGGTTGATGGTGGGCACCGCGGTGGGCGCGGGCGTCGCCAGCTGATCCACCGCCAGGGCGCTGTAAGTGAACAGGATGTCATAGGTATCCCGGCCAGCCACGCCGTCGTCAATCAGGCCGTGCTTTTTCTGGAAGGTCTCCAGGGCCGCGACGCTCCCGGAGCCAAACTTGCCGTCCACCGCGCCGGTGTAATAGCCCAGCTCCTTCAGGCGCAGCTGCACCAGGCGGGCGTCCGCGCCGGAATCACCTTTGCGAACGGTATCCCCGGGAACCTGGAAGGTCGGTGCGGGGGTGGGAATCGCCGTGGGCTGGGGCGTCGCCGTCGCCCCCGAGGCCAGTCCGCCGCCGCCCAGCAGCTTCTGCTGGGTTTCCGCGCCGCACACGCCGTCCACCTTGATGCCGTTGGCACGCTGGAAGTCCTTGGTCGCCGTCTGGGTGGTCTTGTCGTAGACGCCGGTGATGTCGCCGGTGTAATAGCCCAGCTCCCGCAGGCGCGTCTGCACCTTGGATACCAGCTCGCCCTGGTCGTTCAGCCGGATGGTGACGCCGGCCACAGGCGCCAGGGTCTTGATCTGCGTCTTGACGCCCCGGCTGTTCAGCGGCTTTCCGCTGTACAGGAAGGCCTGCAGGTTCGCGTCCACCACGCCTGTGGCGGGGTAGCTGTTCTTCTCCTGGAAGGCGATCACGCCCTGCTCCGTGCCCGCGCCGAAGTTGCCGTCCGCGCTGCCGGTGAGGAAGCCCAGCTCCATCAGCGCCTGCTGCAGCGCCGTGACCTGGCTGCCGGTGGAGCCCCGCTGGAGCACCTGATAGCTGGACGCGCTCTCCCAGGGCGCGACGGTGGGAATGGGCGTGGCAGCCATGGGGGTGGCCGTCGCCTTGACGATGCGCTTGAGGAGGATATAGTCCGTCTTGACATAGCCCTCCGTACCGTTGTAGTTCACCTGCGCAAAGGAGCCGGACACCTTGCTCACCGTGATGGCGGCGCCCTTGGGGATGGTCGCCAGCTTCTGGGAGGAGGTGGACGCCCGGGCGCGGAGATTCACGCTGTCCGTGGCGACGGTATCATAGGGATACCCCGTGGCCGTGGGCTCAACGGTGGGCGCGGGCGTGACCATCACGCCGGAGGCGGTGGAGATGAATTCCTTCATCACATAGCCCGTGCGCCCGGCGTACTGCACCTTGTAATAATTGCCCTTCTCGCCCACCACGGTGACGGTGTTGCCCGCCTCGATCCGCTCCAGCACCACAGAGGAGGAGGACGCAGCGCGCCGCATGTTCACCTTGACCGTCGCCACACTGGTGAAAGGATAAGTCTCCGCCGAAGCGCCGCCAATGAGCGCCGCCAGCAGCGCCGCCATCGCGGTCAGCCATATCCTGCGAACATTTCTGGTGTGAGCCATTCCGTCAGTCCTCCATATCACGTCGTTCGCCCGGATGCCTGTCCAGGCGCGGCATGGATAATTTTCCACTGTCTATTGTAAGCCACACGCGGGATTGTGTCAATGATGGAATTTGCAGCGGGATGATTGTTTTACATGTATATCAACGATGCGGCTTTCAGCGGATGCGGTTCTGTGCTCCGCATCAAGAAAAGAGCCTGCCGCGGGTCATCCCCGCGCAGACTCGTCTTCCTTCAGCTCCCCCCGCTGCCAGTGCTTGCGGCACAGGGAAACATACTGGCTGGAACCACCCAGGAGGATCTGATCCCCCTGCTTGACCACCCGGCCGTCCACCACCCGGGCATTGCAGATGGCCTTTTTGCCGCACCAGCAAATGGTCTTGATTTCCTCAATGGTATCAGCCCAGGCCATCAGCCACAGGCTGCCCTCGAAAAAGTTGCCCTGGAAGTCCGTGCGCAGGCCGTATGCGATCACCGGGACGTTCATTTCATCCACAATGCGCACGAGAAGCTCCACCTGCGCCTTGGTCAGGAATTGCGCCTCGTCCACGATCACACAGTCGTATTGGCGGACATCCAGCCCCGGAACCTCCTCCATAAAAACGCACTCGGTCTGAAGCCCGCAGCGGGAAAGCACGGTGCGTTCACCGTCGCGGTGATCCAGCTTGGGCTTGACCATCAGCACCCGCTGGCCGCGCTCCGTATAATTGTACTGCACCATGATGGCGTTGGCCGTTTTGCTGGAGCCCATGGCGCCATAACGGAAATAGAGCTTCGCCATGCTGCACCTCCTTTACAGCCGATTATCCAGGCTGATGCTGGGGAAAAGGGCGTTCACCCGCAGGGTGACGGCGCCGAAGGACATCAGCAGGCGGCGCATGGGGGTGCTGCGGGTCATGGTGCGGCAGGTGACGCGGGTCACGCCCTCAGCGGCCATGATGGCCATGCAGCGGTGCACCAGCGCCCGGCCCATGCCCTGCCGGCGGCTGCCCGGAACGATGTATACCGTCACCAATTCACAGGCGTCGCCCTCCCCGGCCAGAACGATTTCACCGATCAGGTCGGTATTGCGGTACAGGCCCAGGGCCAGGAAATGCGGCAGATGCTGGAGATTGTTCAAATACAGCCCGTCCACATTCTGGATGTCATGCTGATGAAGCCGCTGGAGCAGCGCCATCTGCTCCTCCTGGGTGTTCAGGGGGATGGCGGCCACCGTGCAGCTCATGGGAATCCGACCGTCGCCCGCGGGGATTTGCAGGCCCACCAGTTCATCCGCGCTGTCCAGGGTCAGACCGTTATGCTGATAGAAGGCCTGGGCCGCCTCATCCAGAGGGCTGATGGCAGTGTAGGCCCGGGCGCCCACATTGGGGTTGGTATCCCGCAGCTGACGGGCCCTGGCCAGCAGCGCGCCAAAGAGCACATACCGGGCGGAGGGCTGGCAGTCCATGGTAAAATAGAGATTCAGCGGGCACTCCGGGTCCAGGTGGGGCTGATACTGGGGAACCACATACCCCACGCCCAGCTCGGTACCCAGATCGTCCAGGGCGATGAAGACGTTTTCCGGCGGAAGGCCGTTGTACATCCCTTGCGGATGGATAACCTGCATGGTATTGATCCTTTCTGGCGAAAGCCGTTCCCCCTGAAGACAGGGCGAGGCTGAAGCATATCATCGGTGAAAAGCGCCTTCGGGGGCGCTGAAGAATATTGTACCATGCCCGCCCCCGATGCGCAAGGGGCGGCGGCGGCTTTCGTGCAGAATCCTTTGCTTACCCGGCGCAAGGTCTGTCCGTTGGGAAACCGCTTGCGGTCATAACGTTCCGTGCTCCTGCCCGTAAAAAAGCGCGGGGAGCCAAGCTCCCCGCGCCCAGA